>JBGSTC010000004.1:0-203409 GCA_041736705.1 Erysipelotrichaceae bacterium
CCTGTCTTAGTCAAACATGGACGCCAGTTTCTTGCGGATTCTTTGAAGGTTGTTGTCGACGGTCTTGTCGCTCATCTGCAGCATGCTTCCGATTTCCTTGTAACTGTAGCCTTCGCTGTGCCGGTTGAAGATGAACCAGCCGTCTTCCCCGAGCTCTTCCTTGATCTTGTCGATGCGCGAGAGGCAAAACCCCAGGTTCGCCATGTAGATCGGATCGTAGTGGTTGTCGGTGTTGGCGATGGTGTCCATCAGTAATACGTTCTCGTCTTCCGAAACGCTCATGGATAAAGAGAGCGAGTGGGAGAGCAGCGCATAGGAAGAACTGCGGTAACGGCGTAAGAGAGAACGGATTTCCCGCTCGATGCAGACGCGGGCGAAGTGTCCGAAGCTGACGCCGAGGTCTTCGCGGAAGTGATGTGCGCTTTCAAGCAGCGCGATGCATCCTTCTTGATAGAGGTCTTCCAGCGACGATTGATGGACGCTGGATGGTTGACAGGAGTGGATGATTGCCCAAAGAGCCCTGTGGTATTTGCGCAAAATGGTGTTTTCACTCCATTCGCATTTTTGACGCAGGTAGTACACCAATTCGTCATCATGCGGAAACGACGGATGCATAGACATTCCTCCCCCGGTTTACTTGGCGGGGAATCGTTGGTTCAACACTTCATAAAACAAAATCCCGGCGGCGACCGAAGCGTTCAAGGATTGGACGCTTCCCATCATCGGTAGTTTGACGATGAAGTCGCAGTTCTCTTTCACAAGCCGCGAAATCCCTTCGCCTTCCGATCCGATGACCAGCGCGATCTTCCCTTTATAGTCGACCGTGCGGTAATCGCGCGCGTCTTTCCCCATGCCCGTCCCAAAGATCCAGAACCCTAATTTCTTAAGTTCAATGATGGTTTGGTTGAGGTTGGTGACTTCGGCGGTCTTGACCGTGTCGATCGCTCCGGTGGATACCTTGGCGACCGTCGGTGTCAAGGAGACGCTGCGGTGTTTGGGGATGACGATGCCGTCGATCCCGGCGGCATCCGCGCTGCGTAGGATCGCTCCTAGGTTGTGCGGATCTTCCAATCCGTCAAGCAGGACGACGATCGCGTCTTCTTTGGCACCTTTCAGGATTTCCTGTAAAGTGTAGGTCTTGAAGTCGTCGATCTCGATCATGCATCCCTGATGGCTGCCTTGCGCCAACTGATCCATTTTCTTCAAATCGATGTATTCGACGGCGATCTTCCCGGCTTTCGCAAGGTCTTCGCCCTCTTTCCAAGGATTGGCTTTATTCAGGATCAGCTTCCGTACTCCCGTTTTTGTTTGTAGTCGTTGTTTCACCACGTTTTTCCCGTAGATATATTGTGCCATAGTCCTCCTGAACGCGGGTTTGCATTTGGTTCCAGATTTGTTCCAAGCGGTCTGTCATGTTTGATAGATACCAATATCCCCACAACGCCTCGTATCCCGTGGCGCAGCGGTAGGTCGTGACATCGGTATTCTTGGGAACGCTATCGCTTTTGAAGTTGCGGCCGCGTTTATAGATCAGTAGTTCTTCTTCGTTAAGCTCATTCTCTTCGATCAGCCGATGTACGAATTTCGCCTGCGCTTTCGCGCTGACATAGCGGACGGAGAGTTCCTGTAGATCCTTGGGTTTGGTATACCCTTTCTCCACAAGCAAGGTCCGTACCTTCAAACTAAGGATGGCATCCCCGACAAACGCCAGTACGGAACCGTTGAGTTCCTTTGGCTGTTTCATCAAAGTTTTCCCTTATCCGCCAGTTTCGCGCGGATGAGGTCGGATTTAACGAAGTCTTTTCCCGCTTTCGCCTGATTGTACGCTTCATAATCGTCCCGGTCTTCCTGGGTCAATTCGACAACCGGGAAATCGATGCCGAAGACATCCAGTTGTCGGCGTACGGCTTGATAATAGGATGCGACGATCGTCGCATCGGGCGTGCGGCTACGCAGTGCCTGATTCAACGGTTTCATCGTTTCAAAGAGGGCCATAAAGCCGTTGGGGGTGTTCAGATCGTCATCCATCGCGTCGAAGAAGGCGGTCATGCTGGCTTGATCTGCCGGACCTTCCAGCGAAAACCCGCTGAGTTGCGCCTTGATCTCGGTTTGTTTCAGTACGGTCTCGACTTTCGCGAGTTCCGTCTGCGCCTGGACGACCGCTTCCTCGGAGATGTTGAGGGGGGCGCGGTAATGCGCCATCAACAGCATCCACCGTGTCGCGTTGGCACCGATCTTGGCGATGATGTCTTTCGCCAGCATCACGTTGCCCAAGGACTTGGACATTTTCTCCCCGTCGATGTTCAACATCCCGTTGTGCATCCAGGTGTTGGCGATCCCGTGGCCTAGGAGGGCTTTGGATTGCGCGACCTCGTTGTCATGATGGGGGAACTTCAAGTCCATCCCGCCGCCATGGATGTCGATCATCTCGTGGAAACGGTCGTTGATCATGACGACACATTCGGTGTGCCATCCCGGACGACCTCTTCCCCAGGGGGAATCCCATTGGATCCCTTCCTGTGTTTTCTTCCATAATGCGAAATCCAAGGGGCTTTCTTTCTCGGTTTCTTCTTCGATCCGTGCTCCGACCAGCAGGTCGTCGACGTTCTGCTTCGAGATTTCCCCATAGTTATCCACTTTATTGACCCGGAAATACACATTCCCGTCGACGTTGTAGGCGAACCCTTTGTCTTCCAACGCCTTGATGAAGGCGATGATCGCATCCATCGTATCCGTGACTTTCGGGGCGTAGGTCAGCGGGCGGGTGTGCAGGCTGTCCCGGACGGCATTGTAGGCGTCGATGTAGCGGCTGGTGATGACCTTCTCGTCCACGTTCTCGGCGATCGCCTTCTGGATGATCTTGTCATCCACGTCGGTGAAATTACTGGCGTAAACCACGTTCATTCCATGCGCTTCGAAAAGCCGCCGCAAGGTGTCGAACACGATGATGGGACGTGCATTCCCGATGTGGGCTTCGTTGTACACGGTCGGTCCGCAGACATACATATGGACTTCTCCCGCATGACGCGGGACAAATTCTTCATTCTTGTTGGTTTTCGAGTTGAATAGTTTCATGAATCCATCACTCCCTTTGCTTTTTAAGTATATCATGTCCATGCTTTTTTTGCGCCCTGCATTGTATTTCATCCCGCTCTACCCTACAATGAAATCAGGTGATCCCATGGAAAAAAGAGTCTTAGGTAAATCGCGGACGGAAATGTCCCTGTTGGGTTTTGGATGCATGCGTCTGCCGTGCGACGCCAAGGGGAAGATCGATGAACGTGAAGCGTTCACCCTCTTCAATATGGCCCTTGCCGCCGGGGTGGATGTTTTCGATACGGCGTATATGTATCATGACGGACAAAGCGAGCTCGTCCTTGGAAAATGGTTGAAAACCATCGACCGCACGAAAGTCAGGGTGGCGACCAAAAGCCCCGTCTGGTTGATTACGACCAAGGAAGATTTTTTCACGTATCTTCAGAAGCAGCTTCAGAACCTGCAGGTCACGTACATCGACGATTATCTGCTTCATGCCTTGGATAAAGACCGCTTCGAGAAACTCAAGGATTTGGGCGTGTTCGATGCGATGAGCCAGGCGAAGGATGTCGGATTGATCAAGCGGATCGGATTCTCCTTCCACGACGAATTCGATGTTTTCGAAAGCATCCTCACCCATCATCCCTGGGATTTCTGCCAAATCCAACTCAATTATATGGATACGCATTACCAAGCGGGTTTGAAAGGTTTGCATTTGGCTGAGTCGCTGGGGATCCCCGTGAGGATCATGGAACCGATCAAGGGCGGAAGCCTGGCCCGTCTGCCCGCCGAACTCCGCACGACCCTCAATGAATACCATCCCCACTGGTCGACCGCTTCGTTCGCCCTACGTTGGGTCGCGTCGTTCTGGAATGTGGAGACCGTGCTATCCGGGATGTCCACGCGCATCCAGGTTTTGGATAATTTGAAGACCTTTACGAACTTCGTCGCGATGGAAGAGGATGAAAGCAACATGATCCTGGAGATCGCCGAAAAGATGAGGGAGCGCATCAAAGTCCCGTGCACGAGTTGCCGCTACTGTATGCCTTGTCCCTACGGCATCGACATTCCGGTGAACTTCAGCTATTATAACGATTCTTTCATCTACGATAATCTTGAACAGGGCAAAGACCGCTATCTGAATTGGATGGAAGCGTCGGAGCGAGCCTTGGCGTGTGTCCGATGCGGGGAATGTATCCCCAAATGCCCCCAACATATCCTCATACCCGATCGTCTGGTCGAAGTCGCCGACCGATTCAAGGAGGATTCCCAATGACCAAACTCGCGATCACCATCGATTTGTTGTCGATGTCCCAGGACCAGATCAACACCTACCTGCACGATGCGAAAGCCTTGGCGTACAGCGAAGTGTATCTTGTCATGCATGCTTCCCTGTTTCATCGCGGAAAAGCGGATGAGTCGCTGTCCAAACTGTGCGCTTCGATCCGACAATCCGGGTTCCGCCTTCATGCGATGATCACCGAGGAAACCTTCAACGAGGTCGGATTCAACCGCAACGACCTGAAGCCCTTGGCCGAACTTGGATTTCGCGCGCTTCGTCTTGAGAGCGGGTTCGAGCGCCATGATTTCGTCGTCACGATGACTCAGAACACCTACGGGATCCTGATCGAGGACAACGGGTTGGCGCTGGAGGATCCGATCGGTCGGATCAAGGCGATCCAGGCCAAAGGGAATTTGAAACAATACAGTGCCGTCCATCCGTATTATGTCCATCCGGATACCGGATGTTCCTACGAGAACTGCGTCAACCGCACGCGCTTGTTTAAATCGACCGGCATCGAAGTCGGGGTGTGGGTCAATACCCTCGCTTCGAGTTCCCCGGCTTTCCCCTTGGCGAAGGGATGTCCGACGATCGAAAGCCAACGCCATCTCTCGACCAACTTGAGCGCCAGCGAACTGGTCGCCATGAATCTCTTCGATACCTTGGGGTTCGGGGTGAATCCCGCTTCACGGGAGGAAATGGAAGACTTGACCCGGGTCGTGAGCCGCAACGTAGTCGAAGTCCCGGTGTATTTCCAACCCGAACTTGAGACCCACCTGAAGGAAGCGCTCTTGCAGATGCGCTTCAAGGCGCGAAGCGACAGCGCGGCGCAGATCCTGCGCGCAGTGCAGTTCAGGCAACACGCCGCCATCCAACCCTTCAACACCGTCAACCGGGACCGTCTCTCCCTCACCATCGACAACCATCTGGCCGGACCTTATGAAGGGGAAATGCAGATTGCATTGAAGAACCTGCCTTCCACCCCATACACCAACGTCATCGGCCAAGTCGATTTGACCGCGGGGAAACTGGTCGACCTCCTGCAAGCCGGTAAAATCAACTTCGTCCTGATCGAACAACCCTGATCCCGCTCTTTGCGGGATTTTTCTTTTTTGCGTGCGACGAAGATATACGCTATAATACAAACTAGAAGGATTCGGGTGCCATTATGAGAAATAACGACGACACGCCACGTCTTTTCCAATTCAATCGAAAACTAACGCCTTATCGATCCGCGATCCGAATCACCGTCATCTATCTGATGTATGGCGTCGTCTGGATTTTAACCACGGACAAGTTGCTCGAATTCATGTTCGGCGATACCTCGTACTACCATTTCCTGCAGACCATCAAAGGATGGGTCTACGTGGGCATCACCGCGATCTTGCTTTATGTGCTGGTCGTATCGACCTTGGATTTATATGAAGAAGCGAAGAAGAAGACCGAGATCGCCAATGTCGACCTGCAGAAACAACTTCAGAAGACGCGCATCAGCGAACAACGGTTCGAACTGGCGGTGAAGGGATCCTTCGACTCGATCTGGGAATACGACGGGGAGACGAAGAAGTATTCCATGTCCCGGACCTTGCTTCGCAATCTGGGGTATTCCGAAGAAGAAGCGAAATTGGCGGTGCTTGAAGATTGGCTGAAGTTCATCCTCCCTCAAGACCGTGAAGAGTTCATGCTGAAGACCGAGAAATTCATCGCCGAACCGACGGAGAACCTGGAGATGATGTATCGGGTGGTTCGCGCCGACGGGTCGATCGCTTGGATCCGCACCCACGGGACATCGCAAATCGACCAGGACGGCAAGATCGTGAAAGTCGCCGGGTCGCATACCGACATCACCTTATCCAAAAACTACGAGGAAGAATTGACGCGGCTGGCCTATTACCATTCCTTGACCGGCTTGTTGAACTGGCATGGCTTCGCGAAGAAGATCCAGGAAAGGATCCATGCGCAACCGCATGTTCCGTTCACTTTGCTTTATCTGGACATCGACGATTTCAAAAACATCAACGACTTCCACGGATACTCGGTGGGGGACAGGATGTTGGTGGAGATCGCCAACGATATGTCGCTCTTGGTGGACGATCCGGAAGTGGTGGCGAACCTGGGCGGGGATGGTTTCGGATTCCTGATCGAGACCGTCGATCAAACCGAGCTCTACAATCGCATCGCTTCGATCTATGCTTCCTTGCGGAAACTGAGAAGCATCGACGGGCAATGGCTGGATGTGTCCGCCTGCATCGGGGTCGCCCAATATCCCAAAGACGATGAAACCTTCGACGATTTGATGCAGAGTGCGGATGAAGCGATGTACGAGGCGAAAAGCAAAGGGAAGAACACCTACGTGTTCTTCAGCGACGCCCTCCATGATTCCCGTCTCCATTCGATCGCACTGACCAACGAACTCCGCAAAGCCGTCGACAACGACGAACTCTATATGATGTATCAACCGATCTATGACTTGGGCGACCACAGTTTGGCGTCGATGGAAGCCTTGGTGAGATGGAAACCGACCGGCCGCGACCATGTCCCGCCGGATACGTTCATCCCTTTGGCCGAAACCACCGGCTTGATCGGGAAGATCGAATTGTGGGTTTTCGAGAATGTGTTCAAGCAGGTGATCGCATGGCGTAGTATCCGCCACCAAAGCATCCCGATCGCGATCAACCTTTCCTCGCGCGGGATCGCCGACGACGAGTTTGTCCGCAAGATCATCGGCTTGTTGAAGAAATACGAAATAAAAAACGGTGAGATCGAAATCGAAATCACCGAGACCGGACTGATCGAGAACTACGAAGCCGCCCTGCATAATCTGCGGATCCTGCGCTCCAACGGCGTGAAAATCCTCTTGGACGACTTCGGGAAAGGCTATTCATCCTTGACCTATCTTGTCAGTCTGCCCATCGACCTTCTGAAGATCGACCGGGGGTTCACCAGCCGCATCCATAGTTCCCACGAAATCGACGCGGTCATCGCGACCATCGTCAGCCTCGCCCATTCCATCAATCTGGAAGTCATCGCAGAGGGGATCGAATATGAGAATCAATTGGAGTACTTGGTGAAGTTGAAGACCGACTATGGTCAGGGCTATCACCTGCATAAACCGGCACTGCCTGAAATCGTCGAGAAACTACTGAAGTAAAAAAGGTCGCGAGACCTTTTTAGTTGACATAGAGATACGTACGGACCATATCCATCCAACACACGATTTCCAGTTTCCCGGTTTCTTCGGGGGTGAAGATGATCGGTTCGGGGTTCTTCTTGATATCGACCAGACGATCGATGAAAGTCAGGTTGACAGGGTTGGTGCATCCCGTGATGCCTTCCCAGGAGAAGGTCAGTTTGACGGGGATGCCCGCTTTGACCGCCGCATAATCCAAGACATAGGTCCCGCGGTCTAAATGGAGGTTGACGGTTTGGTAGCCGTCGACGATCGGGGCCATGGTTTTTTGTCCGGTGATGTTCATCACCAGGTCGTTCAAGGGGGCGGCGACGATCGGTGAACGCAAGGTCATCTGGATGCCCATCAGCGCCACCAGGACGGCGGCGACGATTTGGATGCGTCGTCCGTTGATCGCATTGATGCGCGCTCCCAGCCATTGCATCGAGATCAGGGAAGGCGCGGTCATCAGACCGAACACCAACATGATCCCGCCACCCAATAATGGGTTGGCGCTTCCCAGCGCCATCACCTGCATGGTCTGCAGGGACCCGCAGGGCATCAGTGCGTTGAGTAGTCCGATGAAGAAAGGACCGCGATCTTTCTTCCCTTTAATGAAGTTGAACTCGGGGAGATTGACTTTGATGAGTTTGACCATGGTCAACGAGAGGAAGATCATCCAGAGTCCGGCGACCAAAAGCAAGGCGTTGGTGAAGAGGGGGCTGATCGTAAAGACCTTCCCCATCATCCCCAAAACGATCCCGCTGATCGTATAGGAAAGGATGCGTCCGCTTTGGTATTGCCAGACGCGACGCACCGGTTTTTTGATTTGGGCGGAGACCGAGGTGCTGAAAGCGATGCCGCCGCACATCCCGATGCAATGGAGTGATGACACCAACCCGTAGGCGACCACCAACCCCAAGGTGACCGTCGAGTTCGTGGGGTCGAAGGTCAGGGTTCCATAGAGCGATTGGGTGGCGAAGAACACGACGATCGCCCCCAACAAGAGTCCGACGAACCCCCAGGGGAATTTCTCTTTCCGCATGGCATAGCCGGCGTTTTCGATCGCTTGCTTGAGGACTTTATCGCTCGGTAAGGTTTTCCCTTTGATGAACGCCGTCCCCGTTGAATGAGACACTTGCGCCGACTTCACGCCTTCCACGCCTAAAAGCACCCTTTTCACTTTGGCTTCGCAGGATGAACAAGTCATCCCCGCGATGTCGAGTTTACGTTCCATTTAGCGTGTCAACCGTTTGATGGTCGTCAGCACTTCGTCGATGATCGCGGGATCGCCGGCTTGCAGATCGCGGACGACGCAGGTCCGTAGATGCTGGGCGAAGAGCTGGGATGAAAAACTGTCCAGACCCGATTTGACGGCCGCGACCTGGATGAGGATGTCGTCGCAATAGACATCGTTTTCGACCATGGCCTTGAGTCCGCGGATCTGTCCTTCCAAGCGGTTGAGTCGGTTGCTTAGGTCTTGGATCTGCTTTTCGTCGCGGTCGGTGTGTTTCTCGTTGTGCATTTCACAGTGTTTCATGGGGTTACCTCAGTTTGAAGAAGCGTAGACGAAGCGCGTTGGTGACGACGGAGACCGAGCTCATCGCCATGGCGGCACCGGCGAAGACCGGGTTGAGGAGCGGTCCGCCGAAGTAATAGAACACGCCGGCGGCGAAGGGAATCCCGACGATATTGTAGATGAAGGCCCAGAAGAGGTTCTGTTTGATGTTGGTGAGGGTGGCCTTGGAAAGTTTCAGGGCACTGACCACGTCCGAAAGATCGCTGCGCATCAGGACGATGTCCGCGGATTCCATGGCGACATCCGTCCCCGATCCGATCGCGATCCCCGTGTCCGCTTTGGCCAATGCGACCGCATCGTTGATGCCGTCCCCGACCATCGCGACCACATAGCCTTGTTGCTTGAGTTTATCGACTTCGTTGCCTTTATCCTGAGGCAGCACTTCCGCCAAGACCCAGTCGATGCCGACCTGCTTGGCGATGGCGTTGGCCGTCTTTTGGTTGTCCCCCGTGATCATCGCGATCTTGATGCCCATTTTCTTGAGCTTGGCGACCGCGTCTTTCGAGGATTCCTTCACGACGTCCGCCACGGCGATCATCCCGGCGGCTTGCTTGTCGATGGCGGCCAAGAGGACGGTCTTCCCTTCCTTGGACCATTCGTCCAAACGATTGTTTCCCGGGAAATCGACGTTGTTTTCTTTCATCCACGCCGGATTCCCGATCAAGACTTCATGCTTGTCCACGACCGCTTTCAACCCTCTTCCACTCACGGCGGTGAAGGTATCGACGGCGGATAATTTTAGGTTCTTTTCTTTGGCGCTCGCCACGACGGCCAAGGCCAAGGGATGTTCGGAGACGGATTCCGCACTCGCCAGGATCCCTAGAAGTTCGTTCTCGTCCCATCCGAAGCTGACCATGTCGGTCAGGGTCGGCATGCCTTTGGTTAATGTCCCGGTCTTATCGAAGATGACGGCGTTGACGTGGTGTGCGGTTTCCAGCGCTTCCCCGCCTTTATAGAGGACACCCAACTGAGCGCCTCTTCCGGTTCCGACCATGATCGCGGTCGGTGTCGCCAGCCCGAGGGCGCAGGGACACGCGATGACCAACACGGTCACGAAACTATTGAGGACGAAGGAGAATTCCTTGCCTTGCAGTGCCCAGAATCCGGCGGCTGCGAAGGCGATGACGATGACGACCGGAACGAAGTAGGCGGAAATGACATCCGCGAGTTTGGCGATCGGGGCTTTCTTCCCTTGCGCGTCTTCGACCAGTTTGATGATCTGGGCCAAGGCGGTGGCTTCGCCGACCGCTTTCGCCCGCATCGTCAAGACGCTGTTGCGATTGAGCGATCCGCCGGTAACGCGGTCGCCCGGATTCTTATCGATGGGTAAACTTTCCCCCGTCAGCATGCTTTCATCGACCGCGGATTGTCCGCGCTCGATTATGCCGTCGACCGGGATCCTTTCACCGGGTTTCACGAGAAGTAAATCGCCGACGGCGACGTCTTCAAGGGAAACGTCCTGTGTTTCATCGTCCACCACTAAATGCGCCGTCTTGGGCGCCAAGCCCATCAGTTTCTTGATCGCCTGGCTGGTCTTCCCTTTGGAGCGCTCTTCAAGCCATTTCCCCAAAAGGATCAAAGTGATGACGACCCCGGCGGATTCGAAATACAGGTCGTTGACCAAGTCCATGTCGCCGCCGTAGATGAGGATCGTGTTGTAGACGCCATAGAGGAAAGCGGCGCCGGTACCGATCGCGACCAAGGTATCCATGTTGGGGGATCCTTTGAGTAAGGTTTTCAGACCGATGGTGAAGAACTTACGTCCCGCATACAGGATCGGAAGGGTCAAAAGCAACTGGACCATCGCGAAGGTTTCAGGGTATTTGTGATGGTTGAGGAATTCGGGTAGCCATATCTTGAGCGACGGAAACATGTGCCCCATCGCGATGTAAAGTAAAGGGATAGCGAAAACGGCGGCTAAACTGAGCCTGAAGGTCATCTCTTTCAGTGCCGCTTCACGTCGACGCGTGTCTTCGTCCACGTTGATGACGGCTTGGGATTCGCTGGCTTTGTATCCGGCGTTCTCGACGGCCTTCTTCAGTGCCTGCATCTTGATGATCGCAGGATCGTAGCTTACGGTCGCTTTATTGGTCGCAAGGTTCACGCTGGCCAGCGTCACCCCGTTTTGTTTCTTCAATGCCCGCTCGACCGCCGCCGAGCAACTGGCGCAGGTCATGCCTTCGATGTCGAGACTGACGTTGCGGACGGACGAAATCTCCTCAAGCCCATACCCGGCTTTTTCGACCGCGAGCTTAAGGTCACTAAAAGGAAGGGTGCGCTCTGCGCGCACCGTTACCCTCTCCGTCGTCAAATTGACATCGGCCGCTTCGATCCCCTCGAGTTTCTTCAGGGATCTTGAAACCGCCGCCGAGCAGCTTGCACAGGTCATCCCTGTGACGATGTAGGTTTTTTCTTCCATCGACAGCCTACTTCGCAGCCAATTGGTAACCCGCGTCTTCGACAGCCGCTTTCAGGGCTTCGAAGCTGACGGATTCGTCCGCATTCACCAACGCGGTTTTTTCAGCCAAGGATACCTTGACATCGTTGACGCCTTGGACATCCTTCAATGCCATCGTGACATGATGGACACAGTGCATGCAGGACATGCCTTCTACAGAATACGTGGTTAGTTTCATAACGTTCACCTCGTAGGCATTATATACCCCCCACGGGTATATTTCAAGGAATATAATCTTTTCATGCGACGCATAGAAATTCTTGTATCTCTTGAATCGATCAATGAGAAAGTGTATGATTAATTTACCCTATTGGATAGGGTTTGGTACGCTCTATGTGTATAGAATTCGTAGGGGGAAACAATCAGTCGGAAAAGAATATTGCGAATTATCGAAAATTACTCGGTGAAATTATATAAAGGAGGTCTAGCCATGGACAAGAATTCGATCTTTGGAAACCCAACGAAAACCTATCATGTCTTGGATCTATCCTATATCGACTCAACCTATCTGCGTGATTTCAGAATGAAGTTAGGCTATACGCAAAGTGCGTTTGCGATAATCCTCGGTGTCACCAAGAAATCGATTGAAAAATGGGAACAGGGGGTTTATCCGGTGAGCGATCCGATTCGAAGATTGATCTATCTGATGGATAAGCTGCCCGAAGTCAGAGAGGAACTGTATCCATACAAATAGGATCGAATGAAAAAAGCGTACCCGTGAGGATACGCTTCTCGTTGATAGTCGAGGACTTACTAGATCTTGGAAGCCAAGAAAGCAGCCGTACGGACCAATTGGTTCGTGTAGGAAGCTTCGTTGTCATACCAAGCGGCAACCTTAACCAAGCAGACACCGCCGACGTTTTGGACTTTCGTCTGCGTACCGTCGAACAAGGAGCCGAAGGTGCAGCCGATGACGTCGCTGGAAACGATTTCGTCTTCGGTGTAACCGAAGGATTCGTTGGAAGCGGCTTTCATCGCGGCGTTGACTTCATCCTTGGTGCAAGGTTTCGCAACGACGGCGACCAATTCGGTGATGGATCCGGTGATGACGGGAACGCGTTGCGCGGCTCCGTCGAGTTTGCCCTTCAATTCAGGAACGACCAAGCCGATCGCTTTGGCGGCGCCGGTGGAGTTCGGAACGATGTTGGCGGCGGCGGCACGTGCACGACGTAGGTCGCCGTTGCGGTGCGGGGCATCCAAGGTGTTCTGATCGTTGGTGTAGGCGTGGATGGTCGTCATCGTGCCGTTGATGATTTCGAAGGAATCGTTAAGAACCTTCGCCATCGGGGCTAAACAGTTGGTCGTGCAGGAAGCGCCGGAGATGATGGTTTCGCTGCCGTCCAGGATGTTGTGGTTGACGTTGTAGACGACGGTTTCAACGCCTTCGCCCTTTGCGGGAGCGGAGATGATGACTTTACGTGCGCCGGCCTTGATGTGGGCTTCGGCTTTGACTTTGTCGGTGAAGAATCCGGTCGATTCGATGACGACGTCGACGTTCAATGCTCCCCAAGGAAGCGCTATGGGATCTTTTTCCGCATAGATACGGATTTCCTTGCCGTCGACGACGATGCCGTTTTCGGTGTGGGAAACTTCATGGCCATCCCAACGTCCTTGGGATGAGTCATACTTTAATAGATGGGCCAATGTCTTGGCGTCGGTCAGGTCATTGATCGCAACGATATCGAATTCTGCTTTTCCAGCCATTAAGCGGAACGCAAGGCGTCCGATACGTCCAAAACCGTTAATCGCAATTCTTGCTGTCATGGATAAGTCCTCCTCATGTGACATATCAATTATAGGCACTCCGACCTGTTTTGTCAATTGTGAACCAATTGTCAAAATAGGCTTTCATTATTGGCTATCGTGGATCCAAAGCGGTTTGCCGCTCAGCGACATCGCTTGGCGCGCACTGCTGACACGGGTATCGTAAAGTTTATTGAATAGATCGAAATCATTGATCCGAACGCTCATATATTCTTCCAGATTCGCACTGGATCCGGGCAGGATCCGTGTCAGTTCTTCATGTTCGCTGACATGCAGGAAAACTTTTTCTTTTCCGTTGAGCAGCGTCGAAATCATTTTGAGGCAGCTCAAGGCATCCACGTACAGGATTTCTTCGATGTCGATGCTTTTGGATTGGATGCCGAACATGCAATAGCCTTTGACGATCCCGTCTTCTTTCAGCACCAACACTTTCTTGCCTTCGGCTTTCAATTCACCGAAGCGCTTTTCATAATATCCGTCTTCCCGTGTGAAGTACCCGGTGAAATGTTTGGTGAACTCTTTGTAGAAGGTTTGGAATTCCTTCGGGTCGACCGTATAGCTGATCCCTTGCGAACTCAGCACAGGGATCATGGTGTTGTCGACCATGATTTTCTTGCGCCGGTAGATCTTCTCGAATCCGAAGGGTTCATAGAGCTCCGGATTGTATCCCTGCAGGACCGTGACGAGATCTTGATGGGATAACATGTCCAGTACTTCGTCCATCAGATGCTTCATGTATCCTTTGCGGCGATATTCCATCGGGGTGAGGACACCGACGATGTAGGAAGCGCTGATGCGCTTCCCATGCAAGACCATCGTATGCCGATGGACTTGCAGGGAGGAGAGAATCGACTCCCCTTCCTTTAAAAGATAACACTCCGTCGGGTCGTAGTACGTGTTGAAATAATAGTCGATCGACCCTCCGTCATCGTGGGCGAAGGCGTCCTTCCACTGTTTATACAGAATTGCCTTATCGGTAGCCGATGCTCTGTAAAGTTTCATGTTGTTCCCTCAAACGGTATTTCTCGATGAAATAGACCGGTGCCAGGGCCATTTTCGCAGCCCGTAGATGCTCGTTGCCCATATCGTCTTCCCGGTTGACCAAGGTGGCGTGCGGGAAGTGATGGTTGAGGAATTCTTTCTCCACGACTTGGTATAAACCACGGTAACTGTCGTCGGCCTTTTCGATGTTGATCTGTACCATGCGGGTGGATGACATCGATCCGATGACGAAGGCGCGGACTTTCTTGTCGATGCGGATCAATCCGCCTTCCCAGGGGATTTTGGAATAACAATCCAGGATGTCCATCGCACCTTGTTTTTCATACTTGAAATATTCGTCCTGGTCTTCGTCGTCTTTCCATGAATAAAGGAAAGCCCGTACATCCTCGAGGTTCGATTCGTCGATGGCTTCATAGACGAAGCGTCCTTCGTAATCTTTATGGAAAGCGTTGATGTGGTTGCGGCGTTTCTGCAATTTCTTCCCGCTGAACGTCCGTAGTTTCTCCGCTTCATAGACATAGTCGAACGCATCGCGCTCTTCGACGAACTTCGTGTCCGGTAACACTTTCAAGACTTTCTCGACCCCTTCTTTCGTGTAGCACGAAAGTTCGAAGGGGACATGGGCGGTTTCGAAGATTTCCTTGCCCTTCAGGATCGCGGCGCAGAATTGTTCGGGCGCACACAGGGGCATATACATGAACAGGGTTCCTTTATGGATCCCCAACAATAACAGATACTCATCGGTGGCATACTTCCATAAAGGATATTGACGTCGCCATTGGAACATGTTGACGATGTTGTGGTTGCTTTCTTCGATGCCTGAGCGATACAGATATTCCAGGATCTTGGGACAGTCCTCTTCGGTGACCGGCTCGAAATCCAAAGCGTTGGCGTCCATGCGGATTACTCTCTTTCTTTATATTCCGCGTCGAAGACTTCGCCGCGGACGGGTTGTTCGATATCGTCGTCTTGCGAGAGATCCCGCTGTGTCGGCGTCGGCTCGATGTCGCGTGCCGCCTTACGGACGGCGAAAACCATGCGTAGAAGATAGAAGCCGATCACCAAAATGAAAAAAAGGAAGAGCGGCCAGAGGTAGGTAAGCAAGATCATCCCGATGATGATCGTAAGGATCAGTTGGATCAGTTTCAATTGAATCACCTGTTTTATTATACCACAAACAAAAAAGGCCGAAGCCTTTTCTGTGATGTCCGAATTAGAAGAGATCGCGTAATGCGATGCCCAAACCCTTCGCCAGTTTGTCGAGGGCTTTCAGGGAGATGTTGCGTCGACCGCGTTCCACATCCGAGATGTAGTTGCGGTGCAGACCGCTGCGGAAGGATAGTTCTTCCTGCGAGAGGCTGACGCTGATGCGCAAATGCTTGATTCTTTCCCCGAACTGATGCGTCAATTGGTTGTTTCCCCCGCCGTCTTCGTCATCTTCTTGTGGACGTACGACCGTTTGGGAACTTGTCGTTTCTTGTTCCATATCCCCACACTCCCGTTTCCGACCCCTTGGTCATCCGATTTCTCGGTACTACTACGCTTTCGGCACTTCCCCCTATGCTTTTACCGACGAATCTCCCACATTTCACTTAAAAAGCATATTATACGTTACTATCTACGTTTTACATGAACTGAGCAAGATTAACCATACACTATGAGTGTATATTAACACTTATTGGAATAAGTTTAAATCTTTTCTCAAATAAAGAAAAAGACCGGTTTCCCGGTCAGTTCGCATAATTCCCGTTTTCGAAAAGTTTGACGACGACACCGTCCGCACAGACCGCGCTGATTTCCAGATCCGGCGTACCGAACATGAAATCGATGTGGATCGAGGAGACGTTGAGGTTGGCTTTCGTCCAGGTTTCATCGGGGGTCGCACGCGCCCCGTCGATGGCTCCGGCGAAGCCTTTGCCTAAGGCCAAATGACAGGCCGCGTTTTCATCCAATAGGGTATTGTAGAAGAGTAGACCGCTGCGGGAGATGTTGGAGGAATGTTCGACCAGCGCGACTTCGCCCAGGTAGCACGACCCTTCGTCCGTCGCGATCAAGTCCTCCAATAGTTTCTTGTTTTTCTTGGCGTCGACTTTCACGACTTTTCCGTTCTTGAAGGTCAGACTGAAGTCTTCGATCACGCTGCCGGCCACATAAAGGGGACGGCTGGCGACGACTTTCCCGTCGACCTTGAACTTATCCGGGGAAGTGAAGACTTCCTCGGTCGGAATGTTGGCGCTGAAGAAGACTTTCTTGTCGGAAACATCGCTTCCGCCGCTCCATTTGACCCGTTCGTTGAGTCCGACCGTAAGATCGGTCCCAAGTGAATTCTTGAACCGGAGTTCGCGCAGATGCAGGGCGTTGAGCTTGTTGCGTTGTTGGCGTATTTTATCTTGATGGGCGTTCCAGGTCGTTACGGGATCGAGGTCCTTGCTCATGTAGGTCAAATCGAACAAGGTCTTCCAGAACGTTTTCAGAGCTTCTTTTTCATCCAGTTGCGGGAAGACGACTTTCGCCCATAACCGGTTGGGGACGGGCGCGATGCACCATTGGATCCCATGGGAAGACATGCGGTGACGGACGACGTTGCGAAGTTCGTTCACGCGTTGTTGGTAGGCGCTGGCCTTGTCGTTTTCGACCTCGTCCATCAAGCCGATGTAGGTCGAAGTCAACAGTAAATGACAGCCGTTGTCGCGCAGGTAGGCGTCGATCGACTCGCGCTCCCAATGTTCGACGGTACGGATTTCGTCGACCGACTGGTTTTGGATCCGAAGCAGATCCGCCCGGATGTCGGTGTACCGTACGACGACGTTTTTCGCACCCGCAAGATAGGCTTCCTCGACGACGCGTTTCGCGAACGATTCGTTTTCCACATCCACCTCGATGACCACGTTTTGCCCCGGATGGATGTTGAGTCCGCTACGGACCAACAACTTGGCATAATTCTGTTTGTGTTTGCTTCCCATGATTCGATTCCTTTCGTGTTAATACAACAGATGCAGGACGGACCACTTCTTCGTCAAGGTCATCAAGCCCCATGCGAAGGCGTAGGAGACGGATGCGACGGCGAAGAATTGAACCAGGCTGTTTTGATAGAGGTTCCCCAGTCCGACCGATGAGAAAATCATCGGGAGGACCATCATCAGAAGAGGATGGACCAGATAGACGATCAGGCTTCCGTCGCGCAGCCACTTGTAGATTTTGCGCTCTTTCAGTTGGATTTCAAGCATCCCCGAGAACAGGCAGACGCTGGCCGGAAGGGCGAAGATCAGCATGTTGAAGTTGAGCGGTTGGCTATACGCCCTCAGCAAGAAGACTTCGAAGGTCATCGCGACCATGAAGATGAAATACCCGAGGAAGGGTCGACGGATGCGGAAGTCGTGTTTGACGAAATATGCGCCGGCACTGACGAAGAAGGTTCCGAAAAACAAGCCGTCGCGGGTCGTATTGAAGAGGCTGAGATAGAGGTCGTAGGGCGCCGCGATGCCGACATCGCGCGCAACGCCGTAGTACGCATCCCCGAAGACACCGACCAGGTAAAGGACAGCCCCCAGGATCAAGACCGTTTTAAACGAATAGCGCTGAAGCAGGAAATACGTGACGACCATTCCGACTCCCAGGGCCAACAAATACCAGAGATGCGATCCCGCCAGCAGGAATTTGTAGAAGATGTAGAACCCGTAGAGGTTGAACGGTACGGCGTTGGTGAAGAACACCAGGATGACCAAGGTATAGATCCCGAACCAAACCGAATAAAGGATCAGGATCCGCTTGACATAATTATATAGGATAATCCGGTTTTGTTTGTTGTCTTTGATGGGAAACGTGATTTTTCGAAACAGAAGATAGCCGGCCGTCATAAAAAAGAACTGGATCGTGACGCGGGCAAGCACATGGATGACGAAAACGTCCAATTCAAGGGAATAAGAAAGCAACGGCCGTACATGTCCGCTGACCACGAGCATCGCCGCGATGAATTTCATTAGATCCAGACCGTAAAGATTGCGTTTTTCACCCATGGTTTTTTTCCTTGGGGAAATCGTACCATAGATTAATGCGTTAGGGTAGAGCCGATTTCATCCAGTTGGCGAGTTTGAGAATCGGTCTTTGCGGATTCGGATCAAAACCTGCGCTTCGATCAGGTTCAGCATGACCGTACCCAACTGCATGTTCCCCTTCTTCCCTTCAGTACTTTGATTCAAAAAATCCAACGCCCCGATCCAGCGAACGGGCAAAATCGCCGAGCCGTCGAGGACGGGAATCGCTTCCCAGCCATCACAGGCAAACACCCCGTCTTCGACGCATCTTCGTATGACGTTACGCAACCCATCTTCCTGATCCAAGTCGAAGCTTTCCCCGCGATAAGAAACCTCCCCCAATCCGCGATAGACTTTCAATACGTTCCATAGGTCAAAATTCGTGTAGATTCGCATACTTTCCCTTTCCGACCAATATAAAATCCCCATCTGAAGACGGGGATTGAAAAAACGAACGTTCTCTCCCTATCTTCCGGGTTTCCCCGCAGGATTTCGCACCTTGCGTTTGCAGGTTGCGGTACGGCGACGAGCCTGTCTCTTCCGTACTCTTCATAGGTCGAATTTAGTGTAGCACATTCTCCTCAGATTTGCGTACTCAGTGGTGTCTCCAATGCGTGGTGTCTGGTTTTTGGGACATCTTGTAGGGAAAGAAGGTGATCAGAATTGGTCCGACCAAGAGGACGAAAGGCATCCAATACAGGTCGATCACCCAGAACACGACCTGGACGAAGAGGCGTAACGGGTCGGTCGGGGCGTACCCGCCCACGTTTCCGACATAAAGGGAGACGAAAAGCAGACCGAAGGTTTTGGCGGAGAAGTCGCTCATGACAAGATACCCTTCCTTCCCCAACAAGAACCAGGCGGTGATGAAATTGACCGATTGCGTAAGGACGACGATCAAGAGCGGCAGCCCGATCAACAAGAGAAGCATGTGTAGAATCGGGCTAAGATCCAGCTTCTTCAGAAGGGCATCCAGGGTAAGCAGGGTGCCGGGAACCCACAAGATAAACCCGACGACCACCAGGACCACGGTTTTCGTGAAGGGTTCGTAGGCATCGCCGAAGAATTCCAGGTAATACTTACTGTAGAGAAAGTAGAAGAGGAGGTTGAAGGTGAACGCGAAACCCAGCCAAAGCAAACCATGGCTAAGCTTCGCCCTGTCTTTTTTCAAATATTCACGATCATGGAGCACATCTTCGAGTTTGCGGGCGTTGGACGCTTGGGTGCGTCGTACGATCCGCACTAAGTCGAGTAGCCACCAAAGTCCGAACCCACCCAAGGTGATCGCCTTGGCGATCCATGTCCGGTCTTCTTCCAGGATATAGCGATCCACTCCGAACAAGCCCAGAAACAAGGAAATCCAGATCATCTTCCGAGGTGCATCGAATTCGATCGTCAGGAGACGTTTGAGAATGTATTCGTCCGCCGTTTCCAACTGTTCGCGGTAAGAAGCCCTTTGCTTGGGCGGGAATTTATCGGCGTTTTTCGTCAAGAACCAGCGGGTGTTGTCCAGATTCATCACTAAGCCCCCTTTTATGATCATTAAGCTAAGATACGATAAAACACATAGAACGAAATCAGGATGTCCAGGCAAAACAGGACGATGACGAAGGTCCAAGGTTTCCCTTTTCGTTTGACAATGGCTGTTCGATTGACGTCGTCGAGCGGTTCGACTTCCGTCAACAGGTTTTCCAATCGTTGATAGTCCATCGCGTTCCCCATGAATCCGGTGAATAGCGAAATGCCGACCACGATGACATCCCTGACCATCGTATTCCCGATCGTCGCCACGATGAGACGGATCAGGGACAATGCGATCCCGACCCACAGATTCTGCTTGTAGAAGAACCACCAGCTTCCGATGAAGAACGCTGCCCAATTGAACGGTGCGCCCCCGGTTTCACGCCATCGTAGAAACGCTTTCTCATGATACGGCGAATCCCCGAAATATGTCTGAATCAATGCGTACTGTGCCATTTCCCCTGTTTCCATCGTTTCCCCTTTTCAAACAAAAAAGGACACGAAAAATGTCCTTGTCTTGTTGTGTTGCGACGAATGATTCCCCATGGTCATTCCCCCTTCGCTTGACTTTAGTGTACCGATTCGTGAACGCGTTGTCAATCGTTCGGGGGATGGATTTCGCAAGATTTAGTGTTAGCGGATCGCCCTTTCGCTCAGCAGTGCAAGCAGGATCACGGCGATGGAGCCTTGTAGGACAAGCAGAGGGTCGTAGGTACGGATGCCGGCGATGATGGGGACGCCTAATCCTCCGGCACCGACGGTCGCCCCGATGGTCGCCGCGGAGATGTTGATGACCAAGGCGGTCTTGATCCCGGCGAGGATCATGGGTCGGCTTAAGGGCATTTCGACCTTGAATAACCGTTGCATCGGCGTCATCCCGACACCTTTGGCGGCATCTTGGATCGCGGGGATCACGCCGCGTAATCCGACCATGACGTTACGTGAGATCGGTAGGATCGCATAGAGCCATAACGCCAAGAGGACAGGGGCGTTGCCATAGCCCAACAGCGGGACGCTCAGCGCGATGATCGCCGCCGAGGGGATCGTTTCCAGAATGTTGGCCAAGCCGAGCACCAGCGACTCCAATTCATCGCTCTGCGTCAAATGGACAAGCATGCCCAGAATCAAGGAGACCAAGATAGCAGCACCAGTGGAAATCAAGACGATTTGAAGGTGTTGGAGGGTGAGGACGGGGAGGGTCGTACGGGAAACCAGGTCGATCCTGCCGGGAAACCAGATCGCCAAGGTTTCCTTGAAGGAATCGAAGCCGAACACCCAGACTAAAAACAGGACCAGGTAGATGAAGGTCATGATATGGGATCTGAGATGTTGGACAATGCTTGTCTTCATCGTTTTTCTTCCTCGCGTAGATAACGGGTCAGATCCTCGAATCGGATTTCATGGATCTTGTTTTGTATATCCATCACTTCGACGACGCCGGTTTCGCTCTTCAATAAGCGTCCCAAGATTTCGTGCAAGGTGGTCGCGGTATTTCCGTCTTGTTTCAGATAGTCATCGATCCCGTGCCGCTTCAAGAGTTTGACCGGATAGTCTTCCCCCAGAAACAATCGGACGAAATCTTCTTCCATGTGTTTCGCAAAGGCTTCGGGGACGTCGTATCCCAAGATCTTCCCTTCCTGCATGACCACGAGCTTGTCTGCCAATAAAATCGCTTCCTCGACGTCGTGCGTCACGAAAACGACGGTTTTCTTCAGTTCTTTCTGGATGTTTTTGAAGGCGAGCTGGATCTTGATGCGGGTCATCGGATCCACCGCCCCGAAAGGTTCGTCCATGAGTAGGATGTCGGGATCGGCCGCCAACGCGCGGCAGACACCGACCCGTTGTGCTTCCCCGCCGGACAGTTCATGGGGCTTTTTCGTTAGGTAGCTCAAAGGTAAACCGGTGAGGTTCATGAGAAACTCGACCCGTTCCTTGATCCTCGTCTCGTCCCATTTTTCAAGCCGCGGTACGACGGCGATGTTTTCATAGACGGTATAGTGCGGAAACAAGCCGACGTTTTGGATACAGTAGCCGATTTTACGGCGGAGTTCCTGCGGCGGATAGGATTTATTATCTTTCCCCGCCACGATGATGTTCCCTTCATCGATGTCGATCATGCGGTTGATACTGCGCAACAGGCTGCTTTTCCCGCAACCCGAAGGTCCGATCAACACGACACATTCGCCGTCCTTGATTTTCAGGTCGACTTTGTCCAGTGCCAATGTCTCCCCGTAGTGTTTACTCAACCCTGAGATTTCGATCATAGTCCACCCCCAACTTTCGTACCGTACCGACTTCAATGACTTCAAACACCGCATCCAAGATCAAGGCCATGACGACCACCGGGATCGTCCCCAAGAGCACCAGATCCAAGGCGGATTGTGAGAGACCCAGGAAAATAAGGGCACCCATCCCCCCGCCGCCGACCAAACCCGCCAGGATCGTGTTCCCGATGTTTTGTGTCATCGCGGTACGGATGCCGGCGAAGATCGAGGGCAAGGTAAGCGGAAACCACACTTTGATCAACGTTTGCCTGGGACTCATCCCCAAGGCGACGGCGTTTTCCAGCACGGAAGGATCGGTCTGCTTTAACCCCGCATAGGTATTCGCCGTGATGGGAAGGAGACTATAGAGAAACAAGACGATGAAAGCCGGGGCGAAGCCGATGCCTTTGATGCCCAGATCCGCCAAGAACGGAAATGCTTTGGATAAGGCGGTCAGCGGGATCATCATCAGGGCTAGCAGCGATAAAGTCGGTGCGACCTGGAAGACATGGACGAAACCGAAGACCCATTCACGGGTTTTGGGATAACGCATCGCAAGATATCCCAATAAAATCCCCGGCAGGATCGCCGCCATGGCGGAAAAGAGCGCCAAGGTAAGATGGCGCGAAAGTTCGCGCAGGAAGGTTTCTTCGATGTTTCTGTATTCGCGCACCAAGCCCAACGCACCCATGTTTCCCGAGAAAATAAGGATAAACAAAAAGGACAAAAAGATCTTGAGTTTGGGATGCGCGGTTTTGGATAAAAGAAGCAGGACGCCGACATAGAAGAGATAGAAGCCGATGCCCAGTGAAATACGGGCGACTTTCGGATCGAAGTCGACTCCGGTAGGTGTATATCGACTAAGCAGGATCAAGCTAAGAGAAGGAAGGAAAAGAAGGATCCAGCTGAGGATCGCATTGAAAAGACGCGGTTTCCATCGGATCACCGCGATGATTGAAACGATGATTACGATCGAGATCGTCCACATCGCCCATCCAAGAAAGCCCATCGCTTGGATGGGGATCCCGCGGGCGACCCGGTTGATTTTGAATTCTCCCCAGGGAAGCAGCGTCAACGCGAACAACGCAAGGAAACTACCGGCCGCGGTCGTGATGCGGCCGGTTTTCATTCGTCGAGGAATCCGTTTTCGATCAGGTATTCAGATGCGACATCCGCCGCGTTTTGGCCGTCATAGGCCACCGCCGCGTTAAGAGTCTGAAGGGCTTCCAAGGTCAACGATTCGAAGACCGGTTTCAGGATCTCGCGGATTTCCGGATAGACATCCAGGACATCGCCGCGGATGACCGGGGCCGGTAGATAGACGGGGGGGATGTGTTTGGGATCGTCGACGACCAACAGGTTCATCTTATCCAAGGCACCGTCGGTACCATAGACCAAGGAAGCGTTGACGCCGTTGGTCCCGCTGCTTAACGCCAGCAGCATTTCCGCCGTGTTGCCTGAAGAGAGGATGATGAGTTGGTCGTTGGTGAGTTTGAAGCCATACGCTTCCTCAAATCCCAACAAGCCTAACTGATTCTCCGCGAAACTGGCGGAGGTGATGAGTTTGAAGTCCTTGCCGGAGTTGATGTATTCGGCGAGGTCTTCCATGTCTACGATCCCGTTGGTTTGCGCGAAATCACGCGTGACGGCGATCGATTCCGTATTGTTTGCGGCGGACGGTGTCAGCCAGTAGATGTTCTTCTTTTCACGGTCGAGTTTTTCGGTGAATTCATAGCCTTTGACCGGATCGTTCCAGATCGTCGGATCGGTCGCGTCTTCCGGATGATAGTACTGTCCGGATCCCGTGTAGTCGACCACCAGGTCGACTTCGTCGTTTTCCAGCGCGGCGCGCAGGATGTCCGGCGTCCCGAAGTTGAGTTTATTGACGGTTTCGATGCCGTTGTCTTCCAGCATCTGTAAGATCATCTGTCCCAGGATCGACCCTTCCGAGTCCAGCATGGTGGCGACGACGACCGGGTCTTTCTGCGCGGGTTTCGCACAGCCGACCAAAAGCAGTAGCGTCGCGACCCCGATGAGCATGATTCGTTTAATGTGTTTCATAGTCTATCCTCCCGATTCATTGAAGTTTCCTTCACTTACTTTTTATTATACATCAGGAAGCCCCCAAACGTGAGCGGGATACTTTTTATCGGACTAGAGTATGCGTTGATAGACGAGTTTCGTGATGAGACGCAGGAAGACGATGAAGAGCACGACCCCCAATAAAGTGAAGAAAACAGTGTTACTGAAGAACCCGGCGACCAGGGTCGCCAAGACCGAGACGATCAGTTCGACCAAACTGGCGAAACCACCGGCTTTCAGTGCGATCAATTGGTTGCGTTCGTCGGTTTCTTCGATGTGGAGTTTGCGTAGCTTCGTTTCGTTGCGTAATGCGGCGTTATAGACGAGGATACGGACGACGGTCGCACCAACCATGGCCGAGAAGATGCCGAGCTGGAACCCGCGGATGAAATCGCTGGCGTTGCTTCCGTCGCCGTTGCCATACATCAAGTTCATGCAGTAGTAGGTTAAGACGAAAAGCAGAATCAGTCCGCTGAACCCGTAGATTCGGCGTTGGATGTCGAGTTTGAATTTTTCCATGTCATTCCCCTTCCGACGTAAAGTCGAAGACGTCTTCGATCGTCAACCCGAAGTAGGTGGCGATCTTGTAGGCGAGGACCAGCGAAGCCGTGTATTTCCCGACTTCCAGCGAGGTGATCGTCTGGCGCGTCACACCGACGGCCAGCGCCAGTTCTTCTTGGCTGATCCGATGTTGTTTGCGTAACTCCTGAATTTTCGTTTTCATGTTACCTCGTTTATGCAATGTTAACTTTGCATTTATAGTATAGTTCGCTTTGCATAAAGTGTCAAGTCAACTTTGCATAAAAAAACCGGATTTCTCCGGTTAGTTCTTCGTGATCGTGATGTCGGGGTGGACGACCTGGATCCAGGTGTTCCCCGGCAGGAGTTTGATTTCCTCTCCCTTGTCGTCATAGAAGGTCGTCGGTTCCCCTTCCTTCGGTTTCTTCCATGTCCCCTTGAGGTAGGTTCCGTCGATGAAGTATTCGGCCACGCCGCTGCCTTCGAACTCGACGATGATGTATTTCACGGCTTCCACCGCGTAATGCGGGGCGTGCTGGACGATGATGTTGGTGACCTTGACTTGTTGTTTGGTGTAGGCGTCCATCATCGGCGCTTCGTTGATAAAGCGTGCATAACGGTGTTCTTGAGGCAGGTATTCGTAGCTGACACGGTTGGTCGAGGAATACCGCAGGTCGAGCTTGTGGACGATCGTCCCCGCATAATAGGCGTTCTTATCGAAGGTGAAGTGTCTCTTCACTTCGATTTCGGGGATCATCTCCAACGCTTCCTTTGCGTTCCAATAGGCGTTGTGGGGTGCATTGCGGGAAGGGTCGCGGGAGAAGTATTGGTCGTTGAGTCCGGTATGTCCGTCGAAGCGGACGGGGAAATACGTATCCGCGATCAAAGGTCGGACATTACCCAATCCGGCGGCGCCGGAACCGTAGTGCGTGAAGGCGATGTCCCATTCGCGGATGACCCGTACGAAGGGAAAACGTGCGCTGCGCACGGGTCCCACTTTGGTTGGGAATGTTGAAGAAAAAATCCCTAAAAACCTGGAAATCGCCCATCCGTCGACCGAAATCTCATAGACCACGTCCGCCAAGGAGATCCCGGAATGCGGTCTGGCTTCCTTCGTGTTCTCAAACATCACGCCGACGGCTTCATAGGTGTTTCCGTATTGCGTTTTCCCTGTGAACACCGACGTCGTTTCCGCTTTTTCCACACTTAAGTATTCGATCGGATCCACGGCGTTAAAGCCCGTGATCGGATCTTTCGGTTTGGCGCTACACCCCATCAGTAAGAAACAAACCAACAAAGACAATCCCCACTTGCGCATGTCTTCATCCTTCTTTCATTAGTTTCATTCTATCACACTTCACACGCGATACGAAAGTACGATTGATTCTTCGAAACCAACCGAAAAGACGCTATAATAAGCCTAAACAGGGAGGATCTTACCATGAGTGCCAAATCCTACGTCGAATCCGTTTATACCCAGGTTGAGCGTCGCAACGCCGGCGAACCTGAATTCCTAGCCGCAGTGAAGGAAATGTTCGATTCGTTGATTCCTTATTTCGAGAAACATCCGGAGTCGATCGGAGAAGGGCTCTTGGAACGGGTCGTCGAACCCGAACGATTGATCCATTTCAGGGTCGCCTGGGTCGATGATTCAAGCAAGGTCCAGGTGAACCGCGGTTTCCGTGTCCAGTTCAATTCGGCCTTGGGTCCCTATAAGGGCGGTCTTCGCCTGCATCCCAGCGTCAATTCTAGCATCATCAAGTTCCTCGGTTTCGAACAAGTCTTCAAGAACGCACTGACGACGCTTCCCATGGGCGGAGGCAAGGGCGGGTCGGATTTCGACCCCAAGGGCAAATCGGACGGAGAAGTCATGCGTTTCTGTCAAGCGTTCATGTCCGAGTTGCAACGTCACATCGGCGCGGACATCGACGTCCCGGCGGGCGATATCGGGGTCTCTGGCCGCGAGATCGGCTATCTTTACGGTTATTACAAGAAAATACGCGATATCCATACCCAAGGGGTGTTGACCGGGAAAGGATTGGGCTACGGAGGATCCTTGGTGCGTACGCAAGCCACCGGCTACGGCCTGGTGTATTTCGTGGAGCGGATGCTTCAGGATGTGCAGATGGAACTGAGAAACAAGACCGTCGTGGTTTCCGGTTCGGGCAACGTGGCGATCTATGCGATCGAGAAAGCCCAACAGCTAGGCGCCAAAGTCATCGCCTGCAGCGATTCCGAAGGTTATATTCTGGATCATAACGGGATCAACCTCAGCATCGTCAAAGAACTCAAGGAAGTCAGACGCGGGCGGATCAAGGAATATCTGGATCTTGTCCCCACCGCATCATTCCATTCGGGTAGCACGGGCATCTGGTCGATCCCCTGCGATATCGCCCTGCCTTGTGCGACCCAGGGTGAATTGGACGCCAAAAGCGCGCGTTTTTTGATCGACAACGGATGCAAAGTCGTCGCGGAAGGCGCGAACATGCCGACCACTTTGGAAGCGACCGAGCTTTTCCTGAAGAACCATGTTTTCTTCGGTCCGGGGAAAGCCGCCAATGCGGGTGGCGTCGCCACCTCCGGCTTGGAGATGAGTCAAAACAGCCTTCGTCTCTCTTGGACGTTCGAGGAAGTGGATGCGAAGTTGAGGGAAATCATGTCGAAGATCTACGACAACGCAAAACGGACCGCCGAGTCCTTCGACGATCCGATGAATCTGGTACTTGGCGCCAACATCGCCGGCTTCGAGAAAGTCGCGATGGCTATGAAGGCACAAGGAGTCCTTTAAAGTATAAATAGACGATAATGAATCGATTCCTAGACATCGTTGTGAATTTGAATCACAGCGATGTTTTTTTGCTGATTTGAAGACGCCCTTGATATTCGCCTCTCACATTTCAACTTTGTTTCTACCAGCTACCGCCTCCTCCTCCACCATTTCCTTTGAGAATCTTGATGTTGATTTTTTCAACTTGGTCCATTTTTCTGATAGTAGACTCGGTATAGGCTATGGACTTTTGAACACGTACGTTTTTACTTACCTTGAATAAATCGATATATGCCGACCAATATTTATCGGTGTCAAGGTAAGAGAGACTATCGGTCAGCAAGTTAATCGAATCATCCAACGCGTTAACTTTCTTTGAGATTAGTTTTAATTGAATCAGTAGGTCCTGGTATGTTTGTTCACTATACTTAATTTTTGCCTCGTACTTTACTGAACGGCCATTCCAGAGTTTTTTACCGATAAGCTCATTTAGGTAAAACGTAACCATCTTAACGATATTCAAATCAAATCGAAGGCTTAGTTCAATCACAAGTTCTAAACTCAATGCCCCCAGACTAAACAACGTCGTAAAAATCAATATCAAGACATCTTCGTACGAAACAGCATCCCCTTGAATAAAGGTTTCGATTGCCGTATGTGCAACCTTCGATCTGATATCCTCCGGTAAAGTCATGATGTACTTGTTCAAGAGAGCGATTTTCTTTCCAAACTCACCTGGTTCATCCTGTAAGGGTCCGATGAGTTCACCGTCATCTCCGATAACGACATAAGGTTGATGGGTATCGGGTGGCAATCCTATGTTCGTTTTAACATACTTCACTTCACCCGCGATGCTGATTCCCAATTGACACACCGCATCATTTTCATCGGAGATCGATGTGATTTTGTCTTTATTCTTTGCGATTTCGTCTCTATACTTTTCGATGAAATCGTTGGAAAATCCATTTCCATCCAGGGATAAACAACGTTCGACATATGGAGACAGAATCGTCACATACTGGCTATTGTTGCCACCTTTTGAGTGACCGGATACCGTTATATCGTCAAAACCATACTTTGAGTGCATTCCCTCAACATAATCAAGAGCTTCTTGCTGACACATCGTATCCGAAACGACGATAACATCCGCGTTATCATTCCATTGGATATCATCGCAAGTCCCCCGGAAAACGATCGTCGAGTTACCCTCTTGATCCTGAAACCCAGACATGAATTGTTTCGTTTCTGTCGATTCGTAAGGATTGACGATGTCAAGACTACATAATTCAGGATCCTTTAGGATCAGCTTCAATATTCTATATTTCTCCGAATTCTCAGCTTTATAGACATCGAAACTGCCGGAGTTAATTAGGTTCCTTACGAATTCACCGACATTACATCCTGGAGGAGTCCTTAGGTCATAATAAACAAGATTGTCGAGTAAAACCAGTTGAGAGTTTGATAGTTCACTCATTGGATTCACCTATACCTACGTTTCTCTCAAGATAGGGATCAATGAATACCCTTCTCTTTAATACATCCATTTTGAAATCTATCGCTCCCATATCACGAGTCAATTTAAGTTCATCGTATTTCAAGTTGCTTATTTCATAAAGATAAAGACAAGGTCGAACTCCGATCACCTCACATAGATCGACTACCTTTCTCTCAATATCAGAATTATCGAGATTCTGGCAATGGAACAAACATAGAGTATACCCATCGTTCCCGTGATCACGTAAGTAATCACTCACCTGTTCAACTTTCATATAAATACTTGAGTATGGTTCAATTTTGCGGGCGACAAAAGCCAAGGACGGAATGCCTTGGATCTCCAGTTCGGATTCAATACGCCTCTCAATCGTTGTCTTTAAGAGATGACCGAAGTAGTTATCCGAAAGCGATACTGTATCATTTACTTTCTCATTGCGAACAATGACTTCGGTCCTGTCTTTCTTGGATTTGGCTGTTACGACATCATACTTATGATCGAAGTTTGAGAACTCCATCCCTTGAACTTGAAATTCCTCCCCATACTTTTCGTGAAGATACATCTCAACCCGTTTTTTCGTCTTATTTGCTTCGTCGACTCTAGAAAATTCTGCATCTTTCAAATAATCCTTCATGTGGTAATCCTCTCAATCTCTTTTTTCAGTTTCGAATACACTCCAACCTCAATTTCAAGCGCTGAAGCTACATATTCCAAACCCAAGCCGTTCGCCTTTTTGCATAGTGTGATTGTTGAGTTAATCTCCGAAATGAGAGAATTGATTTTTTCGATAACATCATTCTTATAGAAAGCCGCATCTTTCGCCATCCATTTTTCTCCTTATTTGTCTAAAGAAGGGAGCGAAGTGACTCGCTCCCTATGAATACTATTTGAATGCACTTGCGTTATTCTGGATAACAGTTTCGGTAGAATCGTAAGCGGCGACAGTATTGTCCAGAAATTTCGCATAGGACTCTACAACGGCTGCATATTCTTCAAAGCGTGGTGTGAATTTGCTGAAGTTCTCCCGAATCGTACTTGCCGCATCACTTTGCCACGAATTCGTGAGTCCATTCATTTCTGCCTTAATCTCTTCAAGACGTTGCGATAAATTCGTGTTTAGGTTGCGTAAAACACTAGCCGATTTGGATACTTCAACGAGTGAGATTTTGATTCCTTCGATTGCCATGTAGATTTCCCCCTAGTTTTTCAAACGCTTTGCCTGAGTGATGATTTCACTCTGCGTTTCGCGATATGCCTTAGCACTTGTATTTAGAAACTCCGTAAATTGTCTCATCAGTTTAACCATTGCTTCAAAATCATCTCTGAATCCACTGATTTGTGTCGTAAAGGCGATATTGTCCGCCCCTTGCCACGCAGCCGATAATCCATCGACTTCAGAAAACAACTGATCATACACTTTTTTGTAGTCCGATGCTTGAGTTTCGATACTCGCTGCAGCGGATTCGAGTTTTGCTGGATCTACCGTGATTGATTTGGCCATTTTACCCTCCTATTTCACGTTTGCTATATTAACATCAATTGCGTGCCGTTTATGATTCCTGCATGTTCAATTGACTGATTAATATCAACGACTTCTCCACCGATTCTGTAATACAGCTTCACTTCAGGACTCCCGACAAACAAACCTTCCGACATGTCTTGAATCGATCGAACCACTAAATCCAGGCAATCACCGACGCGAATGTTTTTTGGAGTCATAATGTCGTAATTTTTCCCAAGTACGGGTACAAAAACTTCAATCTGTGTCTTCAATTACTTCACCTTCCCTTCCACCAAACGTAAAAGTTGTGGCTTGGCATTTCTCATCATGTACCCCATGTTGTTAGGAACTTCATCCTCCAACTCATGCTTGCCATTGATGTTTTGAATGCAATTCTGATTCGTTATCCCTTCACCAATCCACAAGTCGTTACCGATCTTGGTAGATTTCTTATACCATGGTTGCAGGATGTAGTTTTTGTACCCATCTTGATGATCAACAAGTAGAAATCTCACTTTGTGGAACGTTTCAGACCTGTTTAGAACTTCATTTATCTTTTGCCTCAAATCATCGTTTAACCGGCTTAGGAAATCGGATACGCCAAAGATAACGACAAGACGCTGCGGGTAATCCTCAATCGAGGAAAGATCCATGCCCGAATCTTTGTATGTATTGTTTCGAACAAGGACATCCTGATAGATGTCGAATGCGACCTTCTCAACTTCATCAACATGAAACGCGATGTTTCTTGTTTGATCCTTGGGCAGCAAATCAAGCGGGTCGATGATCGTTGCCTGATATTCAGTAAGAATATCCAAAACATGTGACAAACCGGTGATGAATCGAATCCCGTTTTCCATTGTGTGGCAATAGGCCAATTGAATCGAATCATTCTCACTATATAAATGCTCCACTTCTAGATTTCGTTTAGACATGCCGATTGGGACAGATAATGGTTTCCTTCTCGACTCGATGATATTGTTTGGATGGATTTGGTCAGGTAATGTCCTGATCTTGGCTGTTCGTGTCTCGTGTCTGTCCCCTGAGGCTTCGCAAAACTCCTTGATGAATTTCATCGTACTTCCGCTGCTTACGATAGATGCCGTTTGAAATTCATAGACTCGGTCGAAATGCACGAGACCCCTTCCCTTAATGTGAGATGGATACAAGCCTTCGGTCGAACCGACAATCGTACTATAGTCCGTAACATCGTTTTGCTGTAATGTCATCTGTTGTTTGAAATTCTGTTGGATCTTGTACTTGATTGATGATAGCGTATTGGCAGTCACCACGAACGTAATGCCATATTTATTTCCTTCACGTGTCAAATACATAACATCTTGTTCAAAATCGGGGAAAAGTTCGGCGAAAGATGAGTAGTTACTAATGATGACCATGATGTGAGGCAAGGGTGTATCGACGATTGTATTGTATTCGAGAACACTCGAGGCTGTTTCCCTTAAGAGTGCTTTCCGTTTCACTACTTCTTCCTTGAGTTGCTTCAATAGCGATTCGATTTTTTCTTCATCATCCGATAACATGATCTCACCGATATGCGGGGCTGATTCAAAGGATTTCAAAGACTCGCTACCCAGATCGATAATGTACAAATTCACTTCATCCGGAGCATGATCCTTTAGCAGACTATAAATCAAGACATTCAAGAACATTTCCTTCCCGCTTCCGCTTGCACCGAATAACGCCAGATTCCCATCTTCAGAAATGTTGATGCTTAATGGATGTTTGCATTGGTTGAAAGGATCATCGTATTCCCCGACGACGGGGATGAGTTCGAATCGTTTTGCCGAGGTTTTATATTTATTCTTCAATTCATCAATCAGAATGATAGGTGGAATCTCATCCAGCCAAAGCGACCGATGAGTAAAGTTCTCTTCTTTCGCCATATCGGAAAGGTACTTGACGACAGAGACGATCTGTTTTGGATTGTTCTTGTTGTCCGCTTTTTTGCTTAAGACGACTTCCCTTACCGTTCGCCCAAGATGATCGATGACCTTAACGCTGTCGTCGACTTTCACGATGGGTTTATCCGATGGGACATACGTTTCACCCGACCACGCGGATTGGCCAAGTTCATAAATCTCGTTATAACCGACTTGAAGATAGAATCTACCCGTCACTTTGAGTTCCGCTGCGTCGGGATGTTTGATGATTTCCATACTGTCAGCTTTTTCCTGTACTTTTAAACAAACTCTAAATCGAGAATTGGACCAAATCTGGTCATCGACGACCCCGGATGGTTTCTGAGTCGCAAGAATCAAGTGAATGCCTAAGCTACGTCCAATTCGTGCGGCACTTATCAATTGCTCCATGAACTCAGACTGTTGTGTTTTTAGTTCCGCAAACTCGTCAGAAATGATGAAGAGATGTGGAAGAGGAATCTCAACTTTACCCTCTCGATAAAGTCGTTGATATTTATAGATGTCCATCGTTCCTTCATTGGACAACCTTCTTGCCTCGGAAAAGATGACCTGTCTTCTCCTTAACTCGCTTTGGATCGATATGAGCGACCGTTTGATCGATGCTCCGTCAAGATTCGTTATCGTACCCATTAAGTGGGGTAAGCGAATTCCCATCTCTTTGTTTTCGAATGCTCCGGCTAATCCACCGCCCTTGTAGTCGATGAGTATGAATCCTACTTCATTGGGATGATAGTTTACGGATAGAGACAAGATGTACGTTATGATGAATTCACTTTTCCCAGATCCTGTCATCCCTGCGATCAATCCATGTGGGCCGTGATGTTTCTCGTGTAAATCTAGCAAGAACTCTTCTCCGTCCGTCCCAACGCCGACGGATGTCTGTAATGATAATGTCGGATTACTTTCTTTCCACCTTGTGAGTGAATTGAGATGTTCGATCTTCCCGACACCGAATAAATCCAGAAATGGAAGGCTTGTCGGCAAAGTATACCTTTGATTACTTAAATCCAGTTGAATATTCGCCAAGGATTTTGCGAGGAGGAAACCATCTTCGCTGCAAATATCGGATTTGAAGCTAATCTTTTTGCCGCTGATATCCTCTTTGTCATATATCGTGGAGACTTCCTTTGTGACTTCAACAATCGCCTTGCACTCTTTTGGTAGATACTTGATAGAGTCGGAGAATGATAACAGCGTAAACCCTAAGTCTTCATTTTCCTTGAGAATCGATTTAATCAGTTCGGACTTTTCAACCAGATTCCGATCAAGTCCAAAAATGATGAATCGTGGCATCATGAGTTCAAGATCGTTCGTACCATTCTCTTTGCGAATTCTAAAAACCTTTTCGAGTTCGGCAGACAACTCCCTAAGTTCATCCATCGAACTGGCGAAGTATCGGATGTTTCTTTCATCACTCCAAACATGTGGCAAAATCCTTAAATAATCGAGTCTATTCATCCCTTCATCATTCATCAAGAAGACCATTTTCACTTCATCGTAACTATGGAGCGATGCGAGTTGAAGTGTTGATGTCTTGACGAACTCCATCAAATTATCAGAGTCACCGATAACGCCTACGATATTGGACTCAACCAAAGAGAGGATGATCGGCACGTTATCGACGATTTTCGGCTCCTTGACAAGGGAATACATTTCTTCCTTTAAGGTATCTTGATCAAGGCTAAATCGATCTTCAGGAGCTTCGATCGAAGCCATTAATGGCATCGAACCAACCCCAAGACGCAAATGAAGAAAGTCAGGTTGTTTGTTTGTTCTCTCCCAGAGATTCCTCTCTCTTTGAAGAACCCTTTGTGTCCAGTTGGATGGACTAACATAGTTCTCGTTTACAATCTCACGTTGCAGGTTTTTCTCGTTTTCAATACGAGTTCTAGTCTCCACAAGATAATTTCTGTATTTTCCCACACGTTTTTCTTCATTGAGTATGCGCTGGCGTTTCTCGAATCGTTTCGTCAACGTTGGCCAAAGGATCGTCCCCAACATCATACTTAAGGACATCATCATCGTTGGCATGACTTGCGATATATTCCCATTATTGTTGATCGCATTGCTAAGCGTAATCAATGCCGTCGCCATCGAAGCGATCCCCATCGTGATCGATGGCCCTAACATTAAGGAGAGCGGGACTTTTTCATCGTTTTGGGGCGATGGAGGAAGGTCGATTTTTATCGTGGATTTTTGAATGTCTCTACGAATCCTTGGAGATCGATAAAAATACTCTGTTTCTACATTCAAGTCATCATCTGTTGCTTCAGAGTGCTCGAGTCCATCGACGTTGGAGCACCACGGTTGCAGCTTCTTTTCGTCGATTTTGACTTTGTTATCCGGATTGTTTAGGGAGACAAATCCCTTTCCCAAAACAATTTTCAAACCCATGATAAATATGACATCCCCAGGTTTTGCGTTTGACACGCTGATTCTTTTCCCGTTTATGAATGTCCCGTTTCGGCTATTCTTGTCCGTTACAATCCATTCTTCACCAGAGAACTCGAGACTCGCATGAATTGTGGATACATAGCTGTTAATGAAAATGATCGAATTGCTTTCCGCCCGTCCGATTGATAATACTTGATTCTTGATTACGGAATATTTACCGAATTTCTTTCGATCGAGGGTGATCGGTTCGCAGAACAAAAAGGATTTACTTTCTTCACCTTCCACTTTGATCGGTAAAAGGCTTAATGGGAGCAAAACTGAGTTCGGGATCGGCTTGTTCGCTTCATCGAGAATCGTCGCGCTTCGAGTGCTTCGGCACAACCATTCATCGCCGTTTGCTTCGATATTGATGATTTCTCTATGCTTATCCTGTGCATCTTCATCATGCACCCAAAACTGCCCTTTCTTCTTCACAGGTAAAACAAGACCGAAAATCCTTTCATTCTTGATCAGTGTTATAAACATACGACCCCTCCAGATCTCTTTATTTTCCTTTAATTTTTCTTTGCTTGAAGATCTTCGCGAACTTTATCCGCCTTTACTTTGAATTCGAATTGTTCTTCATCTTGATAACCGATTGAAAACATCTTTTCGATTTGAATGGCATCAAAAAGTATCGTTTTGTCTGCGCTAAAGTATCCTTCGGGGTAAACGCACCCGACATAATCGTAGATTACACCGGTATCAACCGCTTTCTGTAAAACTCCGATAATCATTACTTTTTTTGTACTCCCAGTGAGAAGTACAACCGATCCGATGGGTAATAAGCCGTTCATATTTATTTCCTCCTTGTTTATGAGAACCAGCCAATGCAGGCACCAATGAATCCACCCGCATCGATTTCAAATCCAACTTTAAATCCTATTCCAAGACTTGCACCGATTTCACATTTGAATTTTCCATCATGTATACCGATATCCGCAGAAGCTCCAAGACCGACATTGAGACTCCCGGTCAAACCCACATCTACGCCTGCGACCGCAATGCCTGCAGCCCCTTCGATTTCAGCGGCATAGATGCCAGCGGATGCACTTGCTTTCGCGTTGATGTCGACCTTGCCATCCTCCCCGATGAGTCCTACGACGACTCCAGCCTTCGCTTCCGCGGTCCCAGCACTCGCTTTGACATCACCATATACACCCAACAAATTATTATCTTCACCTAACCCTATTCTACCATCTGCGCTGGCTTCGATAATACTCATGGATAAGCCGACTTCGGCTTTAACCCCTGGCGAGACATATTTATTCCCTTTGTCGTCATACACGTACATACCAGCGCTGAATTCACCGTAGACCTCGGTCTTTCCGACTTTTACAGCAGCATTATATGAGGCATACTCACCATCGAATTTAGATTTTCCATCTATCACAGCATCTTCTATAGATAGTCTGTCTTTTACCTCGATGATTGTCCCTTTTCGTTCAGGTGCATCTTCCTTCATATTCCCATAACTGGCTTTATTCTTACCATCTTTATAGTCAGCTTTGTGATTCTTGAATGCCTTTTTATCCTTGTAATTCAACATTCCTATCCCATTCTCATCGACTGCCTTTTCCCATTCATCATGTAAAGCCTTTGCATCTTCATTTTCTATTTTCTTAGGAGTCTGTAAAACTTTGACGATTGAACTTAGTATTCCAGAGACAATGCTTGAATCTTTGACAATTTGACCTTCGGTTCGATTATAACTTGATGTGGCAAACCGAATGAATTGCCTGATTTCGGAAATATCTTTTTGTACTTTATCTACTCTAACATTTACTTTAGTAATTTTTGATTTTTCCAGCGGATCGTTCGTCAACAAAATCGATTTTCTGATTCGAGTCTCCAAAGACTCAAGTTCCCTCTCGGCACGAAGAAGCCGGTCTTCAACATTTGATATGGCTTTTACCTTTATTTTTATCTTGCTCACGCCATCCCCCCCTTTATGCAATGGATGAAGAAACAATAAGACTTAGCTCGCGCTTGATCGATTCAATTTCCAGACACACGACATCGAGGGCTAAGTTCAGATACTTGATTTCCTCAGCTTTCCAATTCTCCATGATCTCCGAGCGGCAAATATTGATTTGACCTTTAATCTTCTCCAAACTCATCAAGTACTCTTCAAGTTCATTCGTGATCATCGCTCTTTTCCTCTCATGAAATATGAGTTTGCTTACACTCTATCCTACTCTTATCACCATCGCGGTTATGTTGTCTTTTCCCCCAGCCACCAGAGCACATTGTACCAACTCGCTCGTACTCGATATGATATCTGGTTTCGACAAGATTCGCTCAAGAATCTCATCATCGACATAATCCGAAATACCATCCGAACAAATCAAGATACAATCACCAGTCTGTAGTCTAAACCGTTTGAAACAGGGTTCAATCTTCATGTCTTCAGGATTAATCCCTAAATATTGCGCGAGTCTCCCCTTTTTTGTATTCGGCTTGATGCCCGCTTTTAGAAGCAGATTCGCTTCGGTATGATCTTCGGACAATTGCACAACTTTTCCAGATTGCATTCGATGAATACGACTATCCCCGACATTGCATATAACTAAATCTGATTCATGAATGGCACAGAACGCTGCTGTCGTCCCCATTCTCATTCCCCGCGCGATTGACTCGTCAACGATTCGTTTGTTTGCCTCGTGACAGAATCCCAAACAAACTTCTTCCACATCCGCTCGATTTACTGTCTCACTTGGATTAAAGTACTCACCAAAGGTATCGACAGCGATTTTAGAAGCCACTTCTCCGAATTTTTCGCCGCCCATGCCATCAAAAACACCAGCCGCAAATAGAAATTGATCCGTGGGTTGTAGATAGTATGCCGTTCTCTTTGAAGCAGGATCAATAACGTATTTACCCGCCAAGAAGAAATTGTCTTGGTTTTGTTTTCGAGCCAACCCGATATCACTCATAACCGCGGCTTCGATTTTCATAGTTCTCCCCCCCGCATCTGCTTTTATGCGAGTCTCACTGATAGAAGCATGTTGCAGGCTTTTATTTTTCTCGGTATCGATAGACCGTTCTTATTGTAACTTCTCTGTTTTCAGTGGCGGTAACCGCAGTGTCTTGCCATGCCTTCCAATCTCCCCAACGATAGAAGTGATAGGTCGTCGTTTTGTCACGATAACGGTAATACGTGACATTTGTGTAGTTGGTCGTTTTGATGAACCATCTCGCATTTGCATAATAGGAAGGTTCACCTTGATCTCCGGCAATGATGTAGCCATCCATGAACGGAGATAAATTGTATGGCAGGACACCATAACGCATGTAGTTTTCTTTATACCATCCCACGTCTCTCATCGACGGGGTCGGAACGGCTGTGAAACACCATGTAATAACACTATTGACATAGCACCGGTAAATATTCGTCGTCATATCGTAGCTCGAGATTTCAGGTACGACATTTGTGCCCACTTCTCTTGTGGCTGTCGCCGTCACCACCGTTGTCGACCATGAAGACCAATTCGAATACGTAACCGTTTCGTTGTATTTAATCCATCCGCTTAAGGTTGCTGAAGCATTGGTTGTAAACTCTTTGTCTCGATACTGATATTGTTTCTTTGATTCAATATAATGCGTCGTGTCGGAAACATTGGCGGGAAGTACCGTTACCCAGTCTCCAAAAGTACTTGCCCCTTTACTTATTACGATGGAGATGACGGTTCCTTTGGCAACTTTTGCGCCCGCTGCCGGTGAAATACTTATGATTGTACCATTGGCGACCGTATCGCTGTACTTTTGGGTTGTTGAATACTTCAATCCGAGATTGGTCAAGCTTGTTTGAAATGAAGTCGCACTCACTCCGATCGCGGTCGGAATCAATACGTTCCCGGATTTCACATAGACAGAAATCGTAATATTACTTCCGACTTTGATGGATGAGTCCTTCGCGACCGACTGTTGAAAGACTTGATTCGCAGTCTTGTTGTCATCCGTTACCGACTTGATTTCAAACGTTAACCCAAGATTACTTAGTGTGGTTTTTGCCTTTTCAAGACTTAGACCGACAAGGTTCGGTACCGTGACCTTAGCACTATGTGCCACAATCGTAAGCGTCACTTTTGTCCCTGTATTGACGGTTGTACTGCTAACAAGGGATTGTGCCGCCACGCGACCAACTTCTTTAGAATCATCGACAAGCGTGGTCGTCTCATATCCTAACTTCAATGCATCAAGTTTCGCTGTCGCTTCTTCTAACGTCAACCCGACTAATTCCGGTACCGTAACTTTCGCCGTATGTGCAACCACGGTGATCGTCACTTCGGTTCCTTTATTGAGTGTCGTATCCGCAGGCTCCGACTGTGCTATGACCGCTCCTTCGGTTTGGCCATCGTCAACAACGAACTCAACCTTCACCTTGAGTCCGGTGTCTTCTAGTTTCTCTATCGCTTGATCCCTCAACATCGCGACGACACTGGGGACATTGACAGTTTTAGCTTGATTCGCACCAAAACCGAAATACCAGATTGACAATCCGATGATCAGCACCGCAGCAAACGCAAACAAGTAAACCAACTTGTTTCTCTTTTGTTTTTTTTCTTCATGATTCTGAAAAGTCGTTGAAGCGGGGATAACACTTGATGCCGCAACTTCTTCTTTTACTTCAGTGGATACGACTTGATTGCCTTTATCTTCGTTTGAATCAACTTCCTTTTGTTGTTCTTCAACAGATTCTTGTTTCACTACTATCTTCGGCCTTGAAGTCGTATCGATTCCCGTCGTATTGTCTGTCGTGTCCAACTTCTCGACGAAACCCGTTCCCTTGAAATCATCTAAGGCGATATTTTCTCCAGTTAATACAGGAATGATTACTTTATCTTTCGGTTTGTCTTCGCTTGTTCCCAGATCCAACCCTTTCGTCTTGTCGGTAGAGTCTGAAGAGTCACTTGACGTCACATTTCCATTCCCGTTTGTAACCGCAGAGACCTCGTTCACGTTCAGCTCAGGAATATTGACCAATACCCTATTCGAAGCGACATCAACCTTGTCGAGCGATTTCTGAAGTTCATCAAGCATTTCACTCGCGCTCTGATATCGGTCGAGCGGGTTAGGTGCGCAAGCCTTCTTTATGATTCTTGCAATTTCTTGATTCGCGTTGACCGGATTCGGTAACTCGGTACCGCGGATACGTTGGATGATACTGTTTTCTTTATCGGAAGCCCGCATTACTCCGCCTTCAAGAGGAATGAAAGGCAACTTGTTTTGATTGAATAGTCGATACATCACGATACCGAGCGAATAGATGTCGACGGTATGGTCATATTCTTCACCACGATAGACTTCGGGAGCCATGTAAAGATACGTTCCCTTCCTCGATAAATTCGAGGTGGTTTTCTCAAGTTGACGGGCAATCCCGAAATCCCCGAGTTTATAGTCTCCGAATTTCGAGATGAAGATGTTCTCCGGCTTGATGTCACGATGCAAGATTCGTTGATGTTCACAGTACTTTAGCGCACGACAAATATCGACGCCTAATTTCAAGGCATCTTTCGTATCGATCAGATGGTCCATAATGTATTTGTTGAATGGAGTTAGGTACTCCATACGGATGATGATGTCCCAATGAAGTTTATCCTCGTTCTCGATGATTTGATAATCTTCGACACCCACGATGTTCGTTACACCTTTAAGTCTCTCGAGCATCTTGATTTCCGAATGCCAATCTTCAACGACCCCACGGAAGTACTCGCGGACCGAATTGATCGTTTGCCCAGAAGCAAGTTCCTCGGCGATCTGTGCTTCGCTTTGTGGAATGGTAATCACCTTGATCGCAGCGTAATACTCTTGCGTGAATATTTTTCTCTTCGCCAGATACACTTTACCAAACGAACCTTGACCAATTTCTTTCTCGATTTTCCACTCTACCAAAACATGATTGATTTCATTTATTTCCATCTCGTTTGTTCCCCTATTTTTCTCTGTATCTATAAACGGTTCTAGTTTCAACATCATTCACAAGATTCGTTTCGATGATTTCATTAAATTGCCATTCACTCCAGTTACCTTTTCCTCGCGAGTAGTTGAATATCCATTCGATTGTTCGATATCTGTAGAAGTTTATTTTGTCTCCAATTGAACTTCGGGCGAAATATCCGTTGAATCCTGTATAGGATGTCGTATATTTCCCATCCATGACAAGCGCTCCCGTTTTCATGTTCGTCGTCGCCAAGTATCGATTTGTAGTACTTGAAGGGGACACAAGGAAGTAATAGTATTTTACTCCGCCTGACATGCAGTATTGTGTTTGGAAATTCGAACATTTCGAATAACTTAAGGTGAAAGAGCTCGTGCTCGTCAATGTTTCATAGTAGACGGTTTGAGAAGCACACCAAGGGAAATCCGTCGTATTGAGCCAGTAGCTGATCTCTCCACATAGAGAGTCGGATGAGTTGTATGCATAGTGGAAAACCCTGTACTTAACAAGAGGGACTGGATCAACATCGATGAACTTTGATGCTGTTTTTGGCCACTCCGTGTAATAACTCCATGCTCCATACGAACCTATTTTCTCGCCATACTTTGTCCATCCTGAAAGTGGTTCGACATTTGAGGTCGTGAGTTCGATGTCTTGAGATCTGGATTGAGTTTTGGATTCGATGATGTACTTCGCGTCCGTGATTCCTGCCGGAAGCTGTGTTACCCATTCACCAAACGTGCTTGCTCCTTTACTTACAATCAATGTTACAGTGCTTCCAGGTGCAACTTTTGTTCCGACGGATGGGGAAATGCTAATGATCTTTCCACTTGCGATCGTATCGCTATACTTCTGACTTATGCTTGCCTTTAGTCCCAGGCTAGCCAGCTTCGTCTCATAGGTCGTCGAGCTTGTCCCGACCCCGGTTGGGATGGCGACATCGACAGTCTTCACATAGATTGAAATGACGATGATGCTTCCGACTTTCACTGATGAGTCTTTTGCGATCGATTGTTGATAAACGATGTTTGGTGTTTCTTTGTCGCTTGTTGTCGTTTTCAGTTGGAAATTCAGACCGAGTTCCGAAATCTTTTCTTTGGCGGTTGTGATATTTAGTCCAACAAGATTTGGAACAGTGACTTTTGCCGAATGCGCAACAACAGTAAGGATAACTTTTTCCCCTGACTTGATTGTCATATTGTTCGTAACGGATTGACTTGTCACAACACCAATCGATTTTGTGTCATCGATTATCGTTGTCGATTCGCAAACCAAATTCAATTCTTCGAGCTTCGTTTTTGCGTCGTCGAGACTTAGTCCGACAAGATTGGGTACTGTCACGAGCGTTGAATGAACATAAACTGTTATCGTAACTTCATCACCTGGCTTCAGTTCCGTATCGACGATCGATGACTGATCTTTTACTGTCCCTTCGATGGAATTATCGTCAACTACGTTTACGGTAACTACTTTCAACCCGAGATTCTCAAGTTTCTCGATCGCAGCATCACGTTGCATGGAAACGACATTGGGAACGACGATCGTCTTCGCCGACGATGATCGTGTCCCGAAATACCACCAGGAGAGACAAATCGCGACAATGATCAACGGGATAATCACCCATGTTTTTCGATTACTCATCCATGACTTGTTTCGTGGATTTGGATGACGTGGAATCTGGTTTTGAGTGCTCTCTATTCTAGTTTCAACTTCTTTCTCAGCAATCAAGACTTCGGATTCACCACCCATGTCAACTTCAGTAATTTCTTCTTTTTCTATGACATCTGTGATCACCGAAAACAATCCGGTCGTTTTATCCGTGTCATCCATTTTACTCAATGGGTCATGTTCATTCTTGCTTGCATCTTTCGAAGTATTGCTTTGAGGCGTGAATGTCGACTGAAGTCCAAACGTTTTCTCAGAGTTATCTGATTTTTCCTCGGTGTTCTCCCCGCGTTTCACACTAGCGTTCAATGAAGAGTCTTTTGCAAATGGATCATTGATGCTGATAATCACTTTATCTTCACTTTCCGAAATCGCATCATACGCGATTCGAAGATCAATTAACAGTTCGCTTGCAGTTTGATAGCGGTCTTTGGATATGAAAGCACAGGCTTTCTTGATAATTCGGGAAATTTCTGGATTTGCATCGAATGGATGAGGGAATTCCACACCTCTCATACGTTGTACAACACTGTTCTCTTTATCCGAGAATCGGGTTACACCTTTCTCTAAAGGAATGAAGGGAAGTTTGTTTTGGTTGAAAAGACGGTATAACATTAGTCCCAAGGAATAGATATCGACGGTGTGGTTATAATCTTCACCGCGATAGACTTCAGGAGCCATATAAAGTTGTGTTCCCTTTTTCGACAAGTTGGACGTTGTTTTCTCAATTTGTCGAGCGATTCCAAAGTCACCTAGTTTGAAGTCACCGAATCTCGATATGAAAATATTCTCGGGTTTGATATCGCGATGGATGATTTTTTGGCGTTCGCAATATTCAAGCCCTTGGCAGATATCGATGCCTAATTTTAGCGCATCCTTAACTTTCATCGGATGGCTTGTGACATATTGACTAAAGGGAGTTAAGTACTCCATTCGAATCAGAATATCCCAGTGAAGTTTATCCGGGTGTTCAATGATTTGATAATCTTCAATCCCGACGATATTTGTCACACCCTTAAGTTTTTCGAGCATTTTGATTTCGGTTTGCCAGTCTTCTACGATGCCACGAAAATACTCGATGAGTGAATCGATCGTTTGTCCGCAAGCTATTTCTTCAGCAATTTGTGAATCTGTTTGAGGAATCGAGATGGACTTAATTGCGGCATACAATGTGTCCGATACGATTTCACGCTTAGCCAAGTAAACTTTACCAAAAGAACCCTGTCCGATGAGGCTTTCCACTTTCCAATCGTTCAACCATTGATTGATTTCATTGATTTCCATGTCCATCCCCCTTATCTCGATTTGTATCGATAAATCGTTCTCGTTTCCACTTCTCTCGTCGGAGCGGAGTTCACTTTTACATCACTCCAAGTAGACCATTCCGAGTAAAGCACAAACGTGTAATATTTCTGAATCTCTCTAGATCGATACTCCATGTGGTTGTTTTCTGGATCCGGTTTGATGGTTTCCTTCTCACTAAACCATTCTTCAGAATACTGCTTTATGAGAGTTGAATTACCGCATGGAACATCTTCATTGCTGTCGGAGCAAAATGTCGAGATCACATCCAGTCTCGACTTGTTATCCAGAAGCACTTCCCACTTACCGCTACCTTCTTTTACGTTTTCGTCATTCACTTCTTGCCAGGTATGTACGATTTCATTGGAATTCTTGTCGACATACGTATAACGCTTATATTCATAAAGGGTCATGGATCCAACAACGTTTTTCATCTCAACTTCAAGTAGATCGGATGGCTTAATCTCCATTTCACTCCAGGCGGACCAATTCGAGTATTCAATTTTCGTTTCGATGAGTTCCCAGGTTTCATGCGTTCCAAGAATAGTGCTCGTTTCTACTTGCTTTTGTCGATACCGATATTGAGTTCTGCTTTCGATAATGTAGTAACTTGTCGTTACGGATTGAGGAAGTACGGCTGTCCATTGACTGTACTCAGACTTCCCTAAACTAACTTGAATCGTGAGAAGTTCACCAGGCTTTATCTCTGTACCACTACTCGGTAACGAATCGATGACATATCCTTCGATGGTGCTTTGATCAAGAATTTCCTGAATGATAAACTCATGATCAAGCTTCTTTAAGATGTCGACAGCCGCCTCGCTTGTTAACCCTCTTAGATCGGGCATAAACACTTTCGCAGTATGAATTACACTTCTTAGAATGATTTTGGTTCCGACAATGACTTCAACCCTCGGTTCGATGGATTGGCTTACGATCGTGTCGATTTCTCTTGAATCGTCGAGTGTGTTTTCAATTTCCACGACCAAACCGAGCGACTCAAGCGTATGGATCGCAGACGTACGTTCCATGTCGATTACTTCAGGAATCAAGATTGTTTTCACATCGTTCTTGATTTTGTCACCACCATAGAACATGGTTTGAATGAACGCGATCGTGATTATGAAAAACACCACGATAAATGCAGAAACCAGATACTTGCCTACCGTTGAGCTTCGTTTTCCACTCATCGAAGAATTAGCCATATCATGGATGACTTCGAATGTAAAACCAGTATCTTTATCTTGAATATAGGTTGGATTAACACCTGTTTTTCTAGTATCTCTTTCCCGCATAAATCCTCCTAAAAAGAAAGCAAAACATTAACTGATGTTTTGCTTTCATGAAATAAGTTCGGTTCTATAGGAGTAACAACTTTCGTAGAGTGTAATAAATGACAACTACCGGATGAAGATACTAAAATTATCCAAGTGGAAATGTATCCAACGTTCTTAATCAAAAAATTCACTGCACTTTCCTTCCCCATATTCCACATAACACTGCCCCCGGTTTTAATATTCTGAAATGATATTATCATAATTCTATCATGTATTTTGCACACGGTTGTATGAACATTCGCAATTCCACAAAGAAATAGTCATATTTTTCATGTTTTCTATAATAAGAGATACTCGAACCTCCCCAATCTCTCGTTTTCTGGTTAGGTTACTTTGAATCGGTCGCTTTGGATGATTAGGATCCCTCCCGTTTTTAACTTAAATCGCTCGAAATCGGAAATATATATCTTGTTTGACCGATTCAATATCTTGATCTCATACGTATATACATTCCGAATCAAAGAAAGAACCAATGACTTTTACCACGAAGTTGAAACGAGTCATCTTAAAAGACAGCAACCCTCTCGCTGTCATCTTACATCATCTCCCTTTGTCTTACTTCAATCTCATTTCGATTGTGATTGAATGTCCCTCCGCTTTTAGCTAAAATGAAAGAAACAAATCACCTTTGAAAGAATGGAGTGTGACACACGCATATGCACTGGTTATCAAAAAGCGGAAAAGTGTTTTCACCGATGCTTCAGTCACGGCTTGATCATTATTTCGACCGCGTATTGGTATACTACCCCGATTACCGGATCGAGCAGTTCTGCGCCAAGTATAAAAAACTATCTGGTCGGGCACCCGAGCTGAAACGGTTGGCAGGTTATGGCGTAGAGAATCGGGATTTCTTCGAGGATTTCGGATTCACCTACATCGCTCAGCGCCGTAAACGCAATCCCGTCCGCGAACCGCTCGAGGACTTGATGGCTAGACTGAAAAGAACTTTTCCGAATAGAATCAAGAAGCATCGCGAAATGGGGGACGATTATGTCCGCGTACTCTATTATGCACGCCGAAGATCGATGACCGCGACGCAACTTTTAATGCAATATGATTTGCTTGATCCTACCCTGTCGCATGGAAACGTTAGAATGAGTAAATTAATGGCTAAGTAAGGCTTGATTCAAATCAGATTTGCTTCAGTCAACATCCTAAGTGATGAAAAAGAGTGCGGTACAAGGATGAAATGTACCGCACTCTTTCTTATTCTGCCGGTTCTTCGGCGAAGATCGGATTCTCTTCCGCAAACGACAAGAAGTCTCCCGTCACCGCGTTAAACAAGGCTTTATTCGCATTCGCGCCATCCATCAGCCATTTCCCGTCGACCAAAGTCAGTTTGACTTCGACCGTCTTCAGCAAGTCCATTTCGGACTTCTCGGCCAAGGTAAGGAAATCCTGGATGAACATCGCTTCGATTTCTTCTTCCGTCGCACCGCTCATCGCCATTTCGAAGGCTTTAGTGAAGATGAGGGTTACCCATTCGGTAAACAAACCGCCCAAGTCATGGGTCTTCACTTCGACCACGACGACGGCTTTTTCTTTGTCGACCGTTTCCGAAATGATTTTATATTCAAACGCCTTCAGCATCTCCGTGAGTTTCGTCTGTAACTCAAGCGGCGTTTCCGGATTCTCTTCGATCTGGTTGAACGTATCGAAGGTCGTCACTTCTTCCGTAAAGTAAAGCGTGTCGTCGAATTCCGAATTGATATCCGCCTTCAGCGCAGTCAAGAACGCTTCGATCGGTTCCGTGGGTTTGGGTTTCGCAGCGCATCCGCCAAGCGTTAGAATCAATGCGAATGCGACTCCCAGTAACGTAATTTTTTTCATCTTCCCTCCAAGCGGTTTCCCGTCCGTTTTAGTTTATCAATTCCCGTCGTCTTTCACAATGAGAACTTACGGATTCGATACTTGAATTCCCTTTTCAATGCGTAAGCGGGTCGAAGAGATACCGGGCGTGTAAGGAAGATAGATAACATCGACCCCTACTTCAAACATTTCTTTCTCCGTCGTTTCCCATCTTGGGTGGCCTTTCCAGTCATCCCCGATCAGAAGGACGTTGAAGTGATACAGAGAATATGCCGATCGTTTGTCCAGACTCCCGACCAACACGACCTGATCCGCATAGCCGCTCTCCATGATGTTTCGTATCCGAACATTCTGGTTTTCACTGGTTCGAACATGTTTATAGGTCATCGTCAATTCATCCGAATTGACCCCGACGATCAAGACATCACACAGCGCTCTCGCATTTTCCAAGTGTCTTCGATGTCCTTCATGAAACAAATCAAACACACCGGCGGTATACCCCACCCGATAGGGTTTGACTTCTTGTGGATCCGGTAATTCTAGCTCCACGATCCGGTGTGCCGAGCCACGCTGTTCAAGTGAAGGCAGTTGCATGTAGTCGCCATACATCTTCTTCAGGACGTCGTCCGCGTCCTTCGGGATGAAGAAACGATGTCCTTCGAAATCGGCTTCGACGCTGGATTCACAGCTCTCCTGGGGACGCGTAAAGCGTTTGAGACGATGTCGGGTGACACCGTTGGTGAAGTGGCAGCGAAGTTTCGAATCGCCGGTATTGAAGAAGGTGCTTCCCCACGTTTGCATTCCATCCAACATCCTTTTGGGGATCAATCCGCAAACGAAGGAGACAAAAGGCACCCATCTTTTCGGAATCCGTTTGGATTGCGAAAGGATTTCCGAGACACGGGCGAGTTCGACCAACCGCAAAGTCTCTAGGAAAATGCGCTGAAGATTCTGTATCATAACTGAGTTTGGAAGTTTGTCCAGGGGGAAGATGTCGATGAAAATCCCGTGGTGCTGAGGTTGGTGGATCATGTATTGTTCGACCATCTTCGAGTCGTTTCGTCGCAGTTTCGCGAACTGAAGGAGATAGCCGGGATCGCTTGAGGATGTTTGAAGGAAAATACTGGAATCGAGTTCATCCAATGCTAAATCACAGAAACGATCGTAGTCTTCCCTCAATAGACAGACGTCGACGTCGTCGTCCCAGGGGATGAAACCTTTATGGCGTACGCAACCTAAAAGACTCCCTGCGAAGAGTTGGTAGTTGAGATGATGTTTGCGGCAAATCCGATCGAATTCGACAAGGAGTTCGAGTTGGACCGACTGCAGGGTTCGAAGTTGCCTGCGCCTTTCGAAGTCACTCATCCGTGACTCCTTCACTGCTTGATGTATCGAGATGATTAGGAACCATGAGTTAATCCCCGTTGTTTACCGTATTATAGCATACTCAAGGATTGCCTCGATAAGACGGATAAGGATTACCCACCACAAACACAGGAGAAGAATTGTGGGATTCATTTCTTCAAGTACCGATATTTGCACTCTTCTTGGTTTTTGGTATGAAGGATACTTAAGAAAGCCAAAAAAAGGATGAGTGATCAGTGATCAGTCATCCTCTTTGAATTCATATCATAAATCCGACTTAATCTTCAACTGTTTTTAGAAGTATGCGAAGTAGAAGATTCCCAGATATGGGCTATAACAGAGAACATATTCATACCCGTCGTAAACGACTTGGAATGCGATGAATCGATTACTATTGAATGTTATGTTCGGCGTTGAAATCGTGAAGGTTATTCGTTGCGTCACTCCGGCACCGATCGTTTTGTGGGTGATTGCGACATTCGCCCCGTCCTTCATCACGGCAGGGTACTCTGCATAGACATCGCTAATATCATAGACATAGGTCGGGACTCCGATGATTTCGATGGCACGTCCACCACTGTTTTTGAAATCGAAGGTTACAGTGGATTTACTGTCGAAGGTCGTAACCGTCGAAATCACAAGATTGGGTGCCATGGGGGTCGTTACGGTGATAGGATCCGAGAATTCGGAGTAATATTTCGACCCGTCGGGCAGGTAGAGATACGCTCTGGATACAAGATGGTATGTCGTATCCGCATCCACTTCGATTGTTCCGGAATAGACATCGACATCCACGGCGGGACAATCTCCGATGATCGTTCCGCTATCGTTTACTTCGCAAATCTCGTATCCGGCGGCTGAAGATTGAGGCATAACCGTATAGGAAATCAGGTTAGGAGTGAGGGGTTCCGACATAAAATAAGGTTTGAGGAATCCCGGACCGGCTTGCAGAGGTTCCGTGAATTCGCTGTAAACATTCAACATCGTTTGCTGATCCACCGAGATACGGCGAATCTTATAGAAGTATTTCTTTCCAAGTACGACTGCATCGTCAGAGAAGAATTGACTGCCGGTAGGCCAAGTTTTCTGTAAGGTGTATTCGCCATCGATTGTATCGCTGCGCCATATTTCGACCGGAGTGGACGTATAGTCCCATCCGAGGCTTACTCTGGTTCGTTCAACACTCGTTATGCGGAATCCGGTCAGAGTCGGGTTTTCAAGGACCAACGTCACCGGTTCGGAAGGTTCGCTCTTCATCAGTACGTTGTCGCGGCCATAATTCAAACCGACAAAGACGAACGTTAGGGTTTGATTTGTCTTTCCTACATAATCCGTGTAGGTGAACCAACTCCTGTTCCAAGCAGTCTTATAGAGTGTCAATTCTTCGGTAACCGGATCAACGATGTAGATCTCGGCACCATTCTGGAATGGTCTCGAATCACTTTCATCATAATAGAACTCGATTTCCATATTGTCTTTTTGACGGACATTGAGTCGAGGTACATTGACACCGACAAACCCTTCCGCAATCTGTGCCGTATATGGGCTATAGATTTTGACACCATTAACCGTGGCATAGGATCTGGCTTTGTATGAATATCTCTGATTCAACTGAAGGTTGGCGTGTATTGTGGAAGTCGCCGGTCCTGAGTAAACCAATGTATACTCCGTGGAAGGTTGAAGCGCAGCATACAATTCATATCCTGTAGCGCCTTGAGAGGCTCCCCACATGACACTTAGGTAAGTTGATGCCACACCGTCTATAAAGACAAAAGCCGGTGCGATGAGCGCGGTCTTTCCAAGAACCGGAGCGCTGAACGCCGAGTAGTAGTTGGTGACTCCGACAACATTGATCCCTCTCACTTTATAGTAATAGGACGCTCCTAGGGTTAAGCCTGTGTTCGTGTATTCACTGGTTGTGCTTGTTCCAATCAAAGTGTAGGTTCCTGTAGCACTCGTTGAACGATAGATTTCATATTTACTCGCGCCAAGAATCGATGGCCAGGTGACCTTGATCGAAGTGGGGGAAACCGCCGAGATGGAAGCTGTCGGCGTTTTCAGGGCTGTTTTTCCGGTGAGAACAGCGGAAGTGCTTCCGAAAATGGTCGCTGTCTTACCAAAGGCATAAGCACGGATTTTGTAATAGTGCGTCGAGTTGAAGGTTAACGCGAAGTGTGAGAAGTACGTTTCTTTGGTGTCCTTGAGCAGGGTGAATGTGCCGGTCGCACTTGTGGAATGATAAATTTCGTACCCAAAAGCACCCGGTACGGCATCCCATTTCAATACGATTTCCGAGTAATCGGTAGAATAGACTCTGAAGTTCTTTACCGACGGCGGGACTGGAACCGTGTAGATGTTCGTTCCGTCACTTTGGGCTTCACCATTGATTCCTAAATCGACATACGCGATGACGGTGAAATAATACCCTTCGCCAGGTGTGCAATCGATCAGTGTGAAGTCAAGTTCAGGTTGTTTCGATATGACGTGGGAACCCATGCTACCGAGTAACATGATGTAGTATCCTGTCGCTCCGGGGACAGCCGGCCAAGAGATCTTCACGCTAGTGGCAGCTGGATAACTTGCTGAAACGACCGGTTTTGAGGGATAGGGTTGTCCGACACCGGCATTGCTTAATGCCCCATAGACTTTCGTGGTTCCGACCAAACGATAGGCTCGGACTTTCGCAAACACTTGCATCATCGTCGGATATCCGGAGATATTCGCCGTAAGGGCACTGGTCGTCGTTTTGAGAGTATAGGTGCCATTCACCGCATTGGACGTGAACAATTCATATCCGCTTGCGCCGGTGACCGCACTCCAAGAAACCTTAAGGCTGTCATAACCGATCGATGTCAATGTGACGCTTGACGGAATCGCGGGAACCGGTCGCACGGAGACGACCGTCGAGTACGCCGAGTAGTATTTCACCGTTCCGACCAAACGGTAGGAACGTACGCGATAGTAATAGAGCGTATTCGTGGTTAATGCCGAATTCGCATAGGACGTGGCGCTGGTCGCTGCGACCAATACGGTATACGGTCCCGCCAAGGCGGTGGCTCTGGAAACTTCATATCCCGAAGCCCCGCTTACCGCAGTCCAGGATACGTTGGTACTGATGTAGGACGTGGAAACAGCACTGACAACCGGAGCTAAAACATTCGTTTTATAGGTTAAGATCCCGGTGTAGTTTCCGTAGACCTTCACATCGTTCACCAAGGCATAGGCACGGACTTTGTAGTAGTACGTCGTATTGAAGGCTAAGCCGGAATTGAGATAGGTGTTGGTGTTCACCGACGCCAACAAGGCATAGGTGCCGGTGGAGGTTGCGGAGCGGACGACTTCGTAGCCCGATGCCCCTTCCACTGTCGCCCAGTTCAATTGGATCGAGGCATAGTTGATGGCTGCCGTGACGACCGGCGTCAGCGGGAAGGCTTTTCCGCTTGCGATGGTTTCTTGGCTATAGACACGGACATCATTCACGATACGGTAAGCGATGACTTTATAGGTATGTACTTCCCCGCTGACCAGTTCATTGACCGTCAGGGAAAGTTCGTTGTTGTCTTGAACCAAGACATAATCCGATCCGACCAAGTGATAGACTTCATAACCGTCCGCCCCTGCGATCATCGGCCAAGAAACCTTGATGCTGGTATGGCTGAGATTCCCGACGGTAACGACGGGTTTGGCAGGGATCGGGGCGACGTTGACGATGGAACTGTAGTCGCCATAAACTTTCGTGGTGCCGACCAAGCGGTAGGCACGGACTTTCGCATAGACCAGGACGTTCGTAAAGAGACCGCTGATTGTCGCACTCAGACCGGATGTGGTGGCTTTCAACATATAGGTCCCGCCCAATGCATCCGAGGTGAACACTTCATAGCCGGTGGCACCGGTGACGGCGACCCAGCCCAAACGTGCGCTGTCATAGCCGACAGAAGTCAGATTGGCGCCGGCGGGTACTGCCGGAACCGGGCGCACGGAGACGACCGTCGAGTACGCCGAATAGTATTTCACCGTTCCGACCAAACGGTAGGAACGTACGCGATAGTAATAGAGCGTGTTGGTTGTCAATGCACTGTTGGTATAGGAAGTCGCACTGGTCGCCGGGACGATGACCGTATACGGACCCGCTAAAACAGTGGCACGGGAGATTTCATATCCCGATGCCCCGCTGACCGCAGCCCAGGTTACGGTGGTGCTGATATAGGAAGCGGATTTCGCAGTGACGATCGGAGTCGCCACGTTGGTCTTGATTGACAAGACGCCGGTGAAGTTCCCATAGACTTTGACATCGTTGACTACGACATAGGCACGGACTTTATAGAAGTAGGAGGTGTTGAACACCAAGGCCAGATGGTTGTATTCCAGGACATCCACGGTGGAAAGAAGCGTGAATGTTCCGGTGGCGGTGGCGGAACGATGGATTTCGTATCCGATTGCCCCTTCGACCGCATTCCATTTGAGTTTGATCGTATTGTAATTGACCAGGGAAGAGACGGAAGGAACGGAAGGCAGGGCTTTCCCGCTGATCAAGGTTTCTTTACTGTAGACCTTGGTTTCCCCTTCCATGCGATAGGCGATGACTTTATAGTCATGGGTCACTCCGCTGACCAAGCCGTCGACCGTCAACGAAAGATCCGAACTCTCTTGAACCAGGACATAGTTCTCCCCTTCGCGATGATAAACTTCATACCCCGTCGCTCCGGAAACCGCCGCCCACGAGAGTTTCAGGCTCTTGTAGCTCAGCGATGTCAGTGTAACTAGAGGATTGGATGGGATCGGGGAGGAACTCTGGATGGTGCTGAACGCACCGTAGACCTTGACTGTCCCGACCAAGCGATACGCCCGGACTTTGACGAAGAGCGGAATGTTGGTGGGGAGGGAGGTGAACGAATAACTCGTCAACCCTGTGGTGAGAACCAAGGTATAGGTTCCATCCACGGCGGATGATTTATAGACTTCATACCCTGTCGCTCCGCTGACCGCGGCCCAACTGGCTTTAAGACTGTTGTATCCTGAAGAAACCACGCTGTTCCCGATGACCTGGGAAGGGATCGGACGGGCGGAGAGAACGGTGGAATAGGCACTGTAGTATTTCAAGGTCCCGACCGTACGATATCCTCTCACTTTATAGTAATAGAGGGTATTGGTGGTCAAGAGCGAGTTGGTATAGGAGGTGGCGGAAGTGCTCGTAAGCAAGGTATAGGTCCCGGCCAAGGAAGTGGCACGATAGACTTGATACCCGCTGACTCCCGGAATGGCAGCCCAGGAAACCCGGATACTGTTGTAGGAAGCGGAGACGACGGAAGTAACCGGAGTCGTCAAGGCGGTGGTCGCAGATCCGATCACCGAGAACGCCCCATAGACCTTCACGTTATTGATGAGTGTAAAGACCCGTACTTTATAGTTGTATTTGGTATTGAACGCCAATCCGGTATTCATGAAGCTGTTCGTATATACCGTCGTTAATCCGCCATATGTGGTGGATGTCCCGATCGACCGCCAGATTTCATATCCGGTGACATTGGATACGGCGGTCCAGGATAGACTGATCGCATTGTATCCCGCATTAGTGACCTTGAGTCCGCTGACCGCTGCCGTCTTGGCGACGATACTGAAATTCACCGTCGTCACGTTGTCATGTTCATCCGTAACCACCAGGGTATACGCGCCATGCACGGATACGAGGCTTCCACTAACAAACGCATTCCCGTTCAGAGTCGCCGTTCCTTCATCGAAGGTGATCGTGACCGGATCGGTATAGGATGCGCCGTTGGTCACCCCAAGGACGACCGGCGCAACGGCTTCGACCAAACTGAAATGCACCGTCGTTACGTTGTTGCTTTGATCGGTGACGACCAAGACATACTCTCCTAGTTCGCTGACCGTCGTGGGATTCGCGATCTCCACGTCGTTCAACATTGCGATTCCTTCATCGAAACCGATCGTGACCGGTGCTTTATAAATCCCGCCCTCTTCCACACCGGTGACCATCGGTGGCGTCGTATCTTCCACAACCGCACGAATGTCGATCGTCGAAGTAAACCCCACGGATAGCGCGATAAACAATACCAGTAGTTTCTTTAGCATATTGTGCTTCCTCCCTTGCACTGTAAAAAAAGACATCGAAAAGATGTCTTTTAAATCATAGGTTCTGCCCATTATTTTACCCACCATTTTATGTCCCCATTGGTTATGCAAATTCAGTGTAATCCATTTCATTTTGAACTTCAATACCTATTGGAATGAATTGTAGTTTTGTCATGAGGATAAACATACATAAGTATAAACACACGAAATTTTCATATCTTGTATTTGTTTATGTCAGATACAACATTGATTAATCCTTTCTCAATTACCTCAAGAGAATGTCTTTGTAGATTCCTCAACTTATCATTAACTGTCGTGAAATCGATTGCATTGTCATATACTAGAGCATCGTTATGTTCTAGAACACGGCCCTCTAACCCAGTAAGTTCCAAAATGTTCTTAATTCTAGTTGAATAGCTATTTGGGTATGCGACTGTAAAACTCTTATTGAGTACTATACTAAAAGATGTCCCATGGAAAGAGTCGGTGATAATATACTCGGCTCTTGCAAATGCCCCTACAAAATCTTGCATTGTCGGCATAAAAAGGTACTCATCATAGACTTTATTTAGTGTCATTCCATAAGAAATTACCTTAACCGGCAGATCCATAGTTTTCGATACTTTCTTAACATAGTGTGTGAAATCTACTTCTCCATGTTCTTGATGCAATTGATACACAAGAATGTATTTGTCAATATCTTTTTTATGACTACTCCTATGCGCAAACTTAAACCAAAAGTCACCTGATAACATAAGTGTTGGATCCAAAATATTTATTGATTTAATGTCATACTTACTTAAAAGTGATACTGCTGATTGTTCCCTAACTGAAATGAAGTTGTATCTCTTCAAAAGTGTTATGGTTCTTTCTTCTTCATTTTTCGGAATCTCTGTCAGCCCAAAGCTTGTTGAAAATGAAATTTTTGGTTTACCCTCAACAAAATCTAAAAAGAAGGCTTCTTCAATTCCGTTATTCCAACCACTATTCCACATTTGATCGCTACCAGTACAATAGATATCTGCATTAGGCAAATTACGTTTCAGTTCTTCAGAACTAATGTACTGTTTATTGGTCAAATTTATATACTCAAGAACAAATCCTCGGAATATTTTTCTAGCTCTGGAGTTGGTGATAGGCATGTTAAAGAATTTATTATACATTCTGCGAACTACTTGATTATTAGGAATGCCATTCATATAGCTTCTAGTTAATGATTTTTCCGTTTGCACTTCACGTATGTAATCGATGAACTCAACCTCGTATCCTAGGTTTTTTAGTATTTCTTGTGTTGCTAACGTCTGCAAAACAGAACCATAATTTCTTACATTTAGTAACGTGATTACACAAATTTTCATATCTCATGTTCCTTCTTGAATAATATACGCTTTATTAGTCTATATCCCGGTTCATAGTACTTTATCATTAGTAATTGAAAGTAAATTTTTCTTGATATATGAACTCTAACTTGACGAAGATTTGAATTCTTTATTACATTGACAGCTTCGATAAACTCATCCGAGAAAGATAAATGTGAGTTACTTTTATACATTGAAATTAAGATTAGAAATGAAGTCTTTACGACATCAGCATATGAATTCGATATTATTCGAGGATACTCAATATTTATAATCTCATACATTTCCCTCGATACTCTTAACCCATCTAATGGACTTGATTTGAATGAATCATGTGAAGATGACACTTTGTTAACACAATAGTAATAGAGTGGATCTCCAATTATCGTTACATTCTTCGCATTAGTAAATGATCTAAAAACAAATAATCGATCTTCGTTAATTTTTATGTTTTCTGGGAATTTCGTATTAAAAAGAATACTCCTTCTGAATAATTTGCAACAAGCTGACATTCCAATTACTTCATTATCAAGAAGGTATGAAATAGCGACTTCGTTACTAATTGTCATTTCTTCAACATCACACATCTGCTTTTTTTTGTTCTCCCAAAAATAGAAATATCCACAACATACTACGTCTGAATCTGTTTGTTTCGCTTTTGAGTACAATATCGAGAACATGTTCAAATCAACAAAGTCATCTGAGTCAACAAAACCAATATACTCGCCTTTTGCAATAGATAATCCGAAGTTTCTAGCACATGAAACACCTTCATTTTCTCTGTTTATTACGGTAAATCTACTTTTAAGAAGCGCGTAGTTCTCTAATATTGATTGTGATTCATCTGTTGACCCATCATTTATGAATATTAACTCAATATCATCCAATGTTTGATTAAGTAAAGATTCTATAAGTCGATGTAAATACTTGGCAGTATTGAAGACTGGGATAATGATACTTACTTTTATTTTTTGATCACTTTCCATTTCTATTACCCCCAAAGTTCACAAAATATTCAAATCCTCTTTTTCCATGCTTAACTAAAAGCTTCGCGCTTCTCTTGCTTGATTCTTTCAGTTTTCTAGAAAAAGTCGACCTTAGAACCGTAATTGAGTATAGTTTACATAATGCATATTCAGCTTTGTTAGATTCAGTATTTGTAAGCAAGAACTGGTGGTTTTTCCCTCTTTTTGATGGGGAACTAAGTTGTTCATTACCATCGATAGCTTCTTCTAAAGTTCTTTCCTCATAGTGAATTTTCTCTTTTAGTTGATCCCAACAGTCTTTTCCCTTGATAGAATTTACTAGAACCATTGATACTTTGGTTTCCTTTAATTGTGTACCACCATATTTTCCACAACCCCAAAAATCGCCAATAGTTAAGTCACCGACTCTCTTTATACATGCATACTTACAACTATAGCAACACTCAGCAAATAGATCACCGCGAATAAAAGCATGCATATACTCATCTTCAAGAAGACTTCTCTTGTAGAATGTTTTTCCATTACTCTCCAAGAACAATCCAACTCCGAGATTGTGATCTCTAAATTTCAACGATGTAACTTTTTTCTTGCTTTTTTTCTCCAGTCTTGAAGTATGCTCAAATAACGTGAATTGTGATGGAACACCATGACAGATAAGATCAATAGTTAGAAGGTTATCTTGAAAATCACTTGTCATTTTCCTGACAGCAACACATTGACAAGGTAATCCAATAAACGTAACTTTTTTACCTAACTTCAATTTATCAAGTACTTGAGAGTAAATATCGTTTGTGGTTACTTGGACATATTTTGAACCTTTAAATAATTGTACATCACCTAAGTTATTAACCAATTTAAACTTCGGTTCCATATCAACATCAACTAAAACTCCTGAGATCCAACCATTATTGGCTAAAGTAAATTCATATATTGCAGATGCAAGCCCCCCAGAGCTACTGCTTCTGTGTTCCGAGTTATTCTTAAGGTACGCTGCAAACGTGGATTGCGGCATTTGTAGTTCATAATGACTATTTGAAGGACATATTTCCCTGCATTTTTGACATTCGATACATTTGCCCTCATCAATGTTTGGTCTCATGTGCTTAAATCGCATGTCCGGCTTCATTACTATCGCGTCTACAGGACAGATATTTGTACAAACACCACATCCTGTGCAAAGATTTGAGTTGCATATTTGCATTTTTTACCTCATCGCTCGTTTCTATGAAATAAACACAGTCTACTTTTTCAATCTCAGAATATTGGTAATTATTCTGTTTCTCTCGATTTTACTAGACAATAAAAGCATGTAAACGAAAACACCAATAACAGTTAATAACATCGAAGTAGATAGTAAGCCACCCCAAGTTGAAGGGTGTATGAAATTTGTAATAATTTCGAATAGCAGTGTGAGTAAAACACAAGATAGTATGTGCCTGAATATTAGTGGATATAGTGTATACCAGTTATAGTTTAACGTTACGGCGCAATAAATCGGATTGAACATAAAACTTAATAGAAATGAAAGTACTGTTGTTGTCCATACAATAGCATATACACCAATACTCGTATAATCAATTAACAAGATCATGGCAATGACATTTATAACGCCGGCACAAATTGTTAAAATGCTTGGGATTTTTTTCTTTGTAGTTAATGTATTTACATAATAGGCCGGGTAAATGACACCATCAACAACACTACTCAATATCGTAATAATTGTTAGAATGTAAAGTAATCTATAGTCTTGGTTTGGTAACCATAGACGAAAATATAACTCTCCCAGAGCAAAAAAACCGGCAAAGGTGATTGCAGTAAAGAATCCACTTACTTTCATCGAAAACTGAAGTTCATTCAAGAAGGCGTGCTTATCTTCAGAAGCATATGTTTTAAGCATCCGTGGTTGAAATGCTTGAGATATGGTCGAATATAAGATCACGAACAACATACCTGTAGACTTTACTATTGATATCTGTCCCATCGCAAGAGCAGAAAGCATGATGTTACTTACCCATAGGTCAAGTCCTGAATTTAAAACCGTTCCCAGTGAATTTACTGATTGCCATACGCCTGTTTGTACCAAGTCCTTTACCTTTGAAATTGACACGTACTGATGTGAGAAAACTAGTTCAGGAGTCAGTTTCTTGGTCACAATAATGTTCCCAACAAAAGACGCTATTGAAGCAAATAGCAAACCAATACCGACATACCAAAGTTCTGTCTTGAATAGGCTAAACAACAGAAAGAGAGTAATGGCTTCAATGAAAAGTGCGAGTATTCTGATTATGCCAAGAACAGTCAATTTATTCTGAATGTAACAAGCAGAAGTAAATGGGATCGTAATCGTAGAGATACAAAAACTTATGAACACTAGTAAAAAAAGCACTTTTACTGTACCGGTCAAATTCGGAGGTATATTCAAAATTTTCTCAAAATACATGATTAAAATTACAGAACTAATCAATATAATTACTGAAACTATCGAAACTGCTAATATTGATGAAGAAAAATAGGCTCTTGATCCTTCGAAATTTCTTTTGTGATATTCTATTGAAACGAACCTTACGACAAATGTGGTAAAAGCAATTGTAATAATTGATGCATAGCCTACGGCAGTCTTTGCAAGAGTTATAAATCCATAAGCTTCAGTACCAACATTATCAGTTATAAATGGTGTCAAAAAAAAGTTAACTAAAACACTTAACACTACCGCTAATCCTGAAACGAAAATTGTCATCGCTAATTTCATGTTTGATTTTCTCATTTAGTAATCCTTTGAAACTTCAACATCATCTTGATAGCAGTAACTTAAGAATTCTTCATAACTTCGAAATATCTTCTTTGTAGCCACATAACTCTCCATTGCATAATCATAGTTTCGATTCTCTTGCATTTTTTTCTTAAAATCTACATTCATCAAGTGGCACCCATCCTTAGTAAACTCATTTTCAAATAGCCAGAAAAATTCACTAAAGACATTCTCGGGCGGATAAAGACCATGAATCTTCCTCCATTGAATAGCAAGTAATTTCGCTTCTTGCAGTTGACATTCCTTTCTCTTTTCATAGTATGTATCGATGTCCATTACTACTTTTGAAGGATTCCCTGCTACCACGCAATTATTGGGAATATCTTTTGTAACGACAGATCCCGCAGCTACTATTACGTTGTCACCAATACTTACTCCTTTTAAAATTATGGATCCCATTCCAATAAAAACATTATTCCCTATCTTAACCTTACCCGCAGAGCCTAATATATTGCCATACTTGATATTTAGAACACTCCATTCATATCCATGAGTAAGAATAGTACAGTTTCTTGTAATCTTGACATTATCTCCTATTTCTACCAACTCCGGCCGAGTAGTATCAATATGCACTGTTGGACTGTGGAATATTTTGCAGTTATCCCCTATTTTGACGCCAGTTTGTCGAAGTAACTTAATGTAACTTTCTGAACTGTGCTTTCTACCATATCTAGCGAACATGATCAGGTCGCGAATTCCATTTAACATATATAAGTCTCCTTTCATGTTTCAATAGCAGATTTGGAACATTGAAAATTATCGTCAACGTCATCCAAAATAAGGCGGAGTCCAATACTGACTCGAAACTCATATGAATCAATAAACCAAAAACAAACCACTCACAAAAAAGTCTATACTTTAGATACTCATTAATGAGTGACTTTAAGTTGCTAGCAATGTTTTTGATTAAAATATAGAACATAGCAAGAAGAGTGAATCCTCCATTTAGAAGTATTTGTAGTAAAGTATTATGAGCATTAGTAAAAGAATAGGCACCTAACATTACTCTCCACGATTCTTCACTTAATGAACCATATCCGAGAAAAGGCTTCTGAATGACTAGAATAATCGACTGTTGCCAGGCAAAAACTCTACCAGTAAAAGTTGCATCTTTACCAAAAGCCTTAGCAATAAAACTAAAAAGATCAAGTTGAGTAAAAGTTAAGAGCAAAATCGTCAACAAAAAGTATACAATCAGATACTTATCGAGATCCATAAATCTTCTAAGTTTCTCTAAAAGTTTACTAGAGAAAATAAAAATTGAAATAAGTCCAATGACGAAAATTGTTGTTGAACTTTGGGAAATAAATGCAGTTAGTAACGTCGCAAAAATAACAACATAATTGAATATGTTACTTTCTTTTCTTGTCCTATTTTGAATTATGCGAATTTGCGCAAGAACGTTTGTAGGCATTAACCAAAAAAACATTGAGTTCTTATTCCCAAAAAGCCACCAAGCGACCCGATATTGATACCATTCATTTACAAATCTTTCAACCTGTAATACTCCTTTGGGCATCAGAATTAATGTTCCTAGATTAAGAAGAACTAGAATGAACAAAGCGTTTATGAAAATAGAGATCATTCTCTGTTTGTACTTGAGTATCATTATTTCTATAAGCAAACATGATATAAAAAGTTTCGCATACAGTATAATTGTGGGTAGAACTTCCCCCCCGTTTATAATTGTTGAGAGGATTATTAAAATAAAGAAAATTAGTGTGTTCCTTAACCAAATACTAGTTCGAAACTTTATTTTAGCCCAAAAAGTCAAAGTAGCGAAGAGAACAATATTTAATGCAAGCGAAAAGAACATGTCTATTGTGTGATACTTTGTCACTATCATTGGCTTGAAAAGGAGAAGAACTAAAAGAAATGGCAAAACATATGTCATTTTGACTCTAGTATTCATTTATACCATCCCCCTAGTTTCCTAGTAAGTTAATATAGAGATTAATATCATCTTGATTTCCATACTCTTTTGACAGTAAATACCTTGAGTATGACTCATGAGTGTCTGATTTTAGCATCTGTAAAATTCCATTTGCGATTTCATTTGGATCCAACCCAACAATTATTCCTTCGTGTTCATTAAGTTGATCCTTTATCGTTGGATATTTTGTAGCAACTATTGGCTTTCCTAGAATTTTCGCTTCATCGATGACTACTGATTTGCCTTCATATCTCGATGATTGTACAAGAATAGAACAATTTGATATATATGGGTATGGGTTACTTTTCGAACCCAAGAAAATGAAATTATCATGTAATCCTAAAGTATTCACTTGTTCCTGTAACTCTACTCTTAACTTACCTGTACCGATAATAAACCATTTAAAATTATGTGAACTTTGTTTTAGAATGTATGCCGCTTTTATTGCCAAATCAAAACCTTTTTGCTCACATAATCTGCCAATTGATAAAATATTAGTCGTAAATCTATTATATTCAACTGGGAAAAATTCATTAGCGCGCTTCTTAATCACTATCGATGATGATATATTTGGTAATAGCTTAATCTTGTCTTTGAACTCAGGAAATTCTTCTGTCAAAACATCAACACAAGTTTGTGAAATGGAGATTATTGAACTCATGTTTCTCAAGTGATCGTAATCATGTTTTTTCGAGTACTTTTCTGACTTATAATCATTATGAATAAACACGACTTTCTTGTCCGCAACTACTTTCTCATCAATATAATACATAATTTCACCTGATGTATATGCTATTGCTATATCATATACTTTACTAACTATTTCGAGTCTCTTTGAATAAAAATGATGCCATCTAAAGCCTTTCTGAGAATGAACTCCTTTCTCGAGTACTCTTGAAACAATTGTAGCAACTAATTTTATGATAATTCGCCACCCAGCATCATGAGAATTTCCATAGAGTATTTTTATGTCTTGTGATGTTGTAACTCTATTTATATGCTTAGGAACTTGTTCCAGAAACATCCCTTCCTCCTTAAAAAGTAGTAAATCAATATTGTATTTTTTGGGGGGAATTTCATTAAGGAAGTTTACTAGACTTTTCTCAGCCCCTCCATTATATAGACTGTTCATGACAATAAGTATGTTCTTCATAGTGCATCCTCTCTAATGAATGGCTTAGACTACATTTAATCACTCACAACTGAAGAAATTATAGTAACTTAAGTATTAGCTCCTATTTAATTCGCATGTTGATTTCTTGTCTAGATCAATTTCAGTTGTTTTTCCATTAATTAAGTCAAGAACTATTCTATTTTCAGAGATACAATACTTCTTTTTCTTCATAATACTTAGAATTTTGTGCTTAATAATCCATACTATTGGAATCCATATTTGTTTGTGCATAGCTGGAGATACAGATCCTATCATCCAGCAGTTTCGATCGCAATGTCGCACTTTTAATCTAACATTCTCAGCTTGTTCAGAGTTCCATATTTCTTCCCAACTATTCTTTACGAGATTTCCCATTACTTCCTTATTTTTCGTTCCATTACATGGCATAATATCACTATATGGATCGATGAAGAATGTATCGAAAGCCATATTGCATGGGAGTAATCTCTTTTGGCTAAAGATGTAATTTATGAGACCGTGGTTAAAGTATGCTCTAAACCATTTTTTTGGTGAATTTGATTTGAGGAGTTCATTGATTAAGTCTTCGAACTTCTGCGATACCATCAACCGGTCATGAATAATGTTGTTTGATTCAACAAAATAAAACGAGTTGTGCAGTGATGCTGTTGCAAACTCGACATTCATCTCATTGGAAAGCTTGTAGAGTGCTACAAGATCTTTTGCGTTTTTATCTTGAACCGTCATTCCAAATCCGATGTCTTTCAAACCCATCTTCACTAATTTTTCGAGTGTAGAATATCCTCTATTGAATCCATCCGGTAATCCTCGAATCTCGTTGTTTGTTTCTTCTAACCCTTCAATCGAAATACGAATACCTATCTCGGGAAATTCTTTACATAAATCAATGATTCTGTCTGTATAAAATCCGTTAGTTGAAATTACAATTCTATCCGATTTTTTATACAGTTCTCTGACTATCTCTTTAAGATCAGTCCGCGTAAATGGTTCGCCTCCAGTTATATTCGTAAAATACATCTGGGGTAATTTCCGAATTGTTTCAATTGTAATCTCTTCTTCTGGTAACGATGGTTCCTTGTATCGATTGCACATGTTACACTTCGCATTACATCTATAAGTTACAATGACTGTTCCATTAAGTTTCTTCATGATATCCACCTTTCCTTAACTCACTTATCAAACCTGTTTTTAACAATCTTTGCCGGCACGCCTGCAGCAATGGAGTTACTAGGTATCGATTTATTTACTACTGAACCAGCGGCAATGATACATCTGTCTCCAATCTTAACGCCATCTAGAATAATTGAGTTTGCACCGATCCAGCAGTCTTCACCGATTTCAATTCCGACTTTTGTCACTCCTTGAAGATATATTGGTGTTTGAAGATCATCGAATTTATGATTCTCCGAAAACAAGCTAACACCTGGACCAAATATTGTGTTATTACCGATCTTTACTTCACCTCGGACAGATATAAATGCATTCGCAGAAATTCCGACATTATTTCCAATTTCGAGTGACTCGCCAAGATCCCTGATGACCCCGGTACACTCGATTACTCCATTTCTACCAAGAGTAAAGTTATTACCTATCTTGACGCCAACTCTCGAAAGGGCATTAATATAGCAACCATCTTCAATGGTCACACCACTTCCAAAACGGATTCGTTTATGAGACCTTATTTTCACTGATTTCCCGACAAACAATAAACCAAGAGATTCCTTCAAAAGAATTTTGTGAAGCAACCCTCTTAACATCATCCATGTTCTATCCCATAAAATAACTAACAGGTCGATAGAAGATATATTTTCGTCAACCTTATATTCCCTTTTCTTGATTTTACTAATTACCCAAGTTACGATTTTTAACATTTTGCACCCATTTATCTTTCAAACTTGTATTGTTTTTGTATAAGTTCACCATAAATATCAAGTAATTTTTCGGAATATGCTTCTAGAGAATTACTCTGGCTAATTTGACAATTCTTTTTCATTTCCGAAAGTAATGAGGCATCGTTCCATAACCTTATGATAGAGGACTTGAATGAACTCATGTCGCAACCTTTGAAAACCAAACCTGTTACTTCATCACGAATCAATTCTTTGGTTCCACCAAGATCAGAACCAATTACTGGAACACCAAGCGATTGAGATTCAATAACAGACAATGGACAATTTTCATACCATTCCGAGGGATAAACCGTGAACTTCGCACCACTAATGAGTTTATGTAAGTCATTTCCACCAAGTTGTCCTACATACTCAATGTTTGTGTGTGTCAAACTTGCACTTTGAACTTCATGCAGTAGAGGGCCACTTCCTGCCAATTTTATCTTTATATTTGGTAAATCCTTGAATATTGAGATTAGTGTTTCTATCCCTTTTTCTTTACTCAATCTTCCGAAGTAAAGCACATAATCTTCGGTTGTTGATAGTTCAATCCTTTTCACACTTTCAAAATAATTATGTTGAATCACGATTCTATTTGGATCAACACCAGCAGTCATGATTTTGTCAGCAACAAACTTACTTGGACATATATACTTATCTACGCGATTATATGTGTCAAGTGAATGATAAAAGTAGGATTCAACAGTTGCTAGAAAACTCTTCGATATCGAATTCATTACACATTTATTCTTCATGCAATTATAGTATTTCCCAAACTGACACAGATCACAGATTTGACCAGTGTGTTCTATGTAAAATCGATGATTTGGACAAGCAATTTGCACATCGTGAACGGTTTGGACTATTGGTATCCCATGTCTCTTGATTTCGAAAATTATCGATGGTGTTATTTGAAAGTTTATATTGTTGAGATGTACAATCTCCGGCTTAAAGGTTTCAATCAACTCTTTGATCAATAATCTAGCTTCCATTGAGTAGATAGAATTTAGTGCTGTCTTTGCGGTATTCCAAAGTTTAATACTGTTGTTCCTATAGTCAACTCTTCTCGTGTACTTCCCGTATTTGTTTCCGACAATATTCAACTCATGCTGCATTCCAAAGTACTCTACTTCATGACCGATTGATTTTAGGTAATTGCCGAGCTTTATCATGTAGGTTTCTGAACCACCATTGGCATATAGAAATTTATTAACCATTAGAATTCTCATGCAATTCACCTCACTTTCTATATGTCGATAAAGTATTTTGTGTTACAAAATACCAATTGTATTTCATTTCTACATGGTTTCTCGAAATACTCTTATAAGAAGTTACCAACTCTGGTTGCTTGAGAAGATCAAGCAACTTTTCTTCGATGTCACTTTGACTAGACTTTCGAAATAACACAGCCTTATCCTCGACGACTTCTTGGCATTCAGATATGTCCGAAACTAGGCAACAATTGCCGTAGCTCATGGCTTCAAGAAGGCTTAGTGGCATTCCTTCCAAATCAGAAGGCAAAGTGTAGATATATGCATTACTGTAGAGTTCTTGAAGAATCTGTCCTTGAACAAACCCGGTAAAGATAATTCTTGTGTCATCTTTTGCCAAATCTTTTACTTCCTTTAGGAACTCATCTGTATCACTTGCTCCACCGGCAATAACGAGTTTCTTGTCGGTATCCACATTTTTGAACGCATTAATGAGATACCTCAATCCCTTCTCTGGGACGATTCTACCTAAATAAAGGATGTATTCGTCTCTGTGAAGATTGAATTTTTTGGTGATCTCATCAGCGGCTTTAATTGTTGGCTTATTGACTCCGTTTGGGATGTACTTAGTTTCTCTTTGATACGTCTCCAGAAAGTAGTTCTGTACATTCTTACTTAGGACAATGATTTCGTCCGCGTATTTAGTAGCGACTAGTTCACCGAACTTGATATATTTCGAAGCAAAACCATTCTTCCATTTCTCACGCTGCCAGTCTAGACCGTGAATCGTAGCGACTGTTCGCTTTCCGAACAAGTGAGGTAACCACAACATTGCACAGGGTCCTTCTGCGTGAAAATGAATCACATCAAATTTGCCCAATGTCGCGAAGATCGAGGCGAAAATCGAGGAAGATAGGGCCGAAAGACCTTTATAGTCAATTGTTGGAACCGTTCTGATCTTTATACCTTTGTATTCTTTGACTATGTTGTTAGTGTCTAGGGTTTTGTTGGCTACATGTTTTCCCTTACGGTTGAAAACAGTTACTTCATGCCCTAAGTCAACCATTCGAGTGGCCAACTCTTCCACAACCACTTCGATTCCCCCTTCTCTTGAAGGAATCCGTTTATGCCCCAACATTGCGATTCTTAACTTTTTCTCCTGCTTTTCCAACTTGATACCCCCCGATTCTTCTAATAGAGTAATCCTCACTAATACGCAAAAAAGTGTTGCCGTGCAACACCGTCTCATGATATAGGCATGCTCCGCCACTCCAAGGGTGAGATGGAGGGGTGAGGATGTCCTTGATTCGCTTCAACGTGCCCAGGCAACGATTGAAGGGGGGGAATCAGATCTTTTTGAGGATTTCCAGGCTGACGTTGACTTCCGTGAGTCTGCCGCAGATGTCGACGTTCAATGTGGCTCTGCGTTTATGCCGGTCGATCTTGGTGATCGAGGATTCAAAACCGACAAGCGGTCCTTCGGTGATGACGACGATGTCGTTTTCGATATACCCGATGGAAGTCTCAAGGACTTTGTTTTTGTTTAGGAGTCGTTCGAGGAACCGTTGTTCTTCTTGAGAGAGAGCCGGTGTCTCTTCATCCTCATACGCAAGCAACTTGATGATTCCTTCTTTTCTTTGTTTGAAAGATTTGAGGAGTTGCGAGAGTTGAAGTTGGGAGAGATCACTTTCTATGAACAGATAGTTTTTATAGAGCGGTTTCTGGACGATGAACTTTTTCCCCTGCCAGATGAAGATCTCATCTTTCTTAGGGATAAAGGAAGCGAGTCCTTCAAGGTTGAAGAACTCGTTGATTTCTTGTTCATAACCACCGCGTACGAAGAGTACATACCAATGGGACACTAGCGGGCACCTCTTTCATAGATGACGGACTTCAATGTCTTGAAGAGGATCGTCATGTCCAGCCAGATCGACCAGTTCTTGAAATAGTAGTCATCGAGTTTACAACGTTGTTCGAAACTGACTTCGGAGCGTCCGTTGGCTTGCCACATGCCGGTGATGCCGGGCTTGCATTGGATGATGGAGTCGTAGTAGAACCCCATATCGTTCATTTCACGCGGTAGATACGGTCGAGGACCGATGAGGGACATCTCCCCTTTCAGAACGTTGAGGAACTGCGGGAATTCATCCAATGACGTTTTACGTAGGAACTTGCCGACTTCAGTGATCCGGGGATCGTTTTCGAGTTTCTTGTTTGTCAGATATTCTTCCTTGATTTTCGGATCCTCCGCCATCATCTTTTCCAATACGGCTTCCGCATTGGGAATCATGGAACGATACTTATAGATAGTGATGGGTTCGCCATATTCACCGATCCTGGTCTGTTTGAAGAGAATGGGTTCGTTATCCCCGTTCTTTCTGTTCAAGTATCGAACGGTAAGATATAGCGGAATATTGATGAGAACCCCGACAAAGCCGGCGAGAACATCGAAGAAACGTTTAAACATCTTATCGAAGTAGTTCATCTTGTCCAGTGAAGATGAAACCACTAAGACACCGTTGAAATCCTCGATCTTCGAGTCAAATGTCATCATCCCGTTGACACGGGGAAGGAACTTGATGACTTTGACTTTGTTATGCAAGGAATTCATGATCAAACTCATCTCGTCTTTCGAGGCTTGGGGTAAAGCAACCAATACTTCATCGATCCGGTGTTTATTCAAGACTTCGTTCAACTGACAGAAATCATAGACCGGGATGTCCGATGTCATCAGCTTTTCTTGTTTGATACTGGGGAAGAAACAAGAATCGACACAATCAATCTGAGCTTTGATGTCTGCGAGCGTAAACCGTGAACTCTTGCACGTATCGATGACCGCCTTCGCGTTTTCTCCGGTCCCGATCACCAAAACCTTACTCGAGAAATACTTCGAGAAGAATCCGCGATAGAAACGGCTCAAGACTAATGATGTGGAAAGCATGACGAGACAGAGGACAAAGTACTTGATGAAATCGATGAAAGTGAAAGTTTTCAACGGTGACATGACGATGAGTGAGAAGAAGAACGCCATGTTGCATTTGACCACGACCTGGACTTCTTGCCAAATCAGATTCGTCGTACAGTTGAAATGTCCGAAGATGCTGCAAAGCATGACATACATCAACGCTTGTCTGGCAATGTGGACACTCGGAAAGACCAGGATTTGATGTACGAGATAGAAAACCAACAATTCGCTCCCCACGAGCAACAACTGCAGTTGGTTCTTCTTCGTCAAGACGTTTCCCAGGCTTTTATGCGTGACTGTCGATTTTAAACCCTCTTCTGTTTCATAGGAATAGCTCATGTACTTTTCCCCCCATTGATCTGAAACAAAGAAAAGACCACAAAGATTCCTCCGTGTGGTGCGCCTGGTTATAAATCTTCCCCACACTCCGCTTCCCCACGAAGTTATTCCTATAATATGCAAAGAGGGATGCTAAATGAACATACAATAAGTGTGATAATTTGAAAACAAGAGTAATTATTGAAGTGGGTGGATATTTGGACATTATTAAATGTTGCGAAATAAAACCCAAGAAGATGTCTTGGGTTACTTGTAGGCTTCGAGTTGTTTGACAGAACGGCTGACGGTGAACTCTTGTTCGATGAGGCGACGTCCGTTTTGTCCTTGGAAGATGAGTGAGTCACTCTTGGACATTTCTTCGATCTTTTTGAGGAATTCATCCTCGTTTGCGGAGGATACCCATTCACCGAGATTGTTCGCTTGGATGAGGTCTTTCAAGTCGGTGTTTTCATCCGTGGCAGCTAATACTGGTTTGGCGTATTCCATGTAGGAGAGAATACGCGAGGGATAGTTGGGGATGGTGAAACGTGGATCCAGGATGATGAGTCCCACGTCGCATTCCTTTGTGATCTGTTCGTACTTGTCACGGGCGAGATTGTTGATGAGGAGTGCGTTTTTAATTTCGTTGTCTTTGATGGTGGTTTCAAGGATATGACGATCTGTGCCTCTTCCAACAAAGAGAAAGAAGATGTCTTTGTTGTCTTTGAAACGGAGTATGGCTTTCTTTAAGAGTTGTACGTATTGGGGACGTCCCATATTCCCTCCGAAGAGAAAGACAAAGGCGTTGGTTGGGATGTTTAGTTCCATACGCATCGTAAATTCTTGGGTTTGGTATTCTTGGGTGATTTGTTTTGTGTTAGGGAAGATTTCGAGCTTGTTTGGATCGAGTTGTGGATTGTGTTTCAGGATATAGTCGAGATTGGCTTGCGACATGACTCCGATCTTATCCGCGGTTTGGTAGAGGAATTTCTCTTGATGATGGAAGTAGGTATATAGAAGTCCATTCTTTCTCATCATTCCTAAATCCACCGCGTTCTGGGGGAAGATGTCCTTCAGCATCAAATAGCTCTTCGTCTTGAACTGTTTCTTCGCCCAGGCCACTAGCTTCGCATTGGTGATGGGCGGGGCTTCGAAGAGAATCAGGTCGAAAGATTTGTTTGAAAGGTGTTCCTTGATCCCTTTCTTCATACGAGACGGGATACGAAGCATCGTCAGCCCCTTTTCGATCAGATTGACATCGTAGTAGTTCCCCGTCACAATGCGCAGCACGTCGAAGCCACGCTCTTTTTGGAGGGTGGTGGAAGTGAGGTTGCGTTTCTGTTCGGAAACGGCGACGATGATCTCATGTCCGGCCTCATGAAGGGCGCTGGCGAGATCGGTATAAATCGTCGCCCCTTTGTCCGGACTGGGGAAGGATGTGGCGATGTAGAGGATTCTCATTTGACGATCCTCTTTGGCCAATAATGGTACACGGAGGCGCAACTTACCGGTTGAAACCCGACTCGGGTGTAAAAGCGGATCCCGTCGATGTTGTCGGCTTGCGTGCCGACATGGATTTTTTGGAGATGATGTTCAACGGCGAAACGGTTCAAGGCATCGATCATCGATTTCCCGACATGTTGCCCCTGGTATTCCTTGGCGACGGCGATGAGTTCGATCGTCGCCTTCTTTTCCTTCTCATCGACGGAAAACAAGGTGTATCCCGCAACATGCGTTTGACGCTTGGTGACGATGAAGAACTTGTCTTCCCTCTCAAACGCATTCTTTGTCCAGTTCAGATAGATTTGACCGGCTTGGGGTTGGGGAAGATAAGGGTCGTTGAAAAAGCGGGAATAACGGAAGGAAGACGAAGCGATCGCGATGATTTCCTCATCGCGATGAAGGGATGAAGAAACAAGGGTATCGGGATCCGAGTCTTGCGGAAGCGTGACGTTCATTTCGAACTGGATGTTGACGTCGGTGAGGAAAGAGGTCGTCGCTTCACCCAACCACCGGTTATTCATTTTTTCATCGCTTTGGTTGGTGATGGTTACGAATTCATAGGTGGATGCGAAATCGAGGATACGATCATAGTCGGAAGAAGAGACAGGGCGATGCAGGATCACGCGTGCGCTGGGGACCTTGAAATACTCCGTGTCCCAGTCCAGCGGAATCAACGAAACGTTGATTTCGCTCATCCTTGTTTCTCCTTTTGTTCTTCCACGAACACGCCCCGCTTGAGGACGATCGTTTCGATCGTCTTAAAGAAGATTTTGACGTCGAGGGCGAAAGATAGATTATCCACGTAGTAGACATCGTTCTTCAGGCGGTCTTTCCATGCGGCGGAATTACGGTAATAGGCTTGGTTGTATCCGGTGATTCCGGGAAGGACATCCAACTTGCGGATTTCATCGCCCACATACATCTTGATGTGTTCGGGAAGATCCGGACGGGGGCCGATGATGGACATGTCCCCTTTCAGGATGTTTAAAATCTGAGGGGTTTCATCCAGGCTGGTCTTGCGGATGAATTTCCCGACTCTCGTCAATCTTGGATCGTCTTCCGCGTTGAAAGTGGATCCGTCTTCGTTGCGCAGGTCGGGCGCATTGGTTTTCATGGAACGGAATTTATACATCTTGTAGATGTTTCCCTTTTTGCCTAAGCGGGAAGCGTTGTAGAAGAGGGGACCCTTGTCATCGAGGTAAAGGACGGGACCCAAGAGGATGAGTATGAGAAGAAAGAACGGAAGCCCGATCAATGCGATCCCCACATCCACCACTCGTTTAAAGAAGTTACGGTACACCTTGTTCACCCCTTGTTAGTTCAGGATTTCGTGGAGGCAGTCACAGACGTAATCCACGTCTTCATCGCTCAATAAGGTATGCAGAGGAAGTGTGATTTCATTCTTGTACAGGTTGAAGGCGTTGGGGAAATCCTTGATGTCGAACCCCAGGTTTTTGTAGGCGCTATGCATGGGAAGGGGTTTGTAATGGACGTTGGTGGAAACCCCCATCTCCGCGATCTTTTCGATGACTTCGTTACGGAAGGCTTCGTCTTTTCCATTGAGACGCATGAGATACAGATGTCCGCTAGAATTTGAATCATTACGATAATGATTAAGCACGGAAACATCCAGATCGGATAGACGACGATCGTAGTGTTCGATCAGTTCTTTTCTGCGCTCCAGGATGCCTTGATAGCGTTTGAACTGAACCAAGCCCAAGGAAGCGACGATATCCGTCATGTTGCACTTGAAATAGGGGGCGACGATATCGTATTCCCAGGAACCCGGTTTCGTCTTGGCTAAAGCGTCCTTGGATTGTCCATGCAGTGAAAGAAGCATGAATTGCTTATAGATGACCTCGTCGTCGATGCCTTGGATGGGACGCCACGTCACCATCCCGCCTTCCGCCGTCGTCAAGTTCTTCACGGCGTGGAAGGAGAAGGACGTGAAGTCCGCGACTTCCCCGCTCATCCTGCCTTTATAGGTCGCTCCGATGGAATGCGCCGCATCCGCGACAATGATCACACGGTTGAATTTGGATTGAAGTTCGTTGCTGGGGGTAAACAGATCTTTCTTGGATTCAAGAATTTCATAAATCCGGTCATAGTCGACCATGATCCCCCCGATATCCACCGGGATGATCGCCTTCGTTTTGCTTGTGATGGCGTTTGCGATGGCTTCGTAGTCGATGTCCACGGAGTCCTTCTCGCAATCCACCAAGACAATCTTCGCCCCGACATGGTCGATGACGCTGGCGGAAGCGGAATAGGTATAGGCGCTGGTGATGACTTCATCCCCCGGACCGATCCCCAATAAACGTAATGTAAGCTCCATACACGCCGTCGCAGAGTTCATCGCGACCGCTTTGCCTGTATGACAGTATTCCGCGATTTGTCGCTCGAAGAGCTTAGTTTTCGGTCCGGTGGTGATCCAACCGGAACGTAGCGTATCGACGACCTCGTCGATTTCTTCTTGCGTTACATCGGGGGGTGAGAATGGAATGTTTTTCATGGTGTCTCCTTCAAGTTCATAGGATAGCAAAGGATGCCTTTTATATCCTGTTCTATTTTATCACTCTTCTTCAGATAATGCGAAAAATCAAGGCATGTTGTGGGAAGCTTCCCTAAAAAAATAAATCCCACCTCAATGTGGGGGGGAGGTGGGATTTCTCTCATGTTGTAGACCGGTCTATGGGTGGGGGGGAAGTACCGGTCTAGTCCGAAGATTATTGATCGGATTGTTCGAGACACAAGAGCATTTTTATATTACACTAACCGATATCTCGTTTCAAGTAAAATCGCATACTTTCAGTTGGATTTAGTGTAAATTCGAGCTTATTCGACTTCTTTTTTCTTGAAGAAACGGGCGAAAGGCTTGAATGTTCGGATACGGTGCCGTTCACTTGAATTCAGCATGAAGACAAAGCCGATGCCAAGACCGAAGACGGCCATCGCCATGGCGCTGGCCCCGAGGGTAAGCCAGGAAGAAGAAGGAAGGAAACCATGCAGAACCAAGAACGAAGAAATCAATAAGCCCATATAAATTAAGCTTTTCAGGATGGAAGGATAAACCGTCGAAGACTTGGTGTTGAGGCAATGGGAAGCGTACATCGGAACGAATACGAGATAGCGCAACACCTCCAACACACTGCTCACACCGGCGATCGCAAACAAGCCCAGATCCGTCGTCTTCAATAAAACAAGCACCAAGAGGAGGTTCAGCGAACCGGTGATGAACACGGAGAAAGACGCCCACTTCAGCTTGTTGGTGATGGTGAAGACATAGAAGAGGGGCATCAGTCCGAAGCCGGCGATCATCTGACCCATGGTCAGGATCGCAAGGAGGTTCAGGTCGTTTCCTGCGACGGAGGGGACCCAGAGACGAAAGAAAGCGGGCGCGAGCGCGATGAATCCCGCGATCGGGATGCCGGTGAGGATAGCCGTGATCTTGAGGGTATAGAGAAGTTCGCTCAGGAAGGCCTCGCGGCTCTCCTTCGCGAAGAGGATCGTCAGATGCGGGTTGAATGCCGTGGGGACGACGTTGATGAGGACTTGCAGGGCTAAAGGAGCGGTCTTCGCCACCGCGAGGATCCCAGCGGCGGAAGCCCCCAACATGACGTTGGCGATCAAGAGATCCAGACCCGTCAACAAGACGCTGCTCAGTTGACTGAATGAATTCCAGAAGCCCGAGATGAAGATTTCCTTGGCGTAGTCCCAACGGAAGTAGTGCCATTTGATTTTGACTTGCGGGATCAGTTTGATGGCGGAGATGAAGTGCAGGATGTCCTGTACCAAGAGCGTCAGCATGACCGAGAGTCCGATGAAGGAGACGCGGGGGCTAGCCAGGGAGAAACACACGATGATGACCAGGACGCGGGTGATCGTGCCGGAGATGTTGATGGCGCTGTTGACATCCAGGCGGTTGGTGCTGAAGGAAGCCACGGAGAAGACGTTGGTGGAGACCCCAAGGATGAATCCGATGAAGATGAAGATGAACAGATAGCGGACATCGGTCAGAATATTTCCCGGGACATCGATCAGAAGGTCGATGTAGATGACCAGGAAGACGCAGATGATCGTGCTGATCACGGCGAGCAGGATGTTGGTGTAGAAGGCGGCGCTATAGTACTTGCTGGCGGAATCCACGTCGTTCTGGTGGAGTTTGATCGTCACGAAACGCGAGGTCATCGCCGACATCGAGACCGTGAAAATCGACATGTACTGGACGAAGTTGTTGGAGAGCGGGACGAAGGCATAGGCTTCCTTCCCGATGCTTTCGACGATGTAGGGGGTGAGGAAGAAACTCACGAACAAGGAAACCGCGACGGAAAGGAAGTTCGCCGCGATGTTGAGGGCGACTTGGCGGCTTTTCATCGGGTGTCCCCTTCCAGTTCCTTCAGGAAGACATCGACGACGTATTCCGGCGTGAAGATTTCGAACTTCTCGCGGATGAGGCTGAACGGGAGTTTTTGGTTACGATGCGACAAGGCGAAGTCGTTGAACCGAGCCGCGAGGTCGCGGGATGAAATCGGAAGGCATACCGAAAGAGGATAGTTCTTCAGATAGTCGAGATAGGGATCCTTTTCGTCGTAGTAGAAGTGCACGATCGGATTGCCGGTGGAAATGCAATCGAACAGTTTACTGGGGACAAGGTCCGAGTTCTTGTTGCCGATGGTTACGATGAGACTCGCGCTGGATAGGACGGATTGGGCGATGTCGCTGGAGACCGGTCCATGGGAAGTGAAGGATGGAATTTGTTTCGCAAATTCCGCCAAGATCCCTTGGCAATTCCCATAGGAATAGAAATGCGTCGCCATGTTGGATACGGGATGATCCTTCAGGATTTCGAGTAAGAAGATGGGGTTGCGGATGGTGATGTCCAAGCCGCCGACATAGACGCAATCAAAGAGATCTGGGTTAGTGGGACGGGTGTTGTCCACGACCATCGGGTGTTCGGTGACGACGACTTTACTTGAGCCGTTGAAATAATCCTTGAGATAGGGCAGGACGAAAATACGATGCGAGGATTGAATCAAATCATGCAGGATACGTTCCTTCTCCTGCCCCTGGATGAACACCGGGAACACTTCCAGAACATAGGGGATCAATTTTATACGGGGAAATTCCGCCTTCAAGGCGATCGAATCGTGGATCTCGTCGAAAGTGAACGGAAGAAGGATTGAAGAAGGTGATTGCTTGAGATGCTTGCGGACTTCCTGGATATACTTCTTTCCTGATTTCTGGGAAACAAGGGATTTCATACTCCGGTTCTTGATCCGGTTGATGACGCGGAAAACGAAGCGTTCAAGCGATGAACCATGGTTGATCTTATCGAAGATGACACGGTCGAAACTTTTGACGCGTACGATGTTTTTCTCGTTGGATGTCACTTCATCCTGGGCGTGGGTGATGACAACCACGTCGTGCGTTTTCGCCAGCACGTCCACGATCTTCTTCGCCAGATTGCCGGAAGCGGTGATGTCGGGAGGATAGTTCTTGATTAAGACGATGATTTTTTGGTCCATTTCAGGTCTTTCCTCCATTTCGCTAGATCCAGGTCGATATTGTTATAGAGGACGAAGAGGCAAAGGAAGGCGACGAAAGACACTGCGGTATACGGGGTGGAAAGCACCACGTTGTTGGCAGGAAGGAAGAAAATCATCAATGTGATCAAGGGAAGCAAGAGGATCGCGATGAGTTTCCCCTTCAGCGATTCGTTGAGGATGATGTAGGTCATGACGCCGATGACAAACAAGACTATGAGAACGCCCAGATGCGAGACGTCGTTCGCAAACCAGGTATAGGCCGTGTGCCAGGTGGAACGGGCCGGCCAAAGATAGGTCATCTTCGCCTGATAGGTCAGAGGGAAAACGTCGATATTGACGAAACGCTTGATGTTTTCGATGAGGAAATACCCGCTCCCGATCCCGAACGTCGAGGAGAACGGATAACGGAACGACGTGGCTAGTCCGTAATACCCTTGGATAAGATAGGTCGAAATCATCAAGAAAGGCATCCAGAGCGATTTAGGGAGGATCTGAAGGATCCAGGCATCGTAATCGACGCGACGCAGACCGATGTAGGTCGGAAGGTTGTCGACACGGGCGGTGGTTCCGTTGACGAAATAGAAGACGAAACCGACAAACAAGACTCCCGCAAACAATAAGACCCGTCGACGGCTTTTTTGCGTCGACTTCTTGTTTCCGAGTTTCAGCAGGACGATCGTCGCCAAGATCAACACGATGCGGAAGATCCCGATGTTTTGTCCACGGATGATGAAGGTGGAGGCTTCCATCAGGAGAACCAGGAAAAGAAGGATCTTGTTGAAGATCGTGAGTTGTTTGAACTTATAGATGCCCAGCGGGGCGATCATGTAATAGAACGGGGCAAGCAGGGTCGACAACATCGTGACGGCGTCGCCGCCCAAACCCATTTCACTGATCTGGACGTTGGTATAATAAGCTGCGTCAGGATTCTTGATCGCCGCCATCAGGTCTTGGAAAATGTCGATCGGATTGACGGAGATGGAAAAGCGGACCAGGGAGTTGTACGAGAACATGAAGGAAAGGATGCAGAGGACCCACATGTAGTCGTTGAGGTGGACTTGATTGAAACGGACATGGACCTTATGCAGGAGATCTTGAATCGGTCGCATGAACTTGGGAAGATACATGTGGTCGCGGTGGGAAACGATCAGATAACGATCCGCGAACAGATACCCTCCCACGAACATCAACTGATAAAGGACCACGTAGATCGCCATCGTCACATTGTGTTCGCTGCGGTATTGGATGGGGGAAATCAGATACAGAAAGAGCGTACCGAATTGGTACGCTTCGATGAGACAGAGGATGACCCACTTCTTTTTCATGGTTTAAACTGTTCCTTCCATCGTTGGATGGCGGCTAACGGAAGATGGATCTCGGTCGAAAAAGGTTGAAGCAGAAGTTCGTCCAGTTTCGAACACTCTTCACGCAAGACGATCGGGATGTTGAAGTCTTTGTGCTTTTCGATCGCACGGTTGTCGATGGCGATGATGATCGTGCGTTTCTTCTTCTGAAGCGCACGGATCCCGCCATGCAGACGCGTCCCGACGAATTCGATGTCCTGTTCGGAATCAAGCAATCGGTTGTATCCTTCCAAGGTCGGATCAACGGTGATGATTTTTGAATGGTCGATCGCCAAACTCTCGAAGTATTTCATATCGCCCGTGCCTTGCGGCCAGAAGAAGACGCGGTCATAGTTACGCAACAGACTCTCGATCAACACGGTGTCGTTGGGGATGTCCTTGCGGTAGTCGGTCAAGGTGAACACGACGTTGGACGCTTTCTCTGTCGGAATCAATGCGCAATGTTCCGGGGTCAAATCCCACATCGACGCACAGCCGGTATTGACGACGTTGGTGATCCCGATGCTCTTCAGGATCTCTTCCGTGTATTGGTCGCGTACGCTATGGAGATGGTTCTTCGACAAGATCGCCTTCAATAAGCTACGGGTATAGAAATTGGGCTTGTTGTTGTAGTTCCACCATCCGACCCCCACCAGGATCGCCGGTCCGACGATACTCTTCTGCCAGGGTTTGACGTTCCATTGCGACTTCAATCCCAAGAACGAGGATTTCAAAAGGTTGCTTCCGCAGACGAACTTATAGTCGAAATCGCGAAACAAACGTCCGTAATAGTAATCGACGGGCAAGTGGGTGGAAACCTCCACCACCATGTTCCCTTTCAAGATGAAACCGAGTTGTTTCTTCACACCGTCCGTGATGACCCCGTCCCCAAGGTTCAATGAACCCGCGGAAGGACTCCATAATACGATTTGTTTCATTCCCCATGCCTCCCTTTCGTAAGAATATGCGAATACAGATCCAAGATCGCCTGGGCGGAATTCGATCGTTCCATGAAGGAATGATCCAGTTCCCAGGTGAACGGGTTCAGTTGTCGGATCGTTTCAGCCATCGCCTCCACATCCCCTTTATCGACGATCGTCAGGTAGGGCTTGTTTGCCATCTCGGGGATGCCTCCGGTACGATAGGCAACCACGGGGGTTTGGCAGGCCAAGGCTTCCAACACCACGGTCGGATAATTGTCTTCGTAACTGCTGATGGCGAGTACATCCGCCATCGAATAATAGTCGCTTAACTCTTCGACGGACGACGTCCGTTTGACTCCCAGAATATTTTCAGGAAGTTTCTTGAGTTGCGCCTCGCTCACCCCGATCAACAGGATGCGATATTCATCCCCAAGAAGATCCGCCAGTTTCAGCATATCCGCCAAGCCTTTGCGCGGGATCCAACTCATCGCGACCCCCAAGACCACTTTCTTGTCGCCAAGTCCGAGCTTCGCCCGAAGATCGGATTCCTTCGGCGAGAACTTCTGAAGGTCGATGCCGTTGGGGACAACTTTTACTTCATAAGATGACAGATAGGACGATTTAACAAGGTCCTTGAGCCACGTTGAAGGGGTGACGAACGTCAATGAACCAAAACCGGAAAACCATTCCTTCTTTTCGACCAGGTTCTTGCGTGAACGGTCCATCAGCCAACTCTGGGGATAATCCCCCTTACGAGGACAGTTCCCGCAACCCGTTTTCCATTTGTCGCACTTTGGCGCATCGAAATACGTACAATGTCCGGTGAAACTCCAACAGTCATGGAGAGTCCAAACCACGGGGACATTCATTATCTTAAGATGCTTCATCAACGTTTCCACATGCAGGTAATACCCGTGGATGTTGTGGAGATGGACGATGTCGGGTCGATACTGGTCGATGACACGACAGAAATCAAGCGTCGCTTGCTTTCCGGTCGCACCGTGACGATCGAAGACCCGGGTCATGAACACGTCGGTCAGGATGTTCTCGATCCGTCCGATTTTATACGTGGTGTCGCAGTTCTTCGCGTCGTTGCGCCCGAAAGCGATCATGGATTCATGACCGTCTTGGATCAGTGCCTGATGGATGTCGGTGGCGATCCGGCCTGTCGAGCCGATCCCGCACACCACGTTGACCTGAAGGATGCGCATTATTTACCCCAGACCACGCGGTTGATGTAATCGGTGTAGGAGAGGATGATCCGTACGACTTTATCGGAAACATTGGGCATACTATAATCGGCGACGAGTCTGAAGGATGAAGGATCTTGTTGGTCAAGCAAAGCCAATCCTTGCATGATCCGTTCTTTCTTCAAGCCGACCATCATGACCGTCCCCTCTTCCATCGCTTCAGGACGCTCGTGCGCCTGCCGTATGTTGAGGGATCTCAGTTTCAGGATGGACGTCTCTTCACTGATCGTCCCGCTATCGCTCAAAACCGCCTTGCTGTCTTTCTGCAGTTTCACGTAATCGATGAACCCCAAGGGTTTGAGTAAGGTGATCAAAGGATGGAAGGTGATTCCCTTCGCTTCGACCATCTTGCGTGTGCGCGGATGGGTGGAGACGATGACGGGAAGTTGATACTTCTCAGCGATCGAATTCAGCGTGTCCACCAGATCCAGGAAGTTCTCTTCGCTGCTGATGTTTTCTTCACGGTGGGCGGAAACGACGAAGTAGTTTCCCTCTTTCAATCCGAGTCTGGACACGATGTCCGACGCGTCGATTTCATCCATCTTGGAATGCAGGACTTCATACATCGGCGAACCTGTCTTGATGATCCGATCCGCAGGCAAACCTTCGCGAAGCAAATACTCCCGTGCGATGTCGCTGTAGGTCAGATTGATGTCGGAGATATGGTCCACGATCTTGCGGTTGGTTTCTTCCGGAACCCGTTGGTCGAAACAACGGTTCCCCGCTTCCATATGGAAAATCGGGATATGTTTGCGTTTCGCCGCAATCGCGCAAAGGCAACTGTTGGTATCCCCAAGAACCAAAATACAGTCCGGTTTCACTTCATCGAGGACCTTATCGATGGTGATCAGGATGTTTCCGATGGTTTCGATGGCGCTCCCGACGGCGGCGTTCAGGAAATAATCCGGTTTCCGTAATCCGAAATCCTTGAAAAAGACTTCGTTGAGTTCATAATCATAGTTCTGTCCGGTATGGACCAGGATATGGCGGATGGATACCGCCTCTTCGAGTTTCTTGATGACGGCGGACAGTCGGATGATTTCCGGCCGTGTCCCGACGATCGTCATGACGTTCAATTGTTCTGCCATGTTACACCTCCTGGTAGATGGTATCGGGACGCGAGGGATCGAAGATCTCCGTCGCCCAGAATAGGGTGATCAAGTCCGTATCGGACGTGTTGGTGATGCAATGGGTATAGCCGGTCGGGATATCCAACACCGTCGGGACTTCCCCATCCACCGGATAGACGATCACATGGTCGCTGAAGATGTTGCGGAACTTGATCTCGCCCTTCCCTTGGATAACAAGGAATTTCTCGGCCTTGGTATGATGCCAATGGTTCCCGCGGGTGATGCCGGGAAAGGTTTTGGAGACGAAGACTTGTCCGAAATCGGGGGACTTGATGAATTCGGCCAACCAACCCCTTTGATCGGTGTTCTTCTTCAGGGGATAGGCGAAATTGTCCGTTTCAAGATAGGAGAGATAGGTTCCGTAGAGTTGACGGTCGAAGCGGGAGGTAAACACGGGTAAATGCAGATTTATCTGAGTTTGCCTGAAAGCGTTGAGTTTGTCCGATAAGTCCTGTAGGGAAACTTTCGTCGTCTCGGGGACGACGCAAAAGTTTCCGTCTTTGATGACGTTTCCGCTTAGGGCTTGGATGAACTCATCGACGACATCGTCGATGTGGCAAAGCTCCACGGTCGCTGAAGGATTGGACATCTGGATGGGCAGGTCGTGGCTGATGTTGTGGCAGAAGGTGGCGACGACCGAATTGTAATTGGGACGCGACCATTTCCCGAACAGGTTGTAGAGACGATAGACATAGACGGGGATCTGATGTTTTTCGCCATACGAAAACATCAGGTCTTCACCGGCTTTCTTGCTTTGTCCATACGGATTATCCAGCGCGGCTTGGATCGAGGAGGTGATCACGACCGGACTCTTGTTTTCATACTTCTCAAGGAGTTCGAGGAGAGTGCTCGTGAACCCGAAATTGCCCTTCATGAACTCTTCCGGATTCTCCGGACGGTTCACACCGGCCAGATGGTAGACGAATTCGCAGGACTGGACATACGTTTCCAATTCCTCGCTTGTCGTATCCAAATCCACCTCGTAGATCGTGTGGGTCTTCAGTGTGTTCAGCGTGGAAATCAGGTTCTTCCCGACAAACCCTTTCGCACCGGTCACCAGGATCTTCATCGTTTCTTCCAACTTTCCAACGCTTCGCGTACTTCTTCCAAATTCAAGAGTTTCTCTTTGATTTCCTCGACCGTTAAACGGTGGGTGTTGTGTGAATTGTATTCGTGGTCCTGGGAAAGTTGGACATCCCCCTCCACGAAGAACTTGTCATAGTTGAGGTCGCGCTTGTCGGCGGGGACGCGATAGAACCCGCCCATGTCTTCGGCGACCAGATACTCTTCCCGGGTCAAGAGCGTTTCGTAGAGTTTCTCCCCGTGACGCGTCCCGATGACCTTGATGTCGACCTCGGATGCGAAGAGTTCCTTCACGGCCAAGGCGAGATCGCCGACGGTGGATGCGGGGGATTTCTGGACCATGATGTCGCCCGCCTGTGCGTTTTCATAGGCGAAGAGGACCAGTTCGACCGCTTCGTCCAGACTCATCAGGAATCGGGTCATACTGGGGTCGGTGACGGTCAAGGGATGACCAGCTTTGATTTGGTCGATGAACAAAGGGATGACCGATCCGCGGGAAGCCATGACGTTACCGTAGCGCGTACCGCAGATGACGGTCGTATCGCAGGTTTTCGCTTTTGCGACGAAGACTTTCTCCATCATCGCCTTGGAAATCCCCATCGCGTTGATGGGATAGGCGGCTTTATCGGTGGAAAGACAAACGACTTTCTTGACCTTGGCTTCGATGGCCGCGGTCAAGACGTTGTCCGTCCCCAAGACGTTGGTTTTCACGGCTTCCATGGGAAAGAATTCGCAGGAAGGCACTTGTTTGAGGGCGGCCGCATGGAAGAGATAGTCGACCCCGTGCATCGCGTTCTTGATGCTGGGAAGATCACGGACGTCCCCGATATAGAACTTCAAGCGGTCGTCGTGGTAGAGTTTGCGCATATCGTCCTGTTTCTTTTCATCGCGTGAAAAAATCCGGATTTCTTTTACGTCCGTATGCATGAATCGCTTCATGACCGCGTTCCCGAAGGAACCGGTCCCGCCGGTAATCAGTAGTGTTTTTCCGCTAAACATGGTATACCTCCTTGAGACATCGTTGTGTGCCTTTTCAATGATTTTTTTCTAGTCGATCTCTTCGACTTCGCTTCGATTCTGCTTCATCGACGAACGGTTGGGTGTGTAGTTCTCGACGACATGGATCAGGACATCGATGATGTCTTGATCGTCGATCTGCGGCTTTGCGATCACCTTGGCCAATTCATCCAACTCTCGCAGTACTTTTTCTTTGGGGATCGACATCGGCTTGGTGACGAAGATCAGGCTGTTGGGGGTCGAGACCACTTCTTCTTTATTGAGGTGGAGTTCTTCATACAGCTTCTCTCCGGGTCTCAGTCCGATTTCCTTGATCTGGATGTCCTGATAGGGCACATAGCCCGCCAGACGGATCATCTTCTCCGCCAAATCCAGGATCTTGACGGGTTGACCCATGTCCAGGACGAAGATCTCTCCGCCTTTCGCATAGGTCGCCGCTTGCAGGACCAGGGAAACCGCTTCGGGGATCGTCATGAAGTAACGGATGATCCGTTTATCGGTCAGCGTCAGAGGACCTCCGTTGGCGATTTGCTTTTTGAATAAGGGGATGATGGATCCGTTGGATCCAAGTACGTTGCCGAAACGGACCGCGACGAATTTGGTTTTCGACTTGGGATCCATCGATTGGATCAATTTCTCCACGAACCGTTTGGTCGCTCCCATGACGTTGGTCGGATTGACGGCCTTGTCGGTGGAGATCGAGACAAACCGTTTCACTTCGTATTTCTCGGCGGTCATCAAGAGATTGTGCGTCCCGAAAATGTTGTTTTTGATCGCTTCGATCGGCATGTCTTCCATCAGGGGGACGTGTTTGTGCGCCGCCGCATGGAAAACGATGTCCGGCCGGTAGGTGTCGAACAAGCGTTCAAGCGACGCCAAGTCGCGGATGCTTGTGATGAGCGGGAGATATTCGATCTGCTCGGAAAGCAAATGATCCCGTTGTTTCATGTTGAATTCTTGCTGGAGGTCGTACAATCCATTCTCGTTGATGTCGATCATCAACAGGCGTTTCGGATTGAGCTGGATGATTTGCCGGCAGAGTTCGCTCCCGATCGATCCGGCCGCCCCCGTCACCAAGACCGTACGGTCCTGGATCAAATCCTGGATGATGGCGTTATCCAACACGATCGATTGTCTTCCCAATAAGTCTTCGATCCCGATTTCACGCAAGGAACGTTTGATGCCTTGCGAGGAGATCATGTCTTTCGACGAGGTCAGGACTTGGACTTTACATCCGGTTTCATAACAGCGTTCGATCACGCTCTTTTGTTCCAGCAGGGAGACGCTGGGCATCGCGACGTAGATCGTCTCGATCTGTTGGGTATTGACTATGCCTTTGATGTCTTCGGACGTCCCCAAGATCTTAATTCCGCTGATCGTCTTGCCGACCTTACTGCGGTCGTCGTCGAGGAAACCGACGATCCGGTTCTTATAGATCTTGTTGGAGGTGATTTCCTTGAGAAGCATCAAGCCGGCCGCCCCCGCTCCGATGATGATCGTACGGGAATAGTCGCTGCCGAAGGATTGGGTCTTGATCTGCATCATGTGGTAGATCCGATAGGAGAAACGCAGGAATTCCAAGACCAGGATCAAGAGGATCGCCTGAACCATGTAGATGCTTCGGGGGACAGGGGTGAAATCCAGGGCGAGCAGAAGAAGATAGGTCAAGAGCGACCCGACGACCCCTGCGATGGAAACCCGTACGGCTTCGTCGATGGAAGCCAGATTGCGTACCGTCTTGTCGATTTTCATCGCTTTGAACACGACGAAATAGACGATCAGGATCAACCAGATCTTCGAAAAGAAGAGTTGATAATAGGTCAATACGCGAAAGGATAAGTCCATGCGGATCCATACCGCGATGAAATAACTCAAGATGACGATAAACAGGTCGAGAGCCATCAGCAACATCGCTTTCAATCTTTCCATGATCCACCTTCCTTTTCTTGTCGGCTATTCACTGACAACCGGTTGAAGCGCGGCTTGAATCGCCGCCTGCGCTTCCGCCAGTTTCGTCTTATCCAATTGAACCATATACAATTCACGACCACCCATGGCATAGGACGGAAGATAGGCATCCTTCCCGGTCAGGGCATATTGTTTAAACGACCAATCCGTGTTCTTCTGGATCTGGGCGCGGACCAGGGCGAAAATGTCGTTGCCGCTCATGTTCGTCTTCACCGTACCTTCGACCGATTGGATGATGCTTTCGATCTTCGTCAACATGGAAGGCTGCAGTAACCGTTTGATGATGCCTTTGATGACTTCCTGCTGGTTGCGTATGCGTTGTTGGTCGCCGTTGGTGAACGCGGAGCGCTCACGGGCGAAAACCAGCGTACAGACGGGGTTGAGTTGGTTCAATCCTTTTTGGAAACTGCATCCCTGATAGGTGAACGCCAGCTCGGAGTACACCGGGATCGGTTTGATGACTTCCGCCAACTGCGTGACGGTGTTGAAATTGACTTGGGCGTAATAGTTCACATCCACATCCAACAGCAACTGCATCGTCTTGATCGCGCATTCCATCCCGTAGACCCCGGCATGCGTCAATTTATCCATCGCCGTCCGTGTCTTGCATCCCAACTGGACATAGGCGTCCCGCGGGACGGAAACCATGGTCATCTCCCGTTTGATCGGATCGACCACGACCAGGATGTTGACATCATGACGGTTCGCCTGGAACTCGTCGCGGTTGTCCACCCCGGCGATATAGATGACGAAAGGTTCCTTGGTGACGTTCGCTTCGGTCAGGTTGGTGATTTCATCGGTTTTCTTGATACTCCAGATGACTTTGGTCGTCTCAAGGAACGTCGGGTCGTATTGTTGGACGGAAGAGAGAAACCCTTGGTCGACCGCGAGGATATCGATATCCCCGTCGAACAGGTCTTCGATTCCCTTTTCCACGCCTTCAAACGGGACAAGATCGTCCATGTAGTCATTCTCTTTGAGTTGTTCTTCGACAAACGTGATAACCAGATCATCCAGCAAGGTGCTGATGCCGATGTTCGCTTCGTTCTTGATGGCTGTTTTCAACGAATTGATTTTCGAGTCCTTCAGTACGAAGAACGAAATCGTGTTGACTTGGTTGGGGTCGTAGTTGATGATCCTCTCCGCCACGAATTCCACATACATCAGGCCGGACGACGTGATCAGCATCAACAACACCACAAACACCTGCAGCACTTTGCGCTTCCAGGCCAGAACCAAAAGGAGTACCTCGATCGCGCCGATCGCGATCATGATATTGAGCGGCAACAGGCGGCTGGTAAACAATGTGAATCCCAGCAGGACCATCGCGATGACTTTCATGACAAGCCTGATTTTTTTCATCCAAAGCACCTCTCGTTTTTATAACCGATATATTATACCAAAATTTCTCGTCGACTTGAGGTCGTTTCAAGAGTTTCACAAACTTTTACACAATTTTTTCCGCAATTTCCATGATTTTCGTGAAGCGGTGTTTCATCCCGGACTTACTCATGATGGATCCCGAACGCTTTTCATACTCTTCGCAGAGCTCGTTCAAACTCGCCTCGGGGAAATCGATCCGTAATTCCGCGATCTCTTTCAGCTTCAGTTCCAAGGCATCCAAGCGGTTATGGTTTCTCAGTTTATCGATCGCCTCGAGTTGCTTCCGTGCCGCTTCCTGGCTTTTCATTTCATTGGCGACTTCGCAATTGTCCAGTCTGGTCAACGAGTTGTGGAAATCACGTTCGATCCGGATTTCCTCGAAATCCAAGACCGCGTTGTTCGCGCTGCACAATCGTAGGAAGTCGCTGATCTTGTCGGAAGCTTTCAGATACACGACGTATTGATTGCGCCTAAGTATCGTTTTGGCGGGCAGGTCGAATCTTCGCATCAACTTCTCGATGAACTTCGCGTGTTCTTCGTCCTGGGTCGCGATTTCGAGGTGGTAGTTGGATTTCTGCGGCGAATTCACGCTTCCCGCGGCGAGGAACGCCCCTGAAAGGTAGGCCCTCGCCCCGCTTTCCTTGGCGACCAAGGATTTCGCGGGATGGGATTGAAGCCCTTTCTCCGAGATCAATCCTAGATCCTCCAAGACTTCCTTCCCCTTTGAAACGACGTTGAGCGAATAGATGTTGTTTTTCTTCAACTTCATCTTCCGTATGACCGACAGTTCGGTCGGCACGTTATACAACTCTTTCAACACCTTGAAAATACGCTTGGCGGTCGCCGCGTTTTCCGTCTTGATGTGCAGCTGGATCCCCGCGCTGCTAAACGAGAGGTACGAACAGAGTTGGATCAGTGCGGCCGCCTGGGCGCGCATCGGTCCGACATCGAGGTTCGCATTGGCGATTTCCGCCTTTACATCGGTGGTAAAAGACATGACATTACCTCGCTTCTTAAAAGATATTCCATCACGTGTTTGATCTTCCCGCTATCGTGACGTACCAAACCGCCGTCGAACCGAAGCATGTCGGTGGAAACGACGATATAGGGGTGTTCGCTGTCGCGCATCGTCACACGCTGCGCATCCGTGTCTTCATATCGATCCAAGACTTCACTCGGGATCGAATCGTTGGCGAAGACCACGATATCGACCGGGTTGTCCCCATGGTCGAAGATCGCCTGGACATGTTCTTCCATGCAATACCCCGCGGTCTCCCCGGGTTGGGTCATCGCGTTGCAGAAGTAGATTTTGACCGCCTTGCTGTTGCGGATCGCTTCCCCGATTTCCTTGATGATCAAGTTGGGAAGGATACTTGTATAGAGCGAACCGATCCCATAAAGGATGTAGTCCGCGTTTTCGATGGCTTCAAGCGCCTGCCGGGTCGCCCGGACTTCTTCTTCATAGAAGACATTACGGATGCGATTGCGCAGTTTCGGGATGTTGGACTCGCCGCGTACGATCGTCCCGTCTTCCATTTCGGCGAACAGGGTGATGACCTGGCTGGTCGACGGCAGGATGTCGCCCTTGATGTTGAGGACGTTGGAAACCTTCGACAACGCTTCCATGAACGACCCGCTGGTTTGCGTCAAAGCGGTCAGGATCAGATTCCCCAGATTGTGTCCGCTGAGTTCGGAGGAGATTTCGTTTGTGTTCTCAAAGCGGTAACTCATCAAATCCGCCAACAGGCTTTCACTCTCGGCCATGGCGATCATGACGTTGCGCAGATCCCCCATCGCCGGGATGTTGAAAGAGCGACGTAAACGACCGGTGCTTCCCCCGTCGTCCGCCACGGTGACGATCGCCGTGAGTTCGATCTCGTCGATGTTTTTCAATCCCCGCAACATGGTTGCCTGGCCGGTGCCCCCGCCCACGACCACGACACGTTGTTTCTTCATGGTTTACCCCCTGAGGTCCCGATGTTCCTTAAAGACATGATATACGGGTTTGTAATGTTCATAGAGCCAGTTGGTGATGGATACCGAACGGTGTTGACCGCCCGTACATCCGATCCCGACCGTGAAATGGTTCTTCCCTTCGGCGACATATTCCTTGAAGGCATAGTCGAGGAAGTCGGTGAGTTTCGTAAGCAAAGTCTGGGTCTGTTGGGACGACATGACAAAGTCAAAGACGCAGGCATCGTTGCCCGAGAAGGGTCGCAATTCTTCGACCCAATAGGGATTGGGCAGGAACCGCACGTCGAAAAGCAGGTCCGCGTCCATCGGGACGCCGTTCTTGTATCCAAACGAGATGAAACTGATCGAGAACGACGGTTGGGTGGTCAATGCGAAATATTGGTTGATCTTCGTCTTCAGTTCATTGGCTTTCAGGAAGGTCGTGTCAATCGTCAAGAACGCCGTGTCCTTCAGATCCTTCAGCATCTCGCCTTCCAGATAGATCGCGTCTTCCAAGGTTGTCGCTTTATTGGAGATCAGCATCGGATGGGTCCGGCGGGTCGACTTGTATCGACGCAGCAGTTCATCGGCGTTGCAATCCAGGATCAAGACGCGGACGTCATGGTCCATCCCCGAAAAGACACGGTGGAATTCGGCGAAATCCGTCAGATTGGTGGCCAAGGCGATATAGTCATAACGCGGGTCGCTTTCCTGCGAAATCACCGACGCGAATGAGTTGAGCAGCTTCACCGGGAATTGGTCGATGCAATGGTAGCCCATGTCTTCAAGAATGCCCATGGTGCTTGTCTTACCGGCACCCGAGCGTCCGGTAATGAGGATGATCCGTTTTTTGTTCATGTTGTTTACCTCGCATTTATTCTACCACGCACCCGGGTGTTTCACAACATCCCGGGCTTGTCGGACAGTTGACCAAAATTACCTTGTTTCGCTTGAATTTGATTGATAAGTCGATTTTAATCGGATTTTTCCGACTTTTCTCGACTTATAAATCAGAATCCGTTTTTTCACTTCCGGCAGAACTTAAAAAAGGCGGGTATCCCGCATGGGATTCCCGCTTAGTTTCTCTCAAACATCCATTCCAAAAGCATGCTTTTCTTTAATGGTTCGCTGTCGATCCCCAATGCTTCCACCAAGGTACAGGCGAAGGGCATGACCGTCCCGACCCCGCGGCTGGTGATGATGTTGCCGTCGACGACCACGAAGTCTTCGCGATAGTCGGCGCCTCCTGCGACCACGACGTCTCTACTGCTGGGATACGATGTGGCTTTCTTGCCTTGAAGCACCCCGGCCTTCGCCAACACCATCGGTGCGGCACAGATCGCGGCGATTGTTTTCCCTTGATTGTTGAAATCAAGGACCAGTCCCAACACCCTCGGGTCCGCCGCAAGGTGGTTTGATCCAGGTTGACCCCCGGGTAAAAACAAGAGGTCGGCGTCGTGAAGGTCGGGACCCCACGTCCGGTCGGCCGTTAGTTTGATCTGATGGGAACCGGTGACATAGAACGAAGAGTTCAACGACACCAAATCGACACTCAGCCCCGCTCTTCGCAGAACATCGATCGTGGCGATGGCTTCCGTTTCTTCGAAACCTTCCGCCAATAAACAGATGACTTTCTTCATACTGATTCCTCTCTTTCATCCTTATTGTACCCTATTTTCAACCCCGTAACGTAAAGATCACGCTTCGTCGTTTCTTACGGGCATCCTGCGTATGCTTTCGCTCGCCAGAATCAATCCTGATCCCATGAGTAATAGATAAAGCGGAAGAAGGGCGACCGAGGTCTCCTTGGCTACGAAGCCGAAGATCATCGGCATCGTCGCGACACCGATGTAGGAAGAAGCCATCTGTAAACCCATGACGGATTGGGAGAGGTCCCTTCCGAATCGGATGGGGGTTTCGTGCGCCATCGCCGGAAAGATCGGGGCGCATCCCAAACCGATCAGAAGTAGTCCGAGAATCGAAACGATCGACGGAAGAGGGAGCGCCAAAGCAAGAATGCCTATAACCGCCAACGCTTGACCCCCTCGGATCCGAGTCGCGTTGTCGAAACGAGCGCTCAGAAATCCCGATAACATCCGACCTGACATGATGCCGCCGTAATAGAGCGAAACGCCAAGGGCGCCTTGGTCGACGGACAACCCTTTGATTGCGACCAGATAGCTCGATCCCCACAAGCCCGCCCCGGCTTCCATCGCCACATAGCTGAAGAACGCCAGCATCATCCATTTGACCCCGGGGACCTTCATCGTATCCTTGTTGGAGACGTGAGCCGAACTTATCGGTTTAAAATCGTCGGAACTTTCCAACTTGCGCCATAAAGGAAGGGTGAGAAACAACACGACGACCAATGCGATCTGGATGAAGGAAACCGTACGATAGCCATATTGCCAGGAGAGGTTGCGGCTGAGGAAGAAGGACATGATCAGAGGACCGGTCGTCGCACCGACGCCCCAGAAACTGTGAAGCCAACTCATGTGTTTGGATTCGTAGTGAAGGGCGACGAAATTATTGAGGGCGGCGTCGACGTTCCCGCCGCCTAAACCCAACGGAATCGCCATCAAACACAGCCAGATGAAATTGGGCCAGATGGAAATGCCAAACAAGGCGAGGGCCGTCAGCGCGACGCTGACGAAGGTGACTTTCCCGGTGCCGTACTTGTGGATCAGACGGGAACTCAAAAGACTGGAAGCGACGGTACCGATCGAAGCGATGATGGAAACGACCCCGGCCAAGGATCGGTCGATGTCTAGGGCGAGATGGATCGCCGGCCAAGCCGAACCCAAAAGGGAATCGGGAAGTCCGAGTGAAATGAAAGCGAGATAGATGACGACGAGCAGGGCTGTGACCATAGGTTAACCTTTCAGAGGGAGTGTCTAATCTAGGTAGTCGGGATCAAAATCGCAACGATCCCACTATTACTTATTGTATCAAACTTCCGACGCCGATAAAAAAGAATCCGTTAGGACTCTTTGATGTAATGGAAGGCCATCTGGGCGGCTACGGCGCCATCGGATGTCGCGGTGACGATCTGACGCAGCGGTTTGACGATGACATCTCCGGCGGCGTAGATGCCTTTGATGCAAGTCTCCATCTTGTCGTTGACACGGATGTAGCCGTCTTCCTGGCAGATGTTCAAGTCTTTGACGAAAGCGGTCGAGGGGGTCGCACCGATATAGGGGAATATCCCGTCGCAGGATAAGTCGGTCAGTTCTTTGGTGTCCACGTTTTGCAGGCGGATCCCGATGACTTTCTTGTCTGCGCTCAACACCTCCACGGGGACGTGCTTGCGGATGATTTCGATTTTCGGATGGTCGAAGACGGTTTGTTGGACGGAAACATCGCCGCGGAAGACATCCCGTCGGATGACGATGGTGACTTTCTTGGCGAATTGGGTAAGATAGAGGGATTCTTCCAGGGCGGAGTTCCCTCCGCCGATGACGACGACTTCTTTTCCTTTATAGAACGCCCCGTCGCAGACGGCGCAGAAACTGACGCCTCTGCCGATGTTTTGTTCTTCCCCGGGGATGTTCATCTGGTTCTCGATGGTTCCGGTCGCGATGATGATCGCACGGGTCTTAAAGATCCGTCCGTCTTCGGTCACGATCTTCTTCAGGTGTCCGTCCAGGATTTCCCGTACGCCGGTGAATTCCGTCTGGACCTGGAGTTCTTCGGTATGCCCGAACATCTGTAAGGCAAGGTCGACGCCCGAGACATGAGGGTTTCCCGGCCAATTGTCGATTTCGAAAGTCTTCACCAATTTTCCTCCGGGAGCGGAGTTTTCAAACATCACCACGTCCAATCCGGCACGTTTGGCGTAGATCGCAGCCGTCAACCCGGCAGGACCGGCTCCGATGATCGCTATGTCGTAGAGCTTGTCCATGAGATGTCCTCTTTCAGGACGGAGGGGATCTCCGTCAATCGTTCGATGATTCTATTGGGTTTGGATGCGACCAGCGCATCTTTGCGATCGGGGTTCAAGACGAAACCGATCGAATAGACCGCCGCGGCTTTCGCGGCTTCCACATCGGAAACGGAATCACCTACGTAGATGACTTCGTCATGCCCGACACCCATTTCGACACAGGCGTTGAAGATCCCTTCGGGATCCGGCTTATGTTTGGACACTTCGTCGTATCCGATGATCACTTCGAAATCATCCTGCATGTCGAAGAGCGACAAGCCCAGCAGACAGACTTCCTTCTTCTTGGAGGAGACGATCCCGACGCGATAGCCGTCTTTCTTGAGTTGCGAGATGACTTCCTTCGCCCCGTCGATCATCGTGACATGGGTCGGATGGAACTGTATGTTGAGTTCGCGGTAACGCTTGATCGCGCTTTCGATTTCTTCGGGTTTCAGGTATTTCGACAAGCCTTGGTTGAGCGTCGGTCCCAAAAGTTCAAGCAGTTCTTCCTTGGAAACATTGAGTTGCGGACGGGTTTCCTTCAACACTTGTTCGTAACTGGCGAAAATCGCCTTCTCCGTATCCAAGAGGGTTCCATCCAAGTCGAACAAGATGACCGGTTTGGCTTTCTTGAAGAACTTACGATAGATGCCCATCATCCCCAAGCCGCCGACCAGGATGAAGGCGACGGAGGTGACCTGGGCCATGCGTAAGCCCATGAACATCAAACTGTCGGTACGCAGGCCTTCGACCCAGAACCGGGTGATGCCATACCACATCAGATAGCCGTAGACCAAATCGCCGCGTTTGCGGGACTTCGTCATCTTGCCGAGTCCGTAGGTGATCAGGAAATACCCCAGCAGGTTCAGGGAGCTTTCATAAAGGAAGGTCGGGGTGCGGTACGCACCGTCGATGTACATCAGGTTTTTGATGAACGACGGGAAGAAGCGGTAGAAGTTCTCGGAAACGACGCCACCGAAGGCTTCCTGGTTGAGGAAGTTGCCCCATCGGCCGATGGCTTGCGCGATCAGGATGGTCGGCACGATGCCGTCCGCCCAACGCATGAAACTGATTTTGCGTTTCTTGACGAAATAGTAACCATAGGCGGCGCCCAGAAGCAAGCCCCCCTGGATGGCCATTCCGCCCTGCCAGGTCATGAGGATTTCAAGCGGGTTGGAGAGATAGTATTCCAGGTTATAGAAGGCGACGTACCATAGACGTGCGCCGACCACACCCGACAACAACGCACCGAAGAACAAATCGTCGGTCATGTCCGTGGAATAGCCCATTTTCTTGATGTTGCGGGCGGAGAGATAGTAGGCCAAGAACGCCCCGGTCAGAATCAGGACGGCGTACCACTTGATGACGACCGGTCCGATTTCCAGGAAGGTCGATACGTCGGGAAACAGTTTCATATGAAATCCTCCTACTTGTTTTGACTTGCGATGAAATCGTAGACGCGCTGCTCGAAGGCTTTCGCGCTGTTGATGCCTTTTTGTTTAAGGGTGAAGTCGATGACCGCGGATTCGACCAATACGGCCATGTTTCGGCCTTCTTTGACCGGGAAGATCAAACGCGGGACATCCATCTCCAAAATGCGGATGACCCCGTCGTCGTCGATTCCAAGACGGTCGTATTCTTTCTTGTCGTCCCATTTCTGCAGGTCGACCACGAAATCCACCTTGGTGCGGTCGATCATCGCGGCGGCGCCGAACATGCTGGTGACGTCGATGATGCCGATGCCTCTCAGTTCAAGCATCCCTCTCAAGAGGTCGGGGGCTTGGCCGAAGATCGTGTTGTGGATACGTACCACGTCGACCCGGTCGTCGGCGACCAGGATGTGTCCTTTACGGATCAGTTCAAGTGCGATTTCGGACTTCCCCATCCCGCTTTCGCCGGTGATCAGGACGCCTTTTCCGAAGACGTTCAGTAAGACTCCGTGGATATTATCCGCAGGACTGAGCTTTTCGTCAAGGTAAGAGACCACGTCGACCATCAAACGATAGGTCGGAAGCGGGGATCGCAGGATCGGAAAGTTCTTGTAGGCGGCGATTTCCAATAAAAGCGGAGGACATTCCATGTCGCGGGAGATGATGATGACGGGGGTGTACTCGTCGGTTAAACGTTCAAACGCATACTGTAGCCCTTCCGGTGACATCGTTTCCACATAGGCGATTTCCTTGGTTCCGAAGATGATGACGCGTTTGGGTTCGGTGTACTTGAAGAACCCGGTGAGTTCCAAGCCCGGACGGTTGATGTCCGGGACGACGACCCAACGGCTCAGCGAATCCTCGTTGCCGGTCAGCTGTTCCAAATTGAAGAACTTCTTAAGATCGCGAATCAACGCCTTTCCTTCGAATTCCATGGTCTATCCCCTTTCGTTCAGGACATGTTTGAGGTAATGTCCCGTATAACTCTTTTCATTTTTCATCAATTGTTCCGGTGTCGCGGCTTCGATCAGCATCCCGCCTTCATCCCCGCCCTCGGGACCGAGGTCGATGACGAGGTCCGCGTTTTTGATGATGTCGAGGTTGTGTTCGATGACGATGACGGTGTCGCCGTTGTCGACGATGCGCTGTAGGACGATAAGCAGTTTCCCGACGTCGTAACTATGTAACCCGGTCGTCGGTTCATCCAGGATGAACACGGTTTTCCCGGTCGCACGACGTTGGAGTTCGGAGGCGAGTTTGACGCGTTGCGCCTCACCGCCGGATAAGGTTGTCGCGGATTGTCCGAGTTTCACATACCCCAAGCCGACATCGAAGAGGGTCTGCAGACGATGTTTGATCTTGGGGATGGGGGCGAAGAATTCCAGCCCTTCTTCCACGGTCAGTTCCAGGACATCGAAGATGTTCTTTCCTTTATACGTGACTTCCAAGGTTTCGTCGTTGTAGCGCTTCCCTCCGCATTCCTCGCAGGGGACGTAGACGTCCGGTAGGAAATGCATGGAGATGCGTTTGACCCCGTCGCCTTGACAGAGTTCGCAGCGACCGCCACGGACGTTGAACGAGAATCGTCCTTTATCGTAACCCTTCATCTTGGATGACGGCGTCATGGCGAAGAGTTCGCGGATGTCGTCGAAAATCCCGGTATAGGTGACGGGGTTGGATCGCGGTGTGCGTCCGATGGGGTCCTGGTCGATTTCGATCAGTTTGTCGACCTGGTCCATCCCGACGACTTCATCATGCAATCCGGGTTTCACCTTCGGTTTGCCTAAATGATGGGAGATCGCTTTGCCGAGCACTTCGTTGACCAAGGAGGATTTACCGCTCCCCGACACGCCGGTCACGGCGATGAAGCATCCCAGGGGGAAATCCACGTCGATGTTCTTCAGGTTGTTTTCACGTGCGCCTTTGACGCGTAGGAAACTTCCGTTGCCCGTACGTCGGGATTGCGGGACGGGATTGGCCATTCTTTTCGCCAAAAACATCCCGGTGATCGACGTCGGATGATCCATCAGTTCTTGCGGGGTCCCCATCGCGACGACTTCGCCGCCATGCAAGCCCGCACCCGGACCGATGTCGATGATATAGTCGCTCTCCATCATCGTTTCCTCGTCATGTTCGACGACGATGAGGGAATTCCCGAGATCGCGCATATTCTTAAGGGTGGAGATCAGTTTATGGTTGTCGCGCTGATGAAGTCCGATCGAGGGTTCATCCAACACGTAAAGGACACCGGTAAGATGCGACCCGATCTGGGTCGCCAGGCGGATCCGCTGCGCTTCCCCGCCGGACAGGGATCCTGCGATCCGATCCAAGGTCAGGTATTCAAGACCGACGTCTTTCAGGAAGGTCAAGCGTTCGTTGACTTCCTTCAGCACCAGTTTCGCGATTTCCTTCTGCATCTGTCCGAGTTTCAACTGTTCCATGTAATGGAGGGCTTGCTTGACGCTCATCGCCGTCCAGGCGTTGATGTCCTTACTTCCGACCCGTACGCTCAGCGCCATCTCGTTCAGACGTCTTCCCTGACACGTCGGACAGGGGGATTCCGCCATGAACGTCGCATACCATTCACGCGCCATCGACGAAGTCGTTTCCATGAAGCGACGTTCGATCAAGGTTTTCACCCCTTCGATCACATCGAAACGGGTGAAGACGTTCCCCGATCTGGATTCGATCGTATATTTGATGGGTTCGGGTGAACCGTTGAGCAGGATGTCCACTTGTTTTTGCGTCAACTTCGAAATCGGGACGTCGCGCGGAATCTTGTAATGGTCGCACAGGATCCGAAAGCTCTGCCATTCGATGTTCTCGCTGTCGACGATGTTTTTATAGTAGACGATCGCGCCTTGTTTGATGGATTTACTGCGGTCGGGGATCAGATAATCCACATCGACCTTCTGCGTCACGCCCAAGCCTTTGCATGTGGCGCACGCCCCTAACGGCGAATTGAACGAGAAAAGACGCGGTTCCAGGATCGGGATCGAGAATCCGCACTTCGGACACGCATAGTTGCTCGAAAACAGAAGTTCTTCTTTTCCGGTATCGACGATTGCCAACCCGTCGGCGAGTTTCAGCGCCACTTCCAGGGAGTCATGCAGACGCGACGCACTGTCCGCCTGTTTCACGATCCGGTCGACGACGACGTCGATGTCATGTTTCTTGTTTTTCTCCAAGACGATTTCGTCTTCGAGTAGTTTGATTTCCCCGTTCACGCGGACACGGATGTATCCGTCTTTCCTGAGTTTCTCAAACACATCCTTGTGCGTCCCTTTTTCTTGGCGTTCGATCGGTGCCAAAATGTTGAGTCTAGATCCGTCCTCGCTCGCCATGACCCGGTCGACCATCTGACGGATCGTCTGGGAAACGATGGGTTCGTTGTGGGTGGGGCAATACGGGATCCCGACCCGGGCATAAAGCAAACGGAGGTAGTCATAGATTTCCGTCACCGTCCCGACGGTGGATCTTGGATTGTTCGAGGTCGTCTTTTGGTCGATCGAGATGGAAGGCGACAAGCCTTCGATCAGGTCTACATCCGGTTTATCCTGGTTGCCTAAAAACTGACGTGCATACGCACTCAGTGATTCCACATACCTCCGTTGTCCTTCCGCATAGATCGTGTCGAAGGCCAACGATGTTTTCCCGCTCCCTGAAAGACCGGTCATGATGACCAGCTGGTTCCGGGGGATCTTCAAATCGATGTTTTTGAGGTTGTTCTCGCGAGCCCCTTTAATAATGATGAAATCTTGATTCATAGCATCACCTCTGCCGTTCTATTATACTATAAGGAATTTTTAATGTCTTGGTTTCTGCCGGAAATACTTGAATTTTTTTCAAGTCAGGTCTGACTCTTGAGTTCAAGGATGACATCTCTCAGTTCTGCCGCACGTTCGAAATCCAACACTTTGGCCGCATCGTGCATTTCTTTCTCCAAATCCAGAATCAGTTTCTCGCGTTCCGTCTTGTTGACCTTGGACTTCTTCTTCAGGAGTTTCGCCGCCATTTCCTGCGTCTCTTTCCCTCGGATGACATCGTGGATTTCTTTCACGATGGTCGTCGGCGTGATGTTGTGTTCGATATTGTAGGCTTCTTGGATGGATCGGCGACGATTGGTTTCGTTGATTGCCTTGGTCATCGAATCGGTCATCTTGTCCGCATACATGACGACCATGCCGTTGGCGTTACGCGCCGCACGACCGATCGTTTGGATCAGGGAGCGCTCAGAGCGTAGGAACCCTTCTTTGTCCGCATCCAAAATCGCAACTAGAGAAACTTCGGGTAAGTCCAGACCTTCGCGCAGAAGGTTGATGCCGACCAAGACGTCATACTTCCCTTTGCGTAGATCGCGGAGGATCTCGATCCGCTCAAGGGTCAGGGTTTCATGGTGGAGGTAGGAGACTTTGAAGTTGGCGCGCTTGAGATACGCGGTCAGTTCTTCGGCCATCTTGACCGTCAAGGTCGTAATCAAAACACGCTCGTTCTTGGCGATGCGCAATCGTATTTCATCCATGATATCGTCGATCTGCCCGCGGGTCGGACGGACTTCGATACGCGGGTCCACCAAGCCGGTGGGACGGATGATTTGTTCGACGACGCGGTTCTGCGTCAGTTCCAACTCGTAGTTGCCGGGGGTGGCGGAGACGAAGATGACCTGGTTGATGATTTTCTCGAATTCGTCGAAGCGCATCGGACGATTCTCCAGGGCGCTGGGAAGTCGGAAACCGTATTTCACCAAGGTTTCCTTACGGGCACGGTCGCCGTTAAACATTCCACGGACTTGCGGGACGCTGACATGCGATTCATCGATGACCAACAGGAAATCCTTCGGGAAGTAGTCGAAAAGGTTATAGGGGCGCTGGCCGGGTTCGCGACCGTCGATGTGCATCGAATAGTTTTCGATGCCCGGACACATCCCGAATTCTCGCAAAGCTTCCACGTCGTAGCGGGTACGCTGTTCCAACCGTTGACGTTCCAACAGTAAACCCGATTTCTCGAACTCGACCAGTCTCCCTTTTAGTTCGTCTTCGATCTTCAAGCACGCTTCAAGGATCTGTTCTTTCGGACGCGCATATTCTTTGGCTGGGAAGACGTTGTAGACGCTATATGCATTCAGGATCTTCCCCGTCACCGGGTCGACTTCCGTGATGCGTTCGATTTCGTTGTCGAAGAGTTCGATGCGCAGATTAAAGGTTTCGGTGTACCCTAAGCGGACTTCGATGACATCGCCGTGGACCCGGAAGGTCCCGTGCTTTTGGTCAAGGTCGTTGCGCATGTACTGGCGTTCCACCAGTTTCCCCAACAATTCTTTTCGGACGATGGTTTCGCCGACCCGGATCGTGAAAAACATGTTGCGGTAGAGCTCGGGGTCCGACGACGCATAGATGCAGGCGACGGATGCGACGATGATGACATCCCGGCGTTCCAACACCGAGTTGATCGACGCCATGCGAAGCATATCCAACTCTTCGTTGATCATCGCCGTTTTCTCGATGTAGGTGTCGGTCTTGGGCATGTAGGCTTCGGGTTGATAGTAATCGAAGTTGGAGACGAAATACTCCACTTTATTGTTGGGGAAAAGTTCCTTGAACTCGGAATACAACTGACCGGCCAAGGTTTTATTGTGGACGAAGACCAAAGTCGGCCGGTTTACCGCCGCGATGACGTTGCTGACGGTGAAGGTCTTCCCCGTCCCGGTCGCACCCAAAAGGACTTGGGCACGCTTGTTGGCATGCAAGCCCTCGATCAATTCACGGATCGCCTGGGGTTGATCCCCCAAGGGTTCATAGTGACTTACCAGTTCGAATCGTTCATTCATGGATCAATTCGACCGCCTTCGCCATTTGAGTATCCCGTGTATCCATTTCTTCATGCCATACCCTCGCCACATCCGCATGCAGACGGCTGATCCATTCCTGGGTCAAGACGCCGTCGACGATCGTGCCGTAGGTCGATTGATATTTCTTGAATTCTTCGACGGACTTGGGTGAATAGTACCCGTCCTGCCGATCGACTGTATAACCGAGGAAAGACAGGGCTTCCTGTAAAGAAACGATCGCATCACCGACACTGTCGGGAACGATGGTTTCCCCTTCTTCCAAAGGTTCGAACCCGTTCTCCATGATCGCCGGTAACTCTACTTCCACATCCGGGGTAATCCCGATCCCGTCGATTTTCTTCCCGCTGGGTGTCAGCCACTGGGCGATCGTATATTTCAGAATGGATTGGTCGCTGAACGGACGTTGGGTCTGCACGGTGCCTTTCCCATAGGTCAAGGTTCCGACGACCGTCACTTTTTGCCCCAGGTTTTCATCCAAGGCCGCGACCAAGACTTCGGAAGCGGAAGCCGTGTTCCCGTTGACCAAGATCACGATCTTTTCCCAATCGACGGTGACGAATCCCGAGGATTTGGAAGTATCGGTCGTCCCGTCGATGAATTCCTGTTGAATCAGGATCCCGCCCTTTTCGACGAAGAACGAACCGATGGTTTCAAGCGTACTCAAATACCCTCCGCCATTGTCCCGCAGATCCAGGATCAAGCGTTTCGCACCTTTCGATTCGAAATCATCCAAAATGTCCATGACTTCGTTCCCGGTCGTATCGCCGAATGTATAGATTTCCAACAATGCCGTTTCCGCATCGATCATTTCACCATAGGCCGTGTTATTGATCGGAGCCCGTGTGATCTTCTTGTTGACGGTCACACCTTCCCGTAGAAAATCGATTTCGACGATGCTTCCGTTCTCTCCTTTGACTTTCGCCGCCAGTTCGTCCGAACCGATGCCCGTCACTTCCGTTCCGTTCACTTTATAGATGATATCCCCGGGAAGAACCCCCGCTCGTTCGGCAGGCGATCCGCGGAATACCCGTTCGATGATGTAGGTCCCGTTTGAATCATAGTATTGGACCCCGATCCCCACGAACCCCATGTTCAAGGAATCGTTGAACTGTTTCGCTTCTTCGCTAGTCAGATAGGAGGTATGGATATCCCCTCCCCCGTCGACCATCCCGTTGATCGCGTCGTCGATGAGCTTGGTTTGAAGTTCGAGGACGTCCTTCCCGAAGTACCAGTCCTCGCTCATGATTTGATAGATGGCTTCCAGTTTGGCGAAATCGGTGGTTTCTTCCACCGGTTCACCCGTCGCGAAGGTCGATCCGACAACCCAACCGAAAACAAAGGTCAGCACCAATCCGACCGAAGCCAGGATGCGCCCTAAATTGCGTTTACGTCTGGCTCTGATTTCACCAGGCCAGTAATGTTTCTCCAGATGGATGCGTACTTTTTTTTCTTCCATGATGTTACCTCGCGTTATGTTCATTTTACCATGTACATTCTATCTTCGACCAATCAATGCAATCTGTCAAAGAAATTCGTGTGAAAGTTCATATGCATACAAAAACTCGGACAATTGAATTACGTCATCCGTCAACGATGTCATCGATGTGGATGGTGTATTTAGCTCTGCCGTTCATTCCTTAAGTTTTCCGAATCATCGCCAAACAAAAAAAGGGCACGAACGTGCCCGACAACGACCAACCTATAGCGTAACCCCTTGTTTAAATAGTGCGATTTCTCGATTCTCGTTTAATTCATTCTTGGCATATTGCCCTGACGCCACGTCAAGAATCATATTGGCGAGTTCAATGCCGGCATCATCCATCGTCTTCTCATTCACGAGACAACCTGCGTCATAATCGATCCAATGAGGTTTCTTCCTCGCAATTTCGGAATTACTTGAAATTTTGAGTGTCGGTATGAACCCACCAAACGGTGTTCCGCGGCCTGTCGTAAATAAAACCATTTGTGCACCGGCTGCACCTAGTAACGTCGTGGCTACGATATCGTTTCCAGGTCCGCTGATAAGCGTTAGTCCCTTCACTTTACATCTCTCGCCGTACTCCAACACATCCGAAACGTCAGATTGCCCTGCTTTTTGAATACATCCAAGTGATTTGTCCTCTAAAGTCGTGATTCCTCCCACCTTATTCCCAGGGGAAGGGTTCTCATATACCACTTGGCCATGATCGATGTAATACTGTTTGAAATCGTTGATCATCTTGACTGTTTTGTGATAAATATCCTCGGTTTTTGCACGATTCATCAAGATTTGTTCGGCACCGAACATTTCAGGTACTTCTGTCAATAGCGCACTCCCACCTTGTGCGATGAAGTGGTCGGATACCCATCCGACCAAAGGATTCGCAGTGACACCCGAAAGTCCATCCGATCCTCCGCATTTCAAACCGATCACTAATTTGTCGACGGAGACCGGCACCCGGACATCGTCTTTCATCACCACATAAAGTTCTTCAAGCAATTCGACGCCGACATTGATTTCGTCATCCACTTCCTGACTTACCAAAGTACGGATTCTTGTTGCATCAATTTGACCTAAACTATCCATGAATGAACTCAGTTGATTATTCTCGCACCCCAACCCCAAAACGAGCACACCACCCGCGTTTGGATGATGAACCATGTTTTGAAGGATCCGTTTTGTTAACTCGTGATCATCGCCCATTTGCGAACAACCATACGGATGGGCGAATGTATAGACACCATCGATGTCCAGGTTGGGATGTTGCTTTGTAAAGCGGCGTATCATCGCATTGGCAATCGCATTTACGCAACCAACCAAGACAATGATCCAAAGTTCATTACGTATCCCGACTTGTCCATCGATCCTTGGATAACCCATGAAAGTGTCTTTACCATGATTGTCGTGTCTGTAGGTTGTTTGATCGAATCGATACGTTGCATGATCACCGAGGGAAGTTCTCGTATTATGCGTGTGGACATGACTTCCGGCGGGTATTTCCGAGATTGCATATCCAATGGTGTTCCCATATTTGATGATCGTCTCATTTTGTTGAATTTTTTTAAGACTGAATTTGTGCCCTTGGGGTATGACTTCATTCAATACGACACCTTCGGCTATGAGTCCCGCCGAACTCTCCGACAGAGCTACACCAACATTGTCTTTCGGGTTGAGAATTAGCGTCTTATTCATTCGATGTCTCCAAAGTACTTGCTCATCGTAGCCAGCATGCCAAGATCGAGAATATCCTTGACGGATCTTGAGACATACTCGACAACTTCATCCTTGCTTACGACATCTGATTCCCAATGATCTTTTTGTGAGAGGAAATCCTCAACGACGTTCCTTATTTGATTCGGATCGGTCTCTATTTCTTCCCATCGACTCGTCCAGTAAGTTAACCATCGTTCATCATCCATGACATTAATCTTCTGATCATTTCTCACTCCACGATAGAAGACAACCAATGCGGCTAAAGAAAACCAGGCACGGGCAGCGAAACCACCCCTTCGATCAAGTTCGATGATCGACGGTAGAATTCTCGTCTTGAATTTCGTCATGGAATTGAGTGAGATGCTCATTAGTTCATGACGTACAAACGGATTTTCAAATCTCTCAAGGACCGACTCGGTGAACCGCCTTATTTCTTCTTTGTCCAATGAGATGGTTGGGAGAACTTCATCATCGAGAAAACCAAGTATGAATTTCCTGACCAAGGGATCCAAAATCGACTCACGAACCGTGTCGAATCCAAGAAGATAGGCGACGGGTACCATGCAAGTATGCGCACCATTGAGGATCTTCACTTTTCTTTCTTTATATGGATGGTGATCGGGCACAAATAGAACATTCAACCCGGCTTTATCCGCCGGGAATTCTTTTTTCACTTCTTCGCCCGCTTCGATGACCCACAAGTGAAAAATCTCGGCTTTGACCATGGAAGTATCTTCATACCCCCAAGTTTCGGTATACTCCTTTGCTCTATCTCTCGGGTATCCCGGGACGATACGATCAACCAAGGTATTGCAGAACACATTGGCTGTAAGAATCCATTCGATGAATTTTTCGTCGCACCGGTTCACTTTCGCTAATTCCAAAACGATTTCCCTCAATTTCGAGCCGTTGTCATCGATCAACTCACATGTGAAGAACACGAATCCTTTATCGAGTGCTCCGTTGAAATTATCATATCTTCGTTTTAACAAAGCTAATACTTTCCCGGGAAATGAGCTCGGTACCATTTCATAACCAATCTCTTCATCAAGAAAAACGATTCCTGCTTCAGTCGAGTTGGATACGATGAAACGTGCAGTTTCGATCGACGCCAACTCAAGAAAACCGGCGTAATCAACATATGGGTTATTGAATTGGGATAATACATCGATGATTTCATGATGATCGATGACTTTCCCTTGATCAACTCCGTTAAGAATCAAGGTGTAGAGTCCGTCTTGTTCCGACAAATCTTTGACCCGGCCTGTTTCCAGGGGTTGGACAACGGCAACATTCCCGTTGAAATCGCCATTCTGATTCATACGTTGGACGATCCAATCAACAAATGCCCGCAGGAAATTCCCTTCTCCAAACTGAATGATGCGTATTGGACGATTTACCACGGGGTGCATGGTTTGAGATAATCTTTGCATATTACTTTTCCGGCCAGATTTTAACATTCGGCTGAGATAACCACTTATGCTCTTCCACTTCGACCGGCGATAACCAAGGATCGTTTTCAAAGTGACGGATCGCCCAGAAATAATACATTGCATAACCTGGGGCGGATGCTTGCGGATGGGCGACATCATCGATGATCGGACAATACGAGTAATCTTTCACTTGATAGACTTTATCACCATAGAAGCATGCCCCAAATCCTTCAGGACGATTAAAGCGATAGAAGTAGAGTTCCGGCTGCCGATGATGGTGGGGTAGATATCCTGACCATTTGCTTGGATAGTTAACGGTCTCACCATAGGCGATATTTGAATTCGGATTACGCTTATAGTCGACAATAGTGCGAACGAGTCGCGAGGCGCCATCTTGCCACACCCCTTGACCGCGCATTACCGTTGGAACCGTTTCTTTCGTATAACAAACAGATTCGAATGTTTTATCATTCTTTGTCCTAATTAGTAGATACTCACAGTTTTCCAACGCTTTAACAGAAACGTGAACACCTTTACTTACATGCAGTGCGGTCGGTCCTTGGTCAAAAACATTCGTTCGATCCGCAACATGACAAGCACTTCCATGACTTAATTCGACTTTACCGGATTGGAGAACAACCAATGTTTCTTCATCCATTGAATAATAGTTTCTCGACTCATTGGACATCAGACAAACAAGCGTACTGTCCAGCATCATCGTCGAGTACTGTCCGTCATATCCCGTCATTTTGTTTTCGCCGTTTTGAGGCACTAGATACTCCATCATTGTTTTTCTCCTTGTGTTGAAGACATTGCTTCAAGCTTCAAAATCGCTTCGTAAATCATTTCCTTGTCGATAACATAGGGCGTATATTCCAACTCAGGTCCATGAACCGTCTTTTCCAGAACCGGTTCGAGTAGCGTTCGATCGGCATACAATCTAAGATCGCCAAGACAAACCGGTAGATTGATTTTTTTATAGAAGTGATACAATTGGTCGAATAAAGATGTTTGGTGATCAAGTACTAATTGGACCAACACACCATAGGCGACGACTTCCCCATGGAGATGGTTCTTCTCAATCTCAGGTAGCAAAGTCAAACCATAGAAGAGCGAGTGAGCTAAAGCTCCGTTGTATTTTGGATCAACAAGGATCGACACATATCCAGTCGAGATGATGTTGTTAAGAACAACTTGATCTACCGCGACTGAAGGTTGTTGGTTTCGAATCTGTTCAAGTGCATACTCACCATACGTCAAGTGCGGCCAAACGCACATCTGGCTTAGGGTCTGCGCGAGCTGGTCGCTATGCAACAATTCGTCATTTTTACTTGAGAAGGTGACTTCGACGTGTTTCGCCAAGGTATCCCCGATCCCCGCCCACATGTAGATCACTGGCGAAGTGCCGATGATATGAGAGTCGATAAACACATGAAGCGGTGGTTTCCCCAGTTGCTCCACATGATCAAATACACCCTGTTTACTGTACATTACGGAGATCGCTGTTGATGCAGCACATGTTGAAGCAATGGTTGGGAATGTAAATACAGGTTTTCTTAGATTCTTACCGAGACTCTTCACCGTATCCAACGCTTTTCCCCCGCCCATTGCAAATAACATATCCGCATTTTGGATGGTGTCGATTTGGCTTAACGTGTGAACATTCTCATCGGTCGCTTCACCACCGTACCAAAATTCGCCGCGGAATTCCAACTCACTTTTTTCAACACTATCCAAGAGTTTTCTCAGCCCGGCATTTAATGCTTTCCTTCCACCGATGACAACGAATGACCTCCCATAGAAGGATGTGATATCAGGTATGCTCTGATAAGCGTCCACACCTGATGTATATGAGGGTAAGGTTACCGTTTTACTCATTTTTCAAGAACTCGCTAAGCCACAAGCTCATTTCGACGTTTTGACTATACGTAAAGAAGATGTCGTTGAACTTTTTGTTCAAGAAGATGGTGCGCACGAATTCAGGATCAATGGTCTTCAAAATTTGCATCAAGTCATTATTTACGACTTTCTTCACTTCATTCAGGATTCTGGCGTTACGTTGTTGAGGTTCTTTTCTTTCTGGAGGATAACCCTCTCCCCGAGGTTCGAGGAACAGTTTCTCGAAGATGAACTTGATATTTAGTTCCGCGCCCCATCCAAATCCCTTCGCATAAGGGATCGACACGGCGTTGCCATTGTTGATCTGCGAGAACAAATAGGCGTCAGCGGGATCCACAAGCAATCCGCAAAGAACATTGGGATAATTGTTGAGGGAGATACAAGCGCCTTGTCCCGTTCCACAACCCGTCACCACGAAATCCACTGCCTTGCTCGTCAGTAGAATGGAAGCCATCAACCCAAGATGGATGTAGGTGATTTCCGGTCTTTCATCCACACTTTCCATCCCTAGATTGTAGACGTCGATCTGTTTACCTTGGGTTGCTTCAACCAACATCTTATGTACGATCGGATTCTTTGCTGCTTGACTAAATTCATTGATTAGTGCGACTCTCATTGGGGGCCTCCTTTAGCTCATCCAATCCACTTTATTATCTGAATTCCATTTGGTCGTAATCTTCTTGGTGTTCGTCAAGAAATCGATCGACGACCATCCCGTTATGTCTCCAAATCCGAATTTCGATGATTTCAATCCACCAAACGAGAAGGGATCACGTGGTACCGGAACTCCGATGTTGATGCCGATCATGCCGCTGGTGAATTCGTTCGCCGCGAGACTTGCCATCCTGCCATAATCCGTAAAGATCGATGCTCCATTCGCAAAAGAGGATGTTTGTTGAAATCTCAAGGCTTCATGAATGTTTTCGGCATCGATCCATTCGATGGTCGGTCCGAAAATTTCTTCATTGGGAATGTCTTCGATGCGTTCATACTTGACGATCGATGGACCGATGTAGTTCTTGGGATAATTATCGTTCTTTATCCAATCTCGGCCATCACATAGAATCTCCCCTTTTGTTTGTTGGAGGAAGGTAGTGATTTTATCCACCGCACTCTCTCGGATTAACGGAGGAATATCTCTGTGGAATTGGTATTCTTTCGCCTGTTTGATACATTCCTGCAGGACATTGTCACAACCGTCGATCGCAACCACAACCGATGCAGCCATGCAACGTTGCCCACCCATACCGAATGCCGAGGCGAGGATTTCTTTCGCTGTCGTCGTAGGATTAACCTCAGGTGTCACTAGAATGAAATTCTTTGCACCTCCCATCGCCAAACAACGTTTCAGATTGTATGTGCTTAACCGATAAACGCTCTTGGCAACCGGTGTACTCCCGACAAAAGTGACCGCATCGATGTTCGGATGGGAACATAACGCTTCAGATACTTCCTTCCCTCCGTTCAACAATGTAAAACAGCCATCCGGTAATCCGGCTTCTTTAAGAACCCCGGCAATTTTGAATAGGGTGCATGGTGTCGAGTCGCTAGGTTTCATAACGATTGCGTTCCCGAGAACCAACGCATTGGGTATCGTCCACATCGGGACCATCAACGGAAAATTGAAAGGAACGATCGAAGCGACGATTCCGACTGCCTCCTTAACCTCTTTTACATCGATACCTTGTGAAACAACTTCAGTCCTGCCAGTAACGACAGAAGGAATCGAACAGGCGAATTCTGTCAGTTCTACCGCTTTATCTACTTCGGCATAGGCTTCCTCCATTGTTTTCCCATTCTCCCTACGTATGGTTTCAGCGAGTTCGGTGCGATACACACGAAGCAAATCCCTGAATTTATAGAGAACCTCGGTTCTCTTCTTAAAACTCAGTTCCCTCCACTTACGCGAACTGACTTTGACTTTTTCCAAAGTCTCATCCAATCGAGTAAGATCCATGGGTTGAAAATAGGCGAAGACTTTACCGTCGATCGGAGATGAGAGTTCAACCCTTTCACTATTGTCGAAGTAAACAGGTTCACCATCAATCCATTGCCCGATTTTTTCCAGATTCATTTGCTCTTCCATATTTTCACCTCTTTTTCCAATAACCATTTATGATCTGAATCGTCGTTTCTCGAGGTCCAGGGTTGATCCTCGAAATGCCGGATCATCCAACAGAAATACATGGCATATCCCGGAGCCGCGACTTGTGGATGAGTCTTTTCCCCGCGTATCATCGAAAAGGAGTAATCGACGGATTTATAGATATCGTCGCCTTCGAACGCCGCACCAAACCCTTGCGGTTTATCGAAACGGTAGAAGTATACTTCAGGTTGTGGATGGGAATGGGGAATATAGCTTGACCACTTCCCAGGATGATTGATCACTTCTCCGATTACCAACTTGCTATATGGATTGATTGAATAATCGACTGTCGTAACGACTTCACGGACGGCACAGTCATCGAAATATCCTTTCCAAACCGTCTCGTTCCTCGAATCCGTCGGTTGGTAGAGACGATTTTCAAATCGGACTGGATTGGTTGCTTTTTGCTGAATCAGCTCTGTATCACATAATGCGGTTACTTTCACGGGTGTATCCCTACAAACATGTAAAACAAAGGGTCCTTCGCGGAATAAGTCGCGTCTGACTACCGTTTCCTTCGTATTCTCCCATTCGAATGTAACCTCCCCTTCAAGCAGAAGCATCACGCATTCCTTAATCGGATCATTACTTTCGTATGCTTGTCCTTCGTTCAATTTGACGAGTCCGATATCCATCATCATCTCAGACTCTTCCGTCGAAATCTGGTTGTAACCGGGCTTTCTTTCTACCACAGGAAGTTTCATTTCATAACCTCGCCTTTCCTCCATAACATCCAATCCAGTACATAAAGTAAGTTAAATTCAGGATTTTTTAGAAAAAACTCTTAAGACCAGTTTGGACCAATCTTAAGAGTTTGCTTTATTCGTGGCCTACAACCTCTTTAACATCGAACCAGTAGCGATTATTTGAGCCAATCATTCGAATATACGTTTTGACATATTCTTTCATCGCTTTTTCCGCTACCATACACATGTTCATGTAGTCCGTGTCAGGTGCCTTTTCGAGCACCTTCAACATGGCTTGTTTTCCAACTTCGAACATATCCGTACATACATTGATCTTGTTGATTCCACACTCGACTGCTTTGCGGATGTTCTCTTCTCCGGAACCGGAGCCACCATGCAACACCAACGGCATATCGAGAGTCTTCTTCAAGAGTTTCAATCTTTCAAAATCGAGTTTAGGGATTTTTCCCTTAGGATAGTTTCCATGTGCCGTACCGATCGCGACCGCAAGTGCATCGACACCGGTCTGTTCAACAAAATACTTCGCTTGGTCCGGGTTTGTAAACAAATCCTCTTGCGAATCTTCCCCATCAGCCGCTTGTCCGACATGACCCAATTCGGCTTCAACAGTACATCCATGGGGTTTCGCCAAAGTTACGATCGTGCGTGTACGTTGAATGTTTTCTTCAAGAGGATAACTCGAAGCATCGATCATGACACTCGAGAAACCGTCTTGGATGCATTTCACGATGAAGTCAAAGTCTTGACCGTGGTCATGATTCAGGGCGACAGGCATTTTTGATTCCTTTGCCAACTGAATGATCAACGGGACCATGACATTCGCATGAGCATGCTTTTTCATCTGCCCCATGCCAATGTTCACGATAATCGGTGAATGTTCTTCTTCAGCCGCAGAGATCACCGCTCTAGCCATCTCCATATTGATACTGTTGACTGCCATGATTGCGTAGTTGTTTTTATGCGCTTCATCCAGCAGTGATTTCATTGATACGTACATATTTTACCGTCCTTCTCGTAGTCACTGATAACAGCGATTCAGATATTTATCTTAGAAATTGATATCGAGATCTACGATTTCTTCAGACGCCGCCAAATCATCGGCGGTCGGCGCACTCTTGATTACTGCGTAGATTACGGCGGTTACAGCGGTTCCGATAACCAAAGCGACTATGAATCCCCAGGGATTGACCATCATCGGAACAACGAAGATACCACCATGTAAAGCAACGGATTCGACACCTAATTGCATTGCGATACCACCGGCAAGCGCGGAACCGATCATCGAAGCAGGGATAACTTTTAGCGGGTCGGCAGCCGCGAAAGGAAGTACGCCTTCAGTAATGAAGCTTAAGCCCATCGGGATACAAGATAGACCGGCATCACGTTCCGCAGAAGTGAATTTCTTCGGGACCAAGAACGTGGAGATACCGATTCCAAGAGGAGGCGTCATCCCACCGACGATTTTAGCGGATTCAGGACCGAAGATCCCGCCAGCCGCCAATGCGTTCGCAGCCATCGATGCTGTTTTATTGATCGGACCACCCATGTCGAATCCCATACATGCGCCGATGACGGCACCGATTACGAATTTAGAACCGGAATTCAAGCCGATAATCCAGTTTTGAAGAGCGGTCATGATGGCGGCCAGAGGTGCCATGAAGACGCCGAGGAACAATAATCCACAAACGAATGTAACGGTTAGCGGAATAATCAGAACCGGCATCAATCCGGCAAGAGCTTTCGGAAGCTTCCAGGTTTTCATCCAGAGAATGAAGTAACCGATGATGAAACCCATCAATAAGCCGCCCAAGAATCCGGTCTTCGCGACGTTCGCGGTATAACCGATAATGAAACCAGGCACGATCCCCGGACGATCGGAAATCGAGTAAGCGATACCGGCCGTCATGACGGCAACACCGAAACTCATCGCATAATCGCTTAGTTTGGAAACGCTCCACCAGAAGTGAGCCGAATTCAGAATGTTGACATTGGAGAAAATCGTCGCGCCGCCTTCGATTTGCGTCGATCCGATATTGTATCCTCCAAACCCTTTAGCTAAAGCACCTAGAATACCACCTGCGACGATCATTGGGATCATGTAGGAAATGCCTGTCATGATATGCTTTCTAATCTGCATTTTTTTCATTAGTCTTCCCTTTCCTTTTTTCTTTTTTAGCGAGCTGCCAGTTTCTTTTCGATTGTAGCAATCAGACTCTTAGGATTCTTCATCGCAACACTCACCGGAATGTCGACTACCGGTTTACCGGCAAACCTTTCCATGCCGCCCACGGAGATATCATGTGCGACAATGACGACATCACATCCATCGATGTCTTCTTGCGTTAACTTGTTTTGCACACCGATTGTTCCCTGTGTTTCCATCTTGCACTCATGACCGGCTTCTCTGGCCGCGGACAAAATCTTTTCAGCAACGATGTACGTATGTGCAATCCCAGCCGTACAAGCCGTAACTCCAATTATTTTCACTTTCATCACCTCCCTTTTTACAGTGGCTTGTTTACTATGACAACACTTTATCATTCGATAGCCCTTTCAGTGAAATAGATAATGACATTTTATTGTGGTAAATTTTGTTATATGTTTCACTACCATTTATGACAGAGATCCGTGGATCCCAAAGAGTCTTGCCTTGATACATTAGAAATTCCGCTTCTCTTCATATGATCATTCGTAATCGCCGGTTTGGTATGCGAAAACGCACATTTTCCAGCAAAAAAAGGTTTTTCTTGGGTCGTATCCAGGTTTTTCGCGATGAAATCATGCGAAATATGATCATGGACTCGGATGGGAAATAACCCATCAAACTCGGATACGGTGGGATTTTCTCGTTAAATCAATTTTTACCGTAATAATCTCTTGAATTTCGATTCATTGTAACCATGGTTTTTTCCTGATTCGGTTGACATCGATTTTGTACGACCCTACGATATTCATAATGATTCGGGTCATCCGAATCACAGATGGATCGGCGAGACGATTGCAGACCTGGTCAATGGACAAGAAAGGGTGAAAGAATGGAAAAGCTTTACGAAACGGTTCTAAAGTATCCTCAAACGGAAGTCTGGAATGATTCGTGCAGTGCGCGTGAGCTACACTATGCAGTCGATCGAGGCGCCGTCGGTGCGACAACCAATCCGGTTATCGTACTACAGGTTTTAAAGAATGAACTATCGGATTGGTCGGAAACACTGAAACGTCTGATCGACGAGAACCCCTCATGGTCTGAGGATGAAGTGGCATGGGAAATGATCAAAGTCTTGGGGGCGAAGGCGAGCGAAATTTTATTGCCGAAATTCTATGAAACCAATGGGAAGCAGGGAAGGATTTCGTTTCAAACCAACGCAAAATACTATAATAATGCGAATAAAATGATCGACCATGCCATCGAACTCTCAAACGTCGTGGTGAATGGTCAAATCAAAGCTCCGGCTTCCAAAGCAGGGATCGAAGCGTTTGAAGAGATGACATATCATGGAATATCGATTAACGCCACGGTATCGTTCACGGTTTCGCAAGCAATCGCCGTTGCCGAGGCCGTCGAACGTGGTTTGGATCGCAGAGTCTTAGAAGGGCTACCCATCGATACGATGAATCCTGTTTGCACGATCATGGTCGGTCGGTTGGATGATCATCTAAAGAACGATGCTAAGTCAAAGAATGTTCTAGTCGAGCCTGATATTCTCGAGTTCGCCGGGGTCGCCGTGGTAAAAAAAGCCTATCGGATCTTTCAAGCCAGAAATTATCGCACGACGCTTCTCGTCGCCGCCTTCCGCAACCCGTATCACTGGCTGGAGTTCATCGGCTCAAAAATCGTCCTTACCATCCCCTATGGGTGGCAAGTCAAATTCAATTCCTCCGATTATGAGATTTTGTCCAAAGTCGATTCTTCGGTCAATGATCAAACCATTGAAAAACTGATGAAATTGCCTGAATTTGTTAAAGCCTATGAAGAAGATGGTCTAAGTTTGGATGATTTCGAACATTACGGTGCATTCACGGCGACGATCAATCAATTCCTTAACGGTTATGACGACTTATGTCGGTTGATTCGAACATTCATGGTGACTGAAAAAAGGGATTAATCAAAGGGAGTCGACAAGATTCCTTTTTTCTCGGCATAATAAATTAATAATTACCGCATTCAGATAATTATCCATTTTCTGCTTACTTTTCATAACATGCTAAAATGGAATCATCTTAATATCGTTAACCGAATTGTTGAATTGTTTGAAGTTATTCTAACCATGGGAGGTATCTGTAATGGATCAGTTCATCTTTGGCATCGTAACATTCCTTGTGATTTTCTTGAGCATCCGCGCAGCTCGATTATACAAGAACTACAAAGGGAACATTTACCCCCATTTGTTCTCAAGTTTCTTTGAGTACTTTTACCGTTATGAGATTATGAAAGACTGTTCCAGGAGTTTTCATCTTTCGAAGGAAATCGGCACGCATCGTCTGTTGTTTAGCATAGCGAAGAATGAGAAAGGTGAAGTCGCATATCATTTCGTCACGGTCTTTTACAACAAAGGGATCATAGTCACCGATTATTTGAATTTGTCCGGTGACGTCAAGTCGAACAAGGGTGATGCTTATTGGTACGTTAGGAATCACAAAGACAACAAGGAATACCGAATCGGGAGTCCTGAAATCGCGGTGAATGCCTATAAAAGACAAATCGAATCTCTAATTTCGAACGTTGAGACGAAAGCCTATGTCGCAGTGAATGATTCAGTGGAGACGGGTGGCTTAAAATCAGATGTGGAAATCGTACGATATTCGGATTTCGTTACACTGCTGAAAAACCGACCCGCCGACTATATTTCCGAACGAATGATCCTTGAAAGTTTCTCTAAATACACCAACAAATAGAAAACATAAAAAGAAAAGGTGTGATTCCACGTTGGTTTCACACCTTTTTTATTATCTTTGAACTCTTCCTGAAACGTTCCCGCCCATCAAATCAAGGACTTCCTTTTCCGACACGAGATTGAAATCGCCGTTCACCGTATGTTTCAGAGCCGAAGCTGCGACAGCGAATTCCAGAGCATCTTGCTTTGATGTCATGGTAAGCAATCCATGGATCAATCCTGCAGAGAAACTATCCCCTCCACCGACACGATCGACGATCGGGTCGATGTCATAATGTTTGGATTGATAAAATTCCTTACCATCAAATAACAAAGCCGACCATCCGTTATGCGTTGCGGAGTGGCTTTCCCTCAACGTCGTACATACCATTTTAAAGCCGAATTCGCTTTTCATCTTCTCGAAAATTTCCCGGTATCCGTTCAGCTCGATTCTTCCACCCTCGATATCCGTACCTTCCGCCTTGAATCCAAGACACATTTCGGCATCTTCTTCATTTCCGATGCACACATCGACATATTGCATCAGGTGACGCATCACTTTTTGAGCTTCTTTGGGAGTCCAAAGTTTTTTCCTGTAGTTCAAGTCGCAAGAGATCGCGACTCCGTGCTTCTTGGCGGCGATGCATGCGGCTTCGGTAATCGCGGCGCCGTTTTGACTAATCGCCGGCGTGATTCCAGACCAATGGAACCATTGTGCGTTCTCCATAATCTCATCGAAATCGAAGTCGGATACCATAGCCTCGGAGATGGCCGAATTCGCACGATCATAAATGACTTTCGATGCACGCATCGAGACGCCGGTCTCAAGATAATAGATTCCAACCCGGTCGCCTCCTCTGGCGACGAAATCGGTACATACCCCGAATTGACGCAATGCATTGAGTGCGGCTTGTCCGATTTCGTTCTTAGGCAATTTCGTGACATAATGGACTTCTTGTCCGTAATTGGCTAGGCTGACCGCTACGTTCGCTTCTCCTCCGCCATAAACGACGTCGAACCGATTGCTTTGAATGAACCTCGTGTTTCCGGATGTGGATAGACGAAGCATGATTTCACCAAGTGTGACTATTTTCATAATGACCCCCTATTTTGCTTTTTGTTTCAGATGTACGGCGAAACCCCCGATTTCACCTTCGAAATAGCAGAATTTCAATCTGCCTTTTTCATCCGTTTTTTTGGTTTCTTCGATGAATCTGAATCCTTGGCTCTCATAATAGTTCACTGCGCGGTCTACGTTGTTGACCGTATAGCAAATATGTCCATGTTTACCTCTACCTTGTTCTCTCATGACTTCGATACTGGTACCCGCGAAAATCGACGAAGCGCCTTCGTTGGTCTCGACCCGTAGCAAATCCGAAAAATCTTTGGCTATCCCTAACGCAGTGTCAGGAGTACCATTGACTCCAACATGTTCAAGTCTCATGCCGATCATGGTCTTAACCGCATCTTGCGTCAATTTCTTGATTTTTTCGAAATCCTTCAGCTCGATCGCTTTTGCATCGACCATCCAAGTTCCGCCACAGGCGACGACTTTTTCGTAATCGAGATATTCGCAGATGTTATTCTCATTTACTCCGCCGGTAGGGATGAAATTCACATTAACATACGGCGCAGCGAGCGCTTTGATCATTTTCATACCTCCCAAAAGCTCGGCAGGAAAAAACTTCACCGTAGTTATCCCAAGAGCCAATGCGGCTTCGATGTCACTAGCATTCGAGCAACCTGGAACGATCGGGATTCCCTTTTCGACGCAATATCTGACGACTTCAGGGTTGAATCCTGGAGAAACGATAAATTTGGCACCGGCTTCGATCGCGTCATCCACTTGTTTTCGAGTCAAGACCGTTCCGGCTCCCAGCAACATTTCCGGTAATCTCTCATTCATGATCTTGATTGCTTCCTTAGCCGCCGCGGTACGGAAAGTCACCTCTGCGACCGGAAGACCACCTTCCATCAATGCTTTCCCTAGCAAATAAGCATCTTCGGCGTGGTCGATTTTGATTACCGGGACAATGCCGATTTTATAGATTCTTTCGAGGACCTGATTCATTCATTTACCAACCTTTCTTGTTAATTGAATTATATATTTCCTAATGACGATGTACTTTACACATAAGAAAGGATAAATGCGGTAATTTTTAGGATATCGACGATGTCTTTCTACTTCTTTTCGACAAACAACCCATTCAAACCCGATCTCAGATTATGGACTCCCGTTTTTGATTTACTTCGGCTGTTTCCCAAGATAAGCCAAAATCCCTCCATCGACATAAAGTATGTGTCCGTTGACGAAATCCGAAGCTTCTGAAGCCAGGAACACCGCCGGTCCCATTAAATCTTCAGGTTCTCCCCAACGCGCGGCCGGGGTCTTCGAGATGATGAAACGATTGAACGGATTCCCTTCCGTTCGAAGAGGCGCGGTCTGAGGTGTCGCAATGTATCCCGGACCGATTCCGTTGCATTGAATATTGAATTCGCCATATTCCGAGGCGATGTTTCTCGTTAGCATCTTTAGCCCGCCTTTTGCGGCTGCATATGCGGATACAGTCTCGCGTCCAAGTTCACTCATCATACTGCAGATATTGATGATTTTGCCGTGTCCTTGCTTAATCATCGAGGGCAGGATCGCCTTTGCCATGATGAATGGGGCGGTAAGGTCGACATCGATGATTTTCCGAAAGTCGGATGCTTCCATTTCCACCATCGGGACGCGTTTAATGATTCCCGCGTTATTGACGAGTATGTCGACGACGCCGACTTCTTCTTCGATTTTCCGTACCATCTCGACAACCATCGGCTCATCCGTAACATCGCAGACATACCCATGGGCTTCGATATTCTGTTCTTGATATGCCGCAAGGCCCTTGTCGACAAGCTCCAGATTGATGTCGTTGAACACGATGGTCGCACCCGCCGACGCCAATCCTTTCGCAATCGCAAACCCGATTCCGTAAGATCCTCCAGTAATCAACGCCACTTTCCCGCTTAGGGAGAAACTTTTCATGATTTCCATTTTTCATCATCCTTTCGATAGTTGAATTATATTCGGTATGGAAGCTACATAACTTTTAGATAAACGATTTTTAATCCAGTAAAAATTCGATTATCTACCGTTTGCTTTCGAGCGAGGAAAAAAACGTTAAAAAATAGGGTTGAATCGCTTAATTAATGTTACTATGGGTTAAAAGAAATCGAGGGTTCGAAATGGGAAGAGATCTATTGATGTTTGGATTTGTCATATTGGGTATGGTTTTGATATCACGAGCGAAGATTTTATTTCAAAAAAGGCAAAGGATTATCGATGACAATCAATATTCAAAACAAGAAGTCATCATCTTGTATGCAGGATATGCATGTATGGCCATCGCGTTCATCATTGCGGCATTCATCAAATTCTAAAATAAAGAGGAAGTATCCGGTAGGACATTTCCTCTTTTCATTCATATGCCGAGAATTTGACGAACTTTCTGCACTCCTAGCTCAGGGCTGCTCAACACCGGTTTCTTGATATCACCTAGTAAAGGAATCATGGCAACCATGCTGCCTTGCGCCAGAACGATGACATCGTTCTCATCTTCGATGCTTTCGATTTTCTCAATCACCAACTGATTGTGTTTCTCCCGGTCGCCACCCATAAGCAATTCCAATGCGCCATCGACAAGATACGGCGTTACGAATACATCGCGCCCCTCTTGTTTCGCCTTATCCATAAGCAAACTCTTGCTCGGCTCGATCGTCGAATTAACCGTGGCAATCAACGCAATTCTTCTACCCATACTTACCGCGGTTTCCGCCATGGCTTCATCGACGCTAATCATGGGTACATTCACATTTCGAGCCGCAATTTCGGCAGCAAACCGAACCGACGAACATTGATTGAAAATCACATCCGCCCCGATGGACTTCGCATTTAGGAAATGCTTTGTCATTCGCTCGATAATCCCAGGAGTGATTTGACCTTTCGCGCTAACTTCTTCCAATAGACTATCATCGACAATGTGATTCACTTTTACTTCAGGTAGGATTCTGGCGAATCGTTTCTTCAAATCATCGACAGAAACGAAGCTAGTGTGGACAACAACGACTTTCTTCATCGACACCTCCATTGTCTACGTTGACTTATTCGTAGAGCATCATTCATTCCACTAAATTATAGTCGATGCATTCCCTTGTGATCGAAAAGTTCGGCAAGATTCATGACGAACTTTTGTACATTGGGTAACAAAGTTGGCTCGATATATGATTTTTTACCGTATTAATTTCAACATTTCAAAGTTCGCGTGATATCATTCATGTGATAATCTATCCATAGGACGGAGGTGACCTGATGAAAGAAGAAAAGTCGCAATTTTATTTTAGGCAGATCCTTGACTATCTTCTCAAGCATACGGTTGTTTCGACTCAAAAGATCGCCGACGAAATCGGACTATCGGAGAAAACGGTTCGTGTAAAATTGGACGGACTGGAGACCTACCTTACGCAAAGCAAGCTCGGCGAACTCGTCAGGAAACCAAGAATCGGGATTTGGCTGAAAGTGAACGATTCTCAACGGACCGCACTGGTCAACACGATGCTTGATGATGAATCAACATATTTCGTAACTGAGAACGACGATCGTGTAACATTGACGACAAAGCTGCTACTGAGGAATATCGGCGGGAATTTGACAACGACGAAGTTGGCGTCGGATTTGTACTTGAGTACGCCGACGATGTTGAAAGTCGTAAAGGAAGCAGAAGATCGTCTTTCGAAATTCGACATCTCCCTGAAACGTGTCCGAAATAAGGGGATTGAACTCGAGTATTCGGAGAGTAACTATCGATTTGCCATCAAGTCCATGATTTTACAAGAAAGCAAAGACAAACCGGTTGAAGATCTCATCACCTATTTCATGCCGGGACTGGATATTCCACTGATTCGAAAAGTCATTCTTGAGACTGAGAACGAGTGGGGCGTGGAGTTTACGGATGGATCATTCAACGACCTTCTGATTTTGGTTTGCTGTGCGGTCTATCGAAATTCCATTGCAAAAAGTTTCTCGACATCCGCCCAGGAAATCATGATTTTCGAGCGTCACAATGAATATGCCTTTGCACAAGCGATTTTCCAACGACTAAGCAAGTCGCTTAAGATCAACATTTCGCAGAATGAAATCGCATTCCTCTCGATACAAATTTTGTGTAGTAAAGTAATCGGCAGTAATGTTATGTTGGTGCCGACGGAGAGAGTCCGTGAATATGACAACAACCTGGAGATATTCACCGAAAAGTTGATCAACATCGTCGGGAATATTCTTAATGTCGATCTTTCAAACGATATTGCATTGTATCAGGGTTTACTGTCACATCTTCGACCTACGATTTTCCGTCTTCGTTATGGCCGTTCCATGCCGAATAATTTAGTTCATACGATAAAAAGCGAATATAAGCAGGTGTTTCGATCCGTCTGGTCGATTTCCGTATTATTTGAGGAATACTACAACTTGAAGGTAACCGAAGATGAACTTGGTTACATCGTCCTCTACATTCAAGCTGCCATTGAACGTAAGGAGCATCCTTTGCATGTCGTACTTGCAAGTAATCTTGGAATGAGCCACAACCAACTCTTGTGCGAAAGAATCAAGAAAAACCTATCCGACATCAAAGATATCGAAATCGTCGCCGTACATGAGTTTAGGTTGAATAAATTTAGTAATGCCGACGTGATTCTGACGACCGGGAACATGAATCTCCACGACCCCCGAATCATTGAAATCGATCATCTCCTAACTCCGCAAGGTGTACATAAACTTAGAAGACATTTACTAAACGTTACGTTACGAAGAGTAGAAAAGATATCGCGGTTCGACAGTCGATGTCATCAGTTATTTGAACCGGATCTGATATTCACTCATCTCAATGTCAAAAACAAAGAAGAGTTACTTGAAATCTTGACATTGCATCTTGTACGTAAGGGTTATGTTACGCGCAAGTACTTGAATACTGTGCTTGAAAGGGAATCTGCGACTTCGACATCGGATGGTAACCGGGTCGCCATTCCGCATGGTAACCAAAATGAAGTCAATGAAGCGAAAGTCGTCATCGCAACCCTGGATAAGCCGATCCATTGGTACGAAGAAGACGATGTCGATGTGATTTTCTTGCTGGCTGTCAAAATGACAAGTCAAGAAGAAACGGAAATAACACAGTTGTTTTATAAGCAGTATATAAAGCTGGTGGAAACCGATGAGGCTGTGGATGTTCTACGAAAAATCCCCAACAACATCGAATTCTATAAATTTCTCATTAGGTAATAAAGGAAGGATCTATCTATGGAACTGAAAAACATTCTTGACCCCAGAATCGTCGACTTGAAAATGAACTCAAAAACAAAAGACGAGGCGTTATACCATTTATCGAATTTACTTAAGGAAGCGGGATACATCGATGATTGCAAACAATTTGTCGACGACATCTATCTTCGGGAAAAAGAAGGGATGACAGGGATCGGTAGCTACATTGCGATACCGCACGGTAAATCCGACTCGGTCCACAATGTCGGGATCGCGATCGGAAAGCTTGATCACGAAATCGAATGGGAAACGTTGGATGACCTCGGGGTAAAGATAATCTTTCTATTCGCCGTTTCGAACAACAATGACTATGCGCAAACTCATTTGGGATTATTGGCACAGATTGCTGGTAAACTCGGCAATGATCAAGCAATAAAGGCACTTCAGAAAGTCAGGACTTTCGACGAACTCGTCTCCGTATTCATGTAACATAGACCTGAGAGTGATCTCAGGGTTTTTCTACTTGATTTTCTTGAAAACATAAAGCCGGGACGCCCCGTCGGGGAAGATCCGCGTCTCATCGCTGAACCCGCCGACGTTGGACTGCTTGAGTTTGATGCCCGCGGCCATCAGGGATTTCCCGTCGGAGATCCCGTGTTCGGCTTCGGTATGCAAGACCTTCATCTTGCGGACGACCGTATGCAAGAGCGAATCGGGCTTGATTCGTACGGGCGAAACCATGTTGATGAGGTCGCCGAACAAGCCGATGTCGATGTCGAAGGGACGATTTCTGAAATCATACAAGAACTCGGGATCCAGTCCGACCGGATGCAAGGTTTGGGTGGTCGGGTTGGCGATCGCACGGTCTTGGAAATGCAGGAGGATCGCGCTAGATCGGTCATCGTCGACGACCATCCAATCCGTCAGATTCGTCTGATTTTTGGGGGAAATCCGATAAAACGTACCGAACTGGAAAAGTTCGCGGTATTCCTTATAGAAGGCAACCTGGGCCTGGATCGACTTCAAACTTTCGGAGCTCAGTTCATTCAAGTTCAACTCATAGCCCAAGATGCCGAAACAGGCGACTTGAAAGCGCGTTTCAAGGGGGGTGACACGTTGGGTCTGATGGTTGGGGACGGCGCTGACATGAGCGCCCATCGTACTGAGGGGATAGCCTTGGGAGGTTGCGTCCTGGATGTCGATGCGGCAGAGCGCGTCGGTGTTGTCGCTGGTCCAGATCTGAGGCATGTAGGCCAGCATCCCCAAATCGAAGCGATTTCCGCCGGACGCACAGGATTCAAACAGGATGTCGGGGAAGGTACTTGTCAGTTCACGCAACACCCGATACAAACCCAGCATATAGCGATGGGCATGCGAACCGTCTTTAAGATCGCTGAGATTACGGTTCATGTCCCATTTGATATACTCGATCGTGGCGCATGAGAAAATTTCGGTGAAGGTCCGGATCAAGTAATCCTGGACATCACTGTTGGCGCAATCCAAGACCAACTGATGGCGACCCATCGTCGGCTTGCGGCCGTCGATCGTGATCGCCCATTCGGGATGATTTCGGTAGAGGTCGCTGTCGGGGGAAACCATCTCGGGTTCCACCCACAATCCGAACTGAAGGCCAAGGTTGTGGATTTTTTGACTCAGCCGTTTCAATCCACCCGGAAGTTTCTTAAGGTTGACGCTCCAATCGCCCAAGGAAGAAAGATCGTTGTTGCGCTTTGAAAACCATCCGTCATCCAGGACGAAAAGTTCGATCCCGACATCGGCGGCCGTTTTCGCCAGTTTCATCAGTTTGCTTTCATTGAAGTTGAAGTAAGTCGCTTCCCAACTGTTGATCAAGACCGGTCGGGGCACGTTGCGCCAACGACGGGGGATGAGGTGGGTGTTGATGAAAGTATGGAACTGCGATGAAAGCCGATTGAGCCCTTGGTCGCTGAAGGTTAAGATCGCCTGAGGGCTTTCCAGCGTTTCTCCGGGAAGAAGGTCGACTTCAAAGGAGTGCGGGTTGATCCCCCAGACGACATGGGATTTCCCATAGGCATTGACTTCGCCGATCGTCGCATGGTTTCCGGAGTAGACCAGGTTCAAGCCAAAACAAGCGCCGTGATGTTCATCGCAGTCTTTTTCGCGCAGGATCACCAAGGGATTGTGTCGATTGGAGGAAGTTCCGGTTTTCGAGTCGTTGATCAGGATGCCGGAATTCAGTTCTTTCTCATGCATTTCACGCTCACGCGCCCAATGTCCGTCAAAGGTACGCCAGAGCAGGTCGTTGCGGTCAAGGTCCAGTTGCGCACTAAGCAATCGATGGACGTGTACGGTTTTATCGGAGGTGTTGACCAAGCGGCAGGAGCGGGCGAGCACATCGCAGCTTTCATAGACTTGATAAGATAGGATCAACGTGAGTCCCGATGTTTCGTCTTTCGTCGTGATCTCGATCGTCCTGCTTTCCCCGTATGCCCAGGGCAGATTTTTTGTGGCATAGGGTTGATCCAACACTTTGTCTTCCACGTATCTAAAATCGCTGACGCGATTACGATCCGCCGTCTCGATTTCGACCATCGCTTCCCGGATGTCGCCTTTCCCATACGTGCTGAATTCCAACGGAAGGTCTTCTAAAGCGACCTTTGTTTCTTCATCTAAAAGCAACCCGGTGGGAAAGGGCATTTTCTCATGGAGAAGCATCGGATCGAACGTACCGAGTTTCGCTCCGTAATGGAGGTGCTCAAGATGTCCGCTGTCGGTCAAGCCAAACAAATAGGATGTGTTTTTCGTACTGAGATGCCATGTTTTCATAGTGTCACCTTTTCTTTAGTGTACCACACCGGACATGAAAAAAAGAGACCGCTTACGCGATCCCTCGTTCATCTTCTTCAAAGAGATTCTCATCGTCGCTGTAGAAGTCTTCGAAACTCTTCAGCGCTTCGACGGGGGCGTTGGGGGTGAGCCGATAGCGTCCCGTTTCTTCATCCAAAACATACCATGCGGGATTACTCATGAAATAAGGAAGGGTTTTTTCCGTCATGCGAGTCTCCTTTCGCTAGTTATTGTAGGTTTTTCCGTACGTGACGCCGAATACGTCTTCGGGACGCATCCGACAGGGGGCTTTATTGCCGTTGTAGGCACAGCGGTTGGATAGGGTCCATCCGGCACCGAAGGCCAAATCGCCGTTCCAACGTTGCGCGTAATAGGCGACGGTGTTGGTTCCCAGATAGATGACTTCGATGTGGAGGTGGGGACCCGAGGAGTTCCCGGAAGATCCGACTTTCCCGATGACGTCGGTCGGTTTGACGATCGTCCCGGCTTTGGCCGGTGTCCCGGATTGAAGGTGGAGATAGCGGATCGCATAGGCTTTATTGTTGACGTTGACCATCAGATACACCTGGTTGCCGCCATAGGACGAGCCCGGATAGCCGCATTTGTTGCCGAGATACCCATAGGTCGGACACGCGTCGACCGAATAAAGCACGACACCGTTGGCGACCGCATAGAGGTTGGTGCCGACCGGGGCGGACATATCGACGCCCAGATGGATGCTGGAGGATCCCGGATAATACCAGGTCCCGGAACTGACCCTGAAGGTCGCCCGGATGGGGACGGACCATCCCGGTGAAGGCGCGATCGCGTTCAACGCTTTCGAGATGGCTTTCAGCGCCGCTTGCGTTTCCGACAAGTCGGCGGCGATTTGATTCTCAAGCGCCTCAAGGGCGGCTTCCTGTTTCTGGAACTCGACCAAGATGGTCTGCGCCGCCGTCTTCAATCCTTCCATCGTCGCCTTATTGGTTTCGATGTTCGTCTTGTTCTGGACCAACGCGTCTTTTTGACGCTGCACTTCCGCCTTATCGTCATTCAGTAAACGGATTTCTTCCGTCAGTAAGTCCATCTGTTCTTTATCATAATCGGTGATGTCGTTGATCCCCTCGACCCGGCGGATCAGATCGGTGAAATCCTTCGCCCCCATGACGAAGTCGATGTATCCGTTCAGACTGGCGAACGATTGCATCGTCACCATTCTTTCTTTGATGCTTGCGTCGATCTTCGAAATGACGGAATCGCGTTCTTCGATTTGGACTTCCAACTCGCCGATCGCCACTTCGGACGCCGCGATCGAGGTTTCCAGCGCCGCGATGTCCCTTTCCAACGAGGTGATCTGCGCTTCGTAGTTGGCCAGTTGCGCCGCATACTTACTGATGTTGGCGGAGATGTTCTTCATGTCTTTTTGAATGGCTTCCAACTGTTTCTGCGCATCCAACACTTTTTGGTTAACGTAGTTCTGATACGCCAGACAAACGGTCCGGTTCTGCGCCGCCTGGGAGGAAGAGCAAAGGGCGGAGTAATAGGCTTCGTTGTTGGCGAAGTCGTACGTCACCGCTTTGACACTAGAAAACCCCAGGATCATGAAACAGATCAAGATGAGGATACTCGTGCGTTTTTTCATCGGTTCCACCTCAAGTGGCGGGTTACGGAAATAAAGCTGCCGGTTAAACCGACCAAGACGGCAAGTCCCGCCAGGATGCCGCTGACTTGAAAGACCATCGGATAAATCGGACGTAGGATGAAGAGATTACTGACCAGGACACCGCCCAAGGCGTTGTAGAGATATTGATAGCCGAAGATCGTCAACAGGATCGGTAGGATCGACCCCAACAATCCGATGAGGATCCCTTCGATCAAGAAGGGGAAACGGATGAAGTGGTTGGTCGCACCCAAGGTACGCATGATGTGGATTTCTTCGGATCGGGAATAGATCGTGATCTTGATCGTATTGGAAATCAGGAAGATGGCCAAGAGCCATAAGATCGAAACCAGAATCAAACCGCCGTTTTGGATGGATTCCATCAAGGAAACCAAACGCAGCGTGTTGTCCCCGCCGTAGTTGACCCCTTCGATCGCATCCAACAGTTTGATTTTGGCGGCGATGATATCCAATGGCGCGTTTTTGACCACGTCCACCAGATAAGCATCCCTTAAAGGATTGTCTTCCCCGCGGTACATTTCGAAGATTTTGCCGTCTTCGCCGAATGCGGCGATGAACCGGTCCAGCTCGGCGTTCTTATCGGAGAAGGTCACCAGTTTGACGCCCGGAATCAGCGCGATCTCGGCTTTCATCGCATCGATGGTGTCCATCGTCGTTCCGTCCACGATCTTGACGTGGATCTGGACGCTTTCTTCGACATTCTTGGTGATCTGCGATAAGTTGAGTGTCAGCAAGAGGAACAGCGACATGAGTACCAACGTAATCATGACCGCCGTGGCTGCGGAGACCGACATCGCGCTATGGCGCAAGACGCCGATGAACCCCTCTTTAACGTGTCGTGTAACATTCATTCGATGTAGCCTCCATCATGCAGATCCGCCATGATATGGCCGTCTTGTAGGGCGATCGTCCGCTTACGGAAAGAGTTGACCATACTGATGTCATGGGTGACCATCAAAATCGTGGTCCCTTCTTCCCGGTTGATTTTCTCCAATAAACGGATGATGTCCGCGGATTTCGCCGGATCCAGATTCCCGGTCGGTTCATCGCAGACCAGGACTTTCGGCCGATTGGCGATGGCGCGTGCGATCGCGGTGCGTTGCTGCTGTCCGCCGGAGAGACTTGAAGGGAAATCATTGGCTTTATCGGCCAAATCCACCAGACTGAGGACTTCCCTGACCCTCTGTCTTGCTTTCAATAGGGGGGTATTCGTGATTTCCAGAGCGAAATGCACGTTTTCGAAGATGGTTTTGTGTTCCAGTAATCTAAAATCCTGAAAAACCACGCCGATGCTTCGGCGATACATCGGGACTTTCCTCGGTTTCAACTTCGCAAGATCCACCCCCGCGACTTCGACCGACCCTTTCGTCGCCTTCTCTTCGGCGTCCAAGAGTTTGATCAATGTGGATTTCCCCGAACCCGTCGGTCCGATGATGTAGACGAACTCCCCTTGCTCGATCAACAAATTGATATTATAGAGCGCATTGACTCCGTTTTTATAGGTCTTGGATACATCTTTGAATTTCAGCATGCGGTCACTTCCTATCTGCGTCAATTATAACACAATAATTTTTGAGACCAACCCCGTAGCCGAAAACACATACTTTCACACGTATGTTTCATCATTCTCTTTTCGTTGCGGTTCGGTTACTTGATTTGAAGTCCAAACCATTCGGTGCTAAAGTAACAATAATCCTGAATACGATTTTTTGCAACTATTTCCATTCAGGTCGTATCTATCCATGTGAGGGCGCCATGAACGACATCCATACCGAATTCGAGAAAATCTACCGGGCGAGTTTTCCTTCGCTCAGCAAGTATGTGTTGTTCCGCGTTGCCCAAGCCAGCGATATGGAGGATCTTCTTCAGAATGTCTACGCCGATTTCTATCGCAACGTATTGACGAAGAAAAAGGAAATCAACGACGTGGATGCCTATTTGATGCAGATGACCCAGAATGAATTGAAAAAATATTACCGTTTCAAGAAGAAGGCGCCGATCACTCTGATCGACGAAGACGACAACGCCTGGGTGCAGGAAATCCCCGATGCGGACAACCCGCATCTTCAAGTGATCGAGAAAAGCACACTGGAAGGGATCGAATCCGCCCTCAAACGACTCGATTTCCCCCAGCAGCAAGTCTTGATCGCGAAGTTGAAGTTGGAGATGACGTTCGCGGAAATCGCGCTTTCCCTTCAGTTGAATGAGAATACGATCAAGGCACGCTACTACCGTGCCCTTGAAAGACTCCAAAAGGAGGTGGATAAATGATGGATAAGCTAAAAAAGAGCCTCGATGCGGCGTTCTTGGATGAAGACCGCGTGTTTGCGAAGATCGAGAAGAAAATCAACCGTCAACCGATTTTCCAACGTAAATTCTCCTTGGCGATGGTCGGTGCGACCGTCGTACTTGCCCTCTTACTCGGTATGGCGCGCCTCTTGTCACCGATGAATGTCGTCGCGGGGGTCGTCACGGTCGACCTGAACCCCAGTCTGAGGATCGAACTATCCAAGGACTATACCGTCCTTGATGTCAGAAGTGTGAATACCGAGGCGCAAAGTTTGGATCTGACCTCTTTGAAGGGGTTGCCCATCCAGGAAGCCTTGATGGAAATCGTCCGCCTAACAATCGAGGCGGGATATCTCGATCCACTAGCTTTGACCTCGGATTACATCTTGATTACGACCGTATCTTATGATGGCAACGACCAAACCTTCAATTTGGACCTTAAGGAATTGTTAAGTAAGATCCAGACGGAATCACCCTCACTCAACGGATTCAACCTCGCCTTCATGCGTGCACAGAAACAAGATTTGGAGGATGCGGATGATTCCGACCTCCCGCTGTGGCTTTATCTCTTAAGTAGAAACAATCCGGATGTCATCAGTTCACCGACCAGCACCGTACAGAATTATTTCGAAGACGAAGATCTGAAAACCGAATTCGAAAACGAGTATGGCGACGTGCTGGAGGATGATCATGAGACAGACTCAGAGGATTTGGAAGATGCTTTGGATGAACTCGAGGAACACGGCGTCGATGTCAGTGAGTATCGTCGCCGCTTGGCGACTACGGGTGTCGACCTCAACGCATTGAAGTCTGAAATCCTCGTCCAGTTGGATCGAATCGAAGAGAACGAGGACGACGATGATGATGATGAAATCTCGCAAGACAACGACGATGACGATGATGACGATGAGAATGACGAAGAGGATGAAGAAGATGACGATTAAGAGAGGAACTCCCCAATGAAAAAACTACGTAACCTACTGCAAATCTCGCTCGTGCTTTTCCTGATGGCAGGATGTACAAGCACCGACTTCAACGCTTTCATGTATGGAAAACCTTCGGCCATCCTTTTAAGCGAAGAGATGGATTCGGATACCAAGAGCGGTCCGTCCGTTCTGAGTGCAAATGAAGATACGGAGACCTCTTCGACGAAACCAGCCGGAGATACGACGGATACCGTTTCTTCTTCGACGAAACCGGTCACAACGACGGAAGATACCGTCACGTCCTCGACCAAGCCCAAGGGCGATATGGTTGATGATGACGAGGCTACCGATTCCTTCAAGGGTTGGTTCAGAGGGATCACCGCAGGCGGCATCTTGGTCGAACTCGCCGCAACCACATCTACCGGAGTCGATACCGTGACGTCGGCGACAGGCAAAACCACGACCGTGACGTCGGGTGAAGTCACCACCTTCCCCTTATCCCCGACCGTTTGGATCAAAATCGACGATAAGATCTCCGCATTGCTTGTGAGCGATCTGAGTGTCGGCGATTGGATCGAGATTACCTTACGCGATGGCGTCGTCGTCGGCATCCGACTTGAAAACGATCAGGATGAGGATGACGATGATGACGACGATGATGAAGACGAAGATGATGATGAAGACGAGGATCATGAAGATGAAGACGATGATGAAGATGAAGACGATGAAGAGGATGACGATTAAAGGAGCTTGCGCTCCTTTTTTTACACCTTATAGTCGAAACTGAATCCGTTGCCCTTCACTTCCGTCGCATCGGTGACGATGATGAAGGCATCCTTGTCGATCATACTGACGACTTTCACCAATTCAGGATATTGGTTCTTACTGATGACCGAAAGGACGATCTTGCGTTCATCCCCCGTATAACCGCCTTCCGCTTCCAAGAGCGTCGTCCCGCGATCCAGGAAATCATGGATGGCTTGGGTGATTTGGCGATAGGAATTGGAAATGATCATCACGCTACGGGCTTCCTGTCCCCCAAACAACAGGACTTTATCCAAGGCGTAGGCGCAAGCCCACACGGAGATCAAGCCGACCAGAACCGCTTGTAGACCATAAACCGTAAATCCGAGTAAGACCGTCAAGGCATCGACGATCAACACCAGTTTCGAAACGGGGATCCCCGTATACTTATTGACGACCAACGGGGGCACATCCATGCCTCCGGTCGAAGCCCCGGTACGGAAAACCATCCCGACGCCGATCCCGGCCAAGAGACCGCCGTACAGGCTCGCCAACAAAGGGTCGACATCGACACCCACGTTCCAGTTCAAGGAAGTGATGTAGGTAAGGAAAACAGGATAGAGAAAGGAACTCAACGCCGTGTGGACGGCGAATTTCTTGCCAAGGAAAATCGAACCGATCAGAAACAAACCGATGATCAAGACATAGATCCAATAGGTCGCAGGGATCTTGGTGATCGGTTCAAGGGCGACCGCGATGCCCGCGACGCCGCCGGATAATACTTTATAGGGTAAGATAAAAAACCCGACCGAACAAGCCAGGAAAAAATTACCGATGAGCACGAGCGTCAAATCGCTGAAGAATGAACGGACTTTCATGGAAATCACCCCTTAGTCAATGGTATTATACCATTACGCAAGCGCGGAGAACACCCCCGCAAGGAAGGACATCAACATGCGACGACGTATCGTATTCATTCTTTATGTGGCATGGATCCTTCTGATTCTGGGGTTCACCCTACAAAACGGAGAAACTTCAACGACGACCAGTAAGTGGTATGTGGAGGCGATCCATGGACTGTTCATGAAGTTCGATCTGCAGGTATCGTTGGAACTGTTGACGACGGTCATCCGCAAGGGGGCGCACTTCAGCGAATATGCGGTATTGGGCGGGTTGAGTTCGATGAATGCGCGGATGAATCAGAACCGATGGTTCTATCTGAGTGTCTTCTTGCCTTTCCTCGATGAGACGATACAGACGCAGATCGACGGAAGAGCCGGACGATTCAGCGACGTCCTCATCGACTTAAGCGGATATTTATTCGGTTATCTTGTCGGTCGAATGACACAAAAAAATGCGCGTTAGCGCATTTTCCATGTCAAGAAGGGTAGAGCGAAGCTTTCTCCGTTTTGAGGCGAGGGACAATCGAACCAGTCGCAGACGCTTGCTCCGACATCGGACATCGTGTTGCGCTTTCCCAGTAAAACGCCGTGGGTCCCTCTTTGATAGGCAAGCAGCGGGACGTATTCGCGGGTATGTCGGTTATGACCGATCTCCGGGTCGTTGCCATGGTCAGCCATGACGATCAAGAGATCCTTCTCATCCAATAAGGATAGGATTTCGTTCAGGTTACGATCCGCGATCTCCAGTAATTCTTTATACCATTTCGTATTCATGCTATGTCCGGCCAAATCGGTTTCTTGGACGTTGGTGATGATGAACCCGTGCGAAATCGCCTTGATTTCGTCGATCGTCAGACGCAATACCTCTTCACTGTTGACGCAGGAAACGCTTTTTCCGTAGGGGTTGGCGACGATGTCGGCGACTTTGCCTAAGAGAACGGTCGGGATGTTTTTTGTTTTAAGTAAAGACGGGACTTGGACGCTCGCATCGACGCCATAACCCAGATGCAGGACTTGATAGCCTTGAAGGTAGGATTTGGTCCGTACCGCGACGTTCCCGATATAGCGGTCTTCCTTGACTTCCTGGGCGTTTAGGATGTCTTCGATCGTGTTCCCCGTCCCCCCGAAAGGGATGACGCGGTTCAACGTGACGACACCGCGAACGACACGGGCGATTTCAAGGAGTTTTTCGAAAGGCATGAAATCCAAAGGCGCGATACAATTGATCGCTTGTCCGAGGTCGGAATCGATGTTGTCGGCGACGGCGCAATAGTCTTCAACGAGAAAGTACGTGAGTTTGTCCGTGCCTTTTTCTTCGACTTTGTATCCGGCTTGGATCAGAGCGTTCTTGACAGGGATCAATTGGTCGTTCAGACATTGCAGGACCGGTTTCTTGGGAATGGTCCCCAAGATTTCCTGATGGCCCATGAACGTATCGGCGCCATCGTGCATCAACGACGATTTTCCGAAGTTCGCTTCGGGGTTGAACTTCATGTTTTCACTCTCAAACCCGGCGGCGTTCATCAATCCGAGCTTCTGTAAGGTCGGGAGTTTAAGGTCGGGATAGACCGTCAGGATGCTTTTGAGTGTATTTGCATTTACATCCGCAGGACGGGTGTCACGGGCGTCTTCCATCGCCCCGATGCCGAAGCCATCCAAAACGATGACGATGAAACGGTTCATAGTTGATAGCCGTGGGCGTCGAACATTCCAAGAAGGATCGGCTCTTCGCCACGGGGGTCGATGAGGGAGACGTGGCTGCGGGTCGTGAAAATCTGCGTACGGAAACTGCAGAGCACGGTCGCGCTGACCGGATGGACACCGTCGACTTTCAAGGTGTAATCGATGCTGTCGATGCTGGGTCCATGGATCAGGGCTCTTTCCCTGACGCCGTCGCGATGGACGATCAGTGCGTTTTTCAGGTTGGAACGGCGATAGTACCCGCCCCCGTATGCATAACTCGTATCGTTCACCGTATGCGAGATTTCCGTGAGGTAAAGCAGCGTCGGTACTTCCCCGTCGCTGTGAAACGCATGATAGGGGGTCGTCCCGGTCAAGGCGTGTCCGGGTTCGACGGTCGTCGCATGGTTCTCCGCCGCAAGTTGCATACTGGCATAGGTATTGGACGAAGGGGTGTTGACTTCCTTGATCGTACATCCCAGCGATTCCAACTTATCTTTCGCTTTGAGAAGCAGGTCGAAATTCGCGGTCTTTTCGATCTTTCCGCTCTTTTCGTTATAAAGCATGCATGGAAAGGACGTGACGCCTTCGATGCGGACATGACTCAGTGTTTTTGCCGCTTCGTTGACGCATTCCAGTTCATCCAGATTGAAACCGCCTTGTTGACCGTCGTAGATCAGGCAACTCTCATCCGCGACCTTCACCATGATCGACTGAAGGATGTCGTGTCGTTTCGCGATTTCGTTGATTTCGTGAAGCTTTTCGATGGAATACACCGTGAAATAACGGACGCCATAGGGGATCAACCGTTCAAGGACGGATTTCGGGGTTTGGACCAGATGTCCGACGTTCCATAGTTTCAATCCATGCGCCGCCAGATGGAGCGCCTCGCGATAATCCACCGCGACCGCGCCGTCATAGCCCATGTCTTCCAATTGTTCGGCGATTTCGGCATTGCGTCCGATTTGCTTACTCATGTAGAGACAATTCAATCCGTGTTTCTTGGCTTCGTCCAACACCAGTTTCGCGTTGTCAAGCAGACCCGGTACGTCCAGGATATAGGTATCGGGATCCAGGGTGCCTTGTTGGTGCAGCTTGATCGCCGCATCCAAAAGTTTCGGATTCCGTTCCATCACTTTTTCTAGAAACATGATTTCCCTTCTTTCATTGCCGCATCCAGGCTTTCGCGCAGGATACGTAGGACCGTCTGTGTCCCGGAGCGCATCGGATTGATACGGATCATCCGTTGCTTCAGCGTTTTGTCCGCTTTTAAAAACGTACCGGAGACACGATAGAACATCGGTGCGATTTCATACTTCGATTCGGCTCCGACCGGATGCGGGGCGGCACCAAGGCGTTGGGCATGGATCAAGACCTGCTCGGCGATTTCTTCGTCGAACTCCACCAACAACACCTTGGATTGGGCGTTGGCGATGAAGGCGGATTTGATGCCTTGAATCTCATGGTTGTTTAGTCTGTCGCAGCATTCCTGGGTCACCTTTGCTTGTAAAGCCAAGGAAACCGGGGCGTAAACCATCCCGCGAAGGACTTCCATCGCTTCGAAACCCTGTACCTGCGAACCGCCGGAGTAATTGATTTTATTGATTTTGTCGCACAAGGCTTTTTTCCCGACGACGATCCCGACCCCTTCGGGTCCAAGGAGTTTGAAGGCGGAGAACGCGGAGAGATCCGCCCCGCATTCGACTCCGATCTTTTCGATCTTCATGACCGCGTAGTTGTCGTCGACGATGATCGGTAAGTCACAGGCGGATTTGAACCGTCGGATCACTTCTTCAAGGTCGTAGCGGTCGTCGAGTTTCTGGCGGGTCGTTTGGACGAGGATGAAATCCAATCCTTCTCCCTGACAAGCGTTAATGCAGGCATCGGCGTCATGGAAGTCGACGGAAACCGTCTCGATGTTCATCATCTCGAAGGTGCTTTCCGTCGTCGAATAGACCGGTGCGTCATGGATCAGCGCTTTACGCTTCTTGCCAAGGCAGGTCGCGAAAGAGAGGCGCAGTGCGCCGGTTCCCGATCCGCGAACCAGGACCGCGCTTTCCGTTTGAAAGAAACGGGCAAGCACTTTTTCCGCCTTGAGTGTCGTATCGGGTTTATTGTTGGGGGACTTCACGCCTAAATCCCCGGTTTGAAGGAATTCCAATCCGCCGAATTCACGGCAGATGCAATCGACCAGGGAGAATTGTTTTTTCGCGGCTTCTTCCATGGAAATGGAGGATAAAGGGTAGGTTTCGATCATACGGCGTTTCCTCCTAGGAATCGGTTGGGGTTGTCGGAAAGGATGCGTTGAATCTGGGCTTCGGTGATGTGGCGCTTCTTTAGTTCAGGGATGAAGGTATCGAACAGGTAATGATAGCCGATCCCGCCGTGGGTGGCGAGATTGCTCTTACGGGTGATGTCCATCGATAAGAAGAGTTGGTCGATGTATCCGAGATCGATCAATCGGACGATCCAGTCCAGACGGGTCTCGTCCGGCAAATAGTTGATTTTTCCGATCGTGTCGAAACCGACGTTGACGCCGCTTTTCAGCAGACGTACGATCGAATCGAAATCGTTCTTCAAATCCACGTGACTGATCAGGACTTTCGAGAGATCGACGCCCTGTTTGCGTAACAGTTCGACTTGTTCATCCCCCATCGTCCCCAATGTGGTGTGGGTAAGGATGGGTGCACCCGTATTTCGGTGGGCGATGCAGGCGGCGAGAAAGACTTTCTCTTCGTTGGGTGTGATGACGTTGAGGCTGGTTCCGATCTCCCCGATCACGCTTGCGCAGCGAAGACCTTCGATGCCTTCCGTGATTTCCTTCGTCATAAGTTCGGCCAGTTGGTCGACCGTACGTTCGTTTACTTCCATCGGAAGAAAGGGATCTTTATAATAGCCCGTCGAAAAGAGAAATTGGATGTTCGTTTGTTTTTCGAGTTCCAAAACCTGTCGGATATCGCGTCCCATGCCCCGGTTCGAGCAATCCAGGATCCGGACGACACCGTGGTTCTTGAGATCGGCGATTTCCTGTAACCCGTCCGTCAATAGATCCATCTTGCAGTCCAGATCCTTCTTGGGTCCGGAGAGGTCGATGGCCATGTGTTCATGGATCAGCGTGAGGTTGGTTAGCATGGTTCGTTTTGTCCTTGTTGACCCAGGAAATGAATCAGATGAAGCAGGAAATAGCCTTCTTCTTCCTTGGGGGGGGTGATTTCTTCCAAGAGTCGCTTCAGCATCTCGTTGGCTTTCGCGCAGGCCGGATCGTTGAGTAACTGGTCCATGACGAATTCAGGGATCGTTTCGATCGATTGTCCCTGGTTTTCGCGGATGTACATGCCGGCGAAGTGGGTTATGAAACGTTCGGCCGCTTCTTCATCGAATGAATAGCCGAACTCGTTTTCGTAGATTGAACAAATGCGTCGGATCTTGTCGGCTTGGTCGATCGTAATCATCGACACGCTCACCATCAAGTCCAAACGGTTTTGAATGGTCATGGCTCTCCTTAGTATCTGGGAATCATCTTCCCGTGGGCGACAAGGTGCTGGATGCTGAGCACGGTGTCGACGTTGATCAGTTGCGTTAAAAGGTTGCAGAGCTCGGTGGCGCTGTTTCTGGCGACGATGACCGCGATCGTATCGTTTTCATCGATCCCTTCGATCTGGATGTAGCGGATCCCCGGATAGGATTCCCGGATTTCATCTTCGTTCCATACCGCGGCGTCGATCTCCCCGCTTTTCAGTTTATTGAGGATTTGGTTGTAGTTGAGGTTGATGTACTTCACTTTATGGTCTTTGGTGACATGATAAGTCAGGTTGGTCTGGTCGATCGAGTCGTTGTCGATCCCGATCCGCATCCCATCCTCGATCCCCTTCGCATTCTGGTCGTTGAGGACGATGACGTGGTTGCTTAAGTAGGATTTGGGCCCGAATTCTTTGACGATCCGGATATCCGCGCCTTGGTTGACGCTGTCGAGGAATGCCAGTTTGGAAACCAGGGCGAAATCATAGCGGGCTTCGATCAGTAAAGACAAACGTTTGCGCGCACCGCGCATATAGGCCATGTTGACGGGGATGTCGTATTCGTTCTCCATGGCTGAAATGATGCCGGTCGCCAAACCTTCGTAATGTTTCGAGTACGGTAAGGGCATGACACCGACCAAGGAGGTGATGTTTGCGAATTCAAGCAAGGTTTTCATATTCTTCTGCATTAAAAACGTCCCCATGTGACCCCTGGATTCCAGTGTGATCGCCTGGGTTTGCGTCAGCAGCTTCATCGCGTTTTGAAGGGTCCCGCGGGCGACCGACGTCTCCTCGGAAAGTTCGCTGAACGTCGGGATTTTGTCGCCGACCTTGAGTTGGAGAAGGATCTTGGCCAAGGTCATCGAGACCAGGCCGTTTTTGTTCATGATCAGGTTCTTTACGTCGCTCATACGATGTCCTTTCGATGATTAGAATAAAGAGGAAGAGTCGATCTTCCTCTTTATTTTACACTATCCTAGATTACTTTACGATGATGGGAAACAAGCCGATCAAATGCAGGATGTTGACGAGGATACCCATCGTGATCGCGCCGATCGGACCGATCGCCATGGTCGACAACGGCTTCTTGGAAGCTTGGTTGAGGAAATAGAGACCGATGACCCAGATGTAGCCGATCGAAGGGGCGATGGCATTGGCTGCCAGCATCCCGCCGACCAACAAGGCGAGGTCGAGGACCTTGCTCATCGCGGTACGGGTGTTGTCGCCAAGATCCTTCATGCCCGGGAATTTATCCATGCCTTGGGCGATGAATCCAAGCAACAAGACTTCGACGACCATGATCAATGCGCCGGTAACGAAGGATCCGGCCATGCCCATGACGCCCATGTTGATGAAGAGGATCGCGGGAACGTGGATCAACTTGGTTCCTGCGGGGGAATAGACGCCGGAAACGATCGCGGTCGTCATGACGAGGGGGATGAAACCTAAGGTTCTGCCTAACGCGACGATCGCGGCTTGGGCGTATTGGCCCTCGGCCGTCAAGGTCAAGGAAGCGGGCCCTTCGGCGATCAACAACAACGTGGTGGCAAGCGCGACGATCCCGCCGCTGAATGCCAAGATCAGCATGTTCTTCTTAATGCGGTCGATGTTTTTCGAGAATACGGCGAAGGCCGTGGCGGCGTTGCCGTCTTCGGTTCTCTTCTGTCTCGCCGCGACGACGATCATCGCGATGATACCGACCAATAAAGCCATACCGTCCGAGTTCAATGCGACGGTGACGCCGTTGACGACGAATTTACCGTAAAGCATCGTGATTTGTTTGACCAACATGATCAGGACAAGCACGGTACCGCCGGAGACGATGCCGGCTTGGTAAGCGACGGCGATCGCGGGGAAAACGCTGAAGGCGAGGATGATCAAGCTTCCGACGGTCCCTAAGCTACCGGTGAAGTCGATCGGCAGGATCTTAAGCGCATCGATGATGGCTTGCATCCCGAACAACAAGACGATGCCGAACAAGGCGCCGACCACGGTCGCGTACCATTTATTGTTCCCGTTTTCGGAGAACATGGTCCCGATGATGTCGGTCGCCAACATGATGGTGTGGACGATGATGATCTTTCCGGCGATGGACGTCGGCAAACCGAAACCGATGACCAAACCGAACGACAAGGCGAAACTGGTGGCGAACAGGGTCTTACGATCCATCGCCTTACTGAAATAAGCCGGGAACATGGGGCGTAGTCCGTCGTGGAATACCGCGATGTTCTGATTGGCGAGATAGGCGCAAATGCCGCCCAAGGCCGCCATGACGATGATCGTCAATGCGTTGATGCTAAATAACATTCTCTTTCCTCCTTATTTTTTGAGAATTTCATCCAATAATACGGGAATGACTTTGTCGGCGTCGTAGTTGACGAACCCGAAACACTTTTTGCCATTCCGAACCGCTGATCGAATCTCCTCTTCCTGCATAATCTTCCCCGGAATGCTGATGGAGACACAGTGCTGCGGACCGACGAGACCGATGGCCATCGCTAATGCCCCTCCGGCGCCTGTCGCACATGCTCCGAAATAGTACTGGGCTTGATTGGTTTGAATCGCCAGGGCTGCTTCGATATCGCTTTTGATCGATACTTCGACTCTGCCGCACCCATACTTGGTGATGAGATTCGCCAAAATCTGCTTATCCATTTGACCACCGACCACGATTTTCAAGATCATACCTCCTAAATACAGAATACTGTATTTTGTACTAATGCCATTATCATCTTATACCCCGAATTTGTCAAGAGGTAGCGCATACATTTTAGACCATTTCATGAAATGTTCCTTAAAGCCTCCTTATTGCCTTTCCATTTTATAGCGATCAAGCAATACGGAGGTTTCCCCAGTCGATTGTCTGATTTTCACGATCGTGATGAATTTATACTGTTCTTGATTGAATGTGTAGTCTCGATTCTCATACATAAAGAAACTTGTACAAGTGTAATCATTCAATTCCGAATTGCACCGATTCAAAAACATAAAGGAAATCCCGCCGTCATTTGATACATACTTGATCACAAAGTCGGCTTTTATCTTACTTCCCTTGCATTTTGATCCATCAAAAATATAGATGAATTCAGTTCTCTCGAATATCTCCGTGATGACGTAGCCGAATCTCTGGATTCTATTCTTGATTTCGTAATAATGTCGACTGACTTGTACATGTTTTATCGTTGTCTTTGTCGAAAGAATTTCCTTGAAAATCTTCGACTTGGATGCTTTCATGAAATAGTCCAAGTCAGAAAGTTTATGTAAACCAACAAGGTGATGGAATTGTGTGTTGGAGAATCTCAGCACGATTTCTTTAATTTTCTTTTTACGTGCTACCTTGAACCGATACTCAATGTCAAACATTGACTCGAACTGTCGCGCAGAAAACAGCAAATCATCCATTCCCCCACCTCGTTTCAAAAGAAAACCCTGCGATTCGCAGGGCTTTCTGTACAATTTCTTTCGGTTCACACCTACGTCAAGTTGAGGGATTGCACACCCCTTCCGGAAGACTCCATAGAAAACCGCATCTTGACACGATTTCTATATCGACGTCTCGTAGGCACTCGATGATGTCTACTTCCATCTACATCATAAGTAAGACAGGTATGTCTGTCAAGCCTTATGTACGGATGCATTCGAAGGAATTTGCGACCAAAGAATTCTGCGGATATCCCGTTTCTAATTTATTCCGGACAATAGGTAACATCTCAATTGTTCACACTCTCTACTATGTGCTTGACCATTGATCTCCTTAACATTAGTCGAAATTGATTGACAACTTTAGAGATTATCCAGAGATAGTAACCACTGTACTTCGAATTTGAAGTAACCGCCTTTCTCTATCAAATAGCTTCATTTATTTGTCACCAAGTCACCATTCTCCAAAAAGAACATAGATAGCCTTTGGATTGCTTGAGGACAAGTGCTTTGAGTTGCATCGACGTCTTGATCACTATAACAATACCTCCGTGTATCGCTTCACGATATTCTCGATTGAAAATAGTTTCGAATATCTCATCAGCTGTGGAATGTTCCGGTCTCTATCATGAAAGTATTCCCTTAGAACCGTTTGGATTTCTTGTGCTTCAAGTTTATTACGACTCCTCAATAGATCGCAAACCGTCCTCTCTTTATTGTATGCGCGAATCTTGTGTCCTGAGGGCGAAAGGACTTCAATCAATCCGACCTCAAACAGGTCATCTTTTACCTTATATACCTTGACTCCTTCTTTATTTAGTCTGGCGGATCCCTTCCCGGCTTTCAGTGTAATTGATCTTTCCATGGGTTCCCTATCCGTCATTTCAAGCAGGTAAGAGGATGTTTCATGCGAGAAAACGGCTTCCGGATAACGTAGCTGAAGGATATACAGATCGTCTTGCCATGCTTCAGGTGTCATGAATAATCCTTGAGCCACTTTGATTAAGTTTTTCTCTTTTCTATACGCAGCAAAATACGTCTTTGAAATACTCGCGTCGATGATTTCCGATGTTGTGACATAGCCATTGTTATTTAGGAGGAGTTGATCGATCAACTGCTGTTTTTCCATAGAGCCAACCTTACTTTCGTGCCCTAATCATATACCATTAGGGCACGAAAGTAAATATTGTTGAATCAATCCTCGATTCTTGAATCCTGATGAATCATCTCCCCCTATCTTATTTGTCATCATTGCCGAATCACCTAAACTTTCAATCCTTCGTTTCCTGATCGAATTCATTTGCGTCTCGATGCTGATCAATGATTTAGCTAGTCTTTTTGTCAATTCTTCGTTATCCTTTCCCATCGCTTTTTATCAATCTCCCCTTTTGTGCTACAATATCCTTAACAAAGCAGAGGTGGACCATATGAAATACGGCATCATCGACTTAGGTTCCAATACCATCCGTCTCGTCATTTTCAAATATGAAAACGAAGTCCTCTCCAAGACGCTCAATGTCAAACGTTCGACCCAAGCCATCAGTTATGTGGAGAACGGGGAACTGACGCCGGTCGGCATCAAAGCCGTGACCTTGGCGCTACGCGAACTCCTGTTGATCGCCAAAGCGTTCGACGTGGATGAGATGCATATCTTCGCGACGGCATCCCTTCGCAACATCGCCAATACCCAGCAGGCGAGAGAAGCGATCGAGCGCAACCTCAACATCAAAATCGACTTGTTGAGCGGGGATGAGGAAGCGGTGTTTGGATTCAACGGCGTCAAACGCGGGGTCGTATTACCGAAGGTCGGCGTCAGCGTGGATATCGGCGGGGGTTCCTCGGAGATCACGTACTTCGCCAACGGTGTCCCCATCAACAGTATTTCCATTCCGTACGGAAGTTTAAACATGTACCTGAAACATATCCGCAACATCGTCCCGACCGCCAAGGAACATGAGAAGATGCGGGCGGACATCCAGGATGCCTTGTCGAAAGTCGACTTCCTGACGAACCTGAAGGTCGACAACCTGGTCGGGATCGGCGGTTCCGCACGATCCATCCTGAAAATCTACCAAGCGCAAAACAACTTGGAAGAATCGATGTATGAACTGATCATCCCGACGGCGGAGATCACGCGCACGTCGATGATGGTCGAAGGGAAGAAAGCCGCGGGGATCAAACTCTTGTTGTCATCGGTCCCCGATCGTTTAACCACAGCACTACCGGGGGCGATCATCATGGATGAAATCTGCCGTAACGTCCAAGCCAAGAATTTCATGCTTTCCAGATATGGCGTCCGCGAGGGGTATTTCTATTCCCGGATCTTAAAACAGGAGTAATCCATGCCTGAATTCTACGACAACCGGGAACTGTCCTGGCTAAAGTTCAACCATCGTGTCCTTGAAGAAGCGGAGAACCTTGAGAATCCGCTTTTTGAGCGACTCCGCTTCCTGGCGATCGTCGCCAACAACCTGGATGAGTTCTACATGGTCCGGGTGGGAAGCATGCATGATCAGATTTTGTTGGAGAAACCGGCCGACAATAAGACCGGGATGAGCGTCCGTGAACAGTTGGACGCGGTCTACCTGAAGACACAGAAACACAATAAGGATCGGGACAAGGCGTTTGAGAAGTTATCGAAAGAATTAAAGGACAAGAATGTCCATTTCTTGCGTCCGGAGAATCTTTCTTCGGATGAGAAAGAGATGATGAAACAGTATTTCGACCAAGAGGTGATGCCCTTGCTTTCACCCCAAGTCGTCGACCCCAAACACCCCTTTCCTTTTCTAGCCAACCGTCAAAGCTACATCATCGTCCAATTGAATCTGAAAAACAAGAAATCGTTGGGGATCATTGCGATCAACCGCCAGTTCCTGAAACCCTTGGTGTTCATCCCAGGGAAGAAAGCCGTGAAGTTCATGCGCATGGAGGATTTGATCCTGATGTTCGCGCAACGCGTATTCCGCGATATGAACATCGAAGGAAGATCCGTGGTACGGATCATCCGCAATGCGGATTTGGATGCGGAAGAAGCGTATTACGACGAAGACATCGATTATCGCGAGTTCATGAAGATGTTGATCAAGAAGAGATCGAAACTCAGACCGGTGAGGGTGGAATTCTCCGAAGACGTACCGAAAGAACTGAAAGCGAGCTTGCGTAAACGGTTGAAACTGACGGCGTCGCAGATGTTCATCGTGAAGTCGCCGCTGAGTTTCGAGTTCATCGCACCGTTGGAAGAGAAACTCCATTCGACCCACCGCGATTCGTTTTTCTATCCGCAACTTACCCCGCAAGTCACACCGTATGCGGAGCCCAATTCATCCATCATGCGTCAGATCCTGGATCATGACATCTTCATTTCCTATCCTTTCCAGAATACGACACCGGTCTTGAAGCTTCTTCAAGAAGCGGCGTTGGATAAGAAAGTCGTGGCGATCAAGATCGCCCTCTACCGTGTCGCAAGCGAATCCAAGATCATCGCGGCGTTGACGGAAGCGGCGGAGAATGGGAAAGACGTCGTCGTGGCGATGGAGTTGAAAGCGCGGTTCGACGAAGAAAACAACATCAACTGGTCGGATAAACTGGAAGATGCGGGATGCAAGGTCATCTATGGGATCGACTATTATAAGGTCCATTCGAAGATCATGGTCATCTTGCGGAAGGATGGGAATCTGACCCAGACCTTCACCCATGTTTCTTCCGGCAACTATAACGAAAAGACCTCCAGACTGTATACCGATGTCAACCTGATCACCGCCAACCGGGAGATCGGGGAGGATGCCTTGGAGTTCTTCAACCTGCTTCAGTTGGCGAAGATCTCCGAAGCCAACGACTTCACCCATTTCCTGGCTTCCCCGATGGGGATCAAAACCAAGTTCATCGCCTTGATCCAAGAAGAAATCAAAGTACACAACGTCCATGGGGACGGACACATTTTCTTCAAGATGAATTCTTTGACGGACAAGGATGTGTTGGATACCTTGGTCGAGGCATCGAAAGCCGGCGTGAAAGTCGATCTCTTGGTGCGGGGGATTTGCTGTCAAATCCCGGGGATTCCCGACGTCAGCGAAAACATCCGGGTACGGTCGATCATCGGGCGTTTCCTGGAGCACTCACGGATCTATTACTTCCATGCCCACGGAGAGGAGAAGATGTACATCTCTTCCGCCGACCTGATGACACGCAATACGGAGAAACGGGTCGAGTTGGCTTGTCCGGTCTATGACGCGAAGATCAAGGAAGAATTGAAGACGATCTTGGCGGTCGGATGGAAAGACAATGTGAATGTCCGCGTGATGGACGAGCAGGGAGAATACAAACGGATGAAGAGGGAGAAACCGGCGATCAACAGCCAACTCCAACTTTATCAGAGGGCGTATATGGAAGCCGAGAAAGACTTCCCCGATACCCTTGAACTTGAACCGATCCCCTGGGATGAGATTACCCGGGAAATATTCTAAAAAGAAAAACGGTGAGCGAATCACCATTTTTTCATGCAATTTTCTTCCCTCCCACATACGTGGCAAGAAGCTTCATCGAGGGATCCACGATCAGTAGATCCGCTTTCTTATCGACCTTGATCGATCCGAGTCGGTCATCGCACTGAAGGAAACGGGCGGGATAGAGACTGGCCATCTTCACGGCTTCTTCGAATGGAAGAATCTCCCGCTCCAATAATTTACATAGATTCTGATAGAGGGTGAAATAACATCCTTGGATCCCTCCGTGTTCATCCAGGATCCGGCAATCTTCTCCCACCGTGCGTCGATGACCTTTGAGTGAATACTCGCCGGAGGGTTGTCCGGCCAAGGATACGGAATCGGAGACCAGGATGATTTGTTGGTGTTCCTTCACTTTCAAAATCAAGCGGACCATCTCTTCGCTGACATGGATGAAATCAGTGATCAGTTCGCACACGATGTTTGGATCCAAGAGTCCGACCCCCATCACCCCGACATTCCTTTGATGCATCACGCCCATGTTGTTTCCGGTGTGGGTCAGCGCATCGACGAGATGCATTTCCGTGAACTTCTTGAATTCCTTTGAAGTCATCAAGGTATGCCCGGCGGATACCTTGATACCTTGCTTGTGTAGATATTCCATCCCTTCCATGGCCCCTTCCAGTTCAGGCGCGACCATGACGTATTTCAATCGGTTTCCGCTGCGTTGGATCAATTCTTCCAGATGCTCGATCGAAGGCAGGTTCAGTTGCTTGTTGGGTTGACGATAGCCCGCATACTGCAGGTTACTGAAATAGGCTTCCAAATTCAATCCTAGGAATCGTGCACCGTTTTCTTTCGTCGTGTAGTTCCGGATCGCGTCGTAGTTCTGCGGATCGATGCTGGGTAGACAGGAAGTGGTCCCCTGTTTCGCCATTTCATGGAGAAAGAGATCGAACTCGGTTTCATCGAGAATAACATTGGGATCCAGTCTTCCTTTGTATCCGTGCAGATGGACATCCACCAATCCGGGAAGAACCATGGCGTCCAAGACATCGAGATCGACGACCCCTTGATACTCTTCCTTGGCGAGGATGCGTTTGATGTTCCCTTCCTCGATTTCGAGATACCCATCGAGAAATCCTTCTTCCGTTAAGATTTTTCTGCTTTGGATGATCATCATGTACTCCTTTGATTCATTAGCATCACAATTCATTGGTTTCATTATACCATCCCGTCTCTCTTCGCCCGTATAAAAGACGATCGATGGTGTCGATCGTCTCGCGTTTTTCTATCTTCGCTCCAGCGTTTCATCCTGAATCAAGCGTTTCGGATTATCGACCATCAACCGCTTCGCTTCGTTCTCGCCGAACTTCTCTTGGATAATGGCATAGATGCCTCCGAGTCGATTCGTGCGTGTCCCTTGGTGGCGATGGGCATCCGTGGCGATCACATCGCAATATCCGTCTTCCATCATGCGCCAAGCCAGGTTATGATTGGCTTCACGGGTCGGATCCAACAGGCTGGTGCTGTTGATCTGGAAGAAACATCCGAGCGATTTCCAATACTCGAGTTTTCCGTAGTTTTCATGGACCTGGGGATAGCGTTCGGGATGGGCGATGATGACTTTATAGCCCAGTTCAAGTACCGAGCGGATCGCCTGGTCCTCGTCGATCTCGAATTGAAGGTTCTTGTTCCAAGGGATTTCGCAGAGCACCCACTTCGAATCGTTGAGGGTGGCGATGCGTCCGTCTTTCAGCCATTCGATCGCCTTGGGTGTCAGCATCAGTTCGCTGCCCAGATGAAACTTGATTTTCATATTTTGCCGCTTCATCTCCGCGAGTATTTCGCGATAGATCGGAAGGAGAGTTTCTTTATCGTTTTCGAACTTGATACCCGGGACGCAGTGGCTGGTCGAGACGACGTTCGTCATCCCGTCCGCTTGAGCGACCTTCAGCATTTCGATCGAATCGTGTAGGGTTTGTGCGCCGTCATCCACTCCGAAGAGGATATGGCAATGTGTGTCGATCATGGTGTTCTCCGTTCACTTGCCTTTTCATTATAGGTTTCTACATCCCGTAATTCAATGAATCCAACCAAAAAAAGTCCTTTCGGACTTAGTTTTCTTCGTTCAATGCACGCAATACCCGCCACGCATCCCGGTTTTGAACCGGGATCGTTTCCGTGATCTCTCCATTCTTGATCAGTACTTCCCCTGTCATCGCACCGCTCTTGATGAAGATTTTTCCTTGAAGACCTTTGTTTGTATTCGAGAACGCGAAGCGCATGCTTTGGTATTCGACTTCGAACCCTTCATCGATCAATCGGTCATAGACATGGGAATCATACTTGCGGAGTTGCTTCATCAAGACGACGGTCAAGGGACCATCGATCTGTCGGGTGAAGTAGTTTTGGACCTTGGTGTTTGATGTTTCGACGGTGGAACTGTTGAAACCTCGCCATGTCTGTAGAAAGGCACTCATCTTGACGACTTCGCTCAATTTGGTGATCATTGGATCCTCCTGACAGTCTCGGACTGTTCTCTTCTGATTCAACGATATCACCTTTCAATCAGGAATCAAGAAACAGTAAAATACTTTACTTTCTTGTCCAATTCCATGGACATAAGAATCTAGAGCGAGATGGTGAAGATGAATGTGCTTCCCTTTTCTTCGCTGCTTTGGACATCGATGCGGATGTTATGGCGGGAGGCGATGTTGGAGGCGATGGCGAGTCCCAATCCGCTGCCGGTGGCGTTGTTTGGGTCCTTGATGCGTTGATAGCGTTTGAAGAGTTGGTCTTGTCGCTCTTGCGACATGCCCGGACCTTCGTCCTGGATGGCGACGATGAGTTTGGCTTTGTCTTTCTTGGCGGATACACGGATCGATTTATCGCTCGGGGTGAATTTGAGTGCGTTGTCCATCACCGCGTTCAGCATCATCCGTAACCGGTCGTAGTCGCCTTTGATTTTCCATACCCCTTCTTCGATATCAGAAGTCAGGGCGATGTCGTTCTTGCGGGCGCGTTCCACGCTTCCGCGCAGGACGTCGTTGAGGATGTCGTGGAATTCCACATCGCTGAAGACCAATTTGAAATCGGGGTCTTCCAGACGGCTTAATTCAAGCAAATCGCCGATCAGCCGTTGCATCCCCGTGGTTTCGCGGATCATCTGCGCACTGACGTCGTCCAGGCTGTATTCTTCGGGATAGATCCCGTCCCTCAAGCCTTCCGCATAACCCCTGAGTACGGTGACCGGGGTGCGGAGTTCATGGGTGATGTCGGCGATGAAGTTCTGACGCATCTTCTCCAGGTTCGCGCTTTGGCGCGACGCGTCTTCCAAGCGTTTTCCCAAGACGTTCAGGTTTCTTCCCAGATCCCCGATTTCATCGTTGCTTTGGTTGTTTAGGCGGATGTCATAGCGGCCTTGGGCGAGTTGCGTGACGGCTTGGTCCATGGTGAGGACGGGTTTGATGAAGCGTTTGGAGAGGAAGTATCCCGCCAGGACGGCGATGATGATGCCGACGAAGGTGCTCATGAAGAGGATGCGGATCCCCACGTTGGCCGTGCTTTGGATCATGGTGACCGAGGCGCTGATCAAAATCGCCGCGATGACTTGGTTTTGGGCATTGTAGACGGGGACGCCGACCGTCAGGGTCCGTGAGCGATAGATGTCGGAGAAGGTGTCGGTGCTTCGCTCTTCGCCGGACAGGACGTCGTCGACGACGTTGCGTACACGCAAAGTCAGGGTCGAGGTGTTGTTATGCATCCCCATGCCCATCCCGTTGTTTCCGCTGATCGACCGTGCCCAGATTTTCCCATCCTGGGTGACGACCCAGAGTTGGGCGTCTTCCAGAACATCGTCCAGTTCGCTGAAGCGGGCTAAGAGTTCGGTGTTGGTGACATTCTCGTCCCCCAGCAAATCCGCGAGTTCGCGGGCGTTGCTTGTGATTTCGGCTTTGACGTTGTCGACTGTCTGGTTACGGAACATCATGATGAACATCATACTGAGAATCAAGGCGAAAAGCAGGATGACCCCGACGAAATAGGTGATCAAACGACGTGTGATCCCGGATTTCATTTGGATTCCTCCTTGGCTTCGAATTTATACCCGACACCCCAGATGGTTTTGATGTCCCACAGGGGATGCGGCATCGCATCCAGTTTCGTACGAAGACGCGTCATATGCGAATCGACCGTGCGGCTATCGCCGTAATAGTTGTAGCCCCAACATTGGTTCAACAGGTTCTCGCGGGAGAACGCCCTTCCCGGATGGGAGGCGAGGGTCCACAACAGTTCGATTTCTTTCTTGGTAAGGCTGATTTTCAATTCATCGATCTTGACGATGTATTCATCCAGGTCGACCGTCAGGTTATGCAGGTGCAGACGTTGTTTTTCATCCGCATTGACACGGTCCAAGCGACGTAGGATCGCCTTGACCCGGGCCATGACTTCCCCGGGGGAGAAGGGTTTGACGATGTAGTCGTCGGCTCCGATCTCCAAGCCCATGATGCGTTCGAAATCTTCGCCTCTCGCGGTGATCATCAAGATGGGGACACTGGATTCTTTACGGATCTCGCGGACCACGGTGAATCCGTCCATTTTGGGCATCATCACGTCCAAAAGAACGATGTCGAAATCATCGTTCAGAGCTTTGGTCAGAGCATCGCTGCCGTCATGGGCAGCCGTAACTTCATATCCTTCTTTTTTTGCGTAGCTTTCAAGGATTTGGACGATCGATTCGTTGTCGTCCGCAATCAGCATGCGTGTCATCATCCCACCTGCCTTCTTGTCCATTGTAACATCGGTTTATGACGAAAGTATGACGGAGTTTAGGCTTGGATGCGATAAACGACGAATCCTCCGCCGTCTTTGGTTTTGGCATACCATTGGTCGAGGTTGACGGAGATCAGTTTCCCTCCGTCGAAGATATCCAGATACATTTCATCCTTGGTGGACATTTCGATGCCGACCACGGTCACCCAATGCCAGGCGTCCAGTTGCTTCTCTTCCCCGTTATGCAGGTTCAGGAAGGCAATCGGGAGGTCATAGTCGATGGCTTGACGCATGAAGTCCCGGACTTCGGACAAGGGTTTACGCAGTTCTTTCTTCTTGGGGACGTCGATCACGTCGACCGTGAAGGATTTCCCTTGATCACGTAGAAACGCACTCATTCCGGTCGTAAAGATCTGTGTGTTCTTCACACCACCGCCAAATCGCGGTGTCACGTACTTCCAGATCGCATCCATGATTTCCAGTCCTTCTTCCATCGTCCGGTTGCGATCCAATCGCGGTAGATGATACAGGTAAAGGTTGGATGCGGCGGTAGGACCGCAACCCGATAATCGCTTCCATTTCGTTTTATAGAACTCTTGGTCCAATCCCAGATGGAATTCCCCATCGGGAAGTCGGATCGCAAGCGCATCCTTGTCTTTGATCGATGTATTCATAAGAAGCCTCCGTCTTTCCCATACTTTACCACGCTTTTCCTTAAGTTTGTGTCGGTTTGACTACGCAAGAAAAAAGAAGCGGGATTTTTCGTCGCTTCTTCTTCTTTATTTTTGTGTGGCGATGACGGTGATCTTATCCAGATAGAACTTCGTGAATCCTTCAAAAGCGGAATCCGTTCCGATCAAGAGATAGACCGTGCCGTCGCTTGTGGTCTTCAATGTCACGTTCGCTTCCGCATTCTTGTAGATCATCCCCGTGGCGGAACCTTCGGGTTTCGCCATGGTCGTGGCGACCACGACCGTCTCTCCGCCTTCCGATTGATTCCCGATGTCGACGTTGAGGCGATAGACCCCCTGGCTATCCAGGGCGGCGACGGGTTTGACCCCGACGACGCCGGCTTTCACATAGACGCTATCCGCCGGTGATCCTCCGACCCCCACCGATCCCGATTCTTCACTCGTCCCCAGCTTGAATTTGATCAGGAAGGTATACGTCGTGTTCTTCTTCAAGCCCGAGATCAACTTCGTATATCCCATGAATAAATCGTCGCTCCGGTTCATCCCCTCGATATACAGAGCCTGGGTCGCACCGGTGATGTCCGGTTTGTTTCTTCCCCAGGCGAACTCATAGGTCGTATACCCGTTCCCGTCGTCGTGATAATCGCCGTAGATCTGCGAGAACCCCTCGTCGTTGGTTTCGAATTCATACTTAAAGACTTGCCGGTCCGCTTTCTGACATCCCGCAAGAACCATCAGACAGACTAAACCGATCATTAAACGTTTCATAGGTCCACCTCTTTTTGTCATTTTACTACATTGAACGTTAGTACAACGTTAAGTTGATCAATGACTATTAAGAAGCAGAGAGTTTTCTGAACTTCCCGCTGTATTCATCGAATTATACACACATGACTTCAAGACCGACTCCTGCTTCAATACTTGGTGTCGTATTCCATAATGCGAGTTTACAATGTTGGTCGGTGTCGTGACAAATATAGAATTTCTCGATGTTCACCGACTTAACATACTCACACGTTTTATCCAGTTGTGATTGAGGAACCTCGTCGATCCTAAGATGCGAACCGCCAAGATACGTATTTACTTTCGTAGCACCGGTAATCTTCTTTGCATACTCCATGATGTTACAGATTCCATAATGTGCACACGCAGCGACGATACTTACTTCATCATTGTTTTTATGTAGATAGCATATTTGCGAATCTTCGTCGACAACATCATCGATCCATTCGCTTCCAGATTTTTTCTTTGCCTTCTGAGGCACGACATGTTCGAAGTCGTTGGTCCTTTCCGTTATGCCCATGAACCACACGTTCTTCGTCAATTTCATTGGCTCCGGGCTGATTATGAGTTTGAAGTATTTTTCGATGAACTCACGGCTGACATCAAGCCCTGATGAATGATTTTTCTGGAAATTGTATCGTATCGCGAAGATACCTTCTTCCGATACGATGAAAACCGGTCTTTTGGGCATGGCGTTGTCATTGAAATACTTTAGCAAGTACTTCAACCCCCCTGAATGATCACGATGACAATGGGATAAAATGACATAGTCCACCGTTCTAAGGTCGATATCCAAATCTTCGGCGTTTTTTATGAACTTGTCAGAGAAACCAAAGTCGTAAAGAATTTTTATATCTTCATCCTCGATCCATGCTGAGAATCCATGCTCCGCATTCAAGTATTTGGTAAACAAGCTTGTGTTCTCCATGAGTAGTGTGACTTTCATTTCTTTCTCCTTTTAAAACAAATAGGAAAAGAAGCATGGTCGCCCATACTTCTTTTCTTGAGATTAGTACGCCAAGAATTTCTTTGGATTTTCATAGAAAATGTTGTTGATGGTTTCATCATCGACACCATATTCTTTCATCAAGGATGGGAGATATTTCGGAATGTATTCAAACCCCGGTGCGCCGTTGTATGCTTTGAGATATGATGCCCTACCCCAGTCGCCACCGATCATGATTCGATTGCCATACCCCTTCTCACTCATCGCCTTGATAATGTCCATCGTTGCACTCACAGGATTGTATTTGACTCTTGCGACACAATCATACTGAACGAATACACCTTCACGCAATACCATTTCGTGATAAACAGGGTCGGCGTTCCGATCGAGATGACCGATGCAGATTTTATCTGCTTGAACCCCTTCTTCTTTGAAGATCCTTACTTGCTCCAAGCCCATCGTCCCCATGTGAGTGTGCGTTTTGATCGGAATTCCGGTCTTGACGGATACTCTTGCGACGACGCGAAGCAGTTTTTCTTCCAGTGGTGTGATGATATAGTAGCTTGTACCGGCTTTCACCAAGCCCGGTTTGACCCCTGAGTGTTTAACGATCGGTCCACAGAAGTCGTTGACTTCGATTCCTTTCTCAACTTCCGATACAATGATATCCACAAGTTGTTCGATCGAGTATTTATGGACGAAGTGTGTCTTGTCATAAAGTTTGCCTCGGTGAAATCCAGTGATTGCGATGATATTCGCATCGATGCCTTCATTGATGGCGATCAATTCATTGATGCCTCTACCGACTCCTAGCGGTTGCATGTCGACCATCGTTTTACCACCTGCGTCGACAAAGCTTTGAAGTTCTTTTCTGGACTTCTCGATGCTTTCAATCCCAAAGTCCTTATCTTCGATGACTTCCATACCACCGGATTTCCATAGATGGTCGTGGATATCCACAAATCCTAACTGCTCAGGAGAAATTTCTCCACGAAGTGTTTTGATCGTTTTCATAACTCACCGATTACGCTGCGAAGAACTGGAAGAACATTTTTAGGACACCGAAGACACCAAACCACAATGTACTCCAATCCGAATGTCCCCAGATGGCGATTTGAACATTGGATACATAAGCCAACCCGGCCGATCCGCAAATAGTGACGATACCCATGATGAAGGTTGCACCGATGACACCTTTCCAACCTCCCCATGAGTTCGCAAAGACACCTAAGGTGCTACCACCGAAGAACAAAGGAATGACGCTGGGAATGGCGATGATTGGAGAACCTAAAGCGATAAGCAATCCAACTCCTGTGAATTGTCCTGCAACCGTTGTAATAAATCCGAGCAATGCCGCTTTAGGGGCATAGGACCAGAAGATCGGGCTATCGACCGCCGCGACCGCTCCCGGAACCAACTTATCGGAGAACCCTTTAAAGGCAGGCAGTAGTTCGTTAAGAAACATTCTTACTCCAGACAATAGGACGAAGATACCAACGGCCATCGTCAATCCAAGATTCATCCCATAGAGCACATAGTTGGTCGCTCCGGAGTATTTCCCGACGATCGTGGGACCGGCGAACACTGCGATTGCCAGATAGATTAATCCCATGATGATACTGTAAGAGATGACGGAGTCGCTGAACACCGATAACCAGCCTGGGAGATCAATGTTTTCAGCACTATCTTCTTTTTTACCAAAAAGTCTGGCAAGTTGAGTTGTAATGATACCTGAGATGCACAAATTATGACCTAGGGTTAGTGGTGTGTCCCCTAAAAGCGGGTTCAAGAATTTGCGTAGAAGATACGGGAAGAACCACCAGTAGACAGCACAGACAATAACCGCTGTCGCGGTAAGCGCCATTCCGCTGAGTCCGGTTGTTGCATAGATTAAGAAGGTTAGTGCGACCGTATCGACATATGCGACATGACCGGTAAGAAAAATCGTCTTAATCGGGGTGAACTTCGCGAGTAGTAAATTCACTAACCAAGCCGAGATCATGATCAATCCGATGTTTGCCAAGCTGTCCTTCTCAAGAACGGTCAATGCTTCGGCGGTCGCCGTCCACATGTCCGTGCCGACACCCCGAATCCCGACGGACTCAGTGAAAATCTTGATGATGGCTTCAGAAGCAACCTTGAGTTGACCTGAACCTACGCTGAGAATCATCATACCGACAATCGTTTTAATTACAGAGACCAGTGTGGATTTCGCATCCATTTTGCGTAATAGACAACCGACTAAAACGATGATCCCCATAAAGTATGCCGGGGTTTTGAAAATTTGATTGATAAAGAAATCCAATACTTGCATATATGCCTCCCTTTATTTCTTGTTAATGTAGTTATTTGTAAGAACTTCCAACGAACCAAGATCAAAATAGTTAATTACAGGAATGACGTGAATGTTCGTTCCTTCGACCGACATCATCACTTGCGGCGCCAACGCGCTACTTGTGTATATCGCATCTAATTTTTCACCCTTTAGTCCAGATATATCGAATACCGTCACCTGGGCGTTAACCCCCATTTTGCTGTAGACGGTTTCGAGATTCATCTTAAGCATCAAACTACTTCCCGCACCGAAAGTGCAGCATACTCCGATTTTAAGTTTTTCCATATTTCTCCCTTTCATTGAAGAATGAGTCTATAGTGTTAGGTCGACACCTCCCATGAGGAGAGCGTGGACATAGCTTTCGCTTAAGTCCTCCACAAACTCCGTTGTTTCATAACAATCTGCGAGTGTTTGGCCAACACATATCAATCCATGGTTCTGAATGAGAACCGCGTTTTTCGAAGACAAATGTTTGATGATCTGTTCGTTTAGTCCAGGACTGTCCGGAAAATCGAAGGGTACGATATCTACAGACCCCTTACAGTGGAATTTCATCCCGACCGTGATATAGGGTATGCCTTTGTTAACAAGGGCGAGGGATGTCGCATAGGTGGAATGTGTATGAATGATTGCTTTGACATCCTTTCTGGCTTGATAAATCGCCAAGTGGAATGAACTGTCTCTTGAAGCCGGTGAGGGCTTTGACACGAATGTTCCATCGATGTTCATAATATTAACCTGCTCCACTGAGAGTTCGTCATAGTCGAGCTTACTTGGACTGATAGCGATTGTATTTTCGTCGATCAACAGCGACATGCTTCCCTTGTTGCATCCTTCACTCACAAGTTGATTTCGCTTCAATTTCCGGGCTGTTTGGATGAATGATAGGATTTGTTGGTTCTGTATCATCATCAGTTTCCTTTCGTAGAAATAAGATTCATTATTTCACTCGTGCATCCCGCATTCCTGATCAATTGAATGTTCTCCGGTTCATTAAGCAATTTTGCCAAATCAGATAAAGCAACCATATGTGAACTGTTGTCGATCGCCGAGAGAGCGAATACCAGATCGACCGGATCGTTTTCAGGATGTCCGAAGACAACCGGTTCGCTTAAGCGAAGCAAACTGATTCCGATGCATTTCACGCCGTCTGAAGACCTGGAGTGTGGAAGGGCGATTCCCTTCCCGATGACGATATACGCACCGATCGACTTCACGACACTCACCATACTATCAATGTATCTTTCTTCAATACAATCATTGATCAACAACAGATTACCTGCCCTTCGTACTGCGTCTTCCCAGTTTTTGGCATGAAAATCGAGTTCGATTAATCCTTCATTCATTACATCTCGCAGCATTGGCAGACTTTTCCTTTCCAAGTTCACGTTTCGTATCAATGTAAATTCACTATTCAGATCCGAGATCAACATCTCGCGGTTCTTCACTTCACAATTCTTTTCGATAATGTCCATTAACTTCCTCAAATCGATTAAGTCATCATATTTATGATCGAAGAATTTGTCGAGTATACGGATGTCTTTTGTGGTAATCAAGGGGGTGACCTTGATTACCTCGATGTTTTTTGTTGGTAGGTCAATCGTCGTAACAATATAGTCAACACTGCTTCTAGACAAGGCGGCATTCATTTCGTGAAGCGCCACGGTACCAACGATTTTCATTTCATAGATGTTGGCAAGCTTCGAGGACAAAATATTACTGGTTCCGATTCCCGAATTACAGACGATCAGGACTTGTGGACGTCTAAATCTCCCTAAAGTTTCTTTCATACACGCCGATGCGAAGTGAATCGTTATATATCCGATTTCATCTTCCGACATTTCAAGTTCGGACATACTGTCGATCAGTTGGAAATTCTGCCTAACTGAATCGAAGATTTCTCGATAATTCTTCTTGATATCTTCCAATAATGGATTTACTTGCTTAAGCGAATTTCTCATACGATAGATTGCAGGTCGTACGTGATAAATCAAATCGTTATAAAGTTTAATGTTCTTCGAGAAGTCTCGCCCCAGATCAAACCCCACTTTATTTATGAGATTACAGACGATCATTTGGATTTCCGCATAATTCTTCAAATCGTTGGATGAATCTGAATTTACATTCGTACTCCCCAAGAGTTGAATCGTCAGGTATCCGATTTCATCTTTACTCAACACAAGATTGAAATGCGTCTCGAGTTCCTTGGTTAACTTGAACACTTCAGCGAACTCCTTTAATACATATAGACTCTCAAGTTTCAGTGAATCCAGTACGATCGTTCGTTTCTGTTGAACCCTAAGCAAACAGAGTTCGATGCTCGACATAAATCCAAAGAATGAGATGTCAGATAGTTTCTTCTCCAACTGATTCTCTAGACTATAAACGAGTTCGAGAATATACTGGATTGCTTCGTAACTTCTCAATTTGTAAAACTTATTACTAATCGATCCTCGATAGTACTTCTCGATATCATAAATGATGTTGATGTCGGAATTGTTGATATGTCGACTTAACATATAGGTCCGTAACGAGCCTTCATCTCCCTGCATTTTCACACCGTATCTTGAATTCGAGATAATCTGCAGCCCTGCCTTCTCAACTTCGTTTCTCAGTGTATTCAGGTCATTGATCGTCGTTCCTTTACTCACTTGTAGTCTCTCGGCAAGATCATAAACTTTGATGAACCCCGGTTGACTTATTAGTATTTTGAGAAGCAGTTCGATTCTTTCATTGTTGTTGATAATGATTGAACCAATTCCTCGATCGTCGATAATGTTTCTCAAACGAAGTCTGTCATCAGCGGAATAGTCGATCGATACTCCGTGTTTCCGGATTCGCGTTAAACAAGGCAACCCGTTACTTAACAGAAAATAGTCTATTTCATCTAAATCTGTCTGAATCGTACGAACACTGATTCCAAAACTCTCAGATAAGTTTCCAAGGAGGATTGGCGTATCGGCACTTTGTAACCGATTAAGTATTTTTATACAACGTTGGTTAATGAGCACTTTTTTCTACCTTTCCATGACTTCATCATAAGTGAAGCTCATGCGATAAAGAAGTTCAAATCTCTTCATATTGGTTCATGAAGTAAACGATGTCGCGAATAAATGTGAAATTTTCATCCGATAATGTGCAATAATCATCTTTTTCATTATAGATTACCTGCTCGTTTAATTCTTTAGTTATCGAACTAACTGTATGTAATCATTCGTGAAGAATACAAAAAAGTGTCCGAATCGGCACACTTTCGTAACATTCATTTCCTATACTGTGTCTGTAACCCGAACAGGGAACAAGGAGACTCACATGAAAAAAGCAGGAATTGTGCTTGGCGTCATCACAGCCGCACTGATCTTGACGATGATTACGTCCAGTGTCTATGCGGCATTCCAACCTAAACGAGGGATCGAACTGGCGGCCGACGTCCTCGGCGTCACGGTCGATGAATTGATCGAGCAGAGAGATGAAACCGACAAGACGATCCATGAAATCGTCGTTGAAGCCGGGAAACTGGATGAGCTGACACAAGCTCGTTTGGACCAGATGAAGTTGGTCCTCGTCGACAAAGTCGCCAACGGCGACCTCACCCAGGCGGAAGCCGATGAATGGTATGCGGAGATGGTCGAGCGGTTGGAATACAATCTCGCCAACGGCATCACCGGAGCAGGACGCGGCGGAATGATGGGCGGACTTGGGGATTGCACAGCCGACGGTAGCGGTTCGCAGAATCGTGGCGGAAACAACCGTCAATCCAATCGGAATCGATAAGAAAACAGGAAGCATCGAGAAATCGTTGCTTCCTTTTTAGTTTGAACGTCGACTAAACTATTCTTTACTCATTCCGAAGTACTAGTTTTCACCGAGCCCGGTACCATCATCCGTATCTTCGTTATATGAAGCATAATACGTCGTCGCTCCGATCGTATAAACATAGATTCTGTTCTTAGCGTTTACTACGGCATTCGGAGCACTGACAATCCAATACAGCCTAACGCTTTCGCCAGGTGCTAATTTCTTGAATTGATCTAGACTTCCGACTGCGGTAAATACTTGATTCTCATTTAAATTGATTTCAAGGTCCGCAACTCCTCCAGCATCCGGCCAATACGTAATATAGATGCCTTGTGTTAAGCCACTTGTCGGGCTAAACATTCCACTAGTGATTACGGTTGTCCCCGTATTTTTAATCGTGAAATCGAAGACTTCATATATCTCCTCTTTGATATCGGGTAAGCGAGAGGCTGTATTCGTTTCATTTATCGCTTCAAGAGTTTCCTTCTTAAAGAGATCATTGATCTGAACATCGATTGAATACAATACGTCGTCATCATAAAAATCATTGGCAACATGAACTTTTCGAAGCCTAGACGCTTTGTCGAGTAACCAAACTTCACTAGGTTCAATGAAGTAGCGCATTTTTAGTTTCGTTTCATTTCCGTATATGTCTTTGGCATAAATTTCGAACATGCGCTCTCCAGCAACACTCGTATCAATTTCGCCAATGTTAACGGATGACTCATCTATCCCGGAATCATCATGAAGCGTGTATTCAACTTTGGAGTCGTACGTTTTTCCCAAAAGAATTCTCGGATTTGACTCTCCGGATACTCCAGGACCTTGTGTGTCGACAACCTCGAAGGTGTAGAGGAAACTCTGTTTCTTACCGTCTTTCTCCACTGTAAACGAATACTCGAATGTTTGAACGGAATACTTTTCAATGACACCGTCTGTGTTCGTCAACGTCCATCCTTCACCAACCGTGATTAGGTCGTCGAAAGTATACGTGTTCCCCATTTCAAGTGTCGACAATTTCTGCACTAACGGTACGATCGGATCCTTCTTTTCACCACACCCGGTAAAAATCAAGCTGAGCAAAATAAGCAATAGCAGTGTTCTCTTCATCGCTTTTCCCCTTTTTACAGATACAATCATGTTTATGATTTAGTTCGATAAACCCCTTCAGAATCGACATTCATGCTGTTTCTTGGAAGATCTACCCAACCCTATCTGAACGAAATTATTAGTCCTGAATTTAAACCGTTACGTCTACTATATAAGAGAATTCCATCGGGTGTCAACGTATTTCAAACTTACCCTTTCACTTATTCACAATAGAGTGTTTCCTAGGACACTAAACACTACGAAAGCCGTAAAATAAGTTCAATATGGTAATAGCTTCAAGCGTATTCAGAGTTCACTCGCGTCGATTCTTCCCTTCGATCAAACCAAAAAGAGAAACAACGAAATGTGTTAATCACTTATTTTCCATCTTCAAATATTGAGGATCCGATAATCGAACGCTTTGGTGGCTCTACATTGACTGTTTCTTCAACCCTTGAAGTCTTGATGCGATTTCACTTTTTGGCAATCGGATTTTATTGCCATTGTGCTTATCCAGTTCATGTAAGCAATCTGAATATCTCTCTTGAGTAATATGGTTCCCCGTGTAGAGTTGGTCCAGAATCCCAAGAGTTCCCAAGACGTCTACGCATTCGATTATCGCAGCCTTCCTCAAAGCCCCGTCGCCTGTAAGCAAAACGATTTTTCTTGTTTTCGCGATCGCCAATGCGATGCGGTCATATGTCGACAGCTTACGATACATTTGCCCATAACTACCTGCGAGATTAAACTCCTCGATGGTTAGTTCTGCGCTCATCAAACCGTATTCCATCAATTCTTTTCCAAGCCCGCTTGGGGACATCAATTCATCTTCGATGGCATCTATGTTCATTATGTAGGTGTAGGGCAACTTGAATGGCAATTCGGTACTCCCGATGACAGAGAAGTCTATCCAAACACTCGAATCGCTGCTTATATAATCCATTTCTATTCCTCAACGAAGCAGCAGTTCGATGAGATGTCTTCATACGAAACTTTCAGGAGTTCTGCCCCTTTTTGCATACTGATCTCTTTCTCATTGACCGCACGAAAAACCAGTTGTTCGAATAAACTTGGCGACTCTTTCATGATTCGGCTTGGCTCGTTTCTTCTCCATCCCCATGAAGAGGCTTGGATATAGAACTCTTTCTCGAGACTCTCCGAAATGACATTCGATAGGTGTGCGCGTTTGACAAGAAGAAACATGGAAACTCCATACTCCTTCGCGACAATAAGCATATCTTTGGAAATGTTTGACCGATGATATCCTAGTTCCCGTATGACATCCGTTCTCGGTAGCAAGAAAGCACCGCTGATTGAAGTCGCGCATTCCTCGATTTTCTTATCTTCCATATCCGCTGGCCAAGCGAACATAAGATGTGCAAGTTCATGCGCCATCGTCGATCGATTTCTTTCAGGACTCATATTTCCATTCACAACAATATACGGCCGCTCGTTCACATATCCGTTCATTCCAGAAAATTTGTCATTATCCAAATCACTTTGGTAAACAAGAATCCCCTTATTCTCCAAAATCTCGATTAAATTATCGATCGGTCCATCCATCGCAAGACCCAAATGTTTCCTCAATAAAATCGCGTTCTCTTCATGATCGCTCGTCAGCGGTAGACTTGCCGTCGATGGTGCATCAGGTAATACTTCGCCACCCAATATTTCCACAATCGTCATGAAACGATTAAAATATTCTTCGACACACTCTTGTACGAAGTCCTGTTGCGTCTGGGTAAGCGTCGATTTCTTCCTGTACTCACCATGTTTGAACACTAGGTTTTCGTTTCGAACAGCCAAAAAATCCGATACACGTACCCCCAGGACCGTTGCCATTCTCTTGAGGATATCCATGTCTGGATTTCTGCTACCACTTTCATAGTTAGAAATCGCCATCGGAGAAAGATTCACTTGCTTTGCGAATTCTTTCATCGTCATCGCATTCTTTAAACGATAGTATTTTAGGTTTTTACTAAACATGTTGATCAGCCCCCTCTGTTTATATTATATACTTTTTTGCATAATTATAAACACTTCAAAGATAATTTCATTCTTTTTTATCCCCATTTTCTTCTAGTCCGAGTCACTTTCATTCGACTTACTAACTACTCTAGAATCATGATTCTTGCACGCACTTATAGAAAAGACCCACCTGTGTGAGTCTCGCTGTTTCTCGAAATTCAATTTCAATGGTAAGTTAGAAGTCGAGAAGATCTAAGATTTGATCCAGATCATTGACTTCATACGTCGGTTTGATTCCCTTAGGATTCTGCGCAGTCTTTGATCGATACCAACAGGTAGCGATCCCCGCATTGATTCCTCCCAAGATATCCGAATTCAGACTATCCCCGATCATCAGGACTTTCGAGCGATCATCGATCTTCATAGAATCAAAGACGTATTGGAAAATCCCTTGATCCGGTTTCGCAATCCCGAGTTCCTCCGAAATCGCGATCACTTCGAAATAGTGCGCGACCACCGATCTCCGTATCCGTTTCTCTTGGACATCGGTCAATCCGTTGGTGATGATGGCCATGCGTACCTTCTTCGCCAATGTCTGGATCAATTCTTCCGCTTTCGGCAACATTATCGAGGCATCCGCCAGGTGTTGCATATAGCGGGTTGCGAACTCATGTTCGTTGAAGTCGACCTTCAATTTCACTGATAGTCGACGGAATCTCTCCGTTTTCAGTTTCTTCTGGGTGATTGTCCCGTCTTCGAATTCTTTCCAGATCGCATCGTTGATGGTCTGGTAGATCGGGAGATGGACGGTTTCGTCGTAGTCGATCTGGAAATCGAGGATCGTATTGCGCAGCGCAATCCGCTCCGACGTAGCGAAGTCGAACAAGGTATCATCCGCATCGAAGATCAACACATCATAGTTCATATTCCATCCTCCAAGCTTCGTTCATGGTTCTAGTTTATCATAACGACGCTTATTTTTTAGGTGGAATCGACCCGAGTAGGTCAGCGATCACCTCTGCGCAATCCCTCGCACCGTTTTCCTGTGCGATTTTCTCTCCCAGCTTTTTCGCCTGGTTTCGTATTTTCTCTTGATCTGTATACTTCAGACTTTCCACAAGCTTCTCGACCGTGAGTTTCTTGATGGGAATCGGATACGCACCGACACCCAGGTCATAGGATCGTGCCGCCCAGGCGAATTGATCGTTGGAGAACGGGGTGATGATGCTTGGGACCCCCGAAAGAAATCCCGAAGCCGTGGTCCCTGCACCGCCGTGATGGACGATCGCCGAGACCTTGGGGAACAACCAGGTATGGGGTGCGCCGTCGATGGCGATCACATGGTCGGGAAGGGAGTCGAACTTGCCCATCCCGCTCAGGATCCCGCGTTTCCCACAGATCCGTAACGCCTCGATTGCGATCTTCGAGTATCTCTCTTTCATATCCTCGCTGAACACACTCCCGAACCCTATGTAGACCGGTTTGTCTCCATTCTCCAAGAACGCCTTCAGTTCCGGGGAAGGATTGTATTCCTTTTCCTCCTTCACGAACCAGTATCCGTATTGATGGACATGCGGGTTCCAATCTCCGGGTCGCGGGAAGACGAAATTACTGCAGGAGATCACCGCGGGATGCGTTTCATCGTCATGCTTTTCGTACGGCATTTTGAACCCTTTGGGAAGTTCATTGAACTTCCCCTTCCAGAAGTCTTTCACCGCATCCTTCGTCACCATCCACAACATCCCTTGAAGCATCCCGTAACTCATCCTCGTCATCCATTTCGCCTTCATTCTCCCATAGAGGATCACCGAAGGGACACTCGATGTGGTATGGATCGGAAACGGCGAAGCGAGGATCGAAGGTATGCCGAGTTTTTGCGCCGCGAAATACCCGATTGTCATCCCGGGATGATAGATGATCGCCTCGCTCCCCACACACGCCTCATAGAATTCACCCGTCAGAATATTCCCGTATTTCTTCATCTTATTGAACGCAAGAAGCATCTTCAGGGGATTGTCCGCATTCTGCGCCTGTTTCATCATCTTCGGATCCACGTTCAAGGAAGCGAAGTCGGCTTGGATCGGATAGAAATCGATCCCATAGCCCCGGATGAACCCTTCGAAATCCCGTTGCCCCGCGATCCGCACTTCCTTACCGAGTCCCTTCAATTCCTGAGCCAAAGCGATATACGGTTGAAAGTCACCGCGTGAACCTGAACAAAGTATCGTAATCATGGTGTTCTCCTTGTTTTATCCAACAACGTGTCGTATGTTTTTAGTATAGCCACCCGACAACCGTTCATCAACCGACACATCACAACAAACTGTCGGAAAAGAAAGAGGAGAACATGCTGAAACAGAAAGAAATCACGATGCAAACCCGCCAGAACCTGATCGATGCCTTTTGGTCCTTGTATCGCGTACGTCGCATCGAAAGCATCACGATCAAAGAGATCACACAGAAAGCCGGCTACAACCGGGGAACCTTCTATGAGTACTTCACGGATGTCTACGACGTCCTCCATCAGATCGAAGACACCCTGATCCCCCGCATCGACGAACTCCCTCCCATCCAACTCACCGAAAAACAACTCGGTATGCCCCTTGATCTATTTCTGGACCTCTACGAAAAGAACAGTAAATACTATTCGATCCTCCTTGGTGACAACGGCGACCCCGCCTTCGCCACCAAACTAAAAAACGCCACCAAGCCCATCCTCTTGGAAGCGTTCAACCGCAATTCAGTCTACACCGACACCGAACTCGACTATATCCTGGAATATATCCTCTCCGCTATGATCGGCATCATGAGTCATTGGTTCACCCGTGACAAAGATCTCCCAGTAACCCGACTCATCGAGCTTGTCAACGATCTCATGGGATCCAGCTTGATCCAAAGAATCCAATCGATCGAGTAAGTGAGAACATCAACCATGGAAAACGACAAGTGCGATCTCATCCTCCCCAACGGAGTGAAAGAGAAGCGAATCGAAGAAATCGATGGATACATTATCAAGTATCATGCGAACAAGAACACCATCTGGTCAAAAGGCAAATTCGAAAACGGACAACCCACCGGCTATTGGGAATGGTTCAGACCGGATGGCACAATCAAACGCTCGGGTTACTTCGACAACGGCGAACCAGTCGATGAATGGATTACCTATGACAGTAAAGGCGAGAAGTACAAAACGACTTTTAAGAAGTAAACAAACAGGATGATCGGTGAATTCCACCAGACCATCCTGTTTTACTTCACCTTTAGCCAAATCTTCAGCCTTCTACATCCTGAGTGAGTAATAGTATTTACTTACCAGATTACTCTCGTTCGCCTCTTCGAGTTCTTCTTTAAAACTACCATTCAAAGATTCGACCAAGATTCTATTTCGTTGTTTCAGTTTCTCGATAATCTCCTCGGAAGGCACAGAATTACTCTTCGACGAGTTGTTTCTCTTCGAAGTGATTACCAGATTCCAAATGTCATCGCTATACATGAACGACCAAGGGATTACGTGATCCAGGGTATAGTCGTTGGGATCCAGTAAATCCCCGGTATAGAAATCAAGAACCTGCCCGTTTGGATACTCTTTAAGTAATGCATCTTTAAACCGAGTCAAATTGTTTCTTCGAATCGATTCCTCCGACATCCCTTTGACTTTGGACACGATTCTTGGGGATTGGTTGAATTTCTCCAACAATTGCGCCCAACGATAATTCAACAGTTGGGACAAGATGAAGTTGTACTCCTTGATCGAATGCACCTGAGATGATGTCAACCGGATCGACATGGCATCCAGATCAAGTTCATAGACCGGTAGCGATTCGCCATCGACGATCGGGAACCTCCAACACACATCTTGTTTCAGTGTTCGAGCAATCTTCTTCAATTCTCTACGATAGAAAGCTTGATCGGAGTTCAATATCGGTCTTGCTTTCTCGAACCAATCCGGCAAAGTCGATTGTTCGACATTGCGATAATGTTCGATAAGCTCTTCGGTAATCTTTTGGATTTTCGGAGTATGGTTCTTCGGTCCCTGTGCAAGATGGAAGAAGAAGGTTTGGTTCCAATAGTACTTAAGGACATATTCCGCGATATCGACAAACGAAATCTCGACGACATCGCCAACATTCTCCCTAAACGAACAGATTTCCACAATCGATCTACCCCATGCGAGTTTATAGGTGTTGTCGTTCTGCATGCCCTCGACAATCCGTAACCAATGTTTGATGTACTCATCCATTTCAGTCATCACTCTTTTCAGTCACGCTGATCAAGAAAAGTTGTTTGTCGAATCCACCGTTCGTTTGTCTCTTGATCTCTTTTTTCTCGATAAGTTCCTTTTGGGATATTCCATAATTATCCATCAACTTTTCAACGATTTCACAGACATCCGCCAACTCGTTGATCATCTCTTCTTTGGTTTCTGAAGATACAACTTCTTTGGATTCCTCGACAAGTTTCTTCTTCAATTCAATCAAAAAACCATCATGATCAAGTTCCATGATTTCAAGAATTTTCCCTGACTTTTCGATGATATCAGGAATACGATCACGTATGAGTTTCTGATGTATCACTATCATTGCATTCCTCCACATTATCGATATTTTTACCTAAACGCCTAAAATTCGGGAATGATTATCTCTATATATATAGCTGTAAAAGTTCTAGTATCTTAAGTGAATATTGATTATTTGTTATTGCAGCTTTTGTTGTCTTTTTATCGCCTAACATTACTACCTTAAATAAGTCATCAAGTTCATCATTATTCAGTGCCCCTAGTCTATCAAAAAAAGCTTTAATATCTCCATTTGTACTATGGTAGTTTCTATTAATTATGTATTTCTCGGGCATTGATAATATACTCATAAATTCATTTTCATCACTCCCAAAAGCATGATTAAAATAATCAATTTTAGGTCCAACTACTCCGTGCGTTGGTATCAAGATACATTGAATTGCCCTAAGATACTTCTTACTCCATTTCTTACCAATATATCTCCTGTTATGGGAGTACTCTCCAAAAATTGGTGAAAACTTCATGGGAAATGACCAGATTTCCGTATCTATACCCATGTTTTTAAACTCAAGATTAAGTTCTACATTAATTCTAAGCCTTTTATATAAATCAATTGGATTATCCTCATGATTAAAAAGAATATAGTTTGAACAGTTCTTAATATTGTTCTCTGCAGCTTGATACATTACTTTCTTATATATGTTAACAAATTCATCCGAAGCATGATCAAAAGCAACTCTAAGTGGATTTATCTCAATTCTGCTCAATTTCTTCATAATGGTCTCATTACTTGCCAAAAGACGAGCGTCAAGTCCTTGATTAAAGTCAACATGTCTTTTAAGTTTTCGATTTGACCCAGTTCTTTGATAGCTTTTGTTATCTTTACCAAATCCAATACTTACAAGTTCATCAATAATTTCATCAAGTTTATTTGATGCCAAAATGTTGTTGTCCATTATCATTAAATTTCGCATATCACCATAATTTCTTCTAATGAGCTCAATCTTGTCTTTTATTGTGCAGTAATCTTTGAAATTAGGTTCTATTATAGGGACGGCACAGAACGAACATTTCCTAATACATCCGTGTGTAGCGTGAATTAGAAAGTCATTCTGCACAGGGTAACTATATGAAAAAACTGAATTTCTAGTTCTAATGATTGAGTAATCAGGTACTAGATCATCGACGATTGTTTCATCCTCACCTATCATTCTTGGTTTATCAAGTAATCCTGTTACTATTGTAATGTCAGAAGTAACCGGATCAGAGGATAGTTCATTTCTCATAACCGATGCCATAGGACCACCAATAAATAGATCCTTAGGGTTTGCTATAGAGTTCTTATAAGCTTTTATAGTCTTGAGGGTGATATTATAATAGAATGTAAAAAGTGTCGATATATAGATTCTGTCCCATTTCTCGGAAATCAGAGATTCATGAATTCCTTTGGCGAACACTACTATGTCACCTTTTTCTTTATGATATGTACTTAACTTCATTAAGCCCAAAGGTGGATACTTGTTTACATAGTTTGGTTCAACTAATAGAATTTTCATTTTACATTCTTCTTTCTTTGCTCAATATTCTTTAGAATTGAATCGATATTCGTCCTAATTTTCTTTAACTCATAAGTACATTTTTCTTGTTGCTCAACCGTTAAGTTCTCAATTCTTCCAACAATCTCACTATCAGCAATTGTATCTTTGAATTTCTTAAATTTCTGAATCAAAGTACTGTTCGCTCCAAGGTCATCAGCTTTTTCAAATGCCGTATCGAGGTCAATTTCTCCCTTGACAAATTTCTTAATAATCTTGTCTTTCAAGCTCCCATTAAGTTTACTTATGGGAACAAGCTTATCACGAATATCGACAGCACTTGATATTTTTCCGTTCTTTACCTGTTCAACTATTGCCTTATCAAGTTCATCAAACTCCAATCTAGTTTTCTTTATATAGTTTGATTTTAAGTATTCTTCAAAATAGCTCCATTTCTGTAAATCATTACAGTTGTTGTTGACCATAAATGTGTACGTATCAATCAAATGTTGTATGAACCTTGTTGATTGTCCCATTTCCTTTGACATTTTCTCAACAGACGAGTTATATAGATTTAGGCGCCTATATAAGTATCCTGCTTGTTCATATGGAGCCCAATCTTTTCTACTAATTATGTGATACTGTCCAAGTAATGTAAACACGTCTTTCTCATCAATATCATTCGGCAAGATCTGACATCTTATTTTACCCCAAGCTATTGGATCTTTACTCGCAAGTTTTCTATAGGCAGCTAAGCGACTATTACCTTCGAAAACAACAAAATCTCCGTCACGAACAATTACTGGATCAGTAAGTCCACCATTGGCTTTTATTGATTGTATTAGTACATTTACATGATCCATTTGACTCATTATTTCTTGTATCTCTTCCTGAGTCGGATTCTCTTTTGAAATCTTCTTAAGTGCGGAGAAAATTCTTGGGTTCTCAGGATAGAAAAGTAGTTTCTGCTGCTCAATATCTTCGTACCGAACTGGAATTTCTTTGCCCATAATTTTTATTGTTGTTATATTACTCATTTGAGTTCCCCCCAAGGATTTTAGAAACGATACTTCCAAAAGAATAATCTGAATTTGACCTATATTCTTCTAGAGTTATGTCACCTTGCGCTAACTTCGCTGCTAGATGTTTACTAAAAATAAGACTTTCAATCCACTCATCAATAGAATCTTTCATAATAAGTTCATAAATATGACAATCCTTTAACTGTGATATTCTATGTATCCTGTCTTGTGCTTGTAAGTAATCATCCAAACTTAAGTTTCTATCATAGAATATCGAATGATTAGCTACTGTAAGAGTTAAGCCTTCTTTTGAAGATTGCGGGGTTGCAATGAGTATTCTACATTCTGCATCATTCTGAAATTTAAATAGTGCATTGTTACGCTCTTCAATTGTCAACTTACCATATACTAATGCGCAGTTATAATTTCGTAACTCTCTTCCGAGATCTAACACATTATCAATAAAAGTTGTCCAAATTATTAGTTTATCACCATTCTTTTGAATTGACTCAATTAAGTATCGCAATGAGTCAAGTTTCCCTGATGTGCCTTCATACTTCTTGTCGAGGATTTTTGGATTTGATGTTATCTGAATTAATCTCAATAATCTCTTAAGAACCGACTCTGAGTAGTCAAACTTTGTTCCATACTGATCATGAATAACAAGCCTTAAATCATTCTTGACTTGTTGATACATATCAAATTGGTAGTGTTCCCAATCACATATAATCTTGTGGTATATTTTGGGTGGAAGGTTTATCTTGCTACTTTCCTTTGTCTCTCGAATTGCGAAGTGCGAAATCTTACCAAATATCTGAGTTAGTCCCTCTTCAAGTACAATCTGTTTCTCTTTATTCTCTTCAAGATTATTGTCTAAATCCAATTTCTTTTTAAACTCATGAAAATCTGTTCCTAAAGACTTTCCTTTGTCTAGGAAGTAGATTTGTGCCCAAATATCATAAGGTCTATTTGCAACAGGAGTTCCCGTCATAATTATTCTTCTTGTGAACATCTCACTTAAATCGAATAATTTCTGCGAAATTATTGAATCTGGATTCTTAATTTTCGCAGATTCATCGATAACGATCGCAAGATTTCTTGTTTTACATAATAACTTAATTCTTTCGTATTCTGTTAAGATTACTTCAAAATGCGTTAAGATTAATCTAGTTGGGCTATTTAGAACATAGAAATTATTCATAGAGTTCTGACTGAGTATTCTTGCTTTTAAATGAGAGTGGGATGCAAACTCTCTCTCCCAATTACTCAACAAACTCTTTTTTGTAACAAGCAGAATAGTATCAACTTCCTTTTTTTCTAGCCAGTACAATATGACATCAATGGCTATCTTTGTTTTACCTAGACCTTGTTCGTGAAAAATTGCGGCATATTCAAGATCGCGCACGAAATTTTCTGCCTTTACTTGAAAATCAAAGGCGTTTTTCTTTTGGACTAAATTTGGCTCTTTTTTTAGTTTAATGTGTTGCATCAGAACTCCAGTATATGTACTTTTATTTTCTCGCTCTCTCGAATGTTCAATTCTCTATATAATACATTTTTGATTATTGGTTTGCATAAGAAAGGAACTGCAAATACAATATGACTTTGTCCATCGAAAATCTCTGATGTTCGTAAATAACTCCTATATTGATGTAAACTATGTTCACGACCAATGTCTAGTTCAGTCTTAGCTTCCCCAATGACAAGAATATTTCTCGACAAGTCGACCGCATATAAATCCGGTTGCACATTGTTGAAGACTCTTTTAGAACTACCCAACATGCTTTTTTCTGCCAAATCAATGAAAACAAACGAGTTATCTCGATCGAGTAGATTCTCAAATACCCATTTGTCCATTTTCTCCACGAGAAGTTTGTGTTGAATTGATTCAGCCATCACTATCCTCGCTTAATTCCTCGTACAAGCCCTTAAGTTGTTCAAACATTTCCATAATCAACGAGTATCTTTGTGGTTCGCTTCCATCCTTAATTTGCTTATACTCCTCAAAAGGTAACAACTTAATTTTCTTAATCGATTCATTCAGAAGGACTTCCAAAGGCAGTTTGTCAATATTTAGTGCATCTGTACTCATCAGCATGAACTTTCTTGCATCTTTGACTCCCTTTCCATCTTTAACAAACTCTTGCCTTGCCCGCTGATTTCCAAGAATTCCGGGTAACTCTCTAACTTCTGATAGAGGTTTAAACTTATTGTCGATTACCCATTGAGCAAAATTACTCAATGTAAAGTTATTCCTGAGTATTGCTTCTTTTACAGAGGTTCTCAACACCTCTCTAAATGCTGAAAATTTGTTTTTCTCAAAATCGCCATCACTTTCTAATAGTGGTCTATAATATTGCTCCATGAGTTTGTATGCTTCAATATACTCGTTAACGTCACTCTTGTTCCCACCACAAAAATCTACTATTTGGTTAAATGAAAGGCATTGTTCATTGTGGAGAGAGTATAAGTACTTTGCCTTGCTATATGGATCCCAGTCTCTTGGCCCGACTAAATGAGCCTGTAATCGAATAGCATTGATCGTTTTGCTATCTAAATCAGTATATACAATGGAAGGTATTCTATCCCATGTTCCATTTATCTTGTCTTCAAGTAATTCTCGATATATCTGAACTCGTGTATTACCTTCTACAACAACATACTCATTACTATTTGAGTTGAAATTAACGATTATCGGATGAATTATTCCACCATTTGTCCTTATTGACTCCTTTAGACTATAGTATGTAGTTCCACTTGAGTCCGAAGCATGTGTATTTGTGATTAATGCAAGTTTGATTTTCTCATCATCAATTGATGTTGCGTACATTTCTAAAATTGACTTTATCCTTGGATTGTTTTTATCAAGTATTAATTTGGCAACTTCTAGTTCAATAAATAGTTTTGCATTGTTTTCTGACATATTTTTCCTCCTTTGACAGAAACATGTCCATTCCTGCCAATTTCCCTAAATGCTATCAAAATTTACGTTAATTAAGGATCTTCAAGTATTCATATATCTCCTCCCAACTTGCAACCCTTATTACATTCACGGGTATGTTCTTGTCTTGATTATATAAATGATCAATGAGAAAAACATATTTACATATGTGCGAGAGCTTTATTGCCTTATCTATTTCATCTTCAACAAAGAATTTAAGTCGTCGATTCGAAGCGTAAGAAAACCTGCTCTTATGTAATGCTTGATTTAGAGTTATCGGAATATCAACATTCCCATGTTCGAAGTAGATTTCATCATAATTGATGTGATGATCCTTAAGCCATTTTTTTGTGATTTTCTTTATGTTAAAATAATTACCTTTTACGCCTTTCCAAGCCCGCCAGGTATATATTTCGATCTCATATCCCAAAATATTCTTGATATCTCTAATAACTTCTGATGCTTTCTCATCTACTGGCATTTCTATCCAATAATCTCTATCGTTGAAAATTTTCTGTTCATCTGATCTGCTAATTCCCAGTCCAGGAATTTTTCTAACTGGAATGTTAGTAATCTGAGAAGAAGCAAGGTTAATTCCCTTGTTTCTATTGATGTAGGTACAAAACTGCTTCTCATGTAGATTCAGTACACCATCTATGTCTACTCCTATCCTATGTCGATAAAAATTCTGTCCTGACTCCGTTACCACCGTAATATAGAGATAGATTAAATACTGAATAATAAAGAATGCTAAAAAAATGAAGCAAGTTACTATTAAATCTAGACTATAAAAGGTTAATGATGTTACACCATAGGTGAAGTAACCCGCATTTACGAGAGATGCTGTCAATATAATCCATATAAACTGAAAAGTGTCGACAAAACTAGGTTTTCTCTTTTGAATAGGCAATACACTATAGTTATTTTGAAAATTTATGTCAATATTGCACTCGTTGAAAAAATAGTTTCTTATGCTATTTATTGAGTTCGCATATAACAATGATTCACACCTTAGTTGATTAACATACATACTCACAAAAAAACCAATAATTGATATAAAAATGAATATTATTGATTTTGTATTTTTTACATTTCCAACGTCGATACTAAGTAAAAATAATGGTGCTCCATAGATAGCTAGCATATATTGAAAAAATGATGTAATTCTTTGAGATACATTAAAATGCGCTTCTGAAATTTGTTTGTATTCTGCCTCCATGAATTTGTTAATTGAGTAATTATCCATTTTTTCCCCCAAGGAATTACAAAATGTAGTAAAGTGATAAAGAAACACTTCCCCTATTATTTATACTATATTCTATTTTCACTCTATAGTGAAGTGATGATTTTCTCAAATATCGAGTTCATATATGAATCGAGGTAAATATGGCAACAATTTTCCCTGAACAATTCCCAAAACTTGGTCTTGAGCAACTTCGTGGTGAAGCGAAGGTTTTTCAAGCACTCAAGACTCAATTAGGCAATGAGTACGACGTTTTCTACAATGTGTATTGGCACCAAAAGCCAGATGATCATTCACGACAAAGAGATGGTGAGATTGATTTCATTATCACCCATCCTCGATATGGGATTTTAGTGGTGGAAGTGAAGGGCGGTGTGTTTATTCAGTATCACGCCGAAGATGATTCTTGGCGATCGACGGATATGGGATTGGATGTCAATAGTATTCATAACCCTTACAATCAAGCACGGAAAAACAAATATGCCCTGATCGATAACTTGCTTCAACATTCTTCTTTCCGTCAATTCGAGAAAGGGGAAATCGATTCGAAACTGAATGTCGGATACTGTGTTGCATTTCCCGATGTCACCCGGATTTCCGGTCATCTTCCGGACTATGCGAAGGACGAAATCACTCTGTTCGAGTTTGATATCAATAATGCTGCGAAGCGGATTCCCAAGATCATGGAGTATTATGCTCAAAACATTACGATCGACCCAGAGTTATTGAAGAAAGCGCATGTTGAAATCAAGAATATCCTTGCACCACTACTTACGATGGATCGAAGTATGCCGTATTGGATCAAGGAAGAAGAGAAACGGATGATCGAGCTGACGGAAGATCAATTCAATCTTCTGACGGTCATCCAATGTCTGAAACAAGCGTCGATCTATGGATGTGCCGGATCTGGAAAGACATTGTTGGCGTTGAAAAAGGCTGAAAAAGCGGCCTCGTTGAATCAAAAAACGTTATTGTGTTGTTTCAATTCCATCCTGGGCAAGAACTTCCGGAAATTCAGCGAAGGTAAGGAGAACTTGATTGCGGATAATTTCCACAACATCATGTGGGAACTTCTCTCCCCTTTCACGGATGATCCGACACGCTTATTGAAAGACGATGAGTTCATGCAATATGTCATCGATTTCGATATCCCGAAATTCGACTGTATCTTGATCGATGAAGCACAGGACTTCAGTAAAGATCAATTGGACATCTTGAACTATCTCTTGAAGAAAGACGGAACCCTCTATTACTTCTGGGACAGTAACCAAAAAATCATTCGCGATGATGTTAATATTCCTGAGAATGTCCCGAAATTAGTGTTGAATACAAACCTAAGAAACACTGAGAAGATCTTTGATGAAATCAAACTTCATTACCATGAGGATCTAGAACTGATTCATAAGGGACCCGAAGGAAGAAAAGTGAAGGTTTGTGAGTCATATAGAGCAGGAAATGCACAGGACTTGTATCTTAAACTTCGCAAAGAGTTGAACGACTTGATTGTGGAACATCAAATCAAACCCGAAGAGATCACCATCCTGTCGTTCATGGCGAAAGATAAGTCACTTCTAAAAGATTTCACTTATAAAGAAATACCTGTCGTTTGTTTTGAAGATGAACCGGTCGCAAGGAGTATCCGGGTCGATACCGTTCGAAGATTTAAGGGAATGGAATCTCCGGTCATCATCGTAACGGAGATGGACAATGAGAAGAGTATGAATGATCCTCTATTGTGGGATGACATGTGTTATGTTTCGTATTCAAGAGCGAAGAATCACCTTGTTATTCTTCCTCCGGACAACGTAAAATTATAGAAGACGAAAGGTGGGATTTGTATGATTACGACAGAACGGCTGACACTTCGTCCTCTTACTGAAGAGGATGCATCGGAATTCTTGGAGTTGGAGTTACGGAATCGTGATTTCTTTGCGAAGTATTCCATCTCCCGATCCGAGAGTTTCTATACTCTTGAGCGTCAGATCGAATCGATCAAACGGGCAAAGAAGGCGATGGAAGATGATGCCATGTATCGCTTTGGGATCTTCCTCAACGAAACCGGGAAACTGATCGGGACGGTCGCATTCAACGACATCATCCGTGGAGGGATACAGAGTTGTTTTATCGGGTATACCTTGGACAAGGATCACAACGGAAAAGGATATGGCAGCGAAGCGGTGAGAGGGATGGTCGACTACGGGTACAATGTCTTGAACCTGCATCGCATCGAAGCCGGGGTCATGCCCTCCAATCTTCCTTCGCAGAGAGTCTTGGAGAAGTGTGGGTTCATCCGGGAAGGATTGGCTCGTAATAACGTCAACATCAATGGGAAATGGGAAGACCATTATACCTATGGGATCGTGAATCCGAAGGATTAATGATAAGCAAGAAACAGAAAGCCGATACGTAACAGCGTTGCGTTTCGGCTTTCTTTTGGTGATGGATAGAAACACTTTAGGTTTTGTGATCTCGGGAGTTTATCCGACGCATTCCTCATCATCGCACTTCAAGGCAAACCAGGTTTTCTTCTTGCCACAAGTACAGGTGTGTTGACACTCTTGATCTCTTAACCATGTTTCAACGCCAATCTCACGTATCTGCAGCATGTTCTTGTAGGCGAGTTCATGATGTTTTATCCCATCGGTGTAGAATTCATGAAGTGTTTTACAGGGAAACTCATCGCATTCCCCGCAATGAAGCAATCCCTTCTGGATACAGCAAGAGCGAGTCGGGCAATCATCCAAGAGTTCTTTCTCGTTACGACATCCCATGCAATTCGCGTTTTCCTTGTAGTTCTTGCATCCGCCGCAATACAGACCACAGAGCGATAGTTTCTCCAAAGCTTGCATGTGTACCCCTCTTTTCATTTTGAATTATAGACGAGTCATACAGCTTACACAAGGCTGAACTAAACAGATTGGATTTACGATTGCTGAGGCCTGATGAGTATCGATGAACAAAAAAGTGCAAACCCGCGAGGGGATTGCACCAGATTAAAGGATTATACTTACTCTACAAACTATTTTTCGTTACTTCAGTACGTAATCACTTCATTAAGATAGGCGAGGAGTGTTTCTCGATGAACGATCTTCTTCGTTAATTCACTCCCGATGATCGCACCAACCTTGAATGAATGCACTTCGTCGATGTCGGCTTTGCTTTTGATGCCAAACCCGACATTGATTTCAATCTCGCTGTATCTGCGGATTCTGGCGATGGTCGACGGATATTCTTTCCCTCGGTCTACCGAACCGGTTTGACCAAGCGAACTCATGACATAAGCGAAGACTTCACAGTGTCTCAACCGCTGTTTGATTTCGTCATCGCTAAGTTTCTCATGAAACATCTGGATCGTTTTTGGATGATTCTCCAGCACAACATCTGGAAGGATTAACCCTTCATATTGTGACGGTTCTTCAAGTAACGCATAGTCTTGGATCGCATCGCTATATGCCATGACGATGCGTCTCAGATGCGGATGCCTAGATTTCAACTCATCCATCACTTGGATGTACCTTGCCTTACTGAATCCTTGGCTTAGGACGTGTTCGTGGCTTTTGGCAATGGTCGGTCCATCCAGGAAAGGATTAAGCGAGGGGATCCCGAACTCGATCGTATCGATTCCACGTTGAACCAAATCATCGACGGTTTCGAAGAAGACTTTCGGGTTTGGATAATCGATCAAAAGGTAGAAAACCAGATTCGAAGACATTAACCGAAGTACCCGAACAACAAGCCAAGGATCGGTCCGTAGAACGCATAGTCGGTTTCACAAAGGACACGCATGACCGGTTCGAATCCTCCGATGTATTGGATCAAGAAGGCTTGTCCGAAAATCAGGATTAATCCGTTGACGAAGGAACCGATAATAGCTCCTCTACGTCCACCGGTGGAATTGCCATAGATCGCGGTAACCGCGCCTGTGAAGAAAACAGGGATCAGCGCCGGGAAGACGACGATGGGGAACTTGACTAAGCCGAGGATGACCATCCCCAGGATGTTTGCGGTTAGACAAGAGAGGAAACCGACGATGACGGAAGTCGGATGGGCGGGAAACAAGATGGGAACATCCAATCCTGCTTTCGCATTGGGGACCAACTTCTCGGAGATGCCATGGAATGCCGGTACGATTTCCGCCAACATCATCCGGACACCGGTGACGATGATGGTGATCCAAACACCAAACGTAATCCCGTTCAGGACTGAAAAGGAGAGTATATCGCGACCACCGCTGACTTTTTCAAGAACGAAGGCGTTACCCGCTAATAATGCGGCGACCAGGAATAACAAGCCCATGATCACGGTCAATGCGATACTCATTTCACGAAGGAAAGATAATTTCTTAGGAAGTTTGATTTCTTCAAGATTATTCTTGGGATCTCCAACGATCCCACCGAGTTTCGAAGCGATCCAGCATCCGATGGAACTGGAGTGGGCGATCGTAAACCCTTCGCCTCCCGGGACTTTCTGGGTTATCGGCGCCATATACGCACAGGTCAATGTCAAATAGACACCAAGGATCACGGAACCGACGGCGACGACCATGGTCGTATCCCAACTCGTCATCGTGGTTAGTACAGCAGCGATCATCCCGGCATAGAAGAAGGAAACGTGCGCCGACAAGTGGATGTATTTGAACGGAGTGAATCTGGCCATCAGTAAGTTGATCGCGAATCCGCCGATGAAAATCAAGGCCATCGGAAGACCGATGTTCGCGAGACTCGCACCGATCGCCCCGCCGATATCCATCGGAACAATCGGCATACCGAAGATTTTCTGCAACATGAGTTGTAGGGGGGCAAGCGCCATCCCGAGATTCTGTGCGGCGGTGTTGATGATGGTGAATCCCAACATCGTTTTTACCGTACCGCTGATAACCTTATCGAAACTCTTTTTTTGTAGAAGAAGACCGATACAAACGAAGATACCGATCAAGAACGTCGCTTCACTGAAAATGCGAGTAATCAAATACATTAAGATTTCCATTTGCCCCTCCTATTGAGCTTTCTCATGAATTTTTGCGAGTAATGCCAATCTTAAACCGACTTTATCGGTCAAATTATCGATTCGTATGATTTTATCATCGGCACCGCGAATCACATCCGCGATATCCGACGTCGTAATGATCCAGTCCGCGCTCTTCGGGTCGACGGATGCGACATCCGCCGCTTCGATATTGGCTTCTATTCCCTCTTTATCAAGGATTTGTTGGGCAAAAAGCCGCAGCATCATGCTTGTTCCGACCCCTGCACCGCAAACCGTTAGAATATTGATCATATTTCCTCCCCTAGAGCATGTCATAGATCACATTCGGATCAAGTTCAGCCAGAATGGTTTCCAACTTATTCTCATCTCCGAAAATATCTGCGATATCGCTCAATGCTTCAAGATGTTTCGTGTTGTCTTTTGCTGCCAGACAAATGATGATCCGTACCGGATCGTTTTGACGATGTCCGAAGACAACCGGTTCCTTCAATGTCATCAGTGCAATCGAAGTACGGATGACGCCTTCCTCCGGTCGAGCATGCGGCATCGCGATGCCTGGGGCAATCACGATGTACTGACCGAATTCCAGAACTTTATCAATCATCGCATCGATATACTTCGCTTCGATATCGCCGTGTTCCAGTAGAATATTCCCTGCGAGCCGGATGGATTCCTGCCATGTTTTCGCATCGACTTTCGTCTGAATCCGGCTTTGACTTGTTATCTCTTGAATCATAACCATCCCTCTTTCATGATGACATCATAGACTTCGGATGTCGCTAATTTGCGTAGACGATCCCTTGTCTTCTCAACCGACAGTAACTCAATCAGATGAGTTAACGTGTTGACATGGGATGTCTTGTCGTATGGCGCCAACAATACCACGGTATCGATCGGTCCGAACCGATGGTCGATTTCGAAACGCTGCTCAAGCAATGCGACAACGATGGATGCCTGCAGGACATTTCCGTCATTGTATGCATGTGGCATGGCGATTCCCGGCGCAATCATGATCCATCCAGGATGTACATCATAATGAGCCTTCAACTGGCGAATATATTCCGGACGAATCCGGTCTGACGCTAGAAGGGGTTGTGCACACTCATCGATGAGCCCTTCTAGATTCATACACTTTTGAATCTTCACTACGCCTTGTGGAAAGACGATTGAAGAATTCGAACCGCGAATACTGTTTGATTTCACTTTACCGGATTGTTTCGCGAATCGCATACTAACTTCATTCATGATGCGAGTCGCCGTAACCTGATCCGTGACTTGATTGACGATCATTGCGAATTCACTAAGAATTTCGTTTTTCTCGTCATACTCATCCGTCTTTCTTCGATGCAAAACCTCGCCAAGCCTCTTGATGTCGACATCGCTCAACAGTGGCGTCACCTCGATGACATTCATCCCGGTCGACTTCAGGGGTACGGTGGTCACGATGTGGTCGAACCTTTGCTTTTGCAGACACTCGGTCACCCTGGATTTCGATACGATATCCACGATCTCGTAGCCATCGAAGAAGTACGAGAGTCGGGATGCCAGTAACTGCGAAGTTCCCACTCCGCTTGAACAAACCAGTAAAATCCGTACGTTTTCGTTTGTTGCACTTGTTTCCGATGGGATATTCGCCGCAAAGTGCATCGCGATGTAACAGAGTTCGTCGTCATTGAACGTCAATCCATGGTTGACTTCGATTTCAGAGATCGCGATGCGAACAGCTTCGAAGATATGTCCATGGCTTAATTGGAACTTCGTCAACAATGGATTCTCAACCGGGCGGTCGACGCGAATCCGTTCAAGTGCAGGAATGATGTGCAGAATCAGTCCGCTCTTTATTTTCTGATGATCGGGGAAAATCGTGTTCAAGTGTTCCTCAACGTTCCCGATCATTCTTTCAAGTTCATCATCCATTTCCGGATGGTACTGTACCAACTCGTCTTTCTCACGATAAGCTACCGATGCGCCAAGCAGATGATAGGTAAGGTAGGCCGTTTCTGACTCCGTGAAAACCACTTTGAATTTTCTCGATAGAGACTGAGTGAACTCTACCGCATCTTGATATTCGATCTTCTCTTGAATCCTTCTCAGCTCAGTCTCGCTGATTTCGATCACCTTGTCTTCACGAATTCTCTGAATTGCCAGTACGATATGGATCAAAATGTTGATGTAACTCTCAACGGAGAATTCGAAGTGCCGCGTTTCTTGAATATGATCGATATGTCTTCTGACTTCATCCACCGTTTCTTCATCCATCATCGATTTCAACGACTCGATTCTCTCATCCAAATCGTCGTAATGCGTCAACGCTTGTTTCTTCGACGACTGACGAATGCAGTCGAGATAGGCTCTTCGTTTATGGTTCTCATCTCCGAAGATGGTCAGAAACGATTGATTCCGTTCTAGTTTCAAACCATATTTTTCGAGTCGCTTTGACATCGGCTTTATATTGGCAATGACGGTCGAGAAGCTGATGTTTAGTGTTTTTGCGAGAGTATGTACGGAGATTCTGCCTTTTCTTAGTACGAGACGCATCATGGCATCGGTGCGTGAATCGGGAAATTCATCCATCGTTTTTTGCCGTTCTCTCTTAAGTTCACTTACGAGCCGATCTTTGTCGAGTTGCGGATTCATTCCAACTCCGGCAACCGAACGTTCAAGCCGAGGAAGCCCTCGCTCACTGAACCAAGCATCGATGATCGGCAAGTCGTTTCGTATTGTTCTTTGAGAACATGCCAGCGTCTTCGACAAAGTGGCGACACTGTGAAAAGTGTTGTCATGCATCAAGATCTTGATCAACTCGATTTTTCTGCCGTCCAGCATCTTTTCACCTACTTTCTTCCTTTGCCCAAAATATACTCATTTTCGGAGTGAATCACAAGAGAACTCCGTCAATACGTTGATATTGTTTTTCCATCGTAGTGTGAATTCCCATAACAAAAGCAAGGAATGACCCTTGCTTGATTGCTTATCAGACTAAATTGAGTATGTGTTTCTCGATCTTCTTCACGAATGTGACCAACGAGTCTTTATCGCTTACCGGTGCTTTCGCATCGATCTCGCGGATCAGATCCAGGGGTGTACGAATCCAGACGGCGATGGAGAGGGAAACCAGGAATTCATGGGGATCTTCGGAGTTCATGTAGGACTCGTCGAACTTCTTGATGAATTCTTGCACATCGATGATTGAACGGTATTTCGTCAGTGAATCGATGAAGGCTTCGTTCTCGCGGCTGTAGTGTTTCCCTGCGAACTCTTCGAACAGTTGGACCAAGGTGTCTTTGTCCGTACTGTGGATATTGAAATCGAAGATATGCTTGCCCCAGGGATTGGATACCTTGATGACCGGTAGGACCTGGACATAGAGCTTGTAGCCATCGATGTTGATGGATTTGGTCCTCAGGATGTCCATCGCATAGTCTCCGCGATAGAGGTCGTTCCCCTGTTCTTTATTGTTTGCGAGGTAGAAACGTAAATCCAGATTATAGTCGTAGTTGATGAACGCAAACTCGCGGGTGAAGGGTTTGTCCAAGATCCCGATCCAATAGACGGGATCCCCTTTCTCCGTACGTTTGTTGATGTGTTCGCCGTTGCCATGATAATTGAATGCGAAACGTTCAATCCGATGAATGATTTCTTCTTTCGTCGTCAGCGTTTGGCGAATGTCCATGATTCTTTCCTCCGTGTTGTCTTCATTATACACAAGGAGAGGTCGAATTGCTTATTCCAGCACGATTTCCAACGATTTCAGTCCCGATTCTTTTTCGACGGGCATCAAGCGATGGAAAGTCGGGACCATTTTGTCATAGGTACAGAAGGAATCAAAGCCAAGATCCAGGAGGATTCCGGTCACTTTGTCGAAATGTTCCGCCAAATCAGCCTTCTTGTGGCTGTCGGAACCCAAGGTCAGGATCTTCCCTCCCAGTTCGCGATACCAGGTCAGAATCTGGCGCGAAGGGGTCAAATCCGGAAGGTTGTAGCGATAACTCGAGGTGTTCACTTCGAGTCCCTTATCGTCGGCGATGACTTGTCTCAAGACACTCTTGATGATCTCTTCGACTTCTTTATCGTCTAGAATCCCTTGCCGGTCGTAGCGTTTGATGACGTCCAGATGCCCCAATACGCTATAGTCCTTGTACTCTTTGATGACATCCAGGATCGCTTGGTAATAGCCGTGGTTGTATTCGAGTTGCGTCTTCCCTTCCTGATATTCATTCATCCAGAATTCCTGGTCGTCGATCTGATGACTGGACATGAGGATGAAATCGAAGGGGTAGGCGGCGAAATCCCGATGATAGTTCTCGATCGTATGACGCTGGAGGGCGAATTCCGCCCCGAACTTCAATCGGATCTGATGCTTATATTTTTCCTTGAATCCGGAAAGGGTTTGATAGTAACGTGGAAGATCGGTCAAATGCGACGCCTTCTTCACAAGGTAATCATGATGTTCCGTAAAACACAATTCGTCAATTCCCAGACGAATCGCTTCCTGGATGCTTTCTTCCATGTCTTGTTTGGAATCATCCGAGAAATTGGTATGGGTATGATAATCCGCGATCATAGGTAATCCTCCTCTAGTGAAAAACTAATACTGTATCACAACGCTCTTATTCTACTACAGGAAGACATGGGATAAAAGCGAAAGCCCTGGTAAAATTGACCTAAAATCGCCCCGAAGTCTTATAAAAAAGACCCGTAGGTCTTTACTTCACATTCTCCACTGCGTAATATAGCGCACCATATTGCGGTACAGCCTTCAATACCTTCTTCACATAGGCTGCAGGATCTTTCTGGCTCTCGTTCACTTCGAAGAACAGCTTCAAGCCCTTCTTCTCGAGGAATTTCGCTTCCAAGCCCTCAATGGCTTCTACGGTTTTGATGATGTCGTCCTGTTTCATGGCGACGTTAACGATGATTTTCATGTTTACCTCCAAGGGTGCGGTTCGCTTGAACCCGTCCTTATTTTAGCACGAAGCAAGATTTGTGAAACGGATTTACGTCGATTGGTACGGAGTTTCAGTCTAGAAGACTTCTTTACCATGGATGTTGAAAATCCGGATGGCTTCCATCGCCTGCGGCAGGTCGACCATCTTCACGAAGATGTCATAAGGAAGCGTACAGGTATGCGCCCCCGCGCTCAGTGCCTTCACGACCTGTTCCGGCTGCTTGAAGCTCGCCGCGATGATCCGTGTCGACGCATCCCGCTCATCGATGAACTGACGCATCGCCTCGATCTCGGCGTAGGGATCCACACCCAACACATGCATCCTGTTGACATAGGGTGCCAAGGTATCGCAACCCGCCAACACACCCAAAATCCCTTGGGTCGCGGAGTAGATCGCCGTTCCCAAAACATGGACTTTCGGATGTTTTTTCTTGAATTCATGCACGGTCTGAAGCCCGATCTGATCCAATGGGATTTTAATCGCGATGCGTGAATCGCTGATGGACAAAAGATGCTCCGCATCCTCTAACCGTTCTTGTGCGGTGTCGCCTACGACTTGGACATAAAGGATGGGGAAAGATAAATCCAGAATCTCACGTACCCTTTCATCCCGATTCACCTTCTCGCGATTCAGGATGGTCGGATTGGTCGTAACCCCGCGAAATACACCGGACTTCGATGCATTGCGGATTTCATCAAGATTGGCTGTATCAAGAAACATGGCTCAGTCCTCCTACCTTACTAGTGTACGACGAAACAGAACGAATGTGTGTCCAATTTTCGCAAGATGCACAACGCAAAACCAATCGTGCCAGAATCGAACCGATAACTTTATGGAATAGGCATCGTTCGTGAAACCAAGGCAGGGGAATGCTACACTTTAGGAAACGGAGAATACGATGAAAACACAAACGAAGGAACTACTGGATCAAATCATGGAATTGTCTGATGAGCGGAAAGTCAAAATCTACCTGAAACAAGGGATCAAAGAGAAAATACTCGGGGTCAATCTGGGGCCTCTACGTAAGTTGGCCGAGGAACATGGCACCGATACCGAAGCGGCGGATGAACTCTGGGAAACGGGCATCTATGAAGCACGGGTCGTGGCGTCGATGTTGGTGGATGCCAGGGCGATGAGTGTTGTCGAAATGGAAAGATACCTAAGTCAAACACAATCCAGGATCGTTGTCGATGAGTTGACCTTCGATGTGTTCGATGAAGTGAAGGACAAGAAAGAATGGATGGATCGATGGATCCATCATGAGGATCTCGTATTGCGTCGTGCCGGGTGGAACATGGCGATCGTCATGATCCTGCGCCATAAGAACGATCCCGTTTGGCTACAATCTTTGGTAGAGTACATCGAAGCCAATCTGGTCGATGCGGACGGATTCATCCAAGACGCGATGAACCGGGCACTCTGCGAGATCGGGATACGTTATGACGAATTCACACAACGATGTCTATCGATCGGTGAGCGTCTAGGAGTGTATCGCGACATGAAAGTCTCGAAAGGATGCACTTCACCCTATGCCCCGGATTGGATCAACGTGGTAAGAAAGAAGAAGCATAAATAGTAAATCACGATGCGTACTGACGCATCGAAAGGAGTCCTATGTCGAAAATCGCCCCTCATCTCTGGTTTGATACCCAAGCCGTCCAAGCCTCTGAGCTCTATCTCTCCCTCTTTCCGGGATCCAAGTTGATCAGCCATACCGTCATCAAAGAAACGCCCTCGGGAGATTGCGACTTCTTGGACATCGAATTGGCGGGACAGGAATTCATGCTGATTTCCGCCGGACCGTATTTCACCCTCAATCCGTCCGTTTCTTTCCTGGTCGCCTGTGCAAGCAAGGAAGAAGTCGATGTCTATTACAACGTACTGATCGAAGGCGGCAGCGAACTGATGCCGCTTCAATCCTATGACTTCAGCGAACGTTATGCCTGGGTCGTCGATCGATACGGCGTCTCCTGGCAGTTGATGTTTACCTTCCTGCCGGTCGCACAGAAAATCACCCCGACCTTGATGTTTGTCGGCGACAACTGTGGAAAAGCGGAAGAAGCCGTCAATTTCTATGCCTCCGTCTTCAGTGACTCCTCCGTTGATTCCGTAATGCATTATGGCGAAGACGCCTTCCCGGATCTCCCGAACTCCGCCCAACACATCGGACTCACTCTGGAGGGTCAACAGTTCGCCGCCATGGATAGTGCTTATGAACACCAATTCGGCTTCAACGAAGGGATCTCGCTCTTCGTCTATGCGGATACCCAGGAAGAGATCGACACGTATTGGAACGCGTTATCCGCCGTCCCCGAAGCCGAACAATGCGGATGGTTGAAGGATAAATACGGACTCTCGTGGCAGATCAGTCCGCGCATCATGAATGAGATGATGTTGGATGTGAATGCGGAGCGACTGAACGCGGTGACCCAATGCATGCTTCAGATGAAGAAACTCGACATGAACGAACTACAACGTGTCTATGATTCCTTTTAGTTGGATATTATGACCCTATTCCTTTGATTCCGTCTATACTAAGGTTAACTATCTTGGGAGGTCTCTGATGAAACCGATGATCGAATGGTTGTTTCCGTCCACCGTGACCAATCAAGTAAAGGGATATAAGCTTGCGAGTTCGTTATTTCTCATTTTGTCGATCGTCAGTATCGGTCGAAGTCTGATCCATTTTCTCGCTCCGGATGGCGGGGCGGGAACGATCGCCGGCATCGACCTTTCATTCGCTGGTTCGCAAAGCGTCGTCTTCGCGTTCGGACTATGGGGCTTGTCGCAATTGATCTACGGCTTTCTACAGTTTCTCGTCGCGATCCGTTATCGCTCATTGGTCCCCTTGATGTGGCTGATTTTGATTTTCGAGACCTCGGGCAGGATGCTTGTCGGATACATGAAACCACCGATCTTGCTTCATACGCCTCCGGGCGGGATCGCGAACTATCTTCTTTTACCTTTCGCGATCGTGATGTTGGTTCTGACCAGGCTTACACCTAAGAAAAAGACATGAAAAAGCGGCCAGATGATTCGGGTCGCTTATCTTTTTGATAATAGTTTCAAGGCGAGTTTCTCATCCAAAATCAATGTATTGATGTACTTTCCTCTCAAAGCCCCTGCGATCACATCCGATTTGTTTTTACCGCAGGCAATCGTGATTACGTTGGGAATCTTGGCCAAGTCCCGTAAATTGATGCCGATCAACCGATCATCCATGTCTTGGTCGACGATTTTGCCGTTCTTGTCGATGAAATGGGCGAGAAACGTACCGACAGCCCCTTTTTGGATCAAACTGGTTTTTTGCTGGTGGGTCAGGTGTTTTTCCCAAGGCGTATCGCTTTTCTCGTGGAAGAACGAAATCCCCGTGATGATGATGTCTGACTTTCTTCCACACTCAAGCGTGTCCCCGATCATCGGATCGCTTGTTAACGCTCGACATACGGCTCTATCTTGAACGATCAACGGTGCGTGTAGCAAGTGGACTTGCCCGTGGATTTTTTCAGCGATCGAACGAATCAAATCCGCGGCGTTATACGACTTCTGACTCGCTTGATTCACTGCCCCGTTCAACTGTACGATGTGGATGTTTTTCAAATAGACAGGCGGCATGACCTCCAACAACGTACGTACCGTGTTCCCCCAGGACATTCCCACGGTCATCCCGTCTTTCAAATTCCCGATCAGAACTTCGGATCCGATCTTGCATAACCTCGCCAACATCACTTCGCTTGGTAGATTATAATCCTTCACGACGATGACTTCATCGAGATGATACTTTTCCTGAAGCGATTTCTCTACTGATGATAGTCTTTCGATCGGATAGTTGATCGCCACGCTGATGATCTTGAGTTCCTTGGCTTTATCCAGCATCCGCGATATTTTCGAGCGAGAGAAAAACAACCGGTCGGCGATCTGTTGCTGTGACAAGTTTTGATCATAATAGAGGTAGGCAACTTCAGCGAGCAGTCCGACATCTTCCGATTTCATATTTACCTCGTTTATTTCAAGTATTCCGTAAGTTCGAGTCTCTGATATTGTTCGAGCGGTGCTTCGTTCTCGTTCATCAATTCCACCATCGCTGTGATAAACCGCTCTTGCTCGGGATGGTCGATCAACGGTTTTTGCTGTGATGGATCATCAACAACATCATAGAACGAATTCCCAAAGTGCGCTATATCATATTTGTCGAATGACGGGACTTGGAGCACATTGCATCCTTTGGTAAAGGAGAACCCTTCCACCAGCTTCGTTCGTTTCAATTCTTCCATGCTAAACAAATCATTCATATGAACGGGCATCAACGTATAGTTGTTGATCAAGTTCTTTGTTTCTTCACTTGGCCCGCGCATATAGGTGAATGTACCGTCGGTAATATTGACATGGGCGCTGAATGCACCATAAAGCGCGTATTGGCGGATTTTCTCGTCGTTTCTTAAAACAGGAGATAGATCCTTCCCAAGCATATGTTTCGTCGGTTTCGCCCCAAAATAGGTCAGTAGTGTCGGCGCGATGTCGATCAACTGGACCAACGACTCTCTTTTTTCACCATCGACCTTGAAAGACGGATGGTGCATGAAGAAAGGGATGTTGGCGATTTCGTTGAAATAGGGCATCAAGTTCTTGCTCCACCATCCATGCTCACCTAAAAGGATTCCATGGTCGGTCGTCACGACGAGAAGCGTATCGTCCCACATGTTCTTTTCATCCATGAAGTCCAAGACTCTGCCAAGTTGATGATCGCAGAAACTGACAAGCGCCTTGTATTGACGTCGGACATGGTTTACTTCGTCATCCGTTTCGATCCGTTGTCCACGCGGCCAATCATAGTGTTTGCCTGCATATTCCTCGGGATAAAGATCCAGGAATTCCTGCGGTGCGTAAAACGGTTCATGGGGATCAAACGTCTCGATATGAAGCAACCAATTCTCTTCATCGTGATTTTTGTTTAGGAACTCCATCGATTTCTCAAAGACTTGATATTGAGGGAACTCTTCGGTCTTCTTAATATAGTTGCGATTGATCCAGTCATAGCGCCACAAGCCGGTAAATCCGTTTCCGCTATGCTTCTGGGGAATCCGGACGACTTCAGGGATGATCGGGTCTTTGACCTCTGCTTTCCAATGGTCTCCTTCTTGTCCGCGAACGATTTCCCATGAGTTATACTGCGTATGGTAGTTGGCGCCCCCGTCTTCCCAATAATGAAGATGGTCGCTAATGAGATGCGTGTAGACCCCTTTTTTCTTGAGAATGCGGATCGCCGAATCATCGAATGGCTCGATCGGCCCCCATTCGCGATGGAGGAAGTTATATCTTCCCGTATGGAGTTCGCGTCGTGCCGGGATACAGGGCATGCTTCCGACATACGCATTGTTCATCTGGCACGTCTTTTCCGCAAGTCGCTGGAAGTTCGGCGCGATAACACCGCAATCCGAATTGTAAGGGGGAAGATATCTTCGATTGAGACTATCGAACAAAATGAAAATTGCCTTCATTACTTTACCAGCTCAGGAAAGTGCTCTTTGACGACGGTCAGCACTTTGCCGGCAATTTCCTTGCCGTTCATGATGTTTACGACTTCGATCAAATACTTGTCTTTGGTATGGCTTAAATCGATACCGCTGGCGAACATCTTCGATGCCGCGATAATATCCGCCCACTCCAATTGCGAGGAAAGCTCCCCGACGGAAGTGTGTTTTACTTCCGCGGGGAGATTGATTTCCTTAAGTGCCTTATTGACGACGATTTCGGACATGGCGCTACTGCCAACGCCATATCCACAAACAAAGAGAATGTTTACTTTCGACTTCATGGTTGATACCTCCGTTTTAGAACAAATTACCCAATACTTTCAACAGTTCCGTGACCGCCGGCCAGAATGTGCTGAAATCGAACATTCCGCTCCAGCCGACTCCACCCGGGAATTCCATCAATGAAATCGCCCAAACCGAACCGAACGTTTGAATCATCCCGAGGGTTAAACAACTGACGAACACGGCCTTATAACCACCGAGTTTGTTCGCGACGACTCCGATCGGACCGCCGGCGAAGAACAGAGGGATGAATCCCGGAATAACCACGATCGGGCTCTTGATTGCCAACAAGAAGAGAATCGAGAGAATCGTACCGATCGTCGTAAAGACGAATCCAAGCGTTGCGGCATTCGGGGAGAACGGTAGCAAAGCGGCGACGTCGATCGCGGGAACGGCATTCGGCACCAATTTCTCTTGGATCCCTTTGAACGCTCCTGTCAATTCACCCGTCATAAGTCTCACACCGCTAAGCAGGATTACCATATACATGGAGAACTGGATACCGATCAAAATGAGGTAATTTACCCAATGCACGCCGCCGGCCAATTCTTTGATGCCTGCGATGCCCAGCGGGGCCATGAATGCACCGACGAACAACAGCATGATGATGGCGACGGACGCTACGTTATTGTTTAAGATGTTGAGGATGCCTGGCAATTTAAGGTTTTCAGCATCTTCCTTCTCCGGATTGCCGAATAAGTGGGCGAATTTCCCATAAAACCAGATTCCGAGTTGCTGATTATGCCCGACGGTAAATCCTGCACCTTCGGTAACTTTATCGATGACCGGGAAGGCAAGGGTCGTAGAGAACGCCCAGTAGACGCCGACAAGCACCCCGGTAATGACGACGGAAGTCCAATCGGAAGTACCTAGCCATGCAATGACCAACCATAAGATCGCTTGGGCATGGGCAATACCGGCATTCCCCGTGAGGAACACACCTTTTGCTTTCGTGTACTTACCGAAATAGACCAAGACGATGTTGACCAGGAAGGCCAATAAGAATACGTAACCGACCAATGCGAATTTCTCGCCCAGGGCTTCTTGGCTTGTGGCTTTCATCGCATATGAATCCATCAAGTATCCAACTACCCCGAATTTGGCGGAAATCGCCGCGGTGATCGGTTTAAACAGATTACTGAATTGTGTCCCGCCAAACAGAACCATTTGAATCCCGACCATGGCGGAAATCGTACCGGTAATGACTTTTTCAGCCGGCTTCTTCATCAAGATGTAACCGATCATGATCAGCAACCCGATCATGATGACCGGCTGGGTCAGCATATCGTTCAGAATAAACTTCAATACGTCGTTCATGTGTTTTTCCTCTTGTCTTTCCTTTTGAACCCTCGATTTGCTACATAAGTGAAAGCGCTTTTCGAGCACAGTTTATGAACAATATGAAATTATGTCAATATTATTGGATAATTTTGCACATTTGTTCAAAAATAAAAATGAGCGCCGTGACGCTCATCTCATTGTTTATTCAATACTTCTCAAAGGTTCGACGAGGATGACCGTGACCCCGTTGGCCTTGATGGCCGCGACGACTTGGGGATCCGCATTGTTGTCGGTGATCAGGATCGTCACCTTGTCGATGGATCCGCTGACGAAACTATGGTCGCGACCGATCTTGGATGAATCGGCCACGATGATGCGCGGCCCGACGCAACGGTTCAACATCATTTCGTTCACCGCGACTTCCTGCAATACCGCGGTCGTGATCCCTGTTTCCGGTGTCATGCCGCTGCATCCCAGAAACGACTTGGTCGCCGTGACGCGGGAGAGGTTGTTGATGGCGAATTCCCCGACCATCGCTTCCTTGGGTTCCCGAAGTTCCCCGCCGGTCAGTACGACCTGGATCATGGGGTCCTTGTCCGCGAAGATCGCCTTCCCGTTGTTGGTGATGATGACGACCCGTTTATTACGGATGTATTTGAGGACCAGTAGTGCGGTCGAACTCGTATTCACAAACAACGTATCGCCGGTTTCGACGAACTCCGCCGCCTTCTTCGCGATCGCATGTTTCGCCAACGCATTGTTTTGACTCGTGTTGTCCTTGACGACGAACTTGTTCACCAACATCGCCCCGCCATAGAAACGCTCGACCAGTTTCTTGGCTTCGAAATATTCCAGGTCGCGACGGATCGTGAGCGGCGACACCTCGAGGGTGGCGGCCAGTTCATCGACCTTGACGGTCCCGCTTTCTTGTAATGCCTGATAAATACGGTTGCGACGCGAGTCGACGATGGACTTATGACGTTTCATGATGCTCTTCCCCCTTGGTTATTGGATCGCCTGCAGCAATCCCGGCAGCGGATAATCGTTTACCAATTCATTACGGGCGTTTTTCATCGCGGTGAAGTCGCCGATGAGTTTGTTCGCACGGTAGTTCCCGTAGCTGACATACGCACGCTCACGCTTGTTCATATACTTGAGATCGACGTTCTTCAGGCATGCCCTTGCTTTCTTCCCATCCCCGTTGAGAAGATGGAGTTCGGCTTCGACCACGTCCCAATTGTAGACGGCGGATAAGGTATGTCCCTTGACCTTCACACCCCGTAGGTCGACGAACTTATCATAAAACTGCCGCGCTTGTGTCTTATTGGGCAATAGAACGTTCATAATGAACATATTATAATAATAAACGAGCAAAGTATCAAGGTTCTTCTTCAGCATCTTCTCGCCCTGTTCCAGCAGTTCCAGCATACGTGACGTATCTTGGTTATCCTGTGCTTCATGGAGGTTCTGTATCAGGAGTTGCAACTTATAACTATGGAAGAAGTCGTATTTCTCAACGAACCCTTTATGTTTTTTGAACTTCTCCATGTTGAGTTCGAAGTTCATCGCGATGATCGCCTGGCGGTTATGGTAGCGTAGGACATCGTAGAAGATGGCGATCGCCAGGCAAAGGAGCATGAATAATCCGAAAAAGATCTGCAACCAGAGCTGGTCCCATTTCATCAGCGTATTCACGCCATAGACGATAAAAGCGATGTAGATGAGGACGTTGGTTGCGTTGCGGAAGATCTCCCGCTTGTCTGTTTGTTTCATGGTGATACCTCTATGACTCTATTTTATGAACATTATGAACGTATGTCAACCTTTTTCGTGGTTATTTTGCGATGTAAGCGCTAAATTTCACACAATATACACGTTTTTCGTTAAAATAATTCATAAATCTATTGCATTCTGGTTGACAATTCGCTACTATGTACTTGGGAGTTGAGCGCTTACATCCATATAAGTGGTTATATGAACACTTATGTTCGTAAAGTGGCTTAACTGAAGTTCAAGAGGATACGGGGCCATCCCCGGATCAAAAGGAGGCAAAGATGGATATTCTTCTCAAGGCGTGGACGTATTTCGCCGCTAACGTCCTAACGCAACCCGCTTATTTCATCGGTTTGATCGTATTTGTCGGTTATGTATTGCTGAGACGTCCTTTCCATGAATCGTTTGCTGGCTTCATCAAGGCCACGGTCGGATACCTTGTATTGGGTGTCGGTTCCGGCGGCTTGGTCAACGGCTTCCGTCCGATCTTGGTCGGATTGAAAGACAAATTCAATTTGTCCGCCGTCGTCATCGACCCGTATTTCGGTCAAAACGCGGTTACCGCGGGTTTGCCTGAAACCTTCGGACGTACGTTCTCGCAAGTCATGATCCTGCTTCTGATCGCCATGACGCTGAACATCTTGTTGGTCGCTTTCCGTAAAGTCACCAAGATCCGTTCGGTCTTCACCACCGGTCACGTACAGATCCAACAGGCGTCGATCGCGTTCTGGATCATTCTGTTCGCATTCCCCGAATTGGGCGATACCTCCATCCTTCTGTTGATGGGTGCATTGCTGGGCGCTTACTGGGCGGTCGGTTCCAACCTCACCGTCGAAATCACGCAAGATCTGACGGAAGGCGGCGGTTTCTGTATCGCGCACCAACAGATGTTCGGATTATTCATCTTCTCGAAACTCGCTGAAAGAATGAACAAGAAGGGTCAGTCGAAACGTTTGGAAGACATCCAACTTCCGGGCTTCCTCTCCATGTTCAATGAAAACGTCGTCGCAACTTCCGTCTTGATGTTATTGTTCTTCGGTACTATACTGGTTGTATTAGGACAAGACTTCTTGATCGCAAATAAATTCCTAGCCGAAGGCAAGAGCTTCCTGTTCTATGTCTTGACGACTTCCTTGAATTTCGCCGTTTATCTGTCGATCCTGCAACTGGGCGTCCGTATGTTCGTCACCGAACTCACCGCTTCGTTCCAAGGGATCTCGCAGAAGCTTCTTCCGGGCGCCGTTCCGGGAATCGACTGTGCAGCGGCTTACGGATTCGGTTCGCCTAACGCGGTTACGATCGGCTTCTTGTTCGGTGCCTTGGGTCAATTCTTGGCGATCATCACCTTGATCGTTCTGAAATCCCCGGTTCTGATCATCGCCGGCTTCGTCCCCGTCTTCTTCGACAATGCGACCATCGCGGTCTTCGCAAACAACAAGGGCGGCTTGAAAGCTGCGATGTTGTTCCCGTTCATCGCCGGTTTGATCCAAGTCTTCGGATCGGCCTTCGTCGTCGAATTCATCGGTTTGGCCAAATACGGCGGATACCTGGGCATGTTCGACTGGGCGACCGTATGGCCGGTCATCGCCGTCAGCGTCAAGTACCTTGGTTTCGTCGGTGTGGGAATCTGTGTCGTCGCCTTGTTGGCGATCCCTCAGATCCAATACGCCATGAACAAGGAAAACTACTTCCTGATCACGGATGACTACGAAGCATACGTAGCAAAGAAGAACGCTAAAAAGTAAAAACACACTAGGAGGTTTAACATGTTGAAAGTTCTCGTAGCTTGCGCCAACGGTGCAGGATCCAGCTTGATGATTAAAATGAAGGTGGAGAAAGTTCTCAAGGAACTGAATGTTCCGGTCGCGAAAATGCACCACTGTTCACTTTCCGAGGGAAAGAGTGCCGCCACTCAGTTCGATGTCGTCTTCTGCCCGCTGAACTTCGCCAGCATGTTCGACCGCGCCAAAGAAAGCGGCACGACCATCATCGGTCTGCGCAATATCTTGTCCGAAGCCGAAATCAAAGAAAAATTCCTCGAATCCGGTCTGAAAGACAAGTAACCAAGAGTACGAAAAGCACTTCCCGCAAGGAGTGCTTTTTTTGTCCGTATTCTTGGTCGATCAAAATCGACGGCTTGTGAAGGATAAGGATTACGGATACAATAAAACAAGAGGTGAATCCAATGGACGAAATCGTAATCCTACTTGGCATCGTCAACCTGATCGGGTTGATCGTGCTTTACTTTCAGATAAGAAGACCGGACAGAGTGTTGTTGAAGCAATTGGAAAAAGATCAAATGGTTCTGTCGGATCAGATCGCGCAGAGCCAACGCAACACGGCGGAAGAAACCAACCGCAGTTTACGCCTCTTCAACGACTTACTGACACAGAGTGCCAAATCGAATACGGAGACGATGGACAAACGTTTGTTTGAGCTGACCTCCTTATTGGGTCAATCGCAACAGACGCTGCAGAAGAGCGTGTTGGCGTCCTTATCGCAGATCCAAACCCTATTGCAGGCCAACAGCGTACAGAATGAACAGAAGCTTGAAAACATACGGATCACCATCGAACAACGCCTAGCATCCCTGCAGGAAGAGAACGGAAAGAAGCTGGACGAGATGCGCAACACGGTCGACGAGAAACTGCAGAAGACCTTGGAAGAGCGCATCAGCAAATCCTTCCAACAGGTATCCGCCCAGTTGGAACAAGTCTACAAAGGGCTTGGCGAAATGCAGAGTCTGGCGGTCGGTGTGGGCGATCTGAAGAAAGTGTTGTCGAACGTGAAGACCCGCGGGATCCTCGGGGAAATCCAACTCGGGGCGATCTTGGAACAGATCCTGTCCCCCGAACAATATGAAATGAACATCGTCACGAAATCCACAGGGAGAAACCCGGTCGAATTCGCGATCAAACTTCCCGGCGACGGGGAGACGCCGGTCTACCTGCCGATCGATTCGAAGTTCCCGGTGGAAGATTACTTGTTGCTTAACGAAGCGTACGACCGGATGGACAAGGTCGAGATCGAACAGTTGTCGACCGTTCTGGAGCGCAAGATCAAGTTATTCGCCAAGGATATCCACGAGAAATATGTCGAACCTCCCCACACCACCGATTTCGCCATCCTGTTCCTTCCGATCGAAGGTCTGTATGCGGAAGCGGTACGTCGGGGCTTGGTCGAGACCTTACAGCGGGAATACAAAGTCAACATCGCGGGACCGACCACCATGGCGGCCTTGCTGAATAGTCTACAGATGGGCTTCAAGACCTTGGCGATCCAGAAGCGAAGTTCGGAAGTCTGGAACGTACTGGCTGCGGTCAAGACCGAGTTCGAGACCTTCTCGAAAGTACTGGCCACCGCACAGGACCGCATCGCGAAGACCGGTGAAGACTTGGATAAGTTGGTCGGCGTTCGCACAAGGACGATCCAACGTAAACTCAAGGATGTCTCGGTTCTTGACTTAGGCACAAGCGCCAAGGTCATCGAAACCAACGAGACGGAAAAAGACAACTAAAGAAAACTCCGCAGCTTGTTTAAGGGCTGCGGAGTTTTTTATTGTAGTGAAGCGATGGCTTCCTTTAGCGCCTTGTCGGCGTTCTTGATGAACGCTTCCGTGGAACATTCATAGACCTTTACCTTCGAGAATCGTTCGACTTCGCGAACCGGGAGATCGGCGGCGAAGATGACAAGATCCGCCTCCTGGATTTCCTTTGAACTCAGTCGATTCTCAATCCCGATCGAACCCTGCGTTTCCACTTTAACGGCATAGCCAAGTTTCTTGGCTGCTTTCTTGATGGATTCCGCAGCCATGTAGGTATGAGCGATCCCCGTCGAACATGAAGTGACACCGACGATTTTCATAATTAAGCCTCGGCGTCTTCGGCGACGTAGTCTTTCTTAAGGAAGTTCACCATCAAGGCGGTGACCAGCGAACCGGCGATGATCGCGAAGAGGAACATCAGTTTATTCGACGAGACGAAGGTAACGATCGGTCCGCCATGAGGGGCGAAAGTTTCGACTTTCGCGATCATGGCGATGACGGCGCCTACCGCTCCGCCGACGCAGATCGAAGGAAGGACACGCAGAGGATCTTTCGCGGCGAACGGAATCGCCCCTTCGGAAATCCCGATCATCCCCATCGCGATCGCCGCTTTACCGGCTTCCCTGTCTTCATCCGAGTATTTCTTTTTCGACAGCAAGGTCGCCAAACCCATGCCCAACGGAGGGGTACAGATCGCCACTGCGACCGGACCGGCCAAGGTATAGATGTTTTCACTGAAGAGCGACCATGCGAACAAACAAGCGACGACGTTGACCGGACCGCCCATGTCGAAAGCGGTCATGACACCCAAGATGACGGCCAACAGAATGGCGTTCCCGCCACGCATCCCTGCTAGGAAATCCGTCAGAGCGGCGTAGAGCGAACTTAGTGGTGCGGTAACGACGAATTCCATGATCAAGGCGACAGAAACACCTCCCAGAAGAGGAATGATGAAGATCGGCATCAAAGCACGGATCGAAGCATGGATCGGGATTCTTTTTAGAAGATTGACGATGTAACCCGCCAAGATCCCGGCGACGATCCCACCGAGAAAGCCGGCGTTGTTTTGAACGGCGATCGCGCCCCCGACCATGGCCGGCATGATGCCCGCACGGTCAGCCAACCCGAAACCGATGAACCCGGCCAACACCGGGATCATGTAGCCAAACGACAAGACACCGATTTCCAACATACGAGCCAGAAACGGATTATCCACAACCGCTCCTTGACCTTCTTTAATTCCGCTTAACGCGATGGCGGCGGCGATCAATACACCCCCGAAGACGACGTAGGGGATCATATAACCGACACCGGTCATTAATGCCCGCTTGATATTATTGAGTTCTTTTTTCACTTTGTTTCTCCTTTAGAAAGTTATCGACTCGAAGAGCTTAACCGCTTCTTGACGCACATTCACTTCACGCAGACTCGTGACGAATTCATCGTCCACAAGCCTTCCCGCCAAACGGGACAACAAACGCATATGTTCGCTTGCATCGCTTTGTTGGGGGACACCCAACAGAAACACCAGATCGACCAAGGAATCATCTTCACGATTCCATGAAATCGCTTGGGTAAGCTTCGCAAAGATGAAGAAGGGGTGATTGACACTCAGCGCCCGACCATGCGGGATCGCGATGCCGTTCCCCATGTTCGTCGAGATCTCCTCTTCGCGACTCTGTATACTGGATCGGTAATCATCCACACTAGAAACGGCACCGGATTGAAAGGCGACCTGGACGAGTTGGTCCAGCAAGTCCTCTTTCGACAAAGCAACGACTTCCGTGAGGATATGGTTTTCATCAAACTTCATAGATTAACTCCTTCTTAACGATCTCATAGACCGATTTCCTTTCGGTTGCCTGCGCCAAGTTCGTGACGAAATCCGGATCATCGATCTTGTATGTCAAATTACGGAACATCGTCGCAAACAAACCGGCATCTTGTCGCGTCGCCACGACATTGATAATCACTTCCACGAATTCATCCTGATTCCACTCGATCGGTTGCGCCAACGTCACGACTTGGATGCAGCTTCTTTTTACCGCATCGAAACGGCCGTGGGGAATCGCCAATCCGGCTGCGACCATCGTTGATCCGATGGATTCGCGCTCCCAAAGCGAGGAAAGATAACTCTCCTCGACATCGTTGCGACGTCGGAGGTTTTCACATAGGAATTCCAACAATTCTTTTTTCGATTTCAATTCCTTATGAAGATGGACATCCTCTTCGGAGAAATCAAGTTTGATCTGCTTCGGCTTAGGTTCACCCTCCAACCAAGATCGGAGCTGACTCAGATCCAACTCATCCAAAATCGGACTGACGACGATCGTGCGCAGCGTCGTCGACAAGCGGATGGTTGAAATCACCAAATCGATCGATGCATCTTCATACCGTGTAACATCCGCGTTGGAGATGACATCGATGATATCCAAATTACTGAAGAGTCGTTTAAGTTTCGCTACGAGAAGCTGCGAGGTCCCGATCCCGCTCGCACAAACCACCAGGACTTTGATCGGAGCCATGTTGCGCTCACGTGCCGCGGCAACATGCAAGACCAGATACGCGATTTCGTGGTCGGGCAGATCGATACCGAAGATCCCTTTGAACAGCGGCTTTTGATGTTTCACCGCTTCGAATTCCATGGGATAGTTTTCCATGATTTCCGTAAAGAGCGGATTCTCCACCGCCAAGCCGAATTTCAAGCGGGTGATCGTCGGTTTGAGATGCAACAGAAGATAGTTGAAAAAGGCGTCGTCGGATTCCAAGAAGATCTGCAGTTCGACTTGGATGTTATGGATGAACGTCTTGACGAACTCCTCCATCGAAGGGATGGATGAATTCAGCCGGAACGGTAAATCGCTGTTTTTATCACGTGTCCGCTTCGCACTGAGAATGTGAAGCAGAATATAGTAGGTTTCGTTGTTTGATAAGGTTACGTTGAATTCTGCATCGATCCGATCGGCGATCTTTCGGGATACTTCCAATTCCTTATGCGTATCCAGGTTTTCGATCAACTCGTGGGTCAACACGATTTCGTTCCCCTGCATCATCCGTCGGATCGCGATCGCCAAATGGATGGCCAGATTGGTGAGCGCTTCGCTGGTAAACTCGAAGCCCAAATCCTTTTCACTTTCACGCAGGATCTGTTCGATCCGGTCATAATCTAGGTTCAAAACTTCTTTGAATTTTACAAGAAAGGCAGTGCTTCTATCACTCACACCGGGATAAATCGGATACTCCGCTTTCGCCTGTGCCGTCGGAAAGAGTTTCGATAGTGCTTTACGCTTATTGACCTCCGAGCCTTCAATCACGATTCCCAGCCCTTTTCGATACTCGATCTTCATATTGAACGGAAGCAATTTATGATTGATTTCGACGATGTCGTTCGCGATGGTCGTACGGCTTACATAGAAGTCCATCGAAAGTTCCTTGATCATCATCGGTTTATCGTCACGGAAGAGCTTTAGCAAGATCTCGCTCTGCCGGTTAAGCGGGCTAAGTTCCTCGACATCCGTCTTGGCTAACGATAGGTACAAGCGGTTCTTATCCGCCGTATCCCCTTCGATATAGACGCCCACGCCCGGTCGCCGCACTAATTTTAAATCATACTCGCTAAACTCATGTTCCAACTCCGCCAAGTCGTTTCGAATCGTCTTACTTGAAACATTCAGGCATGACGAAAGCATGGACACGCTGACAGGACGGTCCGACTTCAGTAATCGTTTGATCAAGTCGGATTTTCTTTTCATGTTTTCGCCTTCTTCAACTTAGTGTGAAGTGGTGTTTCCTTCGATGCGCGTCTTTAGATGACTTAAGTAGTTTGGATTCTTTTCGACATTCGGATCGACACCCAATAACTCCGGTAATGCGATCGACAACACCTGAAACACGATCACGGACGTCAAGGTCGAATTCTGTGTGCGATGACTTCGTACCTGGATCTCATCCAGTGGAATCACACGATCCATCGACGTACGGACCACGAGATGATTCGGTGTCTTATCGCGAACATACTCGATCGTTTTCCTTATTTTATCTTTTCCATTGCCTTCGCCCTCGATGAGGATTACATAACTGTCGTCTTCAAGAATCCGATGATACCCATGCGCATATTCATCCACATCGCATGCCATCGCCGGGATGCAGAGCGTTTCGGAAAGTTTCAACGCCCCTTCCATCGCGGTGGCATAGTGATCAAAGTGCCCGATCACCATCAACGATTTTACGGACTGCCACTGCGGATTTCGCTTCACCCAAGCTTTGGTCTGGTCGGTAATGTTTGGAATCTCGTCGACGCTTTCTTTCAACTCTTGAATCAACGCTTGTTTCGTCGATTCATCGATCATTCGTTTCGTTAATCCGATTTCGATCCCGATCAGATGGAGCAACAAGAGCGAGGCGCTATACCCCTTGGTCTTCGCATTGCAATCCTCAGGTCCGCACAAGAAGTTCAAGTAATGATCGCCGATGTTCGCTACCGGGGTATCTCGTTGCTGCGTCAATGTCAGTACTTCGTAATTAAAGGCTTTTGCCCGTACACAACTTCCCAGGGTTCCGCTACTCGTACCGGTTTGTGAAATCCCGACGACCAGCGTATTCTTCGCGGGATACTTACGCAACAACCTTGTTTCGTTTTCAAATTCGTAAGGATAGAGAACCGTGACATTCACTCCTGCGATCCTTTCGATGAAATCTTTCGCTGCCCGGCAAATATGATTCGAACTTCCCGAGGCGACGAATACCAGGTTCTGAAGACGATCCTGGGGGAGAGAACGAACGACATCCTCGACTTCTCTAGAGTCAAGTAGTTCTTTCAGTCGTTGCGGTTGTTCATCCATATACGTCCACATGATGTTTGTCATTTGTCGATTTTCCTCCTATACACATTGTATCGGTAATCTTCCAAATTACCATCTTTCGTATCTCCGAATTATTGACTCAATAATGTGGAAAAACGTTGCACGGCTTCATTTCGGCCGCAAACCACGACACCGACTTGACTTCACTCAATGGATAGACTAAGATATCGAAAAACAGGAGGCACATTATGGATTTCGGAATGCCCACCTTACTTGAATTGGATACCTTGGAAGAAAACGTCGCACTCTGTCAAGAACTGGGTCTGCAATTCGTGGAAATCAACTGTAACGTCCCTGAATTCCAAGTCGAAGCGATGAGCGCCGATCGTTTGAATGCGCTGCGTGAAATCACGGGTGTATATTTCACCTTCCATCTGGACGAATTCCTCTCCGTCACCGACCCCAATCTGACGATCTCAAACGCTTACATCCAATCCGTCGTGAATTCGATCGAGTTCGCCAAGAAAGCGAAGATCCCCAACCTGACCATGCATTTTCTAACCGGGGTTGTCTTCACCCTTCCCCATAAGAAAACCTATGTCTATGAGAAATACAAAGATTACTACATCGAACGTCTGCGTTTCTTCCGTGACAGCGTGGAAATCGCCGTCGGGGATTCGGATGTGAAGGTATGCATCGAGAACACTGCGGGATTCGAACCCTTCATGCGTGAAGGAATCGACTTCCTGCTTGAAAGCAAGGTTTTCCGCCTCACCTATGATTGTGGTCATAACCATCGCTACAAGAAGATCGACGACGATTTCATGATCTCCCACTCTTCCTCTATCAACCATATGCACTTCCATGACTGCCTGGGAACCAAAGATCATCTGGTATTGGGTACGGGTGAGCTTGATCTGCAAAAAGAATTGGATTTCGTCTCTTCCTCCGCAAGCCGCGTCACCATCGAGGTCAAAACGATCGATGGGTTAAGGAAGTCCATAGCCTACCTTCCCAATCTAACTCTCTAAACAAAGAATCAACTTCTTTGATTTTCTTTTGGCTTGATATTTTTTATTATTAATACTATTATTATTATATATTAATATAAAGGAAAGGAGATCCGCTATGAATGGGCAAGAAATACTTCAACGTCTGGCAGAACTCGATGCCGAACTCTACTTATCCGGATATCAAGGTGAAAAAATTCAGATGATCATTGTCGGTGGTTCAGCTCTACTCCTTCATCGGTGCATACAGCGATCAACCCATGATGTCGACATTCTCTATTCGTCGATTTCAATTCATCGTGAACTCTTGGAAAAATACGATATGAATACTTCATCCAGCGCGTTTCTAGGTCACTTCTCTGATACGCTTGACCAACGTCTTGTCCTCATCCCTCTTCAAACGATGTGCATAGACTACTACATTCCTTCATTGGAAGATCTCATCGTCAGTAAACTCACCAGCGACCGCGGTAAAGACTCGCTAGACATTAAGCAATCCTTAGTTTATGAGAAGGCAAATCTAGAGAAACTCCAGGAAATCATGAGTGAGATCCATCTTGTTCTTCATGGACGACGGCTTGAATCACTACTATATGAAATCAAAGATTTTATCGAGAGAAAGGAGAAGTATGATCATGAGAAAACCGTACAATGATTTGAGTTTTGAGAATTACCTTAAGAGTTATGTTAAGTCTTTATCCCAAAGTAAAACCCAAAGTTTGAAGAAACTTCTTTTTGAAGCTTCGACTTCGAATCCACGATTGATTGAACCGCTTGTCCTCTACATCCATTGCAACTACTTGGACAATACATATTCGAAGTTTGCCTATCAAAGTAGCGAAGACTTCAAGAAGAAATATCTTGAGATCAAGCTGAACTATCCGGATATGAAAGAATTCTATTCCGATTTGGAAAACAAGAAGTGTTCAAACGAGTTCAATAAAGTCTTCGCTTCGTATCTTTATCAAAAAAACAGAAAGACCGTCGAGGATGAACTCAAAAACAAAATGATTCAAAAGATCATTCTTCTCGCTCGTGAAAAGCAACTCTCCCGTTATCGGATCGCGAAGGAACTGAAACTTAATCCAGGGAATCTCAATTCATTTTTAAACCACCAGAAGACGAATGCGTTAAGCATGAAGAAATCTTTGCTTTTGCTGAATTACCTGAATGCCAGTCGATGAAGGATCGCAATGATCCTTCTTTTTTCGCATAGAAAAAGGCGCAACCGAGTGCGCCTAACCTTCAAACATCGTGTAGTAAGGTTGATATCCTTTGCGGAGGTATTTCTCCACCATCTGAAGCAAGGTATTCCGGTTCTCATATTCCAGTCGAACCATTTCCGCCCTGCCTTCTTTCACCAACGCGAAGATCACATGTTTCGCATCGGCTTCATGTTTGTTTTTCTGTCTCTCGCACATTTCTTCGAAATGGCTTTTGCTGATTAAAATCTGATGCCCATCATCGAGTAAGATCATTTCTAATGCCCCCTTCCATGATCTTAGAAATAAAAACCCGCAGTGTGCGTGTTTCACTTCCCACTTGTTGGAATAACCAAGAATTACGGATATTATAACATAACTTTTTCACATGTAAAGACGGGATGAACAGAAATCTAAGCGCTTACGGTGAATGTTTTGTGAGAACGAGCACTCGAATGCCCTACGATCTTCTCAATCCGAATCAACCCTATGGGTAAAGGTCTGGATCGAGGGCATCGTTCTCGATAGGTAAGTCTAGAGAGTGAACTTGTGTTCATCCCTTCGCTGGTCGAACTTATCCGATTCCACATCGACAAGTTCGCGTCGACTTCCGGGTATTTCCCGGGAAAGTAACAATCATCCATTAATCATTCATTACAGAAATGTATGTTTTTACAAGTAACCGCTATCATTCTGAAAGTACTTGAAATCTTTCTGAAAAGTTTTCTAAAGCATGGAGAATTGGATATCGTTGGGGTACAATACAGGTAGTCAAGGAGTACTGCCATGCACACACGAATGAAGACGATCAGTAAGCTTACCTCCGATGTCGGTGCGACGATGATCGAGCGTGAGATCCCGGAAATCGGCGATGACGACATTCTCGTCAAGACCCTTGCGGTATCGGTCTGCGGTACGGATGTCCATATTTACGAGTACAACCGATGGGCGAAATCCAGGATCCGTCTCCCGCAAATCATGGGACATGAATTGGCCGGACAAGTCGTCAAACTCGGAAAGAACGTAACCTCTGTCAAGCTCGGGGACATCGTGAGCGCCGAAACGCATATCGTCTGCGGCGAGTGCGAGTTCTGTAAATCAGGCAATGCGCACATCTGTATCAACACCTCCATCCTGGGTGTCGACCGGGACGGGGCGTTCAGCGAATACGTGGCGATCCCGGCGAAGAACGCCTGGATCAACAATCCGGACATCGATCCGGCGTTTCTGTGCGTCCAGGAACCGTTGGGTAACGCGATCCATACCGTCTTGTCCGGAGAAACCCAAGGCAAGAGTTTTGCGGTCGTCGGCTGCGGTCCGATCGGCGTGATGGCGGTGGATGTGGCGAAAGCGGTCGGCGCTTCGAAAGTCTTCGCGGTCGACCTGAATGATTATCGACTGGACTTGGCGAAGAAACTCGGGGCGGACGTTTGTCTGAATCCGAAAACACAGGACGTGATTTCCGAGATCTTGAATCAAACCGATGGGTTGGGCGTCGATGTGGTCTGCGAAATGAGCGGAAGCGGCATCGCGATGAACCAAGCCTTCAAATATCTGAAGAAAGGCGGACGGATGTCGATCCTTGGATTGCCCGACCACCCTTTCACCATCGACGTGGCCAACGACATCGTCTTTAAAGGCGTGACGGTCAACGGCATCACCGGACGACGGATCATGGAAACCTGGAAACAAGGGAAAGAACTGATCGATTCGGGGAAACTGCATTTGGAAACCGCCGTGACGCATATTCTGCCGTTTGAAGAGTTTAAACAAGCGTTCGACCTGATGATTTCCGGAAACTGCGGGAAAATCGTTTTGCGGGTCGGCGAGAAGGAGGATATATGAGCGATCTCCATGAACTGAAGTTTCTGCAAGACCAGATCCAGGAATTGAAAGACCAGGGCGTCTATCGGAAAATCCCGGTCGTCGAAACCGCCAACGAAGCGGAAATCATCGTCAACGGGAGAAAGGTGATCAACCTTTCCTCGAATAACTACCTGGGTTTCGCGAATCATCCGAGATTGAAGAAAGCGGCGATCGATGCGATCGAGAAATACGGGATCGGAGCCGGGGCGGTCAAGACCATCGTCGGCAACAACACCTTGCATGAACAACTCGAAGCGGACTTGGCGAAATTCAAACGCGAAGAAGCGGTCATGCTTTTCCAATCCGGTTTCAATTGTAACGCCGGTGTCATCCAGGCGATTACCGGTGCAGGGGATTTGATCGTCTCCGATGAATTGAACCATGCTTCCATCATCGACGGTACACGCTTATCCAAGGCGGACCGGGCGGTCTATAAACACAGCGACATGGATGATTTACGTAAAGTCTTAACGGAAAGAAGAGCGAACTATAAACAAGTCCTGATCATCACCGACGGCGTCTTCTCGATGGACGGGGATTTGGCGAAGCTGCCTGAAATCGTCGACTTGGCGGAAGAATTCCAATGCCTGACCTATGTGGACGATGCGCATGGTTCGGGGGTCTTGGGGGAAAACGGACGGGGGACCGTCGATCATTTCAATCTCCATGGCCGCATCGACTTTACGATCGGGACGTTATCGAAAGCTTTCGGGGCGATCGGTGGTTATGTGGCCGGTAGAGCGGTGATGAAAGAATGGCTTAGCCATCGTGCCAGACCCTTGCTTTTCTCCACCAACCTTCCGCCTTCGGTGGTCGGTTCACTCATCGAAGCCGTCAAAATGCTTCAGGAGTCCGACCAATACACCAAAGCGCTTTGGGAGAACGGGGATTACTTCAAGTCGAAGATGAAGGAAGCCGGATTCGATATCGGTCACAGCGAATCGCCGATCACCCCGGTCTTCGTGTTCGACGAAGCCAAGACGATGGTCTTCTCGAAGAAACTCTTCGAAAACGGTGTGTTTGTTTCCCCGATCATCTTCCCGACCGTACCGAAAGGGAAAGCCCGTCTACGGGTCATGGTTAGCGCCTCCCATACGAAAGAACAATTGGATGAAGCCGTCGCCGTCTTCATTAAGGTTGCGAAAGAACTCGACATCATTTAATCCGGGAAACCGGATTTTTTTATGAAAAAAGCCTCCTAACGAACTTATATCCTAAAAACGGACAGTAGTAAAAAAGCACTAACCAAATTGAAATTGGTTGGTGTTTTTGATTTACTTAACAAGGAGGCTTTATGCGTAAAACAATAAAACACAAAGTGTATTCCATCGAAGAGAAGAATGCGATCGTCAAACTTTATAACGATGGCCAGAAGGGGTTGCTTGAGATTGTTCGTGAGTATGACCTGTACGGTAAATCAGCTCTTCTTCGTTGGGCGAAAATGGTGCGCGAGGTTGGCACCGTTGTCGACAATCGAGGAAGAAGCGTAAACCCTGGAAAAAGGAAAGGGCGGCCGAAGAAACTTGTCATTGAAGAGATGAGCCATGAAGAGCTGGTTCATTATGTGAGGATGGCTGAAGATATAAAAAAATCGATGGCCTACCTAAGAAAGCAAAGGACAAATACAAAATAGTCGATGATCTTCGTACGAAGTATTCGATTCGGGAACTCTGTGATGCCTTACAGTGCTCACGCAGCGGATATTACGACTGGATCGCCTTAGGTAGGCCGGAACATAAGCATTTTGATTGGGACGTTGCGGAGCGCGTCAAGGCAGTCTATGAAGAGGATACGACCCAAGGGCTGGAACGGCTTCAAATGAATACAAAAAATGCGGAAGATTCACCCTTGAATTTGTCACTCAAGCGAATCTACCGCATCATGAAGATATTGGACATCCATTCCATCACGGCACGCAAACAAAAGAAGTATCCCCGGATTGATCACCACACCATTCCGAATCTCCTCCGGCGCGATTTTACCACCACGGGTCCAAACCAGAAGTGGTCCATCGATGTCACGTATATCCACACCGTCGAAGGGACCGAGTATCTTTGCGCGATCAAGGATCTCTACGACAAAAGCATTATAGCTTATGCGCAGTCTCGCTTCAATGACAATCCCCTTGTCTTCCGGGCATTGAATCACGCCATCGAACAGGTGCCTCTGTGCCAACGCGAAGGTCTGATCCTTCATTCGGATCAAGGTTCGCAGTTTACTTCCAGAGACTATAGTGCGTTCTTTCAGGAGCATTCAATCCTTCATAGCGTCTCCGCTCAAGGCAGCTGTGCAGACAACGTCCCCATCGAATCCTGGTT
>JBGSTC010000027.1:0-26210 GCA_041736705.1 Erysipelotrichaceae bacterium
ATCTATCAGAAAGAAGGAGTCCTATCCTACTACTTCCGATGAGAATATCGCAAATCACCGTTCAAACATGAAAAAGATCGCCAACTTCGACGATCTTACCCCTGCTTTTATTTTGTGTCCTTTACAAAGGGTACAGTTTAAAGCGAAGTCGTCTTTTTTTATGGATTTCGCATAATCTAGAATACCTAAAGAAAAGATGACTCCCTTACAGGAATCATCCGATTACCAAACGACTTTACGAATGGCTTGGCATGCGACGCATCCAAGCCCGGTATTGACACCGACCGTCGAAATCAACGGTACGAAGTAGACTTCCGAATTCGGGAATTCATGTTGGATTTTCCCCAACAATTCCCTGCCGGATTCTTCCGCCCACACATGGGCGACACAGATCCGATGATGTTCATCGACCCCCATCTTCTTGAAGTATTCGATGACCGAATCGAAGGCTCTGGGCATCGTGCGCACTTTTTCATGGACGTCGATCTTCCCTGCCGTCGCTTTATTGACGATCAGCACCGGTTTGATTTTGAAGAGTCCGCCGATCGTGGCGGCCAAGGGGGTGACCCGTCCATTGCGTGCCAAGTGCGGTAGATCATCGGCGATGACGAAGGTGACGCTGTCCGCCGCGGCTTCCTGCAAGGTTTCACGGACTTCTTTGACGCTCTTCCCCGCATCGAACATATTACGTGCGGTGATGGCGAGATGGAGTTGGTTGCTTGCGGTCGAGTAGCAATCGATGAAATCGAAGGGGATCCCGACGGTTTGCGCCGCGCTCTGCATGGCACCCAAGGTACCCGACAATCCCGGACAAATCGGAACCGCGAAGATCCGATCATAGTTTTCCTTCAACGATTCGAACAACTCTTCGATCCGACCCAGCGGGGGCAGCGAGGTCATGAGATTCTTCTTGTCCGCCAACATTTGGTATGTATCATCGATCGTGGTGGTCTCCCCTTCGAGGAAAGTTTCGACCCCGTCGGTGATTTGTAAGGGCAACTTAAACAAGCCCTCCATGACGACCCCTTCATGATAGATATTACTTCCGCTATCGGTAACTACCGCGATTTTCATTGAACATTCCACCCTTCTTTCTCTATTTTAAGACCAAGTCTGCAAGAAAGCAAAAGAAAACGCCAGAAAGGCGTTTTGAATGAATGAATTGTGAAATCAGGCTTTCAGAACCAGTTGGACGGCGAAGGTTTTCAATCCGGCATGGGTAACCACGGCGGCGGGCAGTTCCAGATATTCGACTTCGATCCCCGGGAATACGGAGACCAAATGATTGACGAATTTCTGCGCTTCGGGGAGTCCGTCCGCATGCGGGATGTAGACTTTATGCGTGTCGGCATGGCAACCGAGTTCTTTCATCTTGTCGGTGATCCCGGAAAAGAGTTTCCCGTCGGTACGTGCCGTTTCGAACTTTCCGATCGCGATCCCGCGGTTTTCCAGAATCAAAGATACCTTTAGTTTCAGTAATGAAGACAAGGTCGCGGCGGCGGAGGAAATCCGTCCGCTCCGTTTCAGTTGGTCGAGGTTTTCCGGTACGACGAAGGAAACGGTGTCGTTGAAGATCTTATCCGCGAAGGTCAGGATTTCCTGTTTCGTTTTGCCTTCGGAAACCATTTCGGCGGCTTTGAGTGCGACATAGCGTTGCGGTCCGACCAAGGTTCCGGTATCGACGATCGTGACGTTGGACATTTCATTGTGGAGTGCGGACAGAACGAACGCTTGATACGTTCCGGACAGATGACGGGAGAGCGGGAAAACCAAGATGTCGTCGTAGTCGGCCGCCTTCAATTCGGACATGATCTCCTGCAGCATCCCAAGATTCGGTTGCGAGGTTTTGATGTCGGCTTTTTCCCGTAGAAACTGATACAGTTGCGCCGGTTCAAGTTCGATGTAATCTTTATATTCTTTCCCATTGACCGTGATGGAAAGCGGGGCAAGAACGATGTTGTGTTCCTTCGCGATCCTGGGGCTCATACTGACGGCAGAGTCGGTCACGATGCATATTTTACTCATTTGATTACCTCCAAAGGTTCTGATAGGGATATTGTATCAATTCACCTTTGAAAGTCAAACTAATTAATCGAACACTAGCCTGTAAACCCGTATTTGTGTTTTTCCGATCGACCGTATACAATAAAGAAGACGGAGGTGACGATATGCTACAAAACGAGGAATGGCTAAGGAAGTACGACCGTTGGGCGATTTTGGGCATCAATGAGAATCCTGAAGGGTATGCGAATCTGATCTATCATCGCTTGGAGAAGATCGGGAAGACCGTCGCGGGTGTGAACCCGTTATACGCCCAGCTTGAAGGAAAGCATGTTTATCCTTCGTTGCATAAACTTCCCTTTAAACCGGACGTGGTGGTTTCGGTCGTTCGTCCCGATGTCGGTTTGTTTTACCTGGACGAGATGAAGAAATTCTCGATCGAGAAACTGTGGCTGCAACCCGGGACGATCGACGATACCTTGCTTAGAAAATCGGATGAATACGGGGTCGAAACCCTCCAGGCCTGCGTGTTGATGGGCTTGGACTTCATTGAACGTAAAGACAATAAAAGATAAGAATCCGGGAAATCCCCGGATTCTTTTACTCTTCGTTGATACTGAACTGCCAGACGATCCCGAACTTGTCGACGAGTGAACCGTAGTATTTGCTCCACATCGTTTTCTGCAGCGGCATTCCGACGTTCCCGTCTTTCGCCAAGCGAGGGAACCAGGCGTCGATGTTTTCCTTACTTGTGATGATGTTGAGGCTGATGGAAGCTCCGTTTTTGGATGCGATCCCGGGATAATGGTCGCAAAACATGACGCGTGTTTGGTCGATGTCCAGGAAGCTGAACATCGCCTTGTCTTCAAAGCCCGGGGGTACGGTAAACCCTGGATTCCCGACTTGACCGAAGGTCAGGACAGGATGGTGGGGGATCCCGAAAACAGACGCATAATAGGGAACGGCTTCCGCCGTCTTCCCGTCTAGATTGATGAAGGGATAGATCATGGGAGTCTCCTTTTCATTATTATATCAATATATGGAAAGAATACAAAAAAGAGGCTTGTGGCCTCTTAAAGAGCTTCGATTTGGGAAAGGAACGCTTCGATCGGTTGGTTGCCGACAAGTTCCAAGGTATCGTTGATGACGATCTTGGGGACACCGGACACATTGAACTTCGTGGAGAGGTCGTAGAAGGTTTGCGCTTCGATCATTTCCCCTTCGATGTTCTTGTTGAGCATCGCCAGTTTGTGCGCTTTTTCGACGGCACCCGGGCAATGCGGGCAACTCAGGGTCACGAACACTTTGATGTTGACGGGTTTGTTTATCTTTGCGATTCGCGCTGCGATCGCAGGGGAAACTTCGCTGGCGTTGCCACTGAGTTCCATCAAAGCGGAGATGAAAGAGTTGATTTCATGTCCGCCCGGGAAACCGTTGAACTTGACGCCGCGATAGTTTCCTTCTTTGTCGAGGACGACGAAACTCGGGGTCAGTTCCACGTTGTATTTCGAGGCTTCGTTGGCGTCTTTGTGGATGTCTTTTTCCACAAACGAGATGTGCGGGTTCAATTCCGCGACTTCGCTGAGAAGTTGCTTGGTTTCTTCACAGGAGTAACATTCGCCTTCCTGCGTAAACAAGACGAGGGTGATGTCTTCTTTCATTGCGCCGAAGACTTGTCTGAGTTGTTTTTCGACGTCTTTGTTGATCATTTTTTCCATGTTGATTTCCTCCTAGATGGTGTTTAGGTATTCGTTTGCAGCAAGCGCTGCGATCGCGCCGCTCGCGGCTGCGATGATGATTTGTTTGTAAGGTGTATTCGCCATATCCCCGGCCGCATATAAGCCTTCAAGGGAAGTACGTGCTTTATCGTCGACGATGACTTCGCCCGAGGCGTTCAATTCGACCAAGTCTTTCACCAGGGATGTGTTGGGATCGTTCCCGATTTCGATGAAGAGACCGTCGCCGTAGATGATGCGCTCTTCCATGGTTCGTTTATCGAGTACCCTCACGCCGGTCAAACGCTGGTCGCCGATGGCTTCAAGGATCTGCGTTTGAAGATGGACGGTGATGTTTTTCATTTCATAAAGCTTATCCACAAGAATCTTATCGGCTCTGAATTCACTGCGATGGATGACGGTAACCGTCTTGGCGACTTTCGCCACGTCGATCGCGGCTTCGACCGCGGAGTTCCCTCCCCCGGCCAATAGAACGTCTTTCCCTTTATACAGCGGGGCGTCGCAGATCGCGCAATACGCGATCCCTTTACTGGCGAATGTATCTTCCCCGGGGATTTTCAGTTTCCGGTTGGTCGTCCCCAAATTCAGGATGACCGTCTTCCCTTTATAGATTCGTCCATCGTCAAGCGTGACATGGAAGATCCCGTCGATTTTCTCAAGTTTCCTGATTTCCGCATCTTCTTGGATCGGTACGTTGAGGCTCTCCACGTGACTGCGGAAGGATTCCGTCAATTCTTCACCGGTAGATTCGTTTTTCCCTAGGTAATTCTCGACCGAGGACGTATTGAGTAATTGACCCCCGACACGTTTCGCCAAGATCGCGACTTCCCTGCCTTTGCGTGAGGCATAGAGGGCTGCGTTCAATCCGGAAGGACCTCCACCAATGATCAGAATCTCATACAGTTTGGATTCTTCGACGCTTTCTCGTTCATTGAAGCTCGGTTGAATCGTAAAGTTGAACATGTGTTTCCCTCCTTATGTGCCTATTATAAGGGGACACATCTTGAATTTCAATCGGAATGCTCATGTTCCTTCAGGACTTTCGAGACTGTCGATTCCGTCACGTTGAAGAGTTTTCCCAGTTGTTTCAAAGAGAGGTCCGTCTTTTTTCTGAATTCGGCGATGCATTGGTTGCGTAACGTTTTGTCTTTCTTGATTTTCTCTTGGTCACATCCGGCGTGGCAAATCCACTCGTCGAGAAGTTTCATCGCTTCGTCGTCGCTGATCGGATCCATCCGCTTTTGAATCGCGAAGCGTTCCTGCGTGAACTTGAGGGCGAAATCCGGATGAAGGATTGCGTCTTCGCAATACAGGCAATAACTATTGAAAGTATTGTCGGATTGGATGTTGATGGACTCGATCTCCCGTTGAACATCCTCGACGCAACGTAGCGAAACGCTCTTGAATCGACGAGGGAAGAGTTTCTCATCGGCTTTGCGATGGTTCGTATAGGCGACCGAGATCGACTGGATGATCGTCGAAATGCTTTTCCCGTGCGTATCGATCAATAATCGGAAACGATGGTCATCCAAAAGGCAATAGGCGAAGAGTTCGAATCCGAACTGTTCCTTGGCTTGACGAAGGATGGATAGGAATGCATCCCTGTCGTTCGCATCGCGGAAAAGGATCGGACCGGAAGTCTGGGTAATGGAAAAGAAATTGTCGTCTTGAAGTTTACGCGCTTGACGTGCCAATGGAATCACCTCGCAATCAAAGTAACATAAACCAAACTTTAATTCAAGTAATGTCCCCAACATCCTTTGAACACCAAACCTTCCACAACCCGCAAGAAAGATGATACAATAGGAAAAACCTCATCTAGATGTCGTGTTGGACGACATCGAACACAGGAGTCCCGTATGATCCAAAAATTCCTTCGGATAATGCAAACCGGCAGCCACAAGAATCTATCCGGTTCCCAACAACGCGCGATCTTCATGACCAATTTCTCCGCTGCCGGCGCCATCGCCAGTTACGTGGGATTTGCCCTGTTTTATTTCCTTTTGGATCGAACCACCTTGTTTCCGGTCATTCTTGTAAACATCGTCGCGATCCTCTTCCTTTTTCCGGTTTTCTATTTCAGTTCAAAACGCCGCTACACTTTGGCCGCCACCTGGATGATCCTTGGGGTTTCCCTTCCCGTTTTCATCAATCTACGTCTTTATCTGGGATATCGCGGAGGATCGCATGTTTTCTTCATCCTCTTCTCCCTTTTACCCATCCTTACGATCCAGGAATACCGCAAGCGCCTGACCGGTCTGCTTTCCGGGATGAACCTGTTGTTTTTCTTTCTTACCTATCGATATCAACCCACACCTGAACTACTCTCCGTATTCACTCCCCTCATGATCAAATCGATCGAATTGTTTACGATGGGTTTCGTCTTGATCACCATCGTCCTTGTTTTCTTCATCAATCAACGCATCATCGACCGCTATGAAATTGAACTGACCGAGAAGAGGATGAGTCTGGAATCCGCCTTGGTCGAGGTCAAGAATTTCGCGACCCTCGACGCATTGACCGGGATTCTCAACCGGGGACATATGGAGAGAAGAATCCGTGAAGAATTGGCGCGGGGAAACCGTTACGGATTTCCGATTTCGTTGATCCTCTTCGATATCGATCACTTCAAGCTAATTAACGACGAATTCGGACATGATATCGGGGATGTCGTCCTGAAGAAGATGGTCGATACCGTAGCCGCCAAGATTCGGGAGACGGATGCCTTGGGTCGGTGGGGCGGGGAAGAATTCATGTTGCTTCTGCCCTATACCGATGCGAAGAATGCGGATCTAGTGGCTCAGAAGTTATGTCGGTCCTTAGGTTGGGTCGATCATGGGGAATGCGGGAAGATCACCGCGAGTTTCGGCGTCGTCCAATGGATCAGCAACGAGACATTCGCCGACCTCTATAAACGCTTGGATAACGCGTTATACGCCGCGAAGAGCGCAGGGCGGAACCGGGTCGTCACGGATAACCTGAAACCTTCCACCAAGCAAATCCTGACTCGCCAGGCATGGCGGGAAGAGTGGAATTCAGGTCATGACGAAATCGACCGTCAACACCGCGACCTCATCAATTCGGTCGGAATGAGGTTGGAAGAAGAGGATCCTTTCCAGCATCCGGATTGGCCGGTTTTCCTAGACCAACTCACACAAGATCTCGTCAACCATTTCCGATATGAAGAAAACGTACTGATGGAATACGGGTTCACCGACATCCGTTCCCACCATCTCGCCCATGAGAAACTGATCGGGTGGATGACGAATCTGACCAGTCAATTCTTGAACGAACCGACGGAAAACAAACCGAGATTCCTCTATATCTTGGAAGAAGCCGTGCTCAACCATATGTTGGAAGAAGACATCAAGTATTTCCCGCTTGTACGACAGGAGTGAAACAATGGCAGAAAAAACCGTCATCTATTGGGTAAGCCGTGCGCTGCGTACGGTTGAAAACCCGGCGCTGATCCATTCGCAACAACTTGCCCTTGAACACGGTCATCGCTTGATCGTGGTTTTCAACTTGTATCCGGATTTCCCGTGTGCGAATCTGAGAAATATGGATTTTTTGCTTCAAGGCTTGGTCGAGATGTCGCAGAAACTTAAACGTTTCAACATCCCTCTTCTCTTGTTGGAGGGGGATGCGGAAAAGAACTTCCTGGAGTTGATGGCTACGCAAGATGTGTATGCGATCATCACCGAACATCAGGTATTAAAACCGGTGTTGAACGCACAAGACCGGGTTCGTGCACGATGCGGTGAAAACGGGGTTTCATTCCGTACGATCAACACGGCATGCGTCGTTCCGGTCGAAATCGCGAGTCCGAAAATGGAATATGCGGCGAAGACTTTCCGACCGAAAATCATGGGGGTATATCAAGAGTATCTGCAGCCGATTCCAACATTGATCCCTCACCCTCAAGAAATCAAGGAAGACGTGTTCGATGACGTTCAATATCAATCCCTACTTAGAAAATACCCACAGTGGCATACGATTACGAAGAGTACGATGATCCCGGGGGAAGACGCTGCCTTACGTCAACTGGACACATTCATCCGAGAATCGCTGATGAACTACGACCGACGTAACGAAGTCGATGCCAACGGACAATCGAAACTTTCCGCCTATCTTCATTTCGGAATGATTTCGCCGGTGAAGATGATCCGGGATGTGGAAGCCAGCGGGCATCCAAACGCCGGACTTTTCGTGGAAGAAGCGATGGTGCGTCGCGAGTTGGCGGAAAACTATTGCCACTACTGCAAGGACTATGATTCATTGGATGGGGCTTGGGGATGGGCGAAAGCCACCCTTCAGCAACACCAGAGCGATCCCAGGGAGTACTTCTATACCTTCGAGGAATTCAGGGATGCGAAGACCCATGACAAACTCTGGAATTATTGCCAGAAACAGGTGGTCGAGACCGGATATCTTCATTCATATCTCCGGATGTATTGGGCGAAGATGGTCTTGTTTTGGAGTAAGGATGCACGGCAAGCCGTCGAAACCTTGATCCGATTCAACGATACCTACTTCCTGGACGGACGCGACCCTAACGGGTATACGGGGATCCTGTGGAGCGTCGCCGCCGTCCATGACCGGCCTTGGTTCGACAAACCCGTCCATGGCTTGATCCGGGCGATGGGAAGTGAAGGGACATTGAGAAAAACGAAACTCAAACTCGAGGAAGAGAAGATCGTGTGATTCATTGAATCTTCTCTTTTTTATTGCGTAATCAAGGAAAATAAGCTACATTCTAAGGGTATTGCCGGAGGTTCCCATGATCGACCATTCAACGCTTCTATCCACCGCCATCTTGGAGTCCACTCACGATCTGAGTGTTTTCGTCCTGGATCGCTCATTACGATACATTGCCTATACGAAACGCCACGCTGACTTCATCCAAGAAGTCTTTCACATTAGCGTTACGGAGGGGATGGATTTCAGGGAAGTGTTCGGACGTTTCAGTGAGAGCGAGAAACTCGTTTCCCATTTCAACGATGGCTTGGTTGGGAAATCGACGGCGTTGACGATGGAACACGGATTCCCCACCTTGATGAAGTACACCTTGGATTGTCAGATCTCCCCCGTCGTCGTTGAGGGTGAAATCGTAGGCGTTTCGTGTGTCATGCGGAATATCACGGAAGAGAGACTCTCCGAAATGAAGAGATTGCGGAAAGAAGAAGAGTTGGATCTCTTCTTCGAACACTCGATCAACGGATTCTTGTTTATGATATTGGATGAACCGATCGCGTGGAACGACACGGTCGATAAGGAAAAGGTTTTAGATTATGTCTTCGACCATCAACACTTAACAAAGGTCAATCAAGCCTATCTCGACCAATACGGATATACCTTCGACGAGGTGATCGGGGAAACCCCGGCGCAGAGCTTTGCGCACGACCTTGCCCAAGGACGTGAAGCTTGGAAGAAAATGTTCGACCAGGGACAACTTCAAGTCATGACGCAGGAACTCAAGAAAGACGGAAGCAAGATGTGGGTAAAGGGAAACTATGTCTGTCTATATGATGATCAAGGACAGATCATCGGACACTTCGGGACACAGAACGATGTCACCATCGAACAAAACGCGCAGTACCTCTTAAAAAGCAACGAAGAGCTCTTCCGCGCCATCTTTGAACAAGCCGAAATCGGAATCAGTTACGGACCGATCGACGAGAGATATGGAAGAATGAATCGGAAATACAGTGAAATCGTCGGATATACGCCGGACGAACTGAATCATCTGACGTTCGCGCAGATCACCCATCCTGAAGATCTGTCGCTTGACTATGAGAACATGCGGAAGATGTTGGCGAAAGAAATCGATTCCTATTCCATCGATAAACGTTTCATCCGCAAAGACGGAAGCATCGTCTGGACCCATCTGACCGCTTCGATGATCTACCACGAGTTGGAGAAGAAATCGTACATCCTCGCGATCCTGCAGGACATTTCCGAAAAGAAACGGGCGGAAGAAGAGATGCTTTACCTCAACTTCCACGATCATCTGACCGGGCTCTACAATCGGAGATTCTATGAAGAAGAACTCCGTCGCTTGGATATCCAACGCAATCTCCCCATCACCTTGGTGATGATCGATGCGAACGGACTGAAGCTGATGAACGATGCGTTCGGGCACGAGGTCGGGGATCAGAGTTTGAAGAAGATCGCGGAAGCCTTGAAACGTGTCTGTAGGCAAGACGAGATCATCGCCCGCATCGGCGGCGACGAATTCGTCATCCTCTTACCCAAAACAAAGAAACAGGATGCGGACGAAATCGTTCGTCGCATCCATCTCTCCGTCTCCATGGAGAAAGTCGAAAACATCCTCTTGTCCGTTTCGGTCGGATCTTCGACGAAGTCCGATTCTGAAACGACGATGCGGGATGTCTTCAAGACGGCCGAAGATGCGATGTATCGTCAGAAACTGACGGATAGTTCAAGCATCCTCAGTAAGACCATCGATATCATCATGAATTCACTCTATGAGAAAAACAATCGCGAGATGGATCATTCGCGACGTGTCAGCGAAATTTGCGAAGCCATCGCGACGAAACTGCATTTCGACCGCAGCGAAATCCATAAAATCAAAATCGCGGGCTTGATGCACGACATCGGGAAGATCGGGATCCCCGATTCGATCCTGAATAAAGTCGGGGCGCTGACAAAAGAAGAATGGAACGAGATCCGCCAACACAGCGAAGTCGGTTACCGAATCCTAAGTTCCGCCAACGAATTCTCGGAATTATCCGAGTTTGTCTTAGCCCATCACGAGCGTTGGGACGGACAAGGGTATCCCAAAGGATTGAAGGGGAATGAAATCCCCGTACAATCCAGAATCATCGCGATCGCGGACGCCTTCGATGCGATGACCAGCGACCGCAGTTATCGTAAAGGGCTCAGTTATCCCGAGGCCAAGGAAGAAATCCTCCATAACATCGGAAAGCAATTCGATCCTGAAATCGCACTGCTCTTCCTCGATCTTGTTTTTCCTGAACTGAAGTAAGAAACGAATCCGTGCGTGCGGATTCGTTTTACTTTAGGATATAGCCGACGGCGAAGGCGCCTTTCCCGGCGTTCAAGCCGACGATGGGCGAGATCGATTCGATGTATTCGGGTTCCTTGCCTAAAATGGCAAGGCATTGTTTCTTCAATTCCTTTAGATCCTCCGGATTATCCGAGTAGACCAAGGCATATTTGTCAATGCCCTGTTTTTTTAGATCGTTTTTGATCGTTTTCAAAATGGACTTCAACGCACTCTTCTGGGTCAGGGATTTCGCGAAGATCTCCCCTTTCCCATCCGGATCGATCGAGATGACGGGTTGGAGTTTGAGTTTGGAGAGGATGAATCCGGTCGTCCTTGAAACCCTTCCCCCTTTCAGCATATACTTCAGATCCTTCACGCTGACATAGATCTTGGCTTTCTTGACCTTTTCCCGGATCGTTTTCACGATCTCTTCGAAGGGAATGCCTTGTTGTTTCAAGGTCGCCGCTTCATACACCAATAAACCTTCCGCGATCGAATTCACCTTCGAGTCCAGGATTTCGATCTGTTTTCCCTCGGTTCGCAACGGTTCGACGATCCGCAGAAGATTGGCATAGGTCCCGCTCATCTTCGAGGAGACGAAAATCCCCAGGATTTGGTCGTAGTGTTGAAGCAACTGTCTAAAGGTACGTTCGATGGTGGTCTGCGTCGGCATGGACGAGGTCGGATTCAAGGTATAGTCATCCATGTGTTCATAGAAATCGCTCTGTTTCATCGTCACCTTGTCCATATAGACGACGGAATCGATGATGATGTTCATGGGGATCACCACGATCTGATGACGATCCACGAATTCTTGGGGCAGGTCGGCGATGGAATCGGTGACGATCACCATCTTGGATACCGGTTCATGGATCAAATGCGCCTGCATGTACATGTCGTCGACCTTATGGGAAGTGACCGGTCCTTCGTTGAGAAGGAGTTTCATGACTTCATGGGGGGCGTTGGTATGGAGATGGACGTTCAGATGGTCGTCGGTGCTTCCGATGACCAATGAATCGCCATAGCTTCCCAGTTTTTCACGCAAGGTATCCGGATTGTTTTTGGTTTGGATCAAGTATTGGGTACAGTAACGATAGTCCCCCACATCGCTGGAGGCATAGATCTCCGCCACTTCTTCCAAGACGGCGGCTGTGTATTCCTGGTTTTCCAACGTCCGTGTTTTGAGGAATTTCGCGATCCCTTCCACGAAATAATAGAACGCCATGGCTCCCGCATCGACGACGTTGTGGTCGCGCAACACTTTGAGCTGGTCTTTGGTGTGTTGGACGGCACCTTTCAATTGACTTAGGGAATGTTCGACCAAGGGCGCGAAGTCTTCTTCGATGTGCGATTCCAAATGGGTCGCCCATTCACGCATGACGGTCAGGATGGTGCCTTCTTTCGGGTTGGCGACCGATTTGAACGCATACTGTGCGCTGGTCTTCAACGACTCGACAAATTCCTTCGAGGTGAGGTTCTCCCGTTGTCCGACCGATTGGGAGAGTCCATGGAGGTATTGGGCGAAGATGACGCCGGAATTGCCATAGGCATGGTCGACCGCCACGTCGGCGATGGATTTCATCGTCACGGAAACTTGTGGACGACGCTGCGCCTGTGTCAAAATCGAGTTCATCGTCAGACACAGGTTAGTCCCCGTATCCCCGTCCGGCACAGGGAACACGTTGATGCGATTTAAATTGTTTTCGTTGACGATGACATTCTTCGCCCCGGAGACGATGTAGGAGTAGATTTCATTCCCGTCGATGATCTGCATGGCTTGCCTCACTTTCGAAGATCAAGAAGGATCTTTCCGTCTTTGATTTCTACGATCCGATCCGTTTTCTGGGCGATCTGTTGGTCATGGGTGATGATGATGAAGGTCGTGTTGTATTTCTTGTTGATGTCGCGCATCAGTTTGTAGATCTGTTCGGCGGTATCCGAATCCAGATTCCCGGTCGGTTCGTCCGCCAGGATGATGCGTGGATTGTTGATGAGGGCACGCGCAATCGCCGTGCGTTGTTGCTGTCCGCCCGACATTTTGTTGGCGGGATTGTCTTTGACGGCGCTCAGTCCGACGAATTCGATCAGTTCCAGCGCACGATCCATCGTTTCCTTGGATACCTTTGCATTCTTGATGCGATTGGGAAGCAAGATGTTCTGGATGGCGGTGAATTCGGGTAAGAGATAGTGGAACTGGAAGATGAACCCGATGGTTTCGTTACGCAACGACGCCAGTTCTTTACTCTTGAGGGTGGATACGTCTTTCCCGTTGAGAACGACCTTCCCATTGGTCGGCTTATCCAAGGTTCCCAGGATATTGAGCAGCGTGCTCTTCCCGCTCCCCGATTGGCCGATGATACTGTTGAAACTGCCTTCTTCGAAGCTGAGGTTGACATCATGCAGGACTTGCGTCTTGATGCTTGTGCCATAGATTTTATCGATGTGTTGAAGTTCTAGAATGTTAGCCATTGCGGATTACCTCGATCGGACTGAGTTTTTTGGATTTACGTGCCGGGATGACGGAAGCCAAGAGGGCGGAAATCACCGCGACGCTTCCGGAGAACGCGATGAACGTCGCGTCATACGTGATGGGGATCAAGGCGGTGCCGTCCGGGTTTTTCGCGAACGTCGTAAACATCGCCAATAAGCCGACGCCTAAGCCGACCCCCAGGATGCCACCCAGGATTCCTAGAATCAAGCCTTGGAAGATGAAGATCAAACTGGCTTGGGAATCGTTGATCCCCATCGCCTTCAGGATTCCGATCTGCCGTGACTTCTGCAGGACGGTGATCGCCAGGACGCTGGATATGCCAAGGATGACCGAAATCAAGACGAAGAGTTGGATCATGTAGGTGGAAATGCTTTGTCCGTTGAGTCCGCTCAACAAGGATTCGTTCTGTGCTTTCCAGTTCACGACCTTCAGATCGGAATCGACCGAAGGTTCAAGCGTTGCGGCGATCGTATCGGCGGCGAAGACATCTTTCACCTGCATTTCGATCCCGGTGAAGGTATCTCCAAGATTGAATAATTCTTGTGTCAATTTCGATTGCGAAACGATCCAGGAATCATTGACCGCCGAGACGCCGAGATCGAAGATCCCGACCACTTTGACTTCGACGGTATCACCCAAAATGGTCTGTAGAGTTATGGTTTCGTTGAGCTCGATATTCAGATTCGTCGCCAACCCTTTTCCTAAGACGACTTCATTTGCGGTGTCGGCCATTCTGCCATCCACCAGACTATTCTCAAGGTCATAGATGGTTGCGGTATCGTCGCTGAACCCGCGCAATAAGGCGGATTCGTCTTCACTCGCGGAGAGCGCGAACACCGCGCCATCCGCCGTCTTCCCGACATGGATCAAGCGATCGTCTTTCGTAAGCGAGTTAAACAAAGTGTCTTCGATCTGAAACGAAGCGCCCTTGCTTTCGCTGACGATCGTGATGTGCGGGCTTTGGCCGATGGTCCGCTGGACCAAACTATCCTGTAAGCCCTGGATCAATAAGCCGATGAAGATCTGGACGGAAATCCCGACCGCGATCCCCAACATGATCAGAATCGTCTGCCCTTTACTGAACGTTAAAAACCGTTTGGCGATGGAAAAGGATAACTTCATTTGACGTCCCCCTTCACCACGGTCTGCAGCTCCTTGAAGTTCTGACAGACAAACACGTTGTTTCCATGGATGACGTCGGGGTTGTTGACCAAGGCTTGTCCACCCAGAATGATCTTCTGTGCAGGATGGTCGCGGTTGATGATCCCGATGGTCGAGTTCAGGGCGGAAAGGTTGTAGAAATTGTTGGTGCTTAACACGACATAGTCGAAATCGAAGGATCGGATGAGATCCGAGATTTCTTCTTTCGGTAGACTATTCCCGAAGAAATGGGCGTTGTACCCCAGAATACGGAAATAATCCGCGACGACGCGCGGTCCCAGTTCGTGGTATTCCCCTTCCGGACAAACGATCGCGACCTGTTTCTCGCTGACTTGAAACGACTTCTTCAATACGATCGGATACAGGCTCTCCAACACGGTACGCAGGATCTGCGTTTTCATATGTTCATCCCAGATCTTATGCTTGGGATTGGTTTCCTTCGAAGTTACACCCGTCATCGCTTTGGCCAGGATGGTTTCATAGAACTCGATCAGTCCCAATTGACCCGAACTCACCCACTGGTGCGCAAGTTCGACACAGGCGTCTTTATCGTATTCGTTCAACTTTTCTTGAAATTGGGTTAAATAAGGCATTTTTCTTCTCCTCTAGAGCTTTCCGATGATGAAAACGCTAATGACGCTGACCAAGGTGGATAAGGTGGTCCCCCAGATCAAGTCGACGATGGTGATTTGGATCGGCCAATCCTTGAGCGTCGCAAGATTGGTCAAATCATAGGTCGCATAGGTCACCAACCCGAAGAGGGCGGCACGCAGGGCAAGTTGGACGAAGTCGGGGTTTTGCAGGGCGGGTTCGATGACGAAGACAAGCAAGCCGACGATAAACAAGGCATAGAAGATCAAGGCGGCGAGCCAGTTGACCTTGTCGCTCATGATGAAGCCGAGGTATTTACTGTAGAGGTTCTTGGCGATCAAGCCCAGCCAGACCAGATCGATGGCGAAGAATACGACCAAGGCGATGACGAAGTGAAGTAGAAATTTCATATTAATCCCCTTTCCGAGGCAGTCTCGGGATAAAAATACTGGTGTTTTTAACATAGTCTTCATATCCGGTATATTTCTTGAGGCGTGCTTCAAGCATCGGTACCCCGGAAACATAGCGGATGATCAAGGTGATCGTGATCGGACTGAGAATCGCCCAGATCGGAGCGCCGAGTCCAAGGGCGACGAAGTAGACCCCGAACCATAAGACCGATTCCCCGAAGTAGTTCGGATGGCGGGTGTACTTCCAAAGCCCCGTTTGGATCAACTTCCCTTTATTCGCAGGGTTCTGCGTATGGGCTTTGAGTTGGGCGTCACCGATGCTTTCAAACAGCATCCCGACCGTATAAACCAAGATCCCGAAGATTACCAGAGGTAGCGACGTCAAGGTCGCCGAACTTTGGCCTAGGATGTTCGCAACGGAAATGATGTACATCAACAGTCCTTGAAACAGGAAGAGTTGGAAGTAGGCCCGGACGAAATACGTCTTGCCCCATTGTTTACGGAAGTTCGCATAGCGGAAATCTTCCGGTTTTCTATAATTGCGTTTGAAGATATGCAGACTCAAGCGTGCACCCCACAGGAAGGTCATGAGAAACAAGATCCATCCCAAAGGTTTATTGATATTGAGCTGGACGAAGAGCGAGAGAAGGAAAAAACCCATGCCCCAGCCGACATCGATGTATCCGGCATTCTTAAGATAGGTGGTCAGCGCATACCATGCACTGAAATAGACGAGTAAAAAGGCGATGATGTTGATGTGGTTCATGGTGATGCTCCTCTGACATGAAAAGAATCAAGGATTGATTCTTTCGACCGATACAAACGAATTGTTACTATTCCCCCAGGGAAGTCCTGTATCTTTATTATAGTAACTTAACTAAATACTTCAAGGATAATGAACTCCATGAAAAAAACGCCCGGAGGCGTTCGTTTTAGAGCGGGAAGATTTTCTTGTTGTGCTCGCCGTTGATGATCTGGGCGACGGCGTTGTAGAAGGCGGATCCTCCGCAGAAGATGCCGACGATGCCGGCAGCGACCTTGATCGAAGCGATCCCGGTGAAGTCACCGATCGCCAACAAGACAAACAATAACGTAAGGGATCCAAACACGATTTGGGTCGTACGATTGTGCGTCAGGGTTCCGATGAACATGAAGAAGGTGAAGATCCCCCAGACCAAGAGGTAATAGCCCATCGAGACGGCATCGGCTTCCAAGCCCTTCGGAGACAAGGTCCAGATGGCGACCAGCGACCACCAGAATGATCCATAGGCGACGAAGGCGGTTCCGGCAAACGTGTTGCCTTGTTTCAGTTCGAAGATCCCGGCGATCAATTGCGCCAAGCCTCCCAATGCGATCCCCATGGCGATGATCATCATCGACAAAGGAATGAGGTTTGCGTTATGCAGATTCAACAGAATGGTGGTCATTCCGAATCCCAATAAGCCTAAGGGACCCGGGTTGGCGAGTTTTTTGGTTTCAGTGGACATGGTTTCTCCCGGAATGTAGCGTCATCACGCTTTTCGATAATATCCGAAACTTGCGCTTTCGTCAACCGAAATCTCTTCGCTTCTTTTCGCATTGTATTCGGTTTCACAAATGATACAATGAAACCAGAGATGTCCCTCTTGCGGAGGTAGTTATGAAAAAGAAATTGTTTCTCGTCCTGCTCTCTTTTTTCCTGATTTCTTGTACCTCTTCCCGTCCGTCCTTTACCTTGGATTCCTATCCGATCGTCGACGGATCCACCGTCACGATCCCGCTCTCCGAAGCGATCTGCGCGGCGTTGACTGAGAAAACCTTGGAAGAAGTCCGACCCTACATCATCCATAATAAAACCCATACCGCCTACCTTAACCTCATCGACAAGAAAGCCGACTTGATTTTCGTCACCTCGCCTTCCGCCGATGAACTGAAATACGCCAGCGACCACGGTGTCGACATGGTGGTCGTCCCGGTCGTCGCGGAAGCGTTCGTGTTTTTGACCCACTCCTCCAATCCCGTCGACAATCTCACGATGAAGCAGATCCAGGACATCTATACCGGCAAGATCACGAATTGGAACCAGGTCGGCGGGGAGGATATGGAAATCATCGCTTATCAGCGTCCGGTCAATTCAGGGAGCCAGACCGGTTTCTTGGAATTGGTGATGAAGGGTCTCACCCCGATGGTCGCGCCTACGACCCAGGTCATCGCCGACATGGGCGGTTTGATCGACGTGGTCGCCAGTTACGACTACCAATCCACGGGCATCGGCTATTCCTACTATTATTTCGTGACGGACATGTGGGGCAACGAGAACGTGAAACTCCTGAAAGTCGACGGCGTCTATCCGGATGAAACGTCGATTACCGCCAAAACCTATCCGATCAACACCGCCTATTATGCCGTCTATCGTAGCGATGAGAAAAAGAACGGCGATGTGCGCCGGATCGTCGATTGGCTGTTGAGCGACCAAGGGCAACAACTCGCAAAGGATGCGGGCTATGTTAAAGTTCGCTAAGATCGGATTAGTGTTGCTGTTGATGGTCGGATGTACCCCGTCCAGCGACCCTTTGGTCGACTTCGACAAGCCGATCCCGATCGAAGACCCTGTCGGAAAAACCATCCTCTCCCCGGTGACCTTTGAAGCGGTCTATGAAAACCCGATCACGTATGAAGACATGCATGAGTTTCTCTACCCTTCCTCGAACTGGATCGCGATCAAAGGATTGAAGGATGAAACGATCCAGTCAAAGATCAATCAGGAAATCCAGGCCGCCTACGATCGTTTGATTACGTATGCGAAGTTGGAAACACTGCCTCCCTATCGCGGGCTCAAGACGAAAATCGACGACGACGCGATTGGTTATCCGACCGTAACCACCGCCATTTCATACAATAAAAACAACGTATTGTCGATCGTACTGAACGGACAATACCAATTTAATGCGAAAGACGGATCCCAACAGGCTTCTGTGAATGCCGTCGAAACCTTGAACTATGATTTAACAACCGGCCGACAACTCACGATCGGCGATCTCTTCACCAATGACCTACCCGCTAAAGAAATCCTGAATCCCCTGGTTTTCGAACTCATCCGGATCAAAAGTTCGGAATATATCGATTCGGCGAGTTATCCCTTCGTAGGTGGATACGGATTCCTTGAAGAAGTATCGCCGTTCAAGGGAATCCAAGGCAACCAGGTTTTCTCGCTGGATACCTCCGGTCTCAATCTCTACTTCGATTACCGGACACCCAATTTCGACACCCGCAACCTAACCTTCATGTTTACGATCCCCTTCGGATTGATCCAGTCGAACTTCGCCGGAACCCTCCGTTACCAAAGCGAGACTTCCCCGTTTCTTGAGAAGGCGACTTCCTACTCCTATCTCTATACCCATTCCAGAACGAAGCAGATTACGGTTTCAGACGAATCGAGCGTGGACGGGTATCGGCTTTACCGCTATATCAGTTATCCCGAAACGACCCAACCATGGGCACTGGATCGTATCCATGCGATCGACGCATCTTCTTCGAAACGAATCAAGGAATTACTTCAAGGTACGGTCACATATGCGTATCGTTCGATCTCGTTCTATCATGTCGGTCCATATTCGAACATCGATGTGTATACCTCCATTCAAGGGGAGGATCGCTATGTCTACCTACAGGAACATGAAAGCTATGACGAGACGCAAAAACGGATCAAATTCAAGGAATTGTTTATTGATGGTTATGACATCGATCCGCTCTTGCGAAAGAAGATCAATGAACAACTTTCTTACTTCAACGTCGAGTGGGGGATGAGTGATCACATCGAAACCTATCTTGCCAATCTAAGTTTCAAGGTCGACTTCCATGGCATCACGGTCGACTCCTATGCGGAATCTACGTTCAACCATAACGTCTACATGATCCAGATCAATCTCGATTACGACGAGATCGGATGCGAAAACCTGAAGATGTTTGCGGAATACTTCAACTAAAAACGGCCTTCCCCTCTGATAACATCGGGTGGAAGGCCGTTTTTCTATTCCGATTGATCTCTGAAATCCTTCGGCGTCTTCTTGAATTTACGTTTGAAATGACTATAGAAATTACTGGTGAAACGGATGCCGGAACGCAATGCGACTTCCGAGATCGGAAGGTCGGTCTCCGCCAGCAGTTCCCTGGCGAGAAACAAACGACGGTCGCAGATGTATTGGTGGGGCGTTTGTCCAATGTATTCGTCGAACACGCGGATGAAATGGAACTTACTATAATCGATGGTATCGGTGATGTCATCCAACACGATCCGTTTACTGATGTTTTTATCCATGAACAAGAGGGCGCTGCGGATGAAATCACGCTGTTTGATGTCACGGTTGGTGTTGACGGGGAGTGCCTTAAGTAGTTTCGATAAAGATTCGCTGACCATCGGATCCAAACAATTCAACAGAAATTCATCGAAATGACGGGATTCGATTTGACTGGGTACGCGCAGGTGGTTACGCATCAATTCCGTTTGGGGGCAATTGGTTCCCACCAGGAAATCCCCCGATCCTTGCGCATAAAGGAAGTGGACGCCGTTCTCCAGAGGAATCAAGACCAATTCGTTGGAGAGGATCACTTTCTCGGACTTCGCATGCTTTACGATCGCGTGTCCGCTGCGTAGATAAAGCAACAGACAATCGTTTTTCCCTTGGGCTTTGACCTGTACGGCGGCGTTCTCAAAACGCAACGTACCGATTTCGCGAATGGAAAAAGCGTCATCCCGTACTTTCAGGAGGGTCGATTCAGAGTGGATAGAATTCACATTGTTGAATAACATGGCCGGTCCTTTTCTGCGTTTTGCCTACGATATCATGCAGGATTCAAATAACGTACTCTATTATTGTAACGCATAAACTGAATTATGCAAGTTGAGACTTACAAAAACATAGGAAAGAAAAGGGATGACTTTCGTACATCCCGACATCGGTCATTTGTTGTTTTTAAAGTAGCGGATCATCTCGTCCATGACATCCAGACTCTGGGGATAAATCAGTTTGATATTGAAGACATGATAGAGTTTTTCACTCTTCGCCATGACCCTGAGTTTGTGTCTGATTCCCATTTCTCTTAACTCTTTGTCGAACTGCAACGTTTCGACGATCAAGTCGTCGTTTTGCGTGGTTAAGAGATAGGAAGGCGGGAAATCCGCTTGAAGGTTGTTGGAAACGGAACTGTAGGGGAAAAGCGGATGGTTCATGAAGTCTTCACGGTCGAAAAGGGTCTGGGCGGTCATGACGCGATTGGGATAGTCGAGTTTGGCGTTGAGTAACCGTACCAGGTCATAGACGCCGCAACTCAAGCCCAATCCCTTGATGACGACCTTGGGACGAATGATGTTGAACTTATCCGACAGTTCTTGGCTCAATAACGTATTCGCCGTCAGCGCGCTTAAATGCGCTCCGGCGGAATCGCCGATGAGATAGACGTTGGATGGATCCAGATCATATTCATCCCCGTGCTCCTCGATCCATTTCAATGCGGAAACACAGTCTTCGAGTTGGGCGGGGAAAGGTGCGTCGAAACCTAGCCGGTAGTTGATCGTCAACACACCGTACCCGCGACGTGAGAGTTCCATGCCATAGTATTTATAGTAGGTATCCTTGTGTCCATACACCCAGCCTCCGCCATGGATCTGCACGATGACGGGGAGTTTCTCTTCATAAACCAAGGGACGCGCGATGTCCATGCGATGCATCGGATCACCGTCCTCAAGATAGAAGATATCCTCCACCAAACTCATCCCGGTCGGCCGGGGGGCTTTCTTGTAGTATTGCCGATCCATTTCGGCGATCCCCTTCCACATGATTCTCAACGGTTTGTTTTTGATCATAGCTTACCTCGTTGTTTCCATTTTGGTCTTCTTGGAATGCGTTGTCAAGTTAGTGAAGGAAGCCAAGGATAGCACCGGCCAGGATCAACCAGGTCGAATTGACTTTCGTGGAAATCAAGACGAAGAAACTCGCGATGAAGATGATGAGTGAGGGAAGGTCGATCAGTGTCGCCATGCCCAGCTTGATCGATACCGCCGCCATCAAGGCGATGGATGCGGCGTTGACCCCGTCCAAAACCCAGGAGATGCGCTTGGATGCGCGCATCTTAGCCAGAACGGGATGCAGGAAATACACAAGAAGAAACGAAGGAAGGAAAATGCCGAGGGTCGCAAGCATCGCCCCGCTGAATCCATGGATCAGATACCCGATGAACGTCGCCGTGGTGAATACGGGTCCCGGGGTGAACTGTCCCACCGCGACCGCATCCAAGAGTTGTTTCGCGGTAATCGCACCATACTTCAGTACGAATTCGGATTCAAGGAAGGAGAGCAGGACATAACCGCTGCCGTAAAGAACCAAACCGATTTTTAAGAACGTCAGGAAAAGCAAGGTCAAGGAGATCGGTTCGACGGCAAGCATCTTCCGTCGGTTTTCACGTAGTTCGAAATAGACAAACGTCAAGAAACCCGCCGCCAGCAACAAAGGGATTTCCGAATATCCCAAGAGGGATAAGGCAAGTACGACTGCGAAAATCACGAGGGCTTCTTTCTTCTTCAACAAGGTCTTGGATAAGCGATACAGAGCTTGGGCGACGATCGCCAACACGACCGGTTTGACCCCGTCGAACATCCCGGCGATCGCAGGGAGACTGCCGTAGTTCACATAAACCATCGCCAACGCCAAGACGATCGCCATCGCGGGGAAGATGAAACTTACCCCGGCGAGAATCAGTCCGATTCTCCCTCCGCGCTCCAAGCCCAGATGGATCGCCATTTCGGTGGAGTTAGGACCGGGGATCAGGTTCGTGAACCCCAGAAGATCCACGAAACGCTCGCGGCTGATCCATTTCCGTTTCGTGATGATTTCTTCTTCCATCATCGCGATGTGGGCGGCCGGACCGCCGAACGCCGTCAGTCCGAGTTTACCGAAGACGGTAACGATTTCTTTATAGGTTTCTTTCGAATAGTTTTCTTTCATGTTGCTCCTTTAACGCGTTTCAACGCGGGCGTTTTCATCTTTACCGAAGAAGATGAAAATGCATGTCCCGACCAATCCAAGGAATCCGGCAGTGATGAAATTCGCCGACGGGGAGAGACTCCAGAGATAGGCGCTGGACAGCGAGACGATCGAGACGACAAAGTCCCGTAATAGGTAATAGGTGCCGAACATCGAAGCTTTCGTCCCCGACGGCGCCAGTTTCACGATCAAGGCTTTGCGTGTCGGTTCCCCGAATTCCTTCAACCCCCGGATCACAAAGGCGAACATCAGCATCTCCATCGACCTGGACATCAAGAGGATCCAGGGGAAGACGGTGAAGAAACCGAAGGTGATCGCGACCAAGGTCTTACTGGATGTGCGTTCGTTGAGGATCGCGACCGGAATGTACACCAGCATCGCGACGACCATTTCAATCAAGGTGAGAAGACTGAAGAACAAGGCGGGGAACTCGTTCACCTGCATGACCCAGAGGACCACGAAGGCATAGGGGATTTGTTCGGCGAAACGGACGAAGATATCGCTCAACAGGAGCGTTTTCAATGCGCCCGGCATGTTTCGATAGGTTGTGAAGATATTGGGGGTCGAGGATTTTACGCTTTGTTTATCTTCCACGAACTTCCAGAGGAAGAAGAGGGCGAAGATCCCGAGACCGAAAGCGAAAGCGAAGGCGATCCGCGCTCCTTCGCGGATCCCGTAGGCTTGGATGAAGAACGCCCCTAGAATCGGTCCTAGCGCCATCGGGATGCGTCGTACCAACGAATGAAGGGAAACCCCCATCGTTTGTTTCTCCACCTTCACCGTCGAAGAGACCAAAGACAGAATCGCAGGTAGGGATAAAGCCGTCCACGAGATGAAGAAAATCGCACCGAGGAGTACGGCTTGCCAGTACGGAAAGACGATGACGATCAGATAACCGACCAGGGAAACACAGGTATAGGCGATCAGGGCGCGTTTATAGCCGAAGCGATCGGAAATCGCACCGCCCACGTACGAATAGATCGCACTGAGGAAGTTGTCCATCGCATTGAGGAAACCGACCGCATAGACCGATCCGCCGATCGCGATGAGATAGATGGGAAGGAATCTTTCCCCCATCTTCTCCCCGAGTCCAAGCAAGACCACCATGCCCAACATGGATAAGACGCTGGGATTCACACCGAAGAACTTCTTTACCCGGTGGAAACGTTGGGGTTCATTCGTCATGGTTCGTTTCCTCTTTGATTTCATCGATCAATTCATCCAGGAAAGAAAGGGCGAGTTTCAATTCGTTCTTACCGCTTTCGGTGATCGAATAGTATTTCCGGATCTTGCCGTCCACGTTGATCGGTTCAACCGTCAACAACCCTTCCTTCAGCATCCCATGCAAAATCGGATAGAGCGTCCCCGGTGAACTGTTGTATCCATGTTCATGCAGTTCCTCCAGTAACCATCCGCCAAAGACGGGTTCTTTTTGGGCGTGGTGGAGGATATGCAGGCTGATGAAGCCGGTTTGGAGTCGTTTGCGTAGTTGGTTTTCCATCGTACCTCGCTGATATCGTATCTCGATATCGAATTACGATATCAGTATAACAAAGATAACAATATCGGGCAAGGAAGATGCAAAAAAGCCACTCACATGGCTTTCTTCATTTCGACGATAAGGAAATGGGAGGGTTGGATGGCAAGGAGGTCGAGGTTTTCTTCCACGATCTCAAGCGCATCCCCCGCAAAGAGATCGACACCGTTCACATCAGCCCGTCCTTCGATCAACACCAGATAGGCTTGTCTGCCGGTGTGGACGATGAAGGTGCTTTCGGTCGAGGCTTCCATGTCGATGGCGAGGATGTTGACGTCCTGGTTCAGTTTGATCGGGGCGTCGCCTTCTTTGGATGAAACCAGATGCAACCACTTGTTTCTGCGGTCGACCCAGGGAAAACGGAAATCACCGTAGGCCGGGGTATGTCCCTTCTTGTCCGGGACGATCCAAAGTTGCAGGAAACGGAGGGGTTCTTTGGCATTGTTGTATTCGCTATGAAGGATGCCGGTCCCGGCGCTCATGTATTGCACCTCGCCACGCTTAAGGGTATGGGCGTTCCCCATCGAATCCCGATGGGTGATTTCCCCGTCCACCACATAGGTCACGATTTCCATGTCGTTGTGGGGATGAAGGTCGAACCCGTCGTTGGCTTTCACCAGATCGTCGTTGAGGACACGCAACACCCCGAAGCGCAGGTTCTCGGGGTTATAGTATTCCGCGAACGAAAAATGAAAGCGGGACTTCAGCCATCCTTTGTTGGAAAGAAACATTCTCTTCGAATCGATATATCGAATCATCATCCCACCTTCTTTCAGTATCCATAATATAGCGATTTGAGTCCTGCCTTTCAAGAACCGTGCCCTTCTTGCGCTTTATGGGGAGCGTGATACAATGAAACCAACAGAAACCACCCAGGAGGTGCGACAGTATGAAAGCGTATGCCCGTTTGTATCAGGCCGTTTTCCGTCTCATTCTACCGCGTATGCCTTGGCGTCAGCCGGAATTGATCAAAGGGGAAGGAAGCGTCGCGGGGATCGGGAATGCCGTGAAAGCCTACGGCGTCGACCGTGCCCTTTTGGTGAGCGATCCGGGTTTGGTTCGATTGGGTTTTGTGGACCAAGTCCGCGAACATCTGGAGAAAGCGAACGTACGTGTCGTTGTCTATGACAAGACACAGGCCAATCCGACGATCGACCAGATTGAAGAAGCGCTGTTGCTTTATCGTGAAGGGTCATGCCAGGGCATCGTCGCCTTGGGTGGCGGTTCTCCGATGGATCTGGCGAAAGCGGTCGGGGCACGGATCGCCATGCCGAATAAAACCATCCCTCAACTCAAAGGGATCTTGAAAATCAAACATAACCTTCCTCCGCTGTTCGCGATTCCGACCACGGCGGGGACGGGGAGCGAAGTGACGGTCGCTGCGGTCGTGACGGATTCCAAGACGAAAGAGAAATATGCGATCTCCGATCTGCATCTTATCCCGATCCTGGCGATCCACGATCCTTCGCTGACGGTCGGATTACCTCCCCACATCACGTCGACGACAGGGATGGATGCGCTCACGCATGCAGTGGAAGCGTATCTGAACCACACCTCCATGCCCGTTACCAACCAAGAGTCCGAGGAAGCGGTACAACTGATTTTCAAGAGTCTACTGAAGGCGTATGAAAACGGCAACGATATCCGGGCAAGGGAAGACATGCAGAAAGCGGCGTTCCTTGCGGGAGCCGCCTTTACGAAAGCCTATGTCGGTTATGTCCATGGGTTGGCGCATCAACTGGGCGGATTCTACGGGATTCCCCATGGCTTGGCCAATGCGGTGATCCTACCGATTGTCCTGGATTATTACGGGGATAAAGTCGAAGGGAAACTAGCGCGCTTGGCGGATGTCGCCAGCCTATCCACCCCGACGATGAGCAGGAAAGAAAAAGCGGATGCGTTTAAAAACGCGATCAAGGAAATGAACCGCAGGATGAACATTCCCCAGACCCTTGACGGAATCAAGGAAGAAGATCTGGCGATCCTGGTACAACGGGCGCTGGAGGAAGTCAATCCGGCCTATCCCGTACCGGTGATCCTCAACGGGAAACAATTGCTTGAACTCTACCATCACGTAATGAAGGCATCGTCACACTAAACTGTACCCTTTGTAAAGGACACAAAATAAAAGCAGGGGTAAGATCGTCGAAGTTGGCGATCTTTTTCATGTTTGAACGGTGATTTGCGATATTCTCATCGGAAGTAGTAGGATAGGACTCCTTCTTTCTGATAGA
>JBGSTC010000028.1:0-84767 GCA_041736705.1 Erysipelotrichaceae bacterium
CGGATTTCCTTTTAATGCTTCGATTTCTTCCTGGGTGAATCTTACTTTTGCCATTTTTCATCCTCTTTTCTTAGTATAGTAAAACCCCATAGGGGAGTCACGTGTTTTATTTCGTGTCTACTCTATGGGGTACAGTTTAAAGATTGCTTCCTTATTTCAGATACATACAAAGATTTCAACACTTTGCTTAATGATATTCCGGAATTGAGTAAAGTTTCAAAATTACGCGAAATAGCAATTATTAAGGGTGATTCAGGAACTACATCAGATCTTCTCTTTTCAACAGTAAGAAATGCACTGGCACATGGCTCCTTTCTTGTATTAAACGAAGGAGGCACAACATTTTACATTATGGAAAATCGAAAGAATAATTTGATTAAAGCAAGAATGATTATTAAGGAAAGCACACTTTATAAATGGATCGAAATTCTTAAAAGTGGATCAGTTATCGAATGACAATTTGATTAAACTAGTGCAATTTAGGTACCAAGATCTCTGAAGCAAATAGTATATTTGGCACATGCAAGAACTACAGCGATGGAGTATTTAGTAATATAGAAGCGAGAGAAATACAAAAATCGGAGCATCAACTATATTTTAAAGGATCTCGACAAGTCACACATTCATGCACTATGGCTCATAGTTATATCACCAAACAGATAAATTGAATCCAGTAAATTTATAAGGAGGAGAAAAATAATCAGAAAATCTAAAATTGGGGAATGCGTAATTTGTGGTAAGAGCGGGAATTTGTCTTTCGAACATATTCCGCCAGAATCTGCATTCAATTCAAGCAGAGTTAAGAGTTATAATGTTATTGACTTAGTAACAGATGAGGGAAAATTCCCGTGGGAATTTTCGAAGTTTAAGTATGCAAAAGAACAGCAGAAAGGAAGTGGGTACAATGCACTTTGCACAGAATGCAACAGTAAATTTGGGCATTGGTATGTCCCTCACTATACAAAATTCACCAAAACAATTGAAAAATGCGTTGTCGAGGAGCTAGCAAAGAAAAGTGATCTTACAAATATCACAATAAGATTCAACAATATTCCATTGCTTCCAATCATAAAGCAGATAGTTTTAATGTTTTGCGTAGTAAATAATTCGTGCTTTGATGACGAAACTATACGGCAATTTCTTCTGAATCGAGATTTTCACTATATTGATAAATCCAAATATCGCATTGGTATATACTATAACCTTGGACCATTTCAAAAACAGATACCATTAGCATGTATGTGCACAGGTAATCCACCGCAAAATATAGTCTTGTCCGAAATTAGTAATTATCCACTTGGCTTCATTCTACATTTAAATCCAAAACCGGATTTGAAAAGCTTAGCCTTCGATATAACTGACTTTGCGTATTCGACATTTGATGAAAAATCAAATATTGATATTTCGCTAAATTTACTTGAAAGCAACATTCCTTTTCCAAATGATTTTAGAAGCAAAAAGGAGATAATGATTCACTCGAAAAGATAGAATGAAATCATTGATAACCTCAATTGGGAAATCGGCTTAACTGGAGTGCAATTTGAATAAAAGAGATCTCAGGTCGGGTTACATACATATAAAATTAGTACAATTGCTGAATACTATTAGTCAGCTCCACGATTTTCGATATCATGGTAAGGACACATTAAGAATCCGATATGGCCCTTCCCCCACCGATACGTAGCGACTAGGTGCAACCCCTAAGGGTAATCTACTCTATTGTTGAGCAATCTTCGTATATGTGATGTATCTATCTATCCAATATGCCTCAATGGTGAGACGTGATCACACAGAAAATAGCAGAGAGGTAATACCTACACTTTGATAAATCGCGCAATCGCGGCTTCGTATGGAGACCACCGAATATTTCAAGAACTATCACGCAAGTTGAATGGGGGATGAAATGGTAATTCAAGAACACTATGTGCCACAATTCTACTTAAGGCAATTTTCTACAAATGACAAAAAGACTGAAATCAATGTATTTGATAAGCGGACAAGATCTGTAAGGCTAAATCAGAGGATTAGAAAAGTTGCGTGTGAAAGACATTTCTATGATATAGATTGGAATAACAATGATGTAATCGAACATTATGGAAAACAGCTAGGCGAAAAGTATAATTTTGATAATCAAGTTCTTGAAAAGATCTTTGATACCAAAATTGAAAATCCAATGTCGAAAATAGTTGCTGAATTAGATTTGATGATTTCAACTAACAATATAATAGGCAGCAGAATTTCTTGGCTAAAACAAGAAAATAAAGTCATAATAGCACAGTTCATTGCTACCCAACATATTAGGACTAAAGAATCAAGAGTTAAAATAGCTCAACTTTTTTCTGTGCTAGAAGAGTCTCTAAAAAACATGATTATTGGGAAAAAGTATTCTCAACAAATTGCTGATATAATCGAAAGTACACCAATTTATAGCGAAAATAAATCACTCCAAAATATAATTACTCTTGAAATGGTTGAAGAAGAATTAACTAACAAAGTGAGAACATCTGCACTTTTAGATTATGTTTACGTTATCGGATACAATGATTCAGATCGTGATTTCGTTACATCGGATAATCCGATAACTATCTATATACCTGAAGAAAGAAGAAGTGGGGGAATTCTTTCGAAGAAGTGCGTAATTATCTATCCATTGTCCCCGAGGATAGTATTGATTCTGTTCGAAAAGTCGAACTTTAGTAGGGGAGGTAACTGGGTTTCAAATAGAGTTATTTTAATGGATGAAAGTACAATCGATGCTATGAATAGTCTGCAATTTGTTTCTAGTTACTCAAGTGTCTTTTCCAGATCATGTAATTTCGATTTTGCACATAAGATGATAGATAGTATACCTCTAGATTTTGATATCCTAAATTATCCAAGAGTCACTTCTAACCAGATATCAAAAAAAGACAAATAATGAATTTCTCTGGAGAACTATTTCTCAATACAAAACTAAAGGGAATGTGTTCGTTCATGAATATTTGGATATAATTCTGATTCTATTTTTTTCTGCCATTTCTTACTAAACGTGGCGATTTTAGATTGCTGCTTGGATCAAAAGCTTGTCCTGCTGTACGATGAATATAGTTTTCATAGAAATTACGTTTACTAAAATATGGTGACTGTTTTCTTATTTGAGATCTAGAAGGTTTCTCGTCAGAGCTTTCTTGAGCAACTTCTTTTCTTTTCGTGGTTATTTTAGCGGATTCAATTAGATCTCTTTCTCTTGCGTTCTTGAGAACTAGATTGTAATTTTGTAGATACCCTTCAAACTTTTTGAATTTCAAAATTTCATCTTCTTTCCCCAATACTAAGAACGAGACTTTGTTAGAGTCTAAAATGTTTATAAACATCTTAAGCTTATCCCAGGTAATCAGAATAAACTCAATATTAGAATCGGCTGATATATCAGGAATCACATTTTTAGATATATAGAAATCATTTAAGAAATACTTGTAGAGCAAAATGTCATCATCCTGAATACAATACTTACTATCTAGAATTTGTTTTATGACAACAATCTCTGAATATTTTTTTTTATAGTATCTAGAGAACTTATTCAATTTGTCCATATCCACCTTTCGCTTAACTAGCTTTATTTTCTCTATCTAGTTTTAACATATTATCGATGATGTTGCTTTAACTGAATTGAATATTTAAATACAACTTGTAGTTTCAGGTTTAGATACTTTACCACTTACGTGTCTAATAATAACAGATGAATTTCCAATTCCAGTAAAACCACTCCCATTTCTCGAATCACCGACTTTCATAACACTAACTTTCTTAGCTTCTCCACCATTCGATACAGGTACAACACAAAAGGCAGAATCTCGTATCGAGATTTTAACTGACTTTCTTACATAAGGAGACGTTGAACCAGTAACTTCAAAACTTAAATTTAAAATTTATAGTCTTTTGATCGCAGTTCAACAACTAGCGCAAATTCTAGATCGCTATAAAAAGTACAGTTACATATAGAATTATAACTTACGTCTAAACCAGTAGTCATTACTCTTTCATCAATTATCCCTCTATATTATTTTATGTTAAATCTAAACTTGTACGGGACTTACAACCAGTAAGATAAATTAACAAAAGCGAAATCAATATTTCTTTCCTAAACATATTTATCCTACTTGATATACAAATTACGACACTCGAATTTTTTAGGTCAACTTTTGTGGTTCTACAATGTTAAAGTTGCATGCGCACAAAGGAAAAAAAGCATGGTAGCAGAAGCAGATACAACCCGGAAGTTCTTACACTTCACTTTGGGAATGAGGACTTACAATACTTTGTTCCAATCAATGGCAGTCGAGGAATTTAGTAAATTATCCGTCTAGAATACTAAACTTCAAGCGAAAAAATGTTAAACTAACACCTCGTGCTATATTATCATTAATCGATTTCCTCTAGAAATTTTATCAAAATACCAATGTTCTTGTGCATTTGCTTTATTTTCATCATAATCTATACACTAGTGTTCTGCTCTCCGTGATGGCACCATTTTTAATCAAGGCCCGATATTTCGGGCTTTTTTATGTCTACATCATCCTGACACTCTGACTCGATCGACTTCCGGGATCGAATCAAAAAACAGCGATCGACATCGATATCGATGTACTTCCATCCATATAAGAAGCGAAACTATGGTAAAATCTCACAAGGGAAGTCATTGGCCTTGGGATGGGCGCAATCCATCACATGCAGGCCAGGTTTCCTTTTTTTATCCACTACAGATAGATACAAAGAAAGATTTTGTGAATGTAAGCGCTTGATTGTTCGAAATTTACCACAATGATGTGGAAAGAACACTGACCACACGATGCGATTCTTTCTTGGCCTTATGCGTTAAGATATGTGCAAGGCAGAATTGCACGAAAAAAGCATCGTGTGCATAGGCAACATCACGCATCAAAGAATGAGGGCCCATGAACAGAAAAGAAGAAATCGTCAAATTCATCCTAAATGAGAAAACACTTGTCAGTGTCGATGTGATCGCGAAAGCGATCAATGCCTCTCCCAAGACGGTTCGTAACGAGCTTGATTTAATCGCGCCCATCCTTCAGGAACACAACCTGTCGATCATCCGGAAACCCGGTCAAGGCGTCGCGATCGATGGGGATCCCGCGGATAAGCAGCAGTTGTTGAACTATTTCAAGACGAAGCATGATACGAGTTATCTCTCTCCCGCCGATCGGCAACGCAGCATCTTGTCGAAACTCTATGCGGAAAACCGACCGTTGATGATCAAGGAACTTAGCTTGGACTATTATGTCAGCCGTTCGACCATCACTAAGGATATCAGCGAAATCAACGAGATGATCAAGGACTTCAACCTGGTCGTGGACTATCAAAAGGGCGAAGGTATCGTCATCGTCGGAGAAGAAGCGGATAAACGGAAAGCGTTGGCGAAACTCGTTCCGTTTGAAGAGAACAAGAATCTGGTCTACTACATCCACGACGATCAAGGGTCCCACTCCTTCATGAGCCGTTTCCAAAACGCGCTTCAATTGGATTTCAAGAAAGTGGAAGAAATCGTTGCGGAAGCCGAGAACAAGCTGGGTTATGCCTTCTCGACCGAAGCACGAATCAACCTCATCATCCATATCGCCATCGCCATACGCCGGACCCAACAAGGTTACAACATCCGTTTGACGCAAGAATTGATCCACGCGTTGGACGATCAGAAAGAATACGCGATCGCCTTTGAGACCTCAGAGCGGATCAATGCGGAATTCGACGTCCAGTTGTCGCAAACCGAAACCTACTATATCCTGCTTCACTTCATGGGGGCGAAACGTGTCAAGGAAGGGCTCAACGTCCTCAACTTCAAACTCTCGTCGGACACCCCGGTGTTGGAAGACCTGATTCTGAAGTTCATCCAGAACCTGCAAATCGAACTGGGGTTGTTTCTTGAATCGGATACACAGTTGTTCAACAGTCTGATGCTTCATCTGAAGCCCACCATCAACCGTTTGATCTATGGACTTTCCTTGGAAAACCCGATGTATGAAGAAATCAAGTTCTCCTACCCGTCGATTTATAACGCGGTCGCCAATAACGTCTACTTGTTTCGTAATATGTTCCACATCGAAATGCCGCCCAACGAGATCGCCTATCTGGTCTTGCATATCGCCGCGGCACGCGAGCGCAACATCAAACCGATCCGTGTCCTGGTGATGTGCGCCAGCGGGATCGGAACTTCGCAGTTGATCGTCGCCAAGTTGAAGCGCGCCTTCAGTAACCTCGAGATCGTCGATGTCATCTCGACCATGGATGTCAGTAACTACGATGAAACGATGATCGATCTGATCATCTCGACCGTCGCCGTCCAATCCAAGGTCAAAACGATCGTCATCAACGCCCTTCTCTCCCAATACGACATGAACGCGATCCGTGAAATCGTCGAAGGGAAGAAGATCCAGAGTACGTCCAAGGTAAGGTTGTATAAAGAAGACATCCATCTCATGGTCGATCTGAAGACCAAGGAAGACATACTCAGCTTCATGGCGCGGCATCTCAGCGCGAAGAACCATGTCACCGAAGACTACCTGGATAGCCTGTGGGAAAGGGAAGCGATGGGACCGACGGTCATTTCATCTCTGATCGCGATTCCGCACGGTACGTTTGAAACCGTCCTCAAGAGTACGGTGCAAGTCATCACGCTCGCCCATCCCGTGCTTTGGGACGACGAACATGAAGTACGTCTGATCCTCAATGTCGCGGCGACGAAAGAAGACGCAACTGACTATATCCCGTTCTTCACCCATCTCGCGGATACTTCGGAGGACCTTGAGTTATGGAATCGGATCTGCGCGATGAAACACAAAGAGGATCTTGCCCTGGCGTTAAGCGAAATCCTGATGATCCGCGTCTAGCCGTCGACGCAAAGGCAGTGTTGAAATACGACGTCATAAAATGTGAGGTAACCTATGAGGGGAATCGTAAAATTCTATAGCCTTGTGAAAGGCGCAGGCGTGATCGTCGCGGACGACCACAAAGAATATCCATTCAAGATGGCGGACATCGTCGGGGTCGGACTCCGTCGGTTGAGTGAGAACCAAGCGGTGGAATTCACGCCGAAGGACTTCAAGGCGACGCAGATCGTCGCCCCGGGGGAAAACGCATGAGCACGCTCTTCAATCCGAAACTGATGGTGCTGGATCTTGAAGCGTCCACCGTGACCGAGGTTCTTACCCGTCTATCCAACCGCTTAATCGCGGAAGGATACGTCAAAGAAAGCTTCACCCGGGCGATCCTTGAGCGGGAAACGGAATTCTCGACCGGTTTACCCGGTTTAGGCCGGGGGGTTGCGATCCCGCATGCGGATCCCGAACATGTGAACGCCTCCGTGATGGCGGTCGGTATCCTACGTAATCCCGTTCAATTCAAAATGATGGGTAATCATGATGAAACGATCGAAGTGGAAGTCGTGTTCATGTTGGCGCTGAAGGAATCGCATTCGCATATGTCGGTCTTACAGAGTTTGATGGATGTGATTCAGAATGAAAGCTTACTGAAGCAGATCAAAGAAGCAGCCACTCAGGATACGTTGTTTCAACTCATGAGTGCTAATATTGCTTGATGAAAAAGAAAGGAGGTGGCGATGATTAAGAAAAGAGTGCTGGTGGCTTGCGGAACCGGAGTGGCAACATCCGTTGCGGTGGCTCGAAAGCTTGAGAATATCTTTAAGGAAAGAGGTTTCGGGGACTTGGTCGAAGTGTCGACCTGTACGGTTGCCGAAATGGAATCCAAGGCTTCGAAGTTTGACTTGATCGTGACGACGGCGCATAACAGTAAACCGATGCCGGTCAAAGTAATCATGGGCGTGGCTTTTCTAATCGGACGAGGTACTGAACCCGTTTTACAAGACATCCTCGATACATTAGGTCTAAAGTAAAAACACACAACAAAGGAGAAAATTGTGGAAATTATTAACTACATCGTAGGTTTAGGCTCTTCCGTCATGATGCCGATCGTCATCACTTTGATCGGTCTTATCATGGGCGCCAAGCCGGGTAAGGCGATCCGTGCAGGTCTCACCGTCGGCGTCGGCTTCATCGGATTGAATTTGGTTATCGGTATGTTGGGCGGGAACTTAGGTCCGGCCGTACAACAAATGGTTACGAACTATGGCTTAAGTCTGACCGTCATCGACGTGGGTTGGCCTGCGGCGGCGGCAATCGCCTTCGCATCGCAAGTCGGCGCCTTGGTCATTCCGATCGCATTGGCCGTCAACTTCGTCATGATCCTTACCAAAACCACCCAGACCGTCAACATCGACGTTTGGAACTTCTGGCACTATGCCTTCACCGGCGCGCTTGTCAGTTTCGCGACCGACAACTTGGTCTTCGGTTTGATCGCAGCCGCGATCCAAGCCGCGATGACCTTGATTTTGGCCGACTGGACAGCAAAGGGCGTTGAAGAATACTGTGGTTTACCGGGTGTATCCATTCCTCATGGATTGTCCGTCGCTTTCGTACCTGTCGCATTGGTCATCAATAAAATCCTCGACTATATCCCCGGAATCAATAAAATCAACATGGATGCCGTCGCCGTCCAAAAGAAGTTCGGCATCTTCGGAGAACCGATCTTGGTTGGAACCGTTCTTGGCGCCGCTATCGGAGCCTTGGCCGGATATGATCTTAAAGGCGTCTTGAACCTTGGTATCACCATGGGCGCAGCCCTTGTCTTGATTCCCAAGATGGCCGGTCTACTCATGGAAGGGTTGATCCCCATTTCCGACGCCGCTTCCGAGTTCGTCGAAAAACGTTTCAAATCGAATGCGAAGATCTATATCGGTTTGGATGCCGCCGTCGGTATCGGACATCCGACGACCTTGGCTGTTTCCTTGATCCTTGTCCCGCTTTCGGTCCTGATCGCCGCCATCCTTCCGGGCAACCAGTTCCTCCCGTTCGCCGACTTGGCCGTTCTCCCGTTCTTGTTTGTCCTCGTCGTTCCGATTACCAAGGGCGACCTGTTTAGAACCTTGGTCGTCGGGATCTTCATCGTCGTCTCCGGTTTGTGGATCGCCACGGGCATCGCTCCGTTATTGACCGAAGCGGCCATCGCGGCGAACTTCACGATGCCGGTCGGTGCGACGCTGATTTCCAGCATCGCCGACGGTGCTTCCCCGCTAAGCTGGGCGTTTGTCCAACTCATGAACTTCAAGTGGGTCGGTCTGGCCGTCTTGGCAGCGATTACCTTGGGCATGGCGTTCATCAACTTCAAGCGTATCGCAAAACAAGCCAAAGGCGAATAGTCTTTCATCCCCAACAACGAAAGCGGGTGCCGTGTGAGTAAAGAATTCCGTTATCCTTATCGAAGAACCCTCTTCAACATCGTGATTCCGACCGTTCTCGCGGCGCTTGTGGTTCTGTACGTGATCGTTATGGTCAGTACGAAAGAATCATCGGAAACCTCGCTTTCGATCGGAGGCCTTGCCCTCTTGATTTTCCTGGACCATTTTATCGCCCTCTCCCATCCCGACAAAGTCGTTATGAGTGATACAAACATCGAATTCATTGGTTTCAACCGTTCCCACCGCTATTCCTTCGGCGAGATCCGACGCATCAACCTTCGCAAAACCGCGTTCACCAAGAGCGCCTATCTGCGGATCAACGACGCAGGACTTCTCAAAGGCAGGTATTGGCTTCAGATTGACAACCTGAGCGACGGGGATGAACTCTTGGCTCGCTTGAACGCCTTGATCGAAGTGAAACATCCGATGATGAAGAACTTCGACCGCCGGTCGTTTACCCGCACCAAGTAATACTTATCGATATCGACTGTCGTCAGGCGAGCCTTGGCGACAGTCTTTCGCATTATTCGAAAGGATGCATGTTATCTATGCCTAAGTTGAACCTCGACGAATCCTTTGAAACCCTCCGTGTCATCGATCAAGCGGTTTCCCTTTCGGAACAGCTTTCCTTCGACACGGCTCTTTCAAGTTCGATCTCACAGAATACCCTGATCGTCCGGTTTTGGACGGCCAAGGGCATTCTTTTCGGTCGCATGGATTCGCTTCTCCCGCAGTTCGACGAAGGCGTCGCGTATTGCCATAAAAACGAGATGGAGACCATGGTGCGTAAAGCCGGAGGCTTGGCGGTGGCCTGTGATGAGGGGGTGTTGAACCTCAGTGTCCTCTATTCCAAACATCACGCCAAGTTCGGCGGATTGAACGAGTCGTATGCGTTCGGGATCGATCTGATGAAGCATCTTCTTCACGACCTGAAACTGGACATTCAAGAAGGGGAGATCAAACACTCCTACTGCCCGGGGAAGTACGATTTGAGCGTCGACGGCAAGAAGTTCGCAGGCATGGCCCAATACCGGACGAAAGACGCGGTGATGCTGATGATCACGATCTTCGTCGACGGCGACCAAAACCGCCGCTCTCAATGGATACGGGACTTCTATGCGATCGCCAATCCGCTCAACAACCCCGATTATCCTAGCATTGAATCGGATGCGATGAAGACGCTATCCGAGTTGAGCCAAGTGCCATTAAGCGTGGATTCGTTGAAAAGAAGGATGATCGAGAAACTGGAAGTTTTCGGTTTGACCATCGAATCCCGATGAAAAGTGCGAATCGCACTTTTTTGTTTGAAACCGACGTGATCGAAACTTCACTCGACTCAATCGGTTCAGTCATAACGGTGATGAAACCTGTTTGCTTTTACCACTATGATGTGGAAAGTTTATTGACCATCAAAAACGTTCATAACGCCAAATAGAAGGTAGAATTCATTGTAGAGGGACACCGATGTCATCCATGAACGTTTATCCGTGTCCGTCAAGAATCCACCGATTCGCTTTGGGATCGAGTTAAGAGCGACGTCGATCTTTTCCTTGTCTTAACTTTGATTGACTTAATCCGTATAACCTCGGAAGAGATTTCGCTTATCGATCCACTCATACGAAAGAGAGGGAATCCATTGAACACTCTAGATACCGTAATCATCGGTTCGGGACCCGGCGGATATGTCGCCGCGATCCGGGCAAGCCAACTTGGTCAAAAGGTCACCATCATCGAGAAGAACGACATCGGGGGAACCTGCCTGAATGTCGGCTGCGTCCCGTCGAAGGCGCTGCTACATGCCGGTCATACCTACCAGGAAATATTACATGCGGAGACCTTCGGCATCCAAGCCGCGGGGACGCTGGATTTCGCCAAGACGCAACACTGGAAGAACACGCAGGTCGTCAAGAAACTCAGCATGGGAGTGAGTCAACTCCTGAAGAAAAACAACGTGACGATCGTGATGGGGGAAGCGAAATTCACTTCGAAATCGACGATCAGCGTCAGCAAGGACGGAAAAACGGAAGATTATTCATTCAAGCATGCCATCCTCGCAGTGGGTAGCCGACCGATCGAAATCAAGGCGGCACCCTTTGGGAAACGCATCGTCGATTCGACCGGACTCCTCAACATCCCCACGCTCCCGAAATCGCTTTGCGTGATCGGGGCGGGCTATATCGGATGCGAACTGGCCGAAGCCTTCGCTTCCTTCGGCGTGCATGTCACGCTGGTCGAAGCCACTTCGACGATCCTACCGGGCTTCAATACGAAACTATCCGACTTGGTGAAGCGCAACCTTCAAAAACTCGGGGTCACGCTCTTGACTGAAGCGTTGGTGGTCTCATCTAAAGAAACAGAGAATCACGTCACCTTGACGTATAAGAAGGGCGAAACGGAGTCGACGATCGACGCCGACATCGTCTTGGTATCGGTGGGAAGAAGACCCAATTCGGACCGTGTGAACATCCAGACCTCGGGCATCGAACTGGATCCCAAAGGCTTCGTGAAGGTCAACGCGAAATCGCAGACGACCAACCCCATCATCTATGCCATCGGAGACATCACCCCGGGATTGGCGTTGGCCCATAAGGCTTCCTATGAAGCCAAGGTCGTCGCCGAAGCCATCTCCGGCCATGCCTCCAAGATCGACTATAAAGCCATGCCCGCGGTCTGTTACACGACGCCGGAAATCGCGACGACGGGCTTGTCGCTGGAGGAATGCTTAGCGAAGAAGATCAGTGCGAAAGCCACCGACTTCCCCTTGGCGGCCAATTCCAGAGCCATCGCCGCATCAAAAACGGAAGGTTTCGTCCGGATCATCCACGACGAGAAAACGAAATTGATCCTCGGTGCCCAGATCGCCGGACTCAACGCCAGTGAAATCATCACGACGATGACGATGGCCATCGAAACCGGGTTGACACTGGAAGATGTCGCATTGACGATCTTCCCCCATCCTTCGGTATCGGAAGCGATCATGGATACGATGGAAGTCGGACTTGGCTATCCCATCCACATGTAAGGAGCAGAAATCATGACAATGACCTTGGTAAACAAAGCAGGATTCAACGATCAAGAACTCATCGAAGCCTACCGCAAGATGTGTCTGATCCGTCTATTCGAAGAAAAGGTGGACTACTTCTTCGCCAAAGGGATGATCCACGGGACGACCCATTTGTGTGTCGGACAAGAAGCGGCAGCCGTCGGGTCGGGTTCGGTCCTGCACCAGAGCGACTGGATCACGGCGACCCACCGCGGACACGGGCAAACCATTACGAAGGGGACGGACATCAACAAGATGATGGCCGAGCTTTTTGGGAAGACGTCGGGGACCAATAAAGGCAAAGGCGGATCCATGCATATCGCCGACATCGCGACCGGGAACCTTGGTGCCAACGGCGTCGTCGGGGGCGGGTATCCGATCGCCTGCGGCGCGGCTCTGACCGCGCAAATGAAGCACACCGATCAAATCTGCCTGTGTTATGCGGGCGACGGGTCGACCAACGAAGGCAGTTTCCATGAATCCCTCAACATGGCGTCGATCTGGAAACTCCCGGTCGTCTTCTTCATCGAAAACAACCAATACGGCATGAGCGGACCGATCAAGGAAACCGTCAACATCCAAGACTTGTCGACCCGTGCGGTTTCGTACGGGATGCCGGGGATCACGATCGACGGCAACGACTTGATCGCGGTCATCGATGCCGTCTTTGATGCGGTGGAGCGTGCCCGCAAGGGTGAAGGTCCGACCTTGATCGAAGCGAAAACCTATCGTTGGAAGGGGCATTCGAAGTCGGATGCGAAGAAATACCGGACGCGTGAAGAAGAAGAACAATGGAAGACGGAGCGCGACCCGATCGCCAATTTCAAGGCGAAACTGATCCAAGCGGGTCTGCTTAGCGAAGAGGAAAGCGAAGAGATCTTGGCGAAAGCCGCCGAAGTCATCGAAAACGCCGTCGCGTTCGCGGAAGCGGGAAGCAAACCCGATGTCGATCAACTCATGACCGACATCTATGCCGAGTAAGGAGCCCACATGAGAGAAATAACCTATACGGAAGCCGTACGCGAAGCGTTAAGCGAAGCAATGCGTGAAGACGAGAATGTATTCATCCTCGGAGAAGACATCGGGATTTACGGCGGTGCGTTCGGGGTAACCCGCGGGATGCTTGAAGAGTTCGGACCCAAACGGATCCGACACACCCCGATTTCGGAAAGCGCGATCGCAGGGGCGGCCGTCGGTGCCGCCATCACCGGGATGCGTCCGATCTTCGAACTGCAGTTCTCGGATTTCATCACCATCGCCCTTGACCAGATCGTCAACCAAGCCGCCAAGATCCATTACATGTATGGCGGCAACGTCAGCATCCCCTTGGTCATGCGCACCCCCGGAGGATCGGGTACGGGTGCCGCGGCCCAGCATTCCCAATCGTTGGAGAACTGGACGGCGCACATCCCCGGCCTGATCGTCATCCAACCCTCGACCGCCTATGACGCCAAAGGGCTGCTTCACAGCGCGATCGCCAATAACAACCCCGTGATGTTCTATGAACATAAACTCTGCTATCGGACCAAAGGGGACGTCCCTGAAGGGAAATACTTCATCCCCATCGGCGTCGCCGATATCAAACGTCCGGGAAAAGACATTTCCGTCATCGCCACCAGCTATATGGTGCATAAAGCCTTGGAAGCGGCGGAAATCCTCGCCCAGGAAGGGATCGACATCGAAGTCGTCGATCCGCGTACGTTAGTCCCCCTCGACAAGAAAACGATCGTGGATTCCGTCAAGAAAACCGGACGCGCCCTGGTGGTGACCGAAGCGGTGAAACGCAGCGGATTCTCATCCGAACTGGCCGCCGTCATTTCCGAAGAAGAATCCTTCGACTACCTCGACCATCCGATCGTCCGTTTAGCCGGGGCGGAAACCCCCATCCCCTACGAACCCACGCTCGAAAAACTCGCCGTTCCCCAAGTGAACGACATCGTAACCGCCTGCCGCAACATCATGGCAGCGAAATAAGGAGGAGAAACCATGGCGAAAGAAGTATTGATGCCTAAACTCTCATCCACGATGGATCAGGGGCACGTCACCCAATGGTTTAAGAACGTCGGGGATCCCGTCAAAGTCGGCGATGTCGTCTTCGAAGTCATGACCGACAAGATCGCCATCGAAGTCGAAGCCTACGACGCCGGAGTCCTGATCGGAAGATATGTGGAAGTCGGCGAAGTCGTCCCGGTCAACTCCGTCATCGCCCACATCGGGAAGTCAGACGAGACCGTCGAAAAACCAAGCAAGAATCAAACGACGAATGTCGTCGAATCGAAAGTCGTCGAACCGCTAGCCGTCGAAGTCCCTGTCGTTTCGCTTGAATCCCAACGTACGCTTCTCGAAGACGGCTTCGGCGTCCGTGCGACGCCCGCCGCCCGTAAAGCGGCCCGTGAGCGCGGGATTACGATCGAAGAAGTCTATGCGAACACCCCCGGACTCGTCCGTGTCCAGTTGAAAGACGTGGAAGGGTATCGCGCCCCGACAATAAAGGCGGCGTACGTGGAAACGGGCGTCGAGAAGATCATCCCTTGGACCGGCATCCGGAAGCTGATCGCCGACCAGATGAGCAAGTCGCACGCCACCGTGCCTTCCGTCACCATCAACGCGGAAGTCAACGTCGACATGTTGCTGAAACTAAGGGCTGAAGTGTTGGATAAAGTCGAGAAAGAAGCCGGCATCCGTTTGTCGATCACACACCTGTTGGCGTATTTCGTCACCAAGGCATTGCGTAAACATCCGACGATGAACGCCCGCGCACTCGACGATGGCATCCATGTCCTGCCTTCCATTAACCTTGGCATCGCCGTCGCGATGGAAAACGGACTGATCGTCCCCAACGTCAAGAATGCGCAGTCCTATTCCCTTGTGGAACTGGCGAAAGCCATCAAGACGCAGACCGAGAAACCCAAGAAGAACACCCTGTCGCCCGATGATTTGTCCGGCGGAACCTTTACGATCACTTCGCTGGGAACCACCGCCGTCATCGACTTCAACCCGATCATCAACGTCCCTGAGATCTGTATCCTCGGGGTCGGCAAAATCGTCGACCGGGTCGAATTCGACGTTAACAATACTTTGGTCAAGGTGAAGAAACTGACCTTGAGTCTGAGTTTCGACCACCGCGCCGTCGACGGCTATCCCGCTGCCTTGTTTCTCAGCGACCTTGTCTACCTGATCGAACATCCCCTGACTTTATTGGTTGAATAATCGTACAAGCAAAAGTTTAGACGATATCATTCATCAACAACGGACGATCGGCACCTCGGTGTCCATCGTCCTTTTTCTTCTTGTTCGGGCGAAACTTCGTGAATAATTCGATCGGCACCTATTTATTATCACTGAATCGAGTGATGTTGATTGGTTTCGCGGTATCCGCCTCGATTTATCCAATCTTATTGAATTTACGCACAACGGGGATATAATCTGGGTAGATAAGGCGTGTTTTGATTCTATTGTTTCTCGGATCGTGCAGACTCCATCTAAGCGAGGTGAACGAAATGGGATCTACGATTTATTCTCAGAAGTTGAAACACCCGGTATATGTTACGTATACATGCGAACACTGTGGTCAGGTGAATACGTTCTCGCAAGACATCGTGGGAAATGCCAGCGCGGAAGTCTGGTTCGGTACAAGCAATAAGTACGCCCAGTCGAAAATCAGTAAGCTCGGCTCAAAGGCGCAAGGCGATCTTGACCGGCAAATCAGAAAGGCGCAAAACGATCACGAAAAGAAAAACTACGCTTGGCTGAAAGTCCACAAGTGTTCGAAATGCAAGAATCCCCAGTCATGGCAGAAAAGCGGGTTATGGCGAAGTTCCATCGGATGGTTCATTCTGGACATCCTTTATCTGTATGTCTTCTTCGTATGGGCGACCGGTTCTTCCGCCGAATCCAAGACAAGCGGGGCTTGGATAGGATTCATCCTTGTCGGAATCGTACTCTTCATCCCGATCATCCTCTTGGTTCTGAATCTGCGAAAGATCAAGAAGACGGATCACAACGATCCGATCGTCATCATCTAGACACGATCTTATCTTGACTATAAGTAGATCCGAAACGTCCGATCCTTCGTGGCGACCGTTTTTAGGAATGGAAGGGATATCCGTTGACAATCAAGACCGATCGAGTACGGTACGCTACGTTCCGTTTTTTATTGGAAGGGATGGATTGGATCATTGGTAATCCACGTTAGGAAACGATTGCGAAGTGTGGTCATCTTTAGTTCAAATTCTCCACTTCCTGTACTATAATAAACTCAATGAAGCATGATTCAACTTGAGATGGGATAGATTCACGTAAGGTGAGGGATATTATGGAAATCATGGAGTACGATGTCATCGTGGTCGGTGCGGGGATCGCCGGTCTGACCGCATCCGCCTATTTAAGCAAAGCAAACCACCGGGTGTTACTCTTGGAAAAAGAGGCGGAATGCGGTGGTCTTTTAGGTGCATTCAAGCTTGACGGACATCTTCTCGACAAAGGGGCTCGTGGGATCATCGATTCGGGCATCGTCTTCTCGATGCTGAAGCAACTGGGCGTCAAGATCGAATTCGTCGCCAATCCGATCAAATTATCGGTCGGTTCGCGATTCGTCGACTTGGTCGATAAAGCCAGTTTGGAAGAATATGCGCACATCCTCAAAGAAACCTACCCGCAAAACAGCCGCGAGATCGATGCGATTTTCGTCGATATCCGCAAAATCATGAAAAACATGGATGTCTTGTACGGGATCGACAACCCGCTGTTCCTGCCGAAACCCTACGACATGAAATATGTTACGAAAACGTTGTTGCCTTGGATGGGAAAGTTCCTCATCAACATGAACCAGGCGATGATGTTCCTTGAACCGGTCAACGAATATCTTGAGAAGAAAACAAGCAATAAGGAATTGATCCAAATCATCGGCCAACATTTCTTCAGCGAAACGCCGACCTTCTTCGCCTTGTCCTATTTCACCCTATACATGCAATACCATTATCCCAAAGGATCGACCCAGGTCATCGTGGATAAACTCTCCGAGTTGATCCTAAACAACAAGGGCGAAATCGTCAATCGCTGCGAAGTCAGTGCGATCGATCCCGAATCGAAAGAAGTCTTCACCCAGGATGGTCGAACCTATCGGTATCGTCAACTGATCTGGGCGGCGGATACCAACCTGTTCTATCGGGTACTCAAGACGGAATCGATCCGCGATTCCATACAACGACAAAAAGCAATCCGGCGAAAAGAAGAACTGAAGGACTTACGGGGAGCGGAATCGATCTTGACCCTGTATGCCTTGGTCAACAAGCCGGCGGAAGAATTCCGCAAGAGCAGCGGTCCACATTGGTTCTATACCAAACGCAGGGAAGGCTTGGCGAACATCTCGCTATCCCAGATTCAAAATCCACAGAAAGAATTCTCAACCGACAAGGACGAGGTTTTCGCTTGGATCAAAAACTACCTTGAATACAACACCTTCGAAGTCTCCATCCCCTCTTTACGCGATGCGACGCTCTCCCCCCAAGGGGAAACGGGCGTCATCCTCTCGACCTTGTTTGATTATCGATTGACCCAGCATGTCGCGGATATGGGCTGGTACGACGAGTTCAAGCGATTTGTCACCCAAGAAATCATCGCCTTTTTCGACGAGAAGGATTGGCCGGGATTCAAGGATTCGATCAAGAAATCGATGATCGCCTCGCCTCTGACCATCAAGTCGAGGACGCATAGCACGGAAGGATCCGTGACGGGTTGGTCGTTCGGGAATCATCCGTTCCCGGTCGAATACAAATTCCTCAACGTCAGCCGATCCGTCTTGACCCCCGTCGATTCTATCAAACAAGCCGGACAGTGGACGTTCAATCCAGCCGGGGTTCCGGTCGCCATCCTGACAGGGAAACTGGCTTCGGATGCGGTGGAAAAGGATTTGAAACGGACAAAGAACGGGAAGGGTCGATAACATGCTTCTGCAAGAAAACATGATCATGGATAAAGATGAAAATAAAGCCGTAGAAGTGGTACCTGAAACCCAAGAAAGACTGGCCGAATTGACGGCGGAGTTGGTCGAGCATCTTTGGTCGAACACCTACAACACCCAAGGCAAACCGGACTGGTCGCATATTTTCCCTTATTATCATCCCGATATCGTGTTTCAGGATTCGATCCAACGCGTCGAAGGGATCGATCAATTCAAGGCGATGTGCAACCGCTTGACGAAACGTTGCGAGTCGTTACGGATGGACTTATCCAACGTCATGAAACGCGATAACGTCATCAGTATGGAATGGGTGATGACCATGTCTTTCAAGAAATCGCCCACGACACCGCTTTACGGCGTGACGCGATTGACCTTGGGGGAAGACGGACGAATCATCCAACAACGCGATTATTATGATTTATGGGGCGATATTTTCAATAACATCCCTTACTTCAAGAAGACCTACCGTAAGTTCCTTTCCAAGTATTTCGGTTAGGAAGAGAAGGGACACGTATGAAAACACCCGATGAACTGATGTTTCTGAAGAATAAGAACGCCCTCCAGCATGAATCCGAGGTATCGATGCAAGGCAAGACCTGCGTAATCACCGGCGCGACATCGGGGGTCGGACTTGAAGCCGCAAGAGCGTTGGCGAAAGGCCAGGCGTCGATCGTCATGGTGGTAAGAAGCCTCGCCAAGGGCGAAGAAGTGAAGAAAGAACTGGTTGAACGGTTCGGCGTATCCGTCGATATCGTAGTCGCTGATTTCAGCCGGTTGGACGATGTCCGTAATGCGGCGAATCAAGTCCTGGCATTGACGAACAAGATCGATGTGTTGATCAATTGCGCGGGACTCCATTCCACCAAAGCGACCTACACCCCCGAAGGTCACGAGACCGTTTTCTGTGTCAACCACCTCGCTTCGTTTCTGTTCACCGAGCTTTTATTGGATCGGCTCAAAGAAAGCGCGCCTTCGCGAATCCTGCAGATCAATTCGGAAGGTCATCGCTTCAACGGATTGGACATCACCGACCTCGATTGGAAGAAACGGCACTATACCGGCCTACGCGGCTACGGAGCCTCCAAGACCGCTCAATTACTGACGGTATGGGAAATCAACGACCGACTTAAAAACACCGGTGTAACGATCAATGCGATGCATCCCGGGGATGTGAAGACCCATATCGGAAGCAACAACGGGTTTCTCTATCGTTTGTTTTCGAAGCTGGTGATCCAACCCTCGCTTAGAAGCCCCGTCATTTCCGGTAAGGCGATCTATTACTTGGTCGCGGATCCGAAACTACAGGACATCAGCGGGAAATTCTACCATTTGACGATCGAAGAGACACCGGCCAAACACGCGCTGGATCGATCGATGGGGAAACGGATTTATGAGGAGAGCCTGCGTTTGTCCGGTTTATCAAAGTAAGAGTAAGAATACGCAGTATTTAAAAGACCCAAATCATCTTTCCATAACTTAAGATTGAAATCAGGTGTTCATCGCGAACACCTTTTTATGCGGTTTTCCTACCAACATTCTTGTTTCTTCGTTCTATCTCCGCCGATTCTTTAGTATAATGGAACTATATTGAAGCCATCGCGTACATCCTGTAGGAGAGCGGCATGAATAAACAAGACTTCGCGCTCAATAAAATACTGACCATCCCCAATTTCCTGAGTCTCTTCAGGTTGGTTTTGGCGTTCTTGTTCTGGCATCGGTACACCAATGCGACCAGTGCGAACGATGTGATGTTGGCGGTGTTCTATCTGGTTCTCTCCGGAATCACGGATATCCTGGACGGGAAAATCGCCCGTCGCTTCAACATGGTCAGCGAACTCGGGAAAATCCTGGATCCGGTCGCGGATAAAATCACCCAGGGGATGATCATGATCGCCTTGATCGGACGTTTTCCGTTCATCGTCGTCGAGTTGGCATTGTTTACGATCAAGCAGACCTATATGTCGATCGCCGGGATCCTGATTCTTAAGCGGGTGCGCGAGAACCTTGGGGCGCGTTGGTACGGAAAGATGAATACCGTAATCTTGTATGGATGTTCGATCTTCATGATCTTGTGGTATACGATGCCTGTGAATGTCGGAAACATCCTGATTCTCATCGGTTGCGTCTCGATTTCATTCACCTTCATCATGTATTTCAAGGAGTATCAGCGGATCCTGCGACTCAATCGGTCGACACGGAACCTATGAAAGAAACTTTCCTTTGCGTCATGGCGCAATACGATACCGAAACGGAAATGAAACTTGCGGATCTCCAACGGAAAATGGCGGAAGCGGGGTTTATCGGAAGACAGTCCAAGCACCTGAAACATCATATTACTTTAGGAATCTTCGATGTTTCCCAAGAATCAAGGATCAAGGAGCGGATCGATGAGATCACACGCGAATTCGTTCCGTTTGAGATTCGTTTGGGGAGTCTGGGTCTCTTCAGGACCGATGTGCTCTTCATTTCACCGGTCGCCAACCACGATTTGCTTCAAATCCACGAAGCCTTGCATCAAGGCATCGATGAGGATGTAAACTGGGTGCCGCATTCGACGATGTTCATCGAAGAGACGAGTCAAGTCCTCCAAGCCGTCGAATTCCTTGCCCAAACTTTCCAACCCTTCAGCGCGAAGATCGAATCGATCGGTTTCTATCAGTTCCAACCCACCCGTTTCATCGTAGAGAAATCCTTAAGTCAAACCCACGAGTAAAGAAAAGTCGGAACGACGTCCCGACTTTTTCATTGTGTCATTATTCGACGATCGAACGGAGATTACTTCCGTCCATATCGCTGAGATAGACCTTGACCGATCCGTCTTCATAGCTCTTCAAAGTGATCAGAGAGTTCTCGAAGATCACCGTATGGTCGCTTCGAATATTCGACGCAAAGACAAGCTGTTTCTGTCCACTCTCGGGGTTCATGCGATACAACGACCCGTTAGTCTCGTTCCATGCCACATAATAAAGCATGTCTTCGCCGACCCCGATCACATTAAGATACTCGTCGAAGGTATCCAACACCACGCTTTCCGACCCATCCTGACTCATTCGGACGATCTGCATGGGGAGTTCGCTATCGCCTTTCTTCTTTGCGTAATAAATCCATTCCGTATCCACGACATAGGAATTGATTGCCTCGTCGAGATACATGAATTTGTCCGAACCTTCCAACGAATTGCGGTAAATCCCGAAATTCCCCGCTTCGAAGCCGATTTTCTGATAGTAAATGAAGTCTGCGGAAAGCTGGATTTCGCCAAACGAGTCTGAGTCGTCGATCACGCTGCGTTGCGTACCATCCGACTTCGCCTTCATGATTTTTATCTCGTTGAGATCCGTATAGTAGATCCATCCATCCTTCATCACGAAGTCGTTCACCGATACATCAAGGACGACCCCCTTCTCGCTACCATCCATCTTCATCCGGCAAAGATAACCATTTAAACTATCGTTGATGAAATAGACCCAGTCTTTGACGACGGTAAGATTGTGTGCATAGACGTCGATCAGTCTCGTCTTCCCCGAAGCGTCCGTTTTCACTTTATAGATTCCTTTGTTTGCTTCGCTGGCATCACGATAGAAGATCCATTCGCCGACCCGGACAAGGTAGGGGTCGCTGACCCCAAGACCTAAGATCGAATCGGTGTCGGGATCGACCTGACGGATCTTCAATGTATTCTCCAACGTACCTGTCGAAAGCGAAAGTCTGTAGTACTGGGGTGTGAAATCCTGACTTACGAAATATGCGGACGCCCCGATGATTGACAAAGTGGTCGCGACTTTATCGCTAAGAACGATATCCCCGCTTCCGTCGAATTCCAACGCGCGGACACCGTTAAAACTGCTGACGATGAGCTTTTGCCCATCGGTATTGATTGAATTGACATCGACATCCGAGATTTTCTTCAGATCGCTTCCATCCATGGCCATCGAGTAGAGTTTAGCTTTATCTTTCATATTGCGATAATAGATGCGATTGTTCGCAATGACGAAATCACGTCCGCCGGTCGACACGTCGGTCATCGAACCACCGTCCATTTTGACTTTTTGGATTGTATACGAGGTATCGCTGATGCCGTAATAGAGCCATCCGTCATGATAGTAGAAGCCATAGGCATTCACATCCGCAAGTTTTTGCGGATTCTTTCCGTCGACGGAATTGCGGTAGATCTGTCCGTAGCCGTTGATGTAGACGATGGTTTCGTCCATCACCAGAATCATACCCATGTTGTCGGCGGGAACACCCGTCAGGATTCTACCTGCTGTTCCGTCGGTTTTAATCGTGAAGACCCCTTGTTCACTCAAGGCATAGAGGTCGTCGTTGACAACATTGATCGACCGGTATTCGCCATCCGCCAATTTGGTGACACTCGATCCATCGCTTTTCATTTTGAAAAGACCGGTCATAATCGTCAACGTCGACTCATCGAACGTTTCACAGGAACAATAGACCCATCCGTCGGCTTCGGCGTACTGCCCGCCGTTCATCATGTTACCGCTGGTATTCCCGATGACCTTGGCAGTGAATTCGGTTGGAATCGGATCATCATCGTCATCATCGTCCGGTACGACGGGCTTTTTACCGCAACCCGTCAAAAGTGATAAAGCAAGCATGAAAGCGAAGAGGATTGTTAGGAACTTTCTCATAGGACCCCCTGGTTGATCTGTCCGGTATCGCCATCAATGAGCGCGACATATGATGAATCAATGTGGATACATAAAAACGGAAACTTCTGAATTCATTCTATCGCTACTCCACCGTCGAATACAATTCTTTTCGATGTTCGTCGTCAAACAACAATACCCCATCCAAGTTTATCAAATCGAAAAGATGTGATAAAAAGCAAAAATAAAATATAGAAACGGAGATAAAATTAAGAAATATGTAAATAAATAGAAAAATAATGTAAAAAACGGAAATAAAAATGGAAAAATGATAGACAAATCGAATTTAGACAATAAAATAGAACGTATAGTTGGAGGGAAAAACTATGGAGAAGAAACAAAAGAGGAAAGATTCGGGTTTGATTCAAACAAAGGGAAGCCGTAAAGAAGGCATTGCGATCCACCATCGCATCGGCCTTTCCAAACGGCTTTCGATCGGAGTGCTGGGGTTTGTCGCGATTGTCTTGATGTGGTTGGGCGTTTCGATTCTAGTGTTGAGCCTTGTCAACGATGTCTCCTTCACGGTCATGGGTTCTTCGATCCATGGGTCGCTCTGGGGCATCGTCATCGCCTTCCTGGGCATCCGTTACTTCGTATCCGTGTTGAAGCTTAAACAGAGGGTCTACCAAAGCGCATCGAGGTTCTCCATGAGAAACTTCAAAGGGAAGGTGGCTGCATGAAACTCTCGAAAAAATATCTGGCTTCACTATGGCTCATCGGGATTACGGTAGTTACGATCCTGATCGTCGCCTTCTTGTTTCACGGAGATTCTTCCGCCGCCGATCCGACCGGTGCATCGTACATCGCGACCAGCGGACTTGAGACCTTGGACGATGTCGCCGCTCTCGCCAATAAAGCCTATCTGGGTTCCAATTATGTCTGGATCATGATTTGCGGATTCCTCGTCTTCTTCTTCCAATGCGGGTTCGCAATGGTCGAAACCGGGTTCTGCCGGGCGAAGAACGCAGCCCATACCATGACGATGAACTTCATGGTGTTCCTGGTCGGTGCGATCGGTTACTTCCTGTTCGGATTCGCCCTTCAGATGGGCGGTTCGGGCGGTGCCGCAGGCTTGGGAAGCGGGGGTTCCGCCTTGAACGCATTGATCTCCATTCCGGGCTTGGGCGGCGTTCTTGGCTATAAAGGGTTCGCCCTTCTTGGCACCTACGATGCCGGCATCTATGCCTTGTTCTTCTTTCAGATGGTGTTCATGGATACGACGGTCACGATCCCGACCGGTGCGATGGCCGAGCGGGTCAAGTACTCCGCGATGGTCATCACGTCCTTCTTCATCTCCATTTTGCTCTACCCGCTCTTTGCGAACTGGGTTTGGGGCGGGGGTTGGTTGGCGACCCTGGGGAAGAACTTCGGGATCGGACACGGGGTGGTGGACTTCGCGGGATCCGCGGTCGTCCACAGTATGGGTGGGATGATCGCCCTTGCCGGTGCGATCGTACTGGGTCCCCGTATCGGTAAATTCAAGAAAGACGGGACGGCGCGCGCCTTCCCCGGTCACGATATCCCGATGGCCATCATCGGGACCATCATCCTCTTCTTCTGTTGGTTCGCCTTCAACGCCGGGTCGACCTTGAACGCTTCGGATTTCCGTCTCGCGGTCGTCGCGACGAACACGATGATCGCCGGTGCAGTCGGCGGTTTGGTCGCCATGTTCTATATGTGGATCAAGTATGGAAAACCTGATCCTTCGATGACCGCCAACGGCGCCTTGGCCGGCTTGGTCGCCATCACCGCGCCTTGCGCGTTTGTCAACGGGGTCACGTCGTTGTTGATCGGTGCGATCGCCGGGATCCTGGTATGTCTCTCCGTGCCCTTCGTTGAAAACAAGTTGAAACTCGACGATCCCGTCGGAGCGATTTCGGTCCACGGCGTCAACGGTTTCTGGGGAGTGATCGCGGTCGGATTGTTTGCGGACGGCGTCTATGGGGATGGTCTCAACGGCGTCGCCGGCGGCGTACGCGGCTTATTCTACGGCGATGCCTCGCAGTTGGTCGCCCAGTTGATCGCCTTGCTTGTCTTGGTCGTTTGGGGCTTCGGTTTATCCTATGCCTTCTTCAAACTTCTGGATAAAGTCTGGGGCTTGCGCGTCTCGCCCGAAGACGAACTGCAAGGCCTTGACGGTCCTGAAATGGGAGTCCTCGCGTATCCCGATTTGATGCTGACGAGGTCGGAACTCGACTACGACTCCCATGACAATGTCCGCATCAAGCAATTGGAACGTTTCCGCTATTATCCCGAAGAAAAAGCGAGAACGAAAAACGATACGGAGGAAGTCCGCGTCGACCAAGCCGTTCCGGTCGAGTTGGTATCCGAACCTTCGCTCAGTGTGATTTCCGATGTCAAGATGACCAAGATCGACATCATCACGCGTCAAAGCAAGTTCGAGGAACTGAAGGAAGCGATGAACGAAATCGGCATCACGGGGATGACCGTGACCCAGGTGTTGGGGTGCGGGATCCAGAAAGGGAAGTCGGAATATTATCGCGGGGTCGAAACGGAACTCAACCTCCTTCCGAAAGTGCAGATCGAGATCGTCGTCGCCAAAGTACCGGTGCGCAAAGTCATCGAAACGGCCAAACGCATCCTCTATACAGGGCATATCGGCGATGGGAAAATCTTCGTCTACGATGTGGAAAACGTCATCAAAGTCCGTACGGGGGAAGAAGGATACGACGCCCTTCAGGATGTGGAATAGAAGTAGGAAACCTCTACCGCCGTCATGGCGGTTTTTTATTGAAGAAGGAGAAAAAGGGAGGATGAGGGTGCGAATGTAAATTGCGAAAAATTTACATGAAAGTGAATGAATTATTTTCAAAAAGAACGGGAAGTTTCCTTAGGTTTGTGATAAAATCAAAAAAACAAGAGATGTCAGGGAGGTTCGATTGATGAACTACGATGATTACCCCCACAAGCAAGGACTCTATGATCCGGCGTATGAACACGATGCCTGCGGGATGGGTTTCGTCGTCAACATTTCGGGTGTCAAATCCCATGACATCCTCGACCAAGCATTGACGGTCTTGGAGAACCTGAGCCATCGCGGGGCACAAGGTGCGGATGAAAACACCGGCGACGGGGCCGGGATCCTGCTTCAACTTCCCCACGAGTTTTTCAAACGGGAATGCGAAGTCTTGGGATTCGATCTACCGGATGCCGGCGAATACGGCGTCGGGATGATCTTCGCCCATAAATACGATGAATTCAGGAAAGAACAGATTCTGATGTTCGAGAAGATCGTGAAAGAAGAAGGACAAACGGTCTTGGGTTGGCGCGAAGTGCCCATCGACAAGACCGTTCCGGGCGAAGGGGCGAAAGCCGTCATGCCGCGCTTCATCCAGGTGTTCATCGGGAAAAACGAGGAAATCCACTCCGACATGGAATTCGAACGGAAACTCTTTACGATCCGCAAACAAGCCGAGAAAGTGATCACGCCCCTGTGTGAAGGCAAAGGCGGGAAATTCTATATCGCCAGCCTCTCATCCAAGACCATCGTCTATAAAGGGATGCTGACATCGAAACAACTCCGCGATTTCTATCTGGATCTCTCCGACCTCGACTTCGTTTCCGCCCTCGGGATGGTCCATTCGCGCTTCAGCACCAACACCTTCCCCAGTTGGGAAAGGGCGCATCCCAACCGCTATATCGTCCATAACGGGGAAATCAATACGATCCGCGGGAACGTGAACTGGATGAAGGCGCGGCAGAAACGGATCGCCTCGCCGCTTTTCGAAGACATCTCGAAAGTGTTTCCGATCATCGATGAATCGGGAAGCGATTCGGCGATGTTCGATAATAGTCTAGAGTTTCTAAGTCTGGCCGGCCGATCGCTTCCGCATGCGGTCATGATGATGATCCCCGAACCTTACGAAAAGAACAACGACTTATCACAGATGAAACGGGATTTCTACGCGTTCAATAATTTCATCATGGAACCTTGGGACGGACCGGCCGCGATGGCGTTCAGCGACGGGGTCAGGATCGGCGCCGTCCTGGATCGCAACGGGCTGCGTCCCTCGCGTTATGTCGTCACCCATGACGACCGGGTGATCCTGGCGTCCGAAGTCGGGGTCATCGACCTGGATCCCAAAAACATCAAACGCAAAGGGCGGCTTGAACCCGGTAAAATGCTTTTGATCGATACACATGCCAAACGGATCATTTCGGATGAAGAGATCAAGTCGGAAGTTTCCAAACTTCATCCTTATTCACAATGGATCCAATCCCACATCGTCGATCTCGACCAACTCCCCACGATCGATAAAGAGGATGTTCCAGTCCGTAAGGATCTCCTGCAGCAGCAAAAAGCCTTCGGATACACCTATGAAGACATCATGGCGACGATGGTCCCCACCGTCCTCAATACACTGGATCCGCTGGGATCGATGGGCATCGATTCCCCCTTGGCCGTACTTAGCGAAAAACCGCAGATGCTGTATCTGTATTTCAAGCAGCTCTTCGCCCAAGTCACCAACCCTCCGATCGACGGGATCCGTGAAGAACTCATCACTTCGTCTTCCGTCCTGTTGGGCAACTCGGGAAACCTGATGGATCCCGACGACCCCTCGACCCACAGCCTCTACCTCGACCATCCCGTTTTGACGGATTCCCAACTGAAACAAATCCAATCGCTAAACGACGACCGATTCAAAACAGTCACGATTTCGATCCTCTATCGGATCGATGACGGGGTTTCGGCGATGGAGAAAGCGTTGGAAAGGGTGTTCCGCGATGCGGACAAGGCGATCGAAGACAAAGCCAACATCCTTCTTCTCAGCGATCGCGGCGTGGATGCAAGACATGCGGCGATCCCCGCCCTTTTGGCTTCGTCCGGTCTGCACCATCACCTCATCGCCAATGAAATCCGCACCAGCATCGGAATCGTTTTGGAGTCGGGGGAACCGCGCGATGTCCATCATTTCTGTACGCTGATCGGCTATGGGGTCACGGCGATCAACCCTTATCTCGCCTATGAAACCCTTAAGGACCTTTCCGCGAAGAAGCTGCTTGGCGGGAAGGATTTTCACGATGCCCAGGCGAGCTACATCAAAGCGATCGTGAAAGGCATCATGAAAGTGCTCTCGAAGATGGGGGTTTCCACCATGCGAAGCTATCACGGCGCCCAGATTTTCGAAGCGGTCGGATTGAGTAAGGAAGTCATCGACCGCTACTTCACGATGACATCGTCGCGCATCGAAGGGATCGGATTGGAAGAAATCGCGATGGAAAACAAGATGCGTCACGAAAGTGCCTATGCGCTCAATTCACTTGAGACCAAGACGCTTGAAATCGGCGGATTATACCAATGCAAGGATGGAGGCGAACTCCATCTCTATAATCCCGAGACGATCTATCTTTTACAGAAAGCCTGTCGGGAAGGGGATTATCGGCGTTTCAAGGAATTCAGTCAGAAAATCAACGAGGAATCGCTCTTTACCTTGCGTCAATTACTCGATTTCAACGTCGAAGGCTCGGATGCCATCCCCATCGAGGAAGTGGAATCCGTGGCGAGTATCGTCAAGAAGTTCAAGACCGGGGCGATGTCCTATGGCTCGTTGAGTAAAGAAGCGCATGAATGTCTTGCCATCGCCATGAATCGATTGGGTGGGAAAAGCAATACGGGCGAAGGCGGGGAAGACGCGGAAAGATATACGTTAATGCCCAACGGGGATTCGAAGAACAGCGCCATCAAACAGGTCGCTTCCGGCCGTTTCGGCGTCACAAGCAACTACCTGATCCATGCAGCGGAAATCCAGATCAAAATGGCGCAAGGGGCGAAACCCGGGGAAGGCGGTCAATTGCCCGCCCAGAAAGTCTATCCATCGATCGCCAAAGTCCGACATTCGATCCCCGGGGTCGAACTGATTTCCCCTCCTCCGCATCACGACATCTATTCGATCGAAGATTTAGCGCAACTGATCCAGGATTTGAAGAACGCCAACCGCGAAGCGCGGATCAACGTGAAACTCGTCTCGGAAGTCGGCGTGGGGACGATCGCCGCCGGGGTGGCGAAAGGCAAGGCCGATGTCATCTTGATCAGTGGCTACGACGGCGGGACCGGCGCATCGCCGCGCACCAGCATCTATAATACGGGACTACCCTGGGAACTCGGCTTGGCCGAGACCCAGCAAACCCTTGTCCTCAATAAACTCCGCGACCGCGTCGTTCTGGAAACCGACGGAAAACTCTTGACCGGACGGGACGTCGCCATCGCGGCGCTCTTGGGCGCGGAAGAATTCGGATTCGCGACCACCCCGCTGATCGCGATCGGCTGCGTCATGATGCGCGTCTGCAACCTGAACACCTGTCCGGTCGGCGTCGCGACCCAAGACGAGAACCTACGCAAGAATTTCAAAGGGAAACCCGAGCATGTGGAAAACTTCATGCGTTTCATCGCGCAAGAGTTACGAGAAATCATGGCGACCCTCGGCTTCAAGACGATTCAGGAAATGGTCGGGCGGACCGACCGCTTGAAAGCGCGGGACAACATCAAACACTGGAAGGCACGTCATGTGGATCTCTCCAAAATGCTTTATCAACCCTATGCGCCTGCCACCGTCGGCAAACACAATCGGATCAACCAAAACCATCATCTGGAAGAAACTTTGGATATGAAGAAGCTGCTTCGCATGTGTAAACCGGCACTGGAGAATCGCAAGAAAATCCGTGCGCGTCTCAAGATCAACAACACCAACCGTGTCGTCGGCACGATCGTCGGGAGTGAAATCAGCCGCAGATACGGGGAAGAAGGACTCCCCGAAGATACCTTGCATCTTTCCTTCAGCGGATCGGCCGGTCAGAGTTTCGGCGCCTTCATCCCCAAAGGGATGACCTTGGAACTCGAAGGGGACGCCAACGACTATCTGGGGAAAGGACTTTCCGGCGGTAAAATCATCGTCTATCCGCCCAAATCCTCACTCTTTGCCTCGAAAGACAACATCGTCATCGGGAACGTGGCGTTCTACGGGGCGACCGAAGGGGAAGCCTATATCGACGGGATCGCCGGCGAGCGTTTCTGTGTTCGTAACAGCGGCATCCTTGCGGTCGTGGAAGGGGTCGGCGACCACGGGTGCGAATACATGACCGGCGGCGAAGCGATCATCCTGGGCAAGACCGGACGCAATTTCGCGGCGGGGATGTCGGGTGGAATCGCCTACGTACTGGATCTTGACCAAAGCAAATGCAATCCCGCCATGGTTGAATTCTCGTCCATCACCCAAACCGAAGAACAAACGAAACTAAAGGAACGACTCGTAAAGCACGTCCTTTATACCGGAAGCGAGCAGGGGAAACAATTGCTTGAGGCGTGGGATGCGAGCTTGACGCGGTTTACGAAAGTCATCCCGGGCGACTACAGAAGGATGCTTGAAAACATCGAGAAAGCGAAATCGTTGGGGAAAGAGCACGACGACGCCCTGATGTGGGCGTTTCAAGAGAGTTTCAAATCCACGTCGAAACAAGAAACATCCGCGCCGACGGATTCGGACTGAAAGGGGAAACCATGGGAAAAACCACCGGCTTTTTAGAGTATCGTCGAATCGATCCGCAAAAACGTCCCCCTTTGGATCGGATCCAGGATTTCGACGAAATCCGGATTCCTCAAGATGATGAAGAAATCAGAACCCAAGGATCCCGCTGTATGAACTGCGGGATCCCTTACTGCGCTTCGGGCGTCCTCCTCAACGGGATGGCCGCCGGTTGTCCGCTCCATAACCTCATCCCCGAATGGAACGACCTTGTCTACAAGAACCAATGGCAAGACGCCTTTGAGCGGTTGATTCGCACCAACCCTTTCCCTGAATTCACCTCGCGGGTCTGTCCCGCCCCCTGTGAAGGGTCGTGTACGGAAGGGCATATCCTCGACGCGGTCGCCATCAGCAGCATCGAATACCAGATCATCGAGAAAGCGTTTGAGAAAGGATGGGTGAAACCCGTACGATCCTCTTCGACCGGAAAACGTGTCGCGATCGTCGGATCCGGTCCTTCCGGCTTATCGACGGCTTATTTCCTCAACGCATGCGGTCACCAAGTCACGATCTATGAACGAAGCGACCGGCCGGGCGGATTATTGATGTATGGCATCCCCAACATGAAACTGGGCAAGAAAATCCTGGATCGACGCATCGAAGTGATGAAAGAATCCGGGATAACCTTTGTTTTGAATACGGAAGTCGGGAAGGATCTCCCGACCCAAGACCTGGTGGATCGCTATGACGCCGTCGTTTTGTGTGGAGGGGCGACCCAAGGACGCGGGATTACGGTGGAAGGCAGGGATCTGGACGGTGTCCACTTCGCCGTTGATTTCCTGAAAGCCACGACAAAGCATGTTTTAGATCCTAGTGGAAAACCGAATCCTACATTCGATGTGAGCAAGAAAAAAGTGGTCATCCTCGGCGGCGGGGATACGGGGACGGATTGTGTGGCAAGCGCCCTTCGTCAAGGCTGCGAGAGCGTCGTACAATTCGAAATCCTACCCGAAGCACCGAAAGAGCGCGACGATCGATCCAACCCCTGGCCGGAATGGCCGAAGAAGCTGAAGACGGACTACGGGCAAGAGGAAGCGATCGCGACCACGGGGAAAGACCCGCGCCATTACTTGATTTCCACCCGGAAAATCGTCGGGGACGCGGAAGGGAAAGTGACCGAAATCCATACGATCGATGTACGGTGGGTGAAAGATTCTAGCGGTCGCATGTTTCCCCAAGAAATACCGGGCACCGAAAAAGTCTGGCCGGCGGACAGGGTCTTGTTGGCGATGGGATTCCTAGGACCGGAAGCGACGATCCTCGATGAACTGAAACTCACCCGCGATCCACGCGGCAACGTCGCCGCCGATTATGGGAAATTCACGACCCGTCTTGACTCCGTGTTCGCCTGCGGCGACATGCGTCGCGGCCAAAGCCTGGTGGTCTGGGCGATCCAGGAAGGGAAGTTGTGCGCACGTGAAGTCGACCGTTATTTGAATGGGAAATCCGCTCGATCATCGGCTGATCGTACGTGATGACATAAGTGGCTTATATCGCGATGAACCGCACGATTTAGGTGCGATTCATCGCCTTTTTATCCGTGCTTTGAACTATAATGGAAGTATGGAAAAAGAAACCAACCAGATATCCACGATCGACAAGATTTCCTTCGGAATCGGTGATTTGGGGAACGGATTATCGATGCAGATCATCGGATCCTACCTGGTTTTCTTCATGACCGCGATCCTGGGGATTCCCGGGACCATGGCCGGTCTGATCGTCGGCGTCAGTATCTTCTGGGACGCAGTCACCGACCCCGTCATGGGCTACATTTCCGACCATACGCGATCGGATAAATACGGACGCCGGCACTTGTATCTGATGATCGGGATGTTGGGGGTGTCCATCAGCAACATCGCGCTCTTCAGCCTTCCCGTGAAAATGGATATGCTTTTCAAAGTCGTTTTGATTACCTTCTTCATCCTGCTCTACAAAACATCGATCACCATCTTGGTGACCCCTTATACCGCCCTAGGCTCGGAACTGTCCAGTGACTACAACGAACGGGCGCGCATCCAAAGCATCAAGTCGATCTTCTTTACGCTGGGGGTCGGATTAAGCATGGTCGCCGGGATGAGGTTCTTCTTCAATTCAAGCGATGCTTTTCCCTTGGGTCAACTCAATCCTGCGGGATATCGCAACATGGCCATCGTCACCGCGGCGTTTTCAATGTTATCCATGTCGCTTTGCATCTACAACACCAAGAAATACATCCCTCGACTCAACAAACAGAGGATGGACGATAAGCGTAGGCATTCCGTGAAAGACGTCCTCAACGCTCTGACGTCTTCCTTCTCCAACCATGCTTTCAAGTTCGTCGCCCTCTCCTACATGTTCAGCAACATCGCGACCGCCTTCACCAACAACATGGGCATCCATGTCTTCACCTATACCTTCGGGTTTCAAAACACGTCGATTTCGACGATTTTCGCGCTTCAGATCCTCTTCAATATTTTATCCCAGCCTTTATGGATCAAATACATCGAACGCTACGATAAGAAACGAAGCATCCTGCTCGCCTTGTCGTTAGTCGCCATCGGGTGCGTCTATGTCATCGGGTTGATCCCGTTTCGCGATCTGATCCAAGGGGAAACCAATTTCTTCGTCCCCTACGCCATCCTGGCGGGACTGGGTACGGGCGCTTGGTTTGTCCCAGCGTCCATGGTCGCCGATGCGATCGACCTGGAAGAACTCGAGATCGGACACCGCAGCGAAGCGACGTATTTCGGCAGCATGACTTTCATCTACAAGCTTTCCCAAGCCATGACCGTCCCGATCATCGGGATCATGCTTGAAGCGGTCGCTTTCAATGCCAACGCCTCGACCCAAACCCCGTCGACCCAAGTCGCCTTGGCTTTGATCCTGGGGATCGGGACGCTTGTCGGGATTTTCTTCGCCGCTATTAGTATCGGGAGGTATCCGTTATCCAAGGAAAAAATCCGTAAAATCCAGGAAGAACTTTCATCGAAAGCGACTGAATCGTGAAAATTGTGAAAAAAAGGTGTACAAGGCGAAGTTGAACGCAAGATTATGCTAAAATAAAAACAAGAAATGCCGCACTCCCGCGACACTTCATGAATACTTTTTGACAAATCGAGTGAAAGGAGAAAACACGATGTCAAAGTTAAGCATGATTGAGGGAATCGGAGAATCATTCGAATTGAAATTGAAGGAAGCAGGCGTCGGATCGGTTGAAAAATTATTGGAGGTCGGAGCGAACAAAAAAGGTCGCGATGAACTCGCCGAAAAATCCGGCATCAGCGACAAATTGATCCTCAAATGGACCAACCATGCGGATCTTTTCAGAATCAAAGGAATCGCAGGGGAATATGCGGAATTGTTGGAAGCCGCCGGGGTCGATACGGTCGTGGAACTTGCCACCCGTAAACCGGAGAATCTGACAGCGAAGATCCTTGAAGTCAACAAAGCCAAAGAATTGGTCCGTAAAGTCCCGACCTTGAAACTGGTCGAAGACTGGGTGGAACAAGCCAAGAAACTTCCCAGAGCCGTTTTCTACTAACACAGGAAATCTTTCCTACAGGAGGATGTCATGAGTCTATTGGATGGGATTCTTTCCCAACTGGATCAGGATGAACTGATCGAGAAGTTGGGGAAATCGGTCAACGCGAATCCGGACCAGGTCAAGATACTGGTTCAGGTCGGCATGCCGAGTTTGGTGCAGGCGCTCAACAAGAACGCGAAATCACCCGAAGGGGCGGCTTCGCTTGCGAAAGCGCTGGATCAACACAAAGACGACAAGGTCGACGATCTTTCGGATTTTCTCAAGAACGTGGACACCCAAGACGGGGCGAAGATCCTCCAGCATGTCTTAGGTTCCAAAACCAATGCGGTCGAAAAGAACCTTTCGCTCCAAACCGGACTGCAGGGCAACCAAGTCGGGGCATTGTTGTCGATGTTGGCTCCCTTATTGTTAGGAAGTTTGGGTCAACAGAAGAAGAAACAAGGGATCGACACTTCGGGACTTGGCGGATTGCTTGGCGGTCTGCTGGGAGGTTCGGGTGCGGACAACCTTTTAGGTGGACTCTCCGGTCTGCTTGACAGCGACAAAGACGGGGATATGATGGATGATGTCGGGGATTTACTCGGCGGATTCTTTAAGAAGTAAACCTAGACCGCGACAAACGTCGCGGTCTTTCCTTTGTATCCATCGAAAAAGATTCGGGTATAATAGAAGTGACAAGTCGCGACGATGCGACGGAGGATCCGCAATGGAACACTACTTCGATAAAATACAGACATGCGCAACGGTGATCCGAAACCGATGCGAAACCCTTCCCGAGGTCGCCATCGTTTTGGGGTCGGGTTTGGGCGACATCGTCGACCAACTGGCTAATCCGATCGTCCTGCCCTATGACTCGTTACCCTTCTTTCCCCAGTCCACGGTCGTCGGACACAAAGGTCAAATGATCCTGGGCGAACTGAAAGGGAAACCGGTTTTGATCATGGCAGGGAGAACCCATTATTACGAAGGGTATACGATGAAGGAAGTGGTTTTCCCGATTTATGTGTTCAAGGCTCTGGGAATCAAGACCTTGATTTTGACCAACGCCTGCGGCGGGATCAATGAAGACTATCAACCCGGGGACATCGTACTGGTCGAGGATTTCATCAACCTCGCTTTCGACAATCCCCTGATCGGCGTCAACGACGATCGTCTGGGTCCGCGCTTCCCCGACATGAGCGAACCGTTCAGTTTCAAGTTGATCGAAAAGATGAAACGCATCCAGCCTGACCTTAAGCAGGGGACCTATGGTTTCTTCAGCGGTCCCTATTACGAAACACGTGCCGAGATCCAAGCCTTCAAACGCATGGGTTGCGATTTGATCGGCATGAGCACCGTCCCCGAGACCATCGCAGCCAATCATTGCGGTATGGAAGTACTAGCCTTCTCCGTCGTCACCAACATGGCGACAGGCATCCAGAAAGTCAAACACGACCACCAACGCGTCCTCGATACCGCCGTCCTCGCTTCGGCGAAACTCAAAACCCTTCTTTTGGCTTGGTTCGACTGAATGGATACACTGAAACGGCGCATCCGAGAGGATGGAAGGATTCTCCCCGGACAAGTCATCAAAGTCGACGGCTTTCTCAACCATCAACTCGACATCGCCCTAATCCAGGAGATGGGCGAAGAATTCCACCGGTTATTCAAGAGCGTTCATGTGGATAAGATCCTGACCATCGAAGCGTCCGGGATCGCGATCGCAGCGATCAGCGCCCAATCTTTCAAAGTCCCCGTGGTCTTTGCGAAGAAGAGCGAATCCAAAATTTTGGATCAAGATACCTACACCTGTACGGTCCATTCCTACACGAAAAACCGCAGTTACCCCGTCCATGTGGCGAAAACCTTCCTCCATGAGAATGAAAACATCCTCATCATCGATGATTTCCTCGCCAAAGGACAGGCGGTCCTCGGTTTGGTCGATATCGTCAATCAAGCCGGAGCAAGGGTGGTCGGGATCGGGATCGTCATCGAAAAGGGATTCCAGGACGGAGGGAAGTTGATCCGCGAACAACACCTGAACCTTCACTCCCTCGCCATCATCGATTCGATCGAAGACGGCGTCCTGCGGTTTCGCGAATCGTCGCATCCCGACACGAAAGGATCTTCCCTATGAACACAAACGTAGCGAATCATCTCAATCCCCGACTCATCCAAATCAATAAACAAGCCCCGCATTTCGAAGCGGTTTCCTACACGACACCTGAATCTTTCGAACGAGGTGTTTCTTCTTCGCTGATCGACCTCAACGGCGAGTGGGCATTCAAGTTCTATCCTACCCCCGAGAACGTCCATTCGGGATTGTTTTCAAGCGACCCTTTGGATGCGCTGGATACGATCGAGGTCCCGGGCGTGATGGAACTGCAAGGCTACGGGAAACCCTATTATCTGGCAATGAGCTATCCTCCCCAAGTGAATGTGAAAAAGGCAAGCATTCCCTCGATCTCCGCAAGCGATAATCCGACCGGTCTGTATCTTCGCGACTTCGACATCCCGACCCATTTCATGGGTCAGCGCGTGTTCATCCGTTTCAACGGTGCGAAAAGCCTGCTTGAAGTCTCGATCAACGGACACTTCGTCGGACTCTCCAAAGGATCGATGACCCCGCATGAATTCGAAATCACACCATACATCCACGAAGGGATCAACCGGGTCGGCGCGATGGTCGTCAAATACAGCGATGCGACCTATCTTGAAGACCAGGACATGTGGTTTCTGTCGGGGATCTATCGGGATGTGGAACTGTTCTGTGAACCTCTGAATTATATCCAAGACGCGTTCGCCTTCTGCGAATTCGAAGTGGACGCGAAAGCGGCGAATCTTCACCTTAACGTCGAAATCGCAGCGGAAGAGATGAAATCCATGAGACTGAAAGCCACCTTGGTCAAAGACAAAACGATTTTATTGTTTGATCAGAAGATCGACGAGCGTAGAATCTCAATTACCCAGCGGATCGAGGATGTGGAAGGATGGACGGCCGAGACCCCGAACCTGTACGAAATCCGACTCGAACTCTTTCAAGATAAACAATTCATCCAAGGGAAGAAATTCGACTATGGCTTCCGACAGACCGAAATCGTCGACGGGATTTTCCTCGTCAACAAGAAGCCGATCAAACTCAAAGGGGTGAACCGTCACGATTTCCATCCCGTGAAAGGATGGGCGATCGATAAGCTTACCCGTGAAACCGATATCCGGATCATGAAGTCCCACAACATCAACGCAATCCGGACTTCCCATTACCCCAATGACCGACACCTCTATGAACTCTGCGACCGTTACGGCCTCTATGTGATCGACGAGGCGGATTTAGAGACCCACGGGGTCCGTACCTTCCTCCCCAAGGATGATCCGCGATGGTTGGATGCGATGATCGACCGCGGGATCAGGATGGTAAAACGCGACCGCAACCACGCCTGTATCGTGATGTGGTCGCTGGGGAACGAAGCGGGTTTCGGGACCAACTTCATCGCGATGAAGAAAGCGATGAAGGAAGCGGACGCGACGCGTCCCTTCCACTACGAAGGGGATCCCACCCTCAAACTATCGGATGTGAAAAGCATGATGTACCCCGATCCCAAACTACTGAAACGTTATGGGGAAAAAGAAGACATCCTCCCCAGGACTCCGATGGATTACGTCATGAAAGGCATGTTGTCGAAATTCTACCATGCCAGGAAAGATTATGAAAACCTACCGGTCATGGTTTGCGAATACGCCCATTGCATGGGCAATTCGCTGGGCAACCTCAAGGAACATGTCGATCTCTTCGATGCCTATCCCAATCTTCTGGGAGGATTCATCTGGGATTTCGTAGACCAGGCGATTGAAAAAAAGGATCGGCACGGACATCCGATCTTCCTTTACGGCGGGGATTTCGACGAAGAGAAAACCAACGGACCGTTTTGCGCCAACGGGCTGATCGCAGCCGATCGTTCCCTTCATCCGGCGATCAGCGAGGTGAAGAAAGTCTATGCGAACCTCGCGATCATAAAAGACGAAGACAAACTGATCATCCGTAATAAAAACGTGTTTGTTACGACGGACGAGTACCGTTTCATATTGAGAAAATTCGTGGAAGGTAAACTCGACATCGAAACGGAACTCATCGTCCCGACGATCCCTCCCTTACGCCAAGCATCGGTCAAACTCCCCGAAGACTATCTTAAAAAAGAAATCGACCATGACATCCTGCTTGAAGTCGATGTCTTGGAAAAATTCGACCGTTTATGGTGTTCAGAGGGTCACGAAGTCACCTTCTTCCAGTTCGAAGAAAGAAGAGACCGCAACCGACACATCGCCCCATCAAGCTATCAGGCGCCGGATGTGATCGATACCTCGACGAACCTGGAAATCATCGCCGGTAAGATGCGCTATGTCTTCGATAAAGTCCACGGGCTCTTGGAGTTCTGTTCGGACAATGAAGAGAACCTCTTCGAATATCCCCTGGACTATAATTTCTCGCGCGCCGACATCGACAACGACCGGATGTTGGAGATGTGGGCACCCATCCTGCGTCATTTCAACCTCAACCGAAGATGGGACTACAACGTCTCGATGTTGAGGGCGAAGAAGTTCGACGTCGTGCTTGAAGACCATGACGTTTTGGTCACCATCCGACATAAACTCCCCGACGTCAGATCCATGATCACGACCTATCGTTTCTATGGGAACGGCACCGTCGACATCAAACTCGAACTCACCCCCAAGAAAGAAATCATGCGGGTCGGAATGAACCTGACATTGTCAAACCTCTTCGACACCGTCACGTTCTATGGGAAAGGTCCGCAAGAAAACTATCGCGACCGCAACACCGGGGCGAAAGTCGGCATCCATACCGGGAATCTCTTCGAGTTCATCCACCACTACATGCGACCCAGCGAGAACGGAAACCATACGGAAGTCCGTCATCTGAGCGTTAAATCGAAAATGAAATCCTTTGTTTTCGAAGCCTTGTCCAACGACCTTCTCAATACCTCCGTCTGGCCGTATACCCAGAGTGAACTCGGCAGCGCCCGACACATCCATGATTTACCTATCCCCCATGTGACCACCGTCAACATCGACCTGGGTCAACGTGGCGTAGGAGGGGACTCGCCCATGAACGGGGGGGTTTTGAAAGAATACCGAATGAAAAAGAATGTGACTTATATCCTCCATTATCGGATGCATATCGAAAAATAAGAGCCCTCGCGGCTCTTATTTCATGATTGAGAGTGTCGTGGCGTTGAACGTATCGCCATGATCCAAATCCCCGTATTGGAAACCTTTACGGAACCATCGCATCCTCTGTTCGGAGGTGCCGTGGGTGAAACTATCCGGCACGACATAGCCTTGCGACTGTTTCTGGATCGTATCGTCGCCGACCGCGGATGCGGCGGCCAAGGCTTCATCGATGTCGCCTTCTTCAAGATAGCCATACCCTTGGACGTAATACGCCCACACCCCCGCAAGATAATCGGCCTGCAGTTCCAAACGGACGGATAAAGCATTGTATTCGGTCTCGCTCACCGTTTTCCGCAATTCTTCCATTTGCTTGATGATCCCGAGTTGGTTTTGGACATGATGTCCGACTTCATGGGCGATGACATAGGCCATCGCGAAATCACCCGGCGCGTTAAACCGTTTTTCCAGTTCATCGAAGAACACCAGGTCGATGTAGATCTTCTCGTCCCCCGGGCAATAGAACGGTCCGGTCGCCGAAGACGCGTTCCCGCAGGCGGATTGAACCGACCCGCTGAAGATTACCAGATACGGTTCACGATAATCCTCCCCGTAATCGTCGAACACATCGCTCCACACCCGTTCCGTATCCGCCAATACGACCGAAACGAACTCCGTCAATTCCGCCTCGCGGGCTTCACTCAGCGGACTGCCATTATTTTGATTGAATAGACCATTCAGTAAAGCGGAAGGGTCTCCGGTCAACAGCGTATAGGCGATTAAAACGATGAACCCCAACCCCCCGATCGCCGCACCTCTTCCTCCGCTTGCGGTACTCACCCGCCCGCTGCCTGTTCGTCCTTGCCAACGCATGACGTCACATCCTTTCCGTCATTATCTGTTTCTATTGTATCACTTCTTCGCTTTTTTCAGTGCATTTGTAATTGTGCTATAATGAAACCAAAGAATAGGCTAGTAGCGCTTTTGCGAATCGCGGAAGGAGGATGGGTATGATACCAATCCGTAAAGCAGAAGTCGAAGACTTATTGAACCATGAGCATCGTCCGTGCATCACCTTGGTGGTTTCGCCCGGAGTCAAGGAAGTCGGTTTGGCGACCGGGGTCGCCGCGTATCGCGCATTGGTCAGGGATGCCTTGAAACAATGCGAACGTTATCATTTGGGACAGATCGAAACCGAAGCGTTGTTTGAACCCTTGAACGCGCTGGAAAAAGATACGATCTTCTGGCAGGAACACCAACACACCGTTTTGATCTATCGAAGCGGAGATCTCTTCAGGGTGGAACATCGGATCGCACAGTGGGAAAGCCGTGCGATCGTCGACGATGTCTTCCATCTTCGCCATTTGGTCGCCGACCGTAACCTCGATGTGAACTATCACGTGTTGGTCGTCGCCAAAAACAAAGCCGAACTTTATCGAGGGAACTTGGAATCGTTGATACTCAACGACACGAAGCTTGTCCAATCGAAGAAGGAAATCACGGAAGCTTCCGACAACATGCGGCAGCAGTTCCACAGCGCCGCATCCCCCGCCCACCGGGGATCGGGTTCAAACGCGTTTTATACCGGGGCGGGCGAAGACAACGATGAAGCCAGACAAGACCAGATACGCTATTTGAAAGCGTTGGACGAGGAAGTCGTCACCGTGTTAGGAAAATCGCGGGATCCCTTGGTGTTGGTCGGCGTCGAAGAGACGATGGCGCGCTATCGGAAATTTTCGGATTATCCCAATGTGTCGATCGAATCCTTGCGTTATCAAGAGGAATACAAAGACATCGCGAAACTGCATCGGGATACCTTGGAAGTGATCAAAAAAGAAGTCGGGGATCCCAAAGCCGAACTCGTGGCTAAAATCAATGAAGAGATCGACCATCCCAACGGGAAAGTCGTCGCGGGCTTGGAGAGTTTATTGGCGGTCGCGGAAGAAGGCCGGATCCACAGCATAATGATCGCGGTGGACCAGCAATCGATCCGTGGCTATTTCGACCCCGTTTTACTGAAGGTCGTCGAAGACGACCAGGGCGAAGACCTCGTCGAAAGACTGGTTCGCAACGCCTTGGATCAAGGCGCGTCCATCTATAGCGCCCAGGAGACCCTCGCTTATTTACGATATTAACAGAAACGGATAGGAAACATGCGACTGCGAAGAAGAAGGATGTGGATCCAAATCACAATCGGGGTAACGGTCATCGTCATTGCGGTGGCCGTTACGTTGCGTTTTGCCAACCCGTTGCGCTCCTATCCTTCCAAAGGAAAGCCGTCGCCGAAACCGACGATCCAGGATGTCCGTTTGCCAAGTCAGCCCGGTACATCGGTCTATGAGAAAAGCGGCTACACGATCGACTACAGCCATGCCGACCAAGGCTACATCAGCGTGATCGGACCGCAAGACGATAAAATCAAAAAAGTACAAGTTCTGTTCGACGGGTTTACCTATACCTATGACTTAGGGTCGGATCGCTATACGATCCTACCCCTACAAAAAGGGACGGGGGAATACACCGTACGAACGATGAGGAATACTTCGGGGAACGCCTATACGGTGACGGCGTCCACAGTGATCAGCGCCACCGTGGCGGACGATTTGACGATCTACCTTTATCCCAACCAGATCGTGGATTACGACCTTCAGACGCTGGCCGTCAATAAATCCTTCGAGATCACCCAGGAAGATGAATCCGACATCCAGCGCGTGCATACGATCTACCGCTATGTCATCGACTTGCTGAGCTACGACCAAGCCAAGGCGGACCGGGCGAAGGACATCTTCATGCTTCCGAACCTCGATGAAACCCTGACCAGCAAGAAAGGCATCTGTTTCGACTATGCGGCGCTGATGACCGCGATGCTTCGGGTCCAAGGGATCCCGACCCGCTTGATCACAGGGTATACGGACATCGCCTATCATGCCTGGGTCGAGATCTATCTGGTCGATGTGGGATGGATCAATCCCAAGATCTACTTCGAATCTAAGGTCTGGAAACGGGTCGATCCGACCTTCGACGATTCATTCGGGATTTATTTCGGGGACTATCAGACGAAGTATACATACTAGGAGGAGGGAAAAACAATGGCGAAAAACAAGTTCCACAGCGACGAGGCGCTCCAATCCTTTTGTACACAAATCGGATTGATCTACGATTCCGGTCTACCGATGGAGGATGGGTTGCGCATGTTGGAAGACACACGCGTCGAAATCGATGTCGATAAACTGGCGCAGAACCTCGGGAAAGCCGGGAAACTTTCGTCCGCGATGGCGATGGACCCGGGGTTTCCGCCTGAGTTGTTGCATGCGATGGAAGCGGCGGAAACGGTCGGACGCGAAGACAAAGTCGCTTTCAACCTTGCCAACCACTACAAACGCCAGGCTGAAACGAAACGGTTCCTCAATGACCTCCTCTTCATGCCGGTGTTGCTGCTCTCCGTCCTGATCGTCGTCATGGGGGTCTTGAGCTATGCGGTTCTTCCCGTCTTCCAGGAAGTCTATGCCAATCTCGGCGGGGTCGACAACGCCTGGACCGATTTACTGTTAAATGCGGCGAAACTGGTCTCGGGGGTCGGATTGGGTTTATTGGTGATCGTGTTGGGTTGGCTCTTGATCCACAGCGTACGTTACGGACTCGGATTGGACCATGAAGACCTGACGGAAAAGATGCTGCGCTTCTTTCCCCAAAGTAAACGCCTGGCCGACCTTGCCCGTTTCAGTTTCATCGCCCAAGTCCTGCTTGAAGGCGGCGTGGAAGCCCGTACCGCCCTCAACCTTTCGATCGCCCAGGTTCCCGAGGGAAGGCTATTGGATTCTCTCAAAGACACCGCGACGCAACTCGCTTCCAACGAAGGTCTCTACGAACTCATCACCCAAGCCCATATCTATCCGCCTCTGATGCAGAAAACGCTCAGTTTGGCGGCACGTGCGGGGAAAGTGGATCTGATGATGGAAGAAGTCAGCCGCAAGACGCAAGCCGATGCCGAACATAGCCTGGCGAAGACACTCAACCGGGTCGAACCGATCTTGGTCATCCTCTTGAGCGCGTTTGTCAGCGCGGTCTTGTTTTCGCTTCTGATTCCGCTTCTGGGCATCATGTCCGTCCTGGGGTCGTAACATGAAACGTTTCGTTTGGATCCTGGGATTCATCGCGTTGCTCTCGCTCGCGATCCCCGCTGCGGATCAACTGAAACAGGGCAATCTGGAAGAGAGACGGGTACGCACCGAAGAAGCCATCCAACGCGCGCTCAATCTTTGCTATGCCCAGGAAGGGTTCTATCCCGCGAAACTCGATTACTTGTTGGATAACTACGGAATCGTCGTCGATTTCGAAGACTACAGCGTCTACTATAAAACGATCGGTTCGAACATCCGTCCGGATGTCACCGTCTTTTTGAAGGGGGGACTGAGATGAACCGTCATGGCTATCGCAATCTCTTCATGCTGTTGCTGATCACGCTCTATGTGGCGGGGACGGGCTTCATCGTGCTTTACGGTGCACGGTTCTACCGCGACATGGTCGCCCGATCTAATGAGAATCTGCAGGTCCGGACCGCGTTTTCCTACTTCAACAACCGTCTGAAACAAAACGACGAACAAGGGAAAATCGAAGTGCGCGACGATTCGATCCTCGTCTTCAAACAAGAGGATAGTTTCATTCTGGTGTATGAAGAAGACGGATACTTGGTCGAACAGAACTCGCTCACCGATGAAATCATGGTCGGGGCGTCGCAGAAAATCGCACGGCTACGCGACATTTCTTTCACTTCGACCGGGAATACCCTCACCGTCACGTTCAGCGACGACCAAGGGGAAGAACACTCGATCACCTATACCCTGATGAGCGAAGGGGTGATCTCATGAAACAGAAAAGCCTGTATTCCTTTTTCCTGGAAATCGTCTTCAGTCTGATCCTGCTGACGATCGCGACGATCGTCTCGCTGCTTTTATTCGCCAACGCCGCGAAGATCGACCAAACCAACAACGCGATCACCAAAATCACCAACGAAATGGTGAAATACAGCGAACGGCTACGCTTAAGCGACGATACCTATCTTCTTACGTTCGAACCCGCCCAAAGTAATGAAAAAGCGTACTTCTTCGGATATGACGCCAACGGGGAACCGGCGAAGGATAAGGTCGTCTATCAACTCGCCGTCTATATCCAAAGCGACGCCGATGGAAAGCAGACCTTAAGGGACTGCCGCCTGGAACTGGTCGATTTACGTGATGGAAGCATCGTGACGGGTTGGCATGTCTCGACCTTGACGGAGGCGCAACCATGAAATCAAGAAGCGTCACTTTGTTTGGTTTGCCGACCTTATTGACGGTCTTCATCGTCATCACCGTACTCAGTTTCTCCACGCTCAGTCTCTTAAGCGCGAACAGCGACAGAAATGCCTTGCGACGTACGACCGGGCTGATTGCCACATCGTATGCGATTTCGACGATGGCGGAGGAAAAACTCGCGTCATTGAGCGCCGAACTGTCCGAAATGATGGAAAATGAACCAAATATCGACGAAGTGCTACCGTCTTTCTTGAACAAACATCCGGAAATCACGTATAATAGTAAAACAAGAACACTCGCATACACCCTTGAATTATCGATCCTTCGGATGGATGTGAAACTCAAGGTGGACGACACCGGCGACAGTCCGCGCCTTACGCGCATCTCATACCGAATGACGACAGAAAACGGACAGGATTATTCCGAAAATGGGGATCCGGTTTGGGGAGGGTGACATGAAGATCCAAGAACTAGTGGCGGTCGCGATGGACAACAAGGCTTCGGACATTTTTATCGTAGCCGGCTGCCCGCTCTCCATCAAAGTCAACAATGAATTACGCAGGGTCGACGACATCAACCTGAAACGGGAAGAGACCGAGCAGTTGGTCGATGAGATCTACGCCTTAAGCCTGCACCATACCAAAGCCAACCTGACGGTCAAAGGGGATGACGATTTCTCGTTCGCGATCCCCAACGTCGCGCGGTTTCGGGTCAATGTCTTCATGCAGCGGGGTTCGATGGCGGCGGTGTTGCGCATCGTACGCTTCGACATCCCCTCGGCCAAGGAACTATCGATCCCCGAGGAAATCCTGAAGTTTTCCCGTATCAACAAAGGCTTGGTCATCATCAGCGGTCCTGCCGGAAGCGGGAAGTCCTCGACGCTTGCGGTCTTGCTTGACGAGATCAACCGTAGCCGTCACGCCCACATCGTGACCTTGGAAGACCCGATCGAATACCTGCATCGTCATAACTTAAGCATCGTATCCCAACGCGAGATTTCCTCGGATTGCGAAAGCACAGCGTCCGCTCTGCGCGCCGCCTTGCGGCAAGCCCCCGACGTCCTCTTCATCGGGGAAATGCGGGACTTGGAAACGATCTCCTTGGCGATGACCGCGGCCGAAACTGGCCACCTGGTCTTCTCCACCTTACATACCCTGGGTGCCGCCAACACGGTTGACCGCATCGTCGACGTGTTCCCGCCCCTTCAGCAGCAGCAAGTCCGCGTCCAGTTGTCGATGGTATTGCAAGCCGTCATTTCCCAACAATTGTTGCGTACGAAGGAAGGCAGTCTGCTTCCCGTCTTTGAAATCATGACCAACGCCACCGCGATCCGCAACCAGATCCGCGAAGGCAAGACCCATCAGCTCAACAACACCATCGTCGCCTCCAGCGATGAAGGCATGGTCTCGATGGATAGCATGATTTTGGATTTGGTGAAGAAAAACATCGTCGAAGAATCCGAAGCGCTGTCACATAGTTTCGATCCTGCGATCATGAAGAAACGCATCAAAGAGATGCGCTAAAGGGGGAGTGACTCTTGAGCTCGAAAGACCGTCCATTAATCGTTCGAATGTTTGGCGAACTGGGTTTTTCGTTTGACGTCAAGAAGGTCGACCTCAAAGAAAAACTTGGCAAACATTTGATGTTGCTGCTGGAATACCTGATCTACCACCGCGACCAGAACGTATCGAAAGAGAAATTGATCGAGAATCTCTGGAGCGATAGTATGAACCCGGCCAGCGCATTGAAGTTCTCGGTCTTTCGACTGCGCCAGTTATTGGACGAGATCGACGAATTGACTGGGGTTGAATGCATCAAGACCACCAAGAACGGCTACGCCTTCAACCCGGATATGCCGCTTTGGGTGGATACCGAAGAAGCCGAAGCCATCTGGAAACAGATCAACGACGAGAATGTTACTCGGGCAGAGAAACAAGAGTTGATGAAGAAAGTCATCGACTTGATTCCCCAACCTTTTCTGAGTTCCAGCACCGCGCAGTTATGGACCTTGCCGGTCAGGGAATATTTCACACACATTTACAACCGATGTGTCCTGATGTATCTTGAGGAGTTGGAAATTGATCGGAAATACGACGAGATGATGAACACTTCCCAAATCGCTTTACGGATGGACCCATACAATGAAGAGTTTCATTATTATTACATACTGGCATTGATCGAAACGAAACAGTACCGTAAAGCGATCGAATATTATGAAAGCATCAATCGTCGTTTCTACAAGGAATACAACGCACAGTTGTCTTTGCGCACTAAATCCCTCTACAACATGATCCTTTCCCGTGAGGAAGTCAGCAATATCGGGATGGGGGAGCTATTGGAAACCCTGCAGGAAAACAAGGAAGTCGAAGGCGCATTCTATTGCGAGCATGAAGTGTTCAAGCGAATGTATCAGATTGCCTTGCGTACGGAAGAAAGATCTGACGAAAAGAGTTACGTTTTATTACTGGAAGTGAAAACCGAAGAGAACGACTTGACTTTGCAGAAAACGATGGAAAGACTGCGCGGTATCATCAACCAATCCTTACGTAAGGGGGATATCTTTTCAAGGATGAACCCAACTCAATTCATCCTATTGCTTCCGTGCAAGAACGAAGAGAACGCGCACACGATCGCCAATCGTATCCGCACCTCCTTCCACAAACACAACACTTCCGAAACGATTAAGCTCCACTACCATGTTTCTCCGCTTCACAAGGAAGTTGGAACCGTATAAAACACGATAAATGAATCTTTTTCCAAAAGATATCCTAAATCTAACCGACCACTAACCGACGTACTTGATAATTGAATCAAGAAGTCGGTTTTTTATCTATGAAAGGGGCGGCCTATGCGCAAACATCTCGGATTGTTGTCGAAAAGCGCGCTAGTCTTCACACTTCCCGCCTTCATGGTATATGATCCCAACGGGATGTGGACCTGGCTGACCTCGGCGCTTTTGATCGGTGTTCTCTATTTCATCCTATCCCGCCATCGAAAAGAAGTTCGTGCGGTGGTGGATAAGGTTGAAAGAATGCCTGATGGCACCTATTTAGTGACATGGGGGTATATCAACCCAACTTCCGAACCTGTAAAAGTACAGAACGGGGAAAGTTGTTTACTTGTCAAAGGCGGAACGGCACTCTTGTTATCAAGAGAGATACCGAAGCATTTTGCTACAGGTCGACATCGGAATGTCATACAAACCATTATTTTAGGAGAAACTTCAGTTGAGTGGATCATCGGAAGTCAAAGGACTTCCAGTAGAGATTTTGCATCGATTCGATATGAATCGATGTGAGAAAGGAGAGTACTATGCATCATTTCAAGAAGTTTGCTAATCGTGTATTGAGAATCATGCTTGTCTTCGGATTCGCATTGTCGACGATGTCTTTTCCAAGTAGTCGAGTTGTTGCTTTGGATCCACTTCCTCCGGGAACCGTAACGGTTAATAAAACCGCGGCGAGTCTAGGCGGAGGGTTTTATGAGATCACCCTCACCATAACCGGTGTCCCTGTCGTAAAGGCAAGCGATATCGTTTTGGTCATGGACACCTCCGGAAGTATGTCGAGTGCGAAGATGAATGCGATGAAGACTGCGGCGAAAAACTTCGTGGATACGATTATCGCCCGTGACGAAGGTCATCGCATCGCAATCATTCGTTTCTCCACAAGCCCAAGCCTAGTCATGGACTTCTCCCAAAATGCAGCGTCATTGAAAAGTGCAATCGATGGCTTAAGTGCTAATGGGTATACGCATCTCGAGGGCGGTGTGTATCAAGCACGTTTATTATTGGATTCCGCATCCTCGATCGCATCCAATTCAAATGCGATCGTCGTTCTCGGTGACGGATTCCCGACCCGTGGATATGATTTCGACCCGCAATACGTGGGTCCGCTAGATTACGAAATCCGATCAAACGGAAATTGTCGTGTTACCGTCTCGAATGCTAATCGTGACAATCCGTTAAACTACACGGGTCGTTACAATTTTGACTATTCTGAAAGTATCTATACTGTCGACACAGACTCGATCTGGGTTGAAAAATCGTTTACCGTTGGGGGCACATGCTCAAACGGGGATTATGACGATTATGATTTTAATGCCGAATTCTCTTTAGCTGATTCGGTATTATGGCAAGGACAGCAAGCACAAGCCGCCGGAGCGACGATTTACTCCATCGGTTTGAATGTCGATGCTACCGGCCAACAAATCTTGAGTAGTATCGCAAATGGTGGCTATTATAATGGCAATACCGGGAATCTCGATGCGATCTACGATCAGATCGCCTCACAGATCATCAATGCCGGTACCGATGCAGTCATGAACGATAAAATGGGGAGTGCGTTCACATTCCAAAACATTTCGCCGGGATATGAGTTGCTTGATATCGTCTATGATCCGGCGACGGAAGTGATGACTTGGGATGTCGGTACGATTGGATCGGAACCCATGGTTGTCAAATACATCATCAAAATCGATGATGGTTTGCCTACGGGCTATTATCCGACCAATGAATATGCAGAACTGTCATATACGAATATTGAAGGTGACCCGCATGGGGAAGAATTCCCGAAGCCCATCATCGAGCATATCGTTATCGATGACAATGATGCTCCGGTCTCTATGGATGACACATATGACGTGGACGAAGACGGTAATCTGGTTGTCGTCAACCCTAACGGTGTCTTATCCAATGATACGGATGCTGACGGCGATTCGTTGACAACTGTTCTGGTTGATGATGTTGACCACGGCACCTTGACGTTGAATGCCGATGGAACATTCACCTATGTTCCCGACGCGAACTTCAACGGAGCGGATTCGTTTACATATAAAGCCAATGACTCTCAAGAAGATTCGAATATCGCAACGGTCACCATCACGGTTAATCCTGAAAACGATGCACCGGTTGCGAATGACGATGAATATTCCACAGAAGAAGAAGCGCTTCTAACCATTCCGGCGACAGGCGTTCTTGGGAATGATACGGATCTCGATGGCAATACACTGACAGCGATTGTAGTTGTTGATGTCGCGCACGGTGTCCTCACATTGAACCCGGATGGATCCTTCACATATTTGCCGGAATTGAATTTTGTCGGCACGGATAGTTTCACCTATAAAGCCAACGATGGTACGTTGGATTCGAATACTGCGAAAGTAATGATTACGGTTGGCGCCGCCAATGACGCCCCGATTGCTGTTGCGGATGATTATGAAGTCAATGAAGACAACACGTTGGTCGTCATCGATCCCAATGGCGTTCTAGCCAATGATTCGGATGTAGATGGCGATGTATTGACTGCCATTCTGGTTGATGATGTCGATCACGGTACATTGACGCTGAATACCGATGGAACATTCACCTATGTTCCCAACGCGAACTACAATGGAACGGATACATTTACGTATCAAGCAAACGATTCAACAGCGAATTCCAATGTCGTTACCGTCACGATCGCGATTAAACCGATCAATGACGCTCCTGTCGCGGTTGATAATGAATATGATACGGATGAAGATGTTACCTTGAACGTCATCGCACCCAACGGCGTACTTACCAATGATTCGGATGTAGATGGCGACGTGTTGACTGCCGTTCTCGTTGATGATGTTGATCACGGCACATTGACGTTGAATGCCGACGGAACACTCACCTATGTTCCCAATGCGAATTATCACGGAAACGATAGTTTCACTTATAAAGCCTACGATGGTACCGCCGAATCGAATCTAGTGACGGTTACCATTACCGTTCATCCTGTAAACGATGCACCAATTGCAAACGTGGATGAATATGAAGTGGATGAAGATAGTAGTCTAGTCGTGATTGACCCGAACGGCGTCCTTGAAAATGATACGGATGCCGAAGGGGATTCGCTCACGGCAGTCTTAGTTGACGATGTCACCCATGGTACGTTGACGCTGAATTCCGACGGAACATTTACCTATGCTCCGGATGCGGACTTCCACGGAACGGATACCTTCACCTACAAAGCCAACGATGGATCATTGGACTCAATTGCGACTACGGTCACGATTATCGTACGTCCAATCAATGATCCGCCAGTAGCAATCACGGATACATATGAAACCGACGAAGATGTAACGCTGAATATCCCTGCGCCTGGTCTTCTCGGAAACGATTATGACATCGATTCTCCGAGTATCAGCGTCTATGGTTATGCTTGGAACAGTTTCCAAGGAACACCCAATATCAATCCTGATGGTTCCTTCAGCTTTGTTCCTTACCCCGATTTCGTCGGAACCGCATCGATAACCTACTATATTACCGATGGTAATGGAGGGACCGCTTCTGTCGCGATCTCGATCATCGTTAAGCCGATCAACGATGCACCTGTCGCCAATAACGACGAGTATTCCACCGATGAAGATGAATTATTGACTGTACCGGCTCTTGGAGTCCTTGGGAACGATACGGACATTGAAGGAAATCTGTTGACCGCGATTGTCGTCGTCGGACCTCTCCATGGCGAACTCTTCTTGAACGCCGATGGATCCTTCACCTATCTCCCGGATGCGAACTTCCAGGGAAGCGACTCATTCACCTATAAAGCGAATGATGGCAGCCTTGATTCCAATGTTGCGACCGTAACCATCAATGTCGGTGCTGTCAATGATGCCCCGGTTGCCGTTGAAGATGATTATGATGTTGATGAAGATGGTAGCTTAGTCGTCATCGATCCCAATGGTGTCCTGTCCAACGATTCGGACCCTGACGGAGATTCATTGACGGCGGTCTTGGTTCTGGACGTTGAACACGGAACGTTGACATTGAATCCTGATGGAACGTTCACGTATACACCGGATGCGAATTTCCACGGTACCGATAGTTTCACGTACCAAGCCAATGATGGTGATTCTGATTCGAACGTCGTTACGGTGACTATCACGGTCAATCCGGTGAACGATGCTCCGGTCGCCGTCGAAGACATGTATAGTGTCGATGAAGACGAAACGTTGACCGTTGTGGACCCCGATGGCGTTTTAGCGAACGATACGGATCTCGATGGCGACGCGTTGAATGCAGTCTTGGTTATGGATGTCCAACATGGAACCTTGACCTTGAATCCTGACGGAACGTTCACATATGTTCCTGCGGCGGATTTCAACGGAACGGATTCCTTCACCTACAAAGCGAATGATGGCGATGTAGATTCCAACGTTGTGACGGTGACCATCACGGTCGATGCCGTTAATGACGGACCTTCCGCTACAGACGATGCCTACGATATTAATGAAGACGGTGCCTTGATCGTTGTGGATCCTAACGGCATACTAGCCAACGATTCGGATCTCGATGGTGATATGCTAACTGCGATCTTGGATACCAATGTTCAACACGGAACCTTAACCTTGAATGCAGACGGAACGTTCACCTACATTCCGGAAGCAAACTTCTATGGTACGGATTCCTTCACTTATAAAGCCTATGATGGTACGATGGATTCCACTATCGCGACCGTAACGATTACCGTAAATCCGGTAAACGATCCTCCGGTTGCGAACAATGATTACTATGTAACGGATGAAGATACTCCGATCACCATCCCGGCGCCTGGCTTCTATGCCAACGACGTCGACCCCGACAACGCGATTTACCATAACATTTATAACTACGTGAATGTCGCTGGTTATCTTGATGCCCCGTTTGGCGGCGGCGGAACCTTCACCTATACCCCGGCTGCGAATTTCACCGGAACCGCCTCGTTCTTCTATGGAATAAGTGATGGTCAATACTCTTCGCAAGCGTACATCTACATCACGGTTCACCCGGTCAACGATGGACCTGCAGCCCAAGATGATGAGTATACCATCGATGAAGACACTGTGCTAAGCGTTCCTGCTGCCGGTGTCATGGAAAACGATTCCGACGTCGACGGACCTTCGCTGAATGTATCCCTGTTGAGCGATGTCTCCAACGGTACCTTGGTCTTGAATCCGGACGGATCCTTCGAATATACCCCGGATGCGAATTTCAACGGTGTCGATTCCTTCATATACTCCTTAACCGACGGAACGCTGACAACTAACGCTACCGTAACGATCACGGTCAACCCGATCAACGATGCGCCGGTCGCCGAAGACGATGCCTACTCCACCAACGAAGACGTACAATTGGTCATCGCCGCCCCGGGTATCCTGGGCAACGATGTCGATGTCGACTCGATCTTCTCGATCGAAGACCATGGACAACCTGCCAACGGCACGGTCGTCGTACAACCTGACGGATCCTTCATCTATACTCCGAATGCGAACTTCAACGGCGTCGATTCCTTCGTTTATGGAATCACCGATGGAGAAAACACCGACACCGCGACGGTTACGATCACGGTAAACCCGATCAACGATGTTCCGAGTGCCGATAATAAGACGTTGACCGTTGCCGAAGGCGGCGCGGGAAATGGCTTGTTCACCGGTTTGGATGGCGACGGAGATGTCTTGACCTTCAAGATCCTTACCCAACCGGTCAACGGTACGGTCAGCTTCAATGCGACCACCGGAGCCTTCACCTACACGCATAACGGTGGCGAAACCACCAGCGATACCTTCACCTACGCCGTCAACGACGGAAAAGTGGATTCCGCTGCCGCAACCGTAGCCATCACCGTAACCCCGGTCAACGATGCCCCGACCGCCGCTGGCGCGACGTACACCGTCCAGATCGGATCCGTATTCAGCCGTAACTTCATCCGCGGCGACGCCGATGGCGACCCGCTCACCATCAGTATCGTCAATGGACCGGACCGCGGCGCAGTCTCCATCGTCGGTGGACAGTTCACCTACACCCACGACGGCGTAACGCTCGACAGTGATACCTTCACCTTCCGCGTCTATGACGGACAAGCCTACTCGCCAATCCGTACAATCCGTGTCAACTTCACCGCGCTGCCCTTTGAAAACACCGCTCCTGAAGTAACCAATGCCGAATTCGAAACCGAATTCGAAACCCCTCTTGATGAGACGTTAGGTGATTTGGGAAGTGATTTCGATGATGATGACTTAACCTTCACCTTAGTCACACAACCTGCACACGGAACCGTAACGCTGAATGCCGATGGCACCTTCCGCTACGTCCCCGACAACGACTATGAAGGCGATGATAGCTTTACCTACAAGGCGAACGACGGTACCGACGATTCCAACATCGCGACCGTGACGATCACCGTCGGCGAAGAAATCATCGTCGATCCGGAACCGACACCTGAGGCGACCTTGCCGTGGTGGTGGTTGCTTGGTTTACTCCCGTTCCTCCTCTTCTTAATCCGCCGCCCGCGTCCTGAAGTCCAAGATGTCGTCCTCAATCCTGACGGAACGATCACGACGACTTGGGGTTACCTCGGCCCGCGTCTGATGCATAAAGATTACGACCGCGACGAATCCATCCTGGAAGTCGTCTCCGGTGAAGTCAAAGTGCTGCCTCCGGTTGAAAAAGTCCCGTACGAATTCGACCGCGGCCGTCACGAAAACATCTTCAAGACGGTATCCGACAAGAACGCCGTCATCCGTTGGACGATCAAGAAGAAAGCCGAAGAACTCGACAAAGAATTGATCGAAAAGATGTTGAAGAAGAATCAGAAATAATCGATGAATCGGACGCTTCGGCGTCCTTTTCTTTTTCGCTCATGCGCCTTGTTATGCGATGCACAAGAGAGTACAATGAACTTATCCTAGAATGGAGGAAGATCATGAATGATCTGATTTTATGGGCTAGTATCGCAGTGATCGCGCTTTTCGTCCTTTATCTGTTAATCTTTAAAATCTTCGGTTTACGCGTCATCAATTCCAACGAAGTCGCCGTTGTCGAACAATGGTGGAGTTCCAAGGGATCCTTGAAAGACGCCATCATCGCCTTGCACGGGGAAGCCGGTTATTCACCGGATCTGCTGCGTGGCGGGATTCATTTCAAGTCCGTCCTCAAGTATAAAATCCATCGTTATCCTTTGATTACCATCCCTCAGGGACAAATCGCCTATATCTTTGCGCGGGACGGCCATCCGCTGTCACCGACCCAGACTTTAGGTAAACTAATCCCCGAAGCCAACAATTTCCAGGATGTCCGCGGATTCTTAACCAACGGCGGACAAAGAGGTCCGCAACGCGGGATCATCCGTGAAGGGACCTATGCGATCAACTTGGCGCAATTCATCGTCATCACACCCAACGACATCAAGATGATTTCCACCGGCAACCGGTCGGAACGCAATGAAATGGTGTCGATGCAACAGACCTTGGCGGCGCGCAAAGCGTTCCAACCGGTCATCATCATGGGGAATACGGACAATACTTCCGATTTGATGGGGATCGTGACCGTCCATGACGGGTCACCCTTGGACGAAGGCGAAATCATCGCCCCTTCCGTCGGTGAAGGACACGCCAGCTATCAAGATCCGGAAGCGTTCTTGAAACTCGGAGGAAGACGCGGTAAGCAACTTCAAGTCTTGACCGACGGCACCTACTACATCAACCGTCTCTTCGCGACGGTCGAATTCCGTCCCAAGACGGTCGTTCCCATCGGTTATGTCGGCATCGTCGTTTCCTTCTACGGAACCGAAGGCGTCGATACCACGGGTGCGGACTACCACCATGGCGAATTGGTCGCGCAAGGGTCCAAAGGGGTCCTTGAGAAACCGTTGATGCCGGGTAAATACGCGTTCAACACGGATGCCGGGAAAGTCGTTCTGGTCCCGACCACCAACATCATCCTGAAGTGGAACAAAGCCGAAACCGGCGACCACAAGTACGACGAAAACCTGACCGAAGTCGACATCATCACCAAGGACGCCTTCGAACCGGCTCTGCCGTTGTCGGTCGTCATGCATATCGACTACAAACAGGCGCCGTGGGTCATCCAACGTTTCGGTGACATCAACATGCTGGTCAACCAGTCGCTGGACCCCTTGGTCAGCGCCTACTTCAAAGACGTCGCCCAGACCAAGACCTTGATCGAACTGATCCAGGAACGTTCCGAAATCCGTGAACGCGCGGTCATGGAAATGCGTGCGAAATTCGCCAAGTACAACCTCCAACTGGAAGAAGTCTTGATCGGTACGCCGCGCTCCCCGGTCGCCGATGTCCAGATCGAAAACATCCTGACCCAGCTTCGTGAACGTCAGATCGCGGAAGAAAAGAAAGTCACCTACGGAAAGCAACAGGAAGCCGCCGAACGCGAAAAGAGTTTGCGTGAAGCCCAAGCCGTCGCTGAACAACAAGGTACGCTGACACGTTCCAAGATCCAGATCGAAGTCGAACACAATACCGGTGCCGCCGCCGCGGCACGTGCCGAACAAGAAGCGAACCAAATCGTTGCGTTGGCGAAAGCGAATGCGACCAGGGTACGCGTCGAAGGGGAAGCGGAAGCTTCCAAGGAATCCAACATCGGGTTGGCGAAAGCGCAAGCGATCGATGCCCAGGTCAAGGCGTATGGCGGAGCGGAATACCGCGTCATCAACGAAATCGCGGATAAACTCGCCGATGCCATCAGCAACGCGACCGTGGACGTCGTCCCCAAGACCATCGTGAATTTCGGCGAGGCACAGGGAAACGACAATTCGATCGTCTCTTCCTTGATGAAACTGCTGACGCTTGAAAAACTAGGGGTCAAAGTACCCGGTGTCGAAGAAGTAACCCCGAAGGAGTAAACATGCAGCAAATCCGTTTTATCGTATTCATCGCGCTGGCGATTTTGGTTTCCTTGTTCGCGGTGTTGAACGCCGAAGCGATGACGATCAATTTGATGTTCGCGCGCTATGAAGTCTCGGCGTCGATCATCATCCTGATCTCCGTCATGTTGGGATCCATCCTGACGGTCCTCTTCGGATTATCGACGCGGGTAAAGATCCATTTCCGCCAACGTGAAACCCGCAAACAGATGGATGCGATGCAGAAGCAACTCGACCTCACCGCCAAGACGCTGGAAACGGTGAAACTCAGCGAAGCGGGTTGGAAAGCGAAGTATGAAGAAGCCGTGAAGAAAGCGGACCAACCGATCATCGATCCGACAAAGAACCAGGGGTAACCCGGTTCTTTTTTCTTGGATTTATGGGATTCGATTGAATCACGGTTGTTTCATGGAAGAAATCTAGATACAATGAAAGCAAGAAGCGAGGATACCTTATGCACGAACCAAGTCTAGTCATCTTAGCCGCCGGGATGGGAAGCCGTTATGGCGGATTGAAACAAATCGACACCGTCGGATCCAACGGGGAAAGCATCATCGATTTTTCGATCTACGATGCGATCATCGCCGGGTTCAAGAAAGTCTACCTGATTATCCGACGCGAACACGAAGAAGCGTTTAAGAAGGCGCTAACCGATAAAATCACCCGATTCATCCAGGTCGAATTCGTGTTCCAAGATTTAAGCGACCTTCCTGAGGGATATACGGTACCGGAAGGACGGGAAAAACCTTGGGGGACGACCCATGCCTTATTGGCGTGCCGCAATCAAGTAAAAGAACCTTTCGCCATCATCAACGCGGACGATTATTATGGAAGGGATGCGTTTGAAAAGATCTATAACTTCCTTAAAAACGAAGTGAAGGACGACGCCTATGGGATGGTTGGCTACAAGTTGAACAACACTTTGACCGACGCCGGGACGGTTTCCAGGGGTGTATGCGAGGTTGTCGACGGAGAGTTGAAAGAAGTGGTCGAACGCTTGAAAATCGCACGCAAAGACGGCGGTGCGGCGTATACCGAAGATGGCGAGAACTGGACGAAACTTGCGGACGATTCGCTGGTTTCGATGAACTACTGGGGCTTCACCCCGAAAGTCTTCGAGACCGCACGACGTCGTTTCGATCTTTTCCTCAACAGATCGCTTGCCGGTAATCCGATGAAGTGCGAACATGTCCTTCCGACGATGATCGGGGAATGCCTGGAAGAAGGAAGCTTGACCGTGAAAGTATTGTCCTCCGCCGAACGTTGGTTCGGAGTGACTTACCGCGAAGACAAACCCGAAGTCGTCGCGATGTTGGCGAAGATGAAAGAAGACGGGAAATATCCCTTCGATCTCTGGAAATAAGAAAACAGGCGTACGCCTGTTTTCTCTTGTTTAGTTGAAGATTTTGGAGAGGAGTTCGGCGGAGATCACAAACGTTCCGACCGTGGCGAAGAGGTTCGCGAAGACCACCACCATCAAGATCCGCAAGACACGGTTCTTCCAGAACCCTTTGAGGGAGGAGGCATCGGTGTTGATCCTCAGGAAATCCTCGACCTTGGGTTTATGGACCCAGGCTTCCATCAATCCCGCGAACCATCCGGTGGCCAGAAACGGACTCAATGCGCCAAGGGGCGCCATGACGAAGGCGGTCAGGATACTGAAGGGATGACCCAGGGCGACCATCGTACCCAAGGCGGCGAAGGTTCCGTTGATCAAGACGAAGCGGAGGATCGTATCCATCGCCAGCGAAGGGACTTTCCATACCGCCGCGACCAAGAGGACGACAAGCAAGCCGGGGACGATGTATTGGCTAAGTTTCGATAGGTTCGACTTCTTCGGAAGTTCAAGCAAAGGTTGCAGTTCATAATCGTTGTGGATGTTCTTCAGGATCCCTTGGACATGGGCGGCCCCGACCACCGCGACGATTTTCTTGCGTCGGCTGTGTTTGAGAGAATAGGCCATCACGCGGTCGCGTTCATACACCAAGGTTTCGACGATACTTGGGAACTTACCCGAGAATTCGCTCATCATCGACGTAATCAAATCCCCTTGTTTCAGGTTCTCGATCTCGGCTTCCGAGATCTTTTCCGTATCGAAGGCGGAACCGATCAGAGCGACCAACAGGTTCCATTTATCCAACCAACGCATCGAGCGCCAGATACGCAGAAACGTGGTCTGAATGTCCCGGTCGATGCATTCCACTTTGAGATTCAACTCCGTGGCGAGCTGGATCGCGGTCCGCATCTCTTCGCCGACCCGCACATCCATCTGTTTCGCTAAACGGTCCTGATAGGAAGACAAGACGATGTTGGCTAGCAGGAAACCGACTTTCTTCTGTTTGATGATCTGCGTGATATCCATCTTCTCCCAGCTTTTCCCGTCGGTGAGCGCTTGATATCTGCCTTTGTCCAACTCGATCGCGATGGCGTCCGGTTGGACTTCCTCGACGACCCGACGGACTTCATCCGCGCTTTCCTGCGAGACATGGGCGGTTCCGATCAAGTAGATTTCTTTGTTTTCTAGTACGATATGTTCGATCATAGCGACCTGCTTTCTTTCATCATTATAGTGAAAGTGAAAACGAAGTGCAAATGATTCTCGCCGCGTGCAAAATCCGGTGTTTCATGATACCCTAACAACAGGTGAAAAACATGAAAAGAAAACGTCCCCGCATCGCATTTTATACAACGTTGATCGTCATTTTGATTTTCTCGACCGTGATCTATCTTGGCCGCTCCTATAAGCCTAGCCAGGAGGCGTTGGATGTCTATGACGCCACCGACGTCGTGATCGAAGAGAATTCGAAAGAAATCCAGGTTTCATCGAAATCCGAAGGAAGCGGGTTGGGGTTCTTGATTTATCCCGGTGGTTTGGTCGAACCCGAATCCTATCTTCCCTTGGCGCGTGAAACCGCGCTACGTTTCGACAGTACGGTCGTCATCGTGAAGTTCCCGTTGAATTTCGCGTTTTTGGATTGGAAAAGCGGCATCCGCGTCATGGATAAACTCGAGATCGACCAATGGGTCCTGATCGGGCATTCGTTGGGCGGTGCGTTCGGGTCGAAGTTGGCGCCGATCGATCCGCGGATCATCGGGACGGTGTATCTGGCGTCCTATCCGGCGGATGATCTGTCGGATGAGACCTATCCTTCCTTGAGTTTGAACGCACAGTTGGACGCGGTCATGACGGAGGCGGATTTCGCCAAGAACCGCAAGAAATTCCCCGAAAATACCGAGTTCTATGTAATCGGAGGCGCCAACCATTCCCAGTTTGGAAGCTATGGCTTGATGCGCGACGACTCGGTCGCATCGATCACGCCGACGAAGCAACGTGAAATCATTCTCGATTTCATCGCGGACTGGCTAAGTTCCCTGCGCTAGGGTTTTAAAAAAAGAAAATATGTTATAATAAAACAGCCAAGGAGGACGCCACATGCTGAATTATCAAACCATACAAACGATAATTACCTTGCTTAGGATGTTTTTCGACATCCTGATCATGTGGATTTTGCTTTACTATACGATAAAACTCGTACGGAATAATTCGCGGACGACGCAGATTTTCAAAGGGATCTTCCTGATTCTGCTGGTCCGCGCTTTTGCGAATTTTTTCGGTTTACAGACGGTCGCTTGGGTGGCGGACATCTTTGTCACCTGGGGGTTTCTGGCGGTCATCATCATCTTCCAGCCTGAAATCCGCGGATTACTGGAGAAACTCGGGAAGACAAGCATCTTCTCCCGCATATCCACCTTGTCCGGCAACGAACGTGTGAAACTGGTCGAAGAGATCGAAAAATCCATCGACCAAATGTCCGCAAGCCAGACCGGTGCGCTGATCACCCTTGAACAGGGACATTCCCTGAACGATTTCGTACATACCGGGACGATCTTGAATTCGATCGTCACCTCCGAACTTTTAACCTCGATTTTCGTGACGTCGACCCCTTTGCATGACGGCGCCGTCATCATCCAAGGGGACCGCATCGCCTGCGCTTCGGCATATTTCCCGCCGACTTCCCTGGATTTACCGACCCGCTACGGGGCGCGTCATCGCGCCGCGATCGGCATCAGCGAAATCACCGATTCGATCACGATCGTCGTAAGCGAACAAACCGGACGCGTCAGCGTCGCGGTGGACGGGAAGTTGATGACCATGACGAAGGAAAGTTTGCATGAATTCCTTGAAAAGCATATCCTGCATTCCGAGAAGGAACTGAATCCGATCCGCAAGAAGGCGGAAGTCCCCGTGATCAAACTCGATGATGCGGGACAAACGATCGACGGGATTGCTTTGGCGAAAGAGCCGAAGAAGACAAGCCGCTTGGCAGAGTTGTTTAAGTTGGAATCCAAGCCTCTCAGACGAAAGAAACCGAATGTCGTTGAAATCAAAGAAGAGGTCAAGGAAGAAAGTAAAGAAGTCGTAAGCGACCAGGAACATCTGCTCGATGAACTCTTGGCGGATGCGACCCGGGTCCATGATCAACAAGACGAGAAGATCAAAGCCGAGGAAATCGTCGAAGTGGTCCGGGAAAAGAAGACAAAGAAAAAAGTCCAGACCGAGACGTTGGATCTTGAGGATAAGGGAACACTTTCCGACAGTGATAAGGGAGGTGAAGCCTAATGGCAAGACAAAGAGTGCAAAAGCAGAGTAAACCGCAGGAAGATAAACTGGAGTTGGCGAAAGCCATCGCTTCACAGAGCCAGCGTGTCGCACGAACGTATGAAAACATCGAAAACACCGTCATCCGGATCATCCGTTGGTTCAGTACGGCCTTCGACAAGGTATTGTTTAACCGATTCAGTAAATCCGTCGCCTTGATTTTGGCGATCTTCATGTATGTTTTCATCAACTATAATCTCGGGGAACTCTTCTTCGAATCGCAGATCACGGCCGGCGGGAAGATCGACAACATCCCCGTGACCGTCATCGCCAACGACGAGGTTTATGAAATCTCCGGGCTACCGACCCAGGTCAACGCGTTGTTGGTCGGGGAGTATGCGGACATCCAGTTGGTCACCAATCAAAAAGCCTATTCCGTCGTCGCCGATCTGACCGGTTTGGTCGAAGGCACCCACGAAGTCAACCTGAGTGCGAAGGATTTCTCTTCGCGCGTCGATGTCGTGCTGCAACCTTCCACCGCCGTCGTCACCATCAAAAAGAAGATCTCCCAACAGTTCAACGTCGGATACGATTTCGTGAACACCGACAAAATGAACCAGGAATTCGAACTCGGCATCCCGACCTTCGAGACCACCGAAGTCATCATCCGCGCTTCCCAGTCGACCATCGAGAAGATCGGGAACGTCAAGGCCTTGATCGACGTCACCGGCGTCGACACAAGTTTCAGCCAGGATGCGATCTTGGTCGCCTATGACCAACAAGGGAACCGTATGGATGTGGATATCATCCCGTCATCCATCTACGCTTCGGTCGTCGTCACCAACCCCAACAAGTCCGTTTCGGTCGTCATCATCCCGCAAGGGGAAATCCCCAACGGCAAAGCCATCGAGTCGATCGCGTTGGACCAACAGGCGGTGACGCTCTATGCTTCCGAATCGATCCTGCAAACGATCGATTCCATCCAGATCCCCATCAATGTGACCACGCTGACCTCCGATACGGTGCAAGTGGCGGAAATCAACCTGCCCAGCGGTGTCCGTAAATCCAGCGTCACGCGCGTCAGCATGAACATCAAGCTCGGCGATGCGGTGACCCGTACGATCGAGAATCTTCCGATCGACTACCGCAACAACGTGAACGGTTACCAATTCACCCTGGCGAACCCGTTGGAAGCCTACGCCAACGTCGATCTCTTCGGGACGCAATCCAATGTGGATTCCATCACCGCGGACGATATTTCCATCTACATCGACATGAAGGACGTAGGGTTGGGTGAACAAACCGTGACGCTCTACATCGTCGGAACCAACAATCTTGTACGCTATACGATTCAAAAACAAACGATCGACATCATCGTCACTAAATAGGGGGAACCATGGGTAAATATTTCGGTACGGACGGGATCCGCGGAAAAGCGAATGAAACACTGCGCGTCGAAACGGCGTTCGCGGTCGGACGCTATCTCGGATATGCGTTCTCAAAAGAGAAACACGGCAAGATTCTGATCGGGATGGACACGCGTCTTTCCTCGAGCATGTTTGAAGCGGCGTTGGCGGCCGGTGCGAGCGCATCGGGTGCGGATGTCTATTGCCTTAAGGTCGTTCCGACCCCGGCGGTCGCCTATCTCACCGGCTTGGACGACTTCGACTGCGGGGTCATGATTTCCGCCAGCCACAACCCGTTCTATGACAACGGCATCAAGGTGTTCAATCACCAAGGGGTCAAGATCAGCAACGCTCTGGAAGCGGAGATCGAAGCCTTCATCGACCACAAGGTCGACATTCCTTATGCGGAGGATGAGAAGATCGGACGGGTGTTCGATTATCGCGAAGGGCTCAAACGCTATACGGACCATCTCAAATCGTTGTTTACCATGGACTTGAGCGAGATGACCCTCGCCTTGGATACGGCCAACGGGTCGGCGACGACGAGCGCCTACGACGTTTTGACTTCCTTCGGTGCAAATTGCATTCTCATCCATAACCAACCCGACGGCGTCAACATCAACACCCACTGCGGATCCACCCACCCCCAATCGCTCCAAGCCTTGGTGAAGGGCGTAAAAGCGAACTTAGGATTGGCGTTCGACGGCGATGCGGATCGTTTGATCGCGGTCGACGAAGAAGGGAACCTGGTGGACGGGGATAAGATCATCTACGCCTGCGGCGTCCATATGAAGGAACAAGGACTCTTGGTCAAAAACAAAGTCGTGACTACCGTCATGGCGAACCTCGGGTGCTATAAGGCGCTGGAGCGCGCCGGGATCGACTATGAACAGACCCAGGTCGGCGACAAGTACGTTTATGAATGTATGGTGCAAAACGACTATCAGTTGGGCGGCGAACAATCCGGCCACATCATCTTCAAGCAACACGCCACCACCGGGGACGGTCTACTGACGGCGTTGAAGCTTCTGGAAGTCATGAGCGCGAAGAAACAAACGATCTCTAAGATCACCGAAGACCTGTACATTTATCCGCAACTCCTTAAAAACGTGAGAGTGAAGGATAAGCAGAAAGCTCTGCACGACCAAGACTTACTGGAAATGACGAAGAAGATCCAGGAAGAACTCGGGGATGAAGGCAGAATCCTGGTTCGACCCTCCGGGACCGAACCGCTGGTACGCGTCATGGTCGAAGCCAAAACCGACGAACTTTGTGTGAAATATGTCGGACAATGCGTCGAGTTGATTCAAAACAAAGGAATCTAAAAACAGTTCTCGCGAACTGTTTTTTACTGAAAGGATCCGGTCAGGGCGGATGCGAAACGCATCTGCCAGTACTTCTCATCATGTGTATGCCCTTCAAACACAAGAAACTTCAGGTGGTTTTCGTCGAAGCCGACGATACGCAAGGTTTCAACCACCCTGCGGTTGGTTTCCACATAGATCTCGGGGAAATCCGGGCGATTCGCATTGCTAGTCTCGTTTGTCCCGATGTCCATGTAGATCGTCATGGATTCATCGGCGCCACTGTGAACGATGTGTGTCTTCATCGCCTCTTCATTGAACCAAAACGCCCCGGAGAAACAAAGGACATGTCCGAAAATGTCGGGTCGTGATAGTCCTGCCGCAAGACTGATGTAGCCTCCCATCGAACTGCCGCCGATCCAGGTATCTTTTTTATCGGGCCGTGTGTTGAAGTGTTCGTCGATGTACGGTTTCAAGGTGTCGCAGAGGAAATCGATGTATTGAAAGCCGCGACCTCCAAGTTGACCAGTCTGAAGTGAAGACATGCGCTCGATGTCAAGCAACCTCTCCAGATCCTTCCCCGGCCAAGGGGAGTATTCACTGAAACGTTCCATCCCGCCATTGTCGATCCCGACCACGATCATTCCTTCGAATCCATTTCTCATCAGTTCCTCCAGTTCAAGATGGACGTTCCAGGGGTTTCCTCCCAGTCCGTTCTTCCCTCCATAGATGTTCTGCGCATCGTGCATATAGAGGACGGGATATTCCTTTTTGCTTGTGTCATAACCGGGCGGAAGATAGATACGCAGCGTCCGCTTCCGATCCAATTGGGGAATTACGAAATCATCGATGACTAAAATCGTTCCTTGCATGGTTTTCTCCTTAGATTCTCCCTTTATTATAGCGTTTCCCAAGAACCTTTCGTATCCTGACCTTACATTTTTCTTCTTCCTTTTCATTCAGGGGGGATTTTGGTAAAATGAACGAGAGGTGATATCATGAAGCGCGTCATATGCGTCGTCGAAGATGAGAAAGACTTAAACGAACTCGTGAAACGATATCTTGAAAAAGAAGGGTATGAAGTCCGATCCTATGTGACCTATGAACAGGCGGCGATGCATTGCAGCGACGACGATGTCCATCTTTGGGTACTCGACATCATGCTAGATGATAAAAGCGGATTCGATCTGATCGAAGAAATCCGTCATCAGACCCGGGATGTACCCGTGGTTTTCATGTCGGCACGCGATAAGGAATTCGATCGGATCATCGGGTTGGAAAAGGGAAGCGACGACTACATCACCAAACCTTTCTCACCGAAAGAACTGGTCCTGCGCATCAACAACATCATGCGCCGTACATACAAGGACACGGTCGAGAAGATCAAGGTCGACGGATATGAGATCGACGAGGAACAACGCAAAGTGTTCAAGGCGACGGAAGAACTGGAACTCACGACCAAGGAATTCGATTTACTAATGTTGTTCGTACGGAACCGCGCAACCGCGTTCAGCCGCGAACAGATATTGAAACGGGTTTGGGAAGTCAACTATTACGGCAGCGACCGCGTGGTCGACGATACCTTGCGCAGATTACGTCGTAAAATGCCGGATTTGAACATCCATACGATCTATGGATTCGGGTATCGCCTCGGATGATGAAAAATCTTCGTAATTTCGTACGCGATCTTTCGCTCACCCAACAATTGATGAGCGTGGTTTTGTCGTTCATCTTCCTCTTCAGTCTGTTCGTCATGTTGTTCTTGTCGGGCAACATCACCGAATTCGTAAAGCAACAGATGTTTGGCATATTGCACCAGACCCAAGCCAACGTCATCTATAACTACCGCATGAACCTGCAGGGGAATGCGCTCTATGGCGCCAACGACCCCAATATCGTGCATGTCATCTTCTTCACCGACGATACGCGTGCACCACTTACCAATTCGACGACCACCTTGGCGAGCGAACTGATGAGTGAACTGGAAGCCGCATCGAAGCTATCCACTTCCATCCCGCAGGACTATGTCGCCCAATCTTCCCCTGAAAACATGTACTATTCCTCTACGCGCATCAATTCGGACGCAGTCGTGGTCAGCATCATCGGGAATTCCTACACCAATCAATTCAAAGCCGCCCTTTTCAATTCCGTTATCAACATCATGTTGATCGTCGTGAGCGTCATCTTCATCTTGCTGTTGACCTGGGTCGGATATCTGATCCATCCGTTGAATCAGATCCGAGTCTACATCGAAAAAGTCCGACGGGGCGAAAACCCTGAATTGAAGGTGGACCGTCATGATGAAATCGGGGCGCTGGCGACCGCGCTTGTGCGAATGAACGAAGAAATCAAACGCCAGGAACAACTCAAGGAAGAAATGGTGCAGAATATCTCGCATGACTTGAAGACGCCGATCGCGACCATCAAGTCGTATGGCGAAAGCATCAAAGACGGTGTCTATCCCTATGAAACCCTGGAAAAAAGCGTCGATGTCATCATCGAACACGCCAATCGGTTGGAGAAGAAAGTCCATAGCCTGCTGTTACTGAACCGCATGGGGTATCTGGCTTCCGAAGACAAACTCGAAAGCAAGGTCGACATGCGCGAAATCGTGGAGAAGGCGATCCAATCCTTGAAGGTCGTACGGCCTGAAATCAAACTTCATACCGACCTTTCCTATTGTTTCTATCCGGGAAGCGAAGAACCGTGGCGCGTGGTCATCGAGAATCTATTGGAAAACGCGTTGCGCTATGCGCGAAGCGAAGTCCTGCTTCAACTCTCCCCAAGCGAATGTTCGGTGTATAACGACGGTCCCCGGATTACGGACGATCGCTTGGAAAGCATCTTCAAACCGTATGAAAAAGGGACCGACGGTCAGTTCGGACTCGGATTGACCATCGTCCACCGTGTCGTCAGCGCCTATGGGTTTTCGATTCATGCGCAAAACATGGATGACGGCGTACGCTTCGTCATCCGTCCCAAACCAGAAACCAAGAAAAAGAAAGCCGACGAGAAGTCCGACGTCGGGAATCCGTGAAACCATGACAATGTTTAATTACGTTTCGATGAACATCGCATATCGACAAGAAGGACAAGGCAGGGATGTCCTTTTCCTGCATGGTTGGGGTCAGAATCAAGAGATGATGGATCCTCTTTACGAACACATGAAAGACCGGTTTAGGGTTACCAACCTCGATTTTCCGGGATTCGGGAAGAGTTCACTACCTGCCGAACCCTGGGGAGTCGATGACTATACCCGCTTTCTGGAAGATTTCATCCGGGAACACGGGATCGTCGAACCGATTATCATCGCCCATTCTTTCGGGGCACGGGTCGCAATCCGCTATGCGGCACGAAATAAAGTCCGCAAGATGATTCTCACCGGGGCGGCGGGATTGAAACCCAAACGAGGGTTGGATTACCATCTCAAAGTCAAAACCTATAAAGTGGCGAAACACCTCTTCAAGTTCCCGCTCCTCAAGCCTTATCAGGAAAACATGCGGAAATTCTTCGGAAGCAGTGATTATCGCAACACCGACGGGGTCATGCGAGCCAGTTTCGTGAAAATCGTCAATGAAGACCTACAACCTTACTTGAGCCACATCCAATGTCCGGTACTCTTGGTTTGGGGAGAAAAGGACGACGCCACGCCGTTATGGATGGCGAAGGTCATTGAGAAGGAAATCAAGGATGCGGGATTGGTCGTTTTCGAGAACGACGGGCATTTCGCCTACTGGAATCAAACCGATCGTTTCTTACGGATCGCGGATACGTTTCTTAGAGAAGATGAGGTAAAACTATGATCGAAGGATTGAAAATCGTCTTGTTGATCGCGTGGATCGCGTTGGTCGTCGTTCCTGCAAAACAAGCTTTGCATATGTTTCAGCAAAACCGTTATGAAATCCGACGTTATCTCCCGTGGTTGAAGGGAAGGGCGGACCACATGGCCAAGAACGCCTTTTTGGTCGTCCTCTTCTATCTTCCCTGGATCTTGCTCGCCTATCTCAAAGAGAACCTGATGACCCGAACATTGACGATCTTATTGATTTTAGGGGTCGCCGCGTTTATGATCCGTCGCGAATTGAAGATGAAGTACATCAAGGAACTCAACGTCACGGCACGCGTCAAACGTCAGATTCTGGTGCTTGCGATCTTCGACCTGATCCTTCTCTATCCGTTGGCTCTGGTCGCTTCCTGGCAAGTCGCCGCGATTCTCTCGCCGGTCGTCTTGATGATGAATTGGCTGGTCGTGATCGTCATGGCCGCATTGACTTCGCCCATTGAAGATCTGGTCAAGGATCATTACATTTCCCTTGCCCGAAATATCCTAAAAAAACATCCTAAACTCATTAAGATCGGGATCACCGGAAGTTATGGGAAAACCTCCAGCAAAAACATACTGAACGAAATCTTGGGTGAATCCTATTATGTTTTGGCTTCGCCGGCGTCGTTCAATACGCCGATGGGTTTGACCATCACGATCCGTGAACAACTAAAGTCCATCCACGATGTCTTCATCGCGGAAATGGGGGCGGACAAAGTCGGCGAGATCGACTTTCTGACCAAGTTCGTTCAACCGCAATACGGGATCGTGACTTCCATCGGACCCCAGCATCTCAATACTTTCAAAACCCTTGAAAACATCATCACGGAAAAGATGCGGATGATCGAGAACCTACCCGTTTCCGGTGTCGGGATCCTCAACAAGGACAACGAGCACATACGCAACTATCCCATACGCAACACCTGCCGGGTTTTATGGTACGGCATCGAGCAGGAAGACGTCGATTATCGCGCGATCGACCTGCGCTATTCCCCCGAAGGGTCGAAGTTCACCGTCCGCAGTCTTGAAGGGGAATATCCCTTCGAAACGATTCTGCTTGGACAGCATAACATCGCCAACATCCTTGCTTCCATCGCGTTGGGACGTACCCTGGGCATTTCCTGGGAAAAGTTACAGAAAGCCGTGCGACAGGTCAACTATGTCGAACACCGGCTGCAGTTGAAGAAAATCAACGGCTATACCTTCATCGACAATGCTTTCAATTCCAATCCGGAAGGGTCGAAAATGTCGCTTGAAGTATTAAAAGGCATGCCGGGCAGACGCATCGTCGTTACGCCGGGGATGATCGATCTTGGGAAACAAGAGGACGAACTCAACCGTAAATTCGGTACGTATATGATCGGATGTGCCGACGAAGTGATCTTGGTCGGGAAAAACCAGACCAAGGCGATCCGCGAAGGGCTCAAAGACGTCGGGTTCCCCGAGACAAGCGTCCACGTGGTCGACACGGTCAAAGAAGCGTTCACGACGGTCTATGCGATCGCAAGCAAAGAGGATACGATCTTACTGGAAAACGATTTACCGGATGCTTTCAACCGCTGAGGACTCGGCGGTTTTTTATAGTCCAAACGACGCTTATGGGGTATAATGGAACGGAAGAGAGGCGATGTCATGAACTGGGAACAATTCACAAGCAAAGTCCTGAGCGTGGCGCGCATCGGGCTTAAATTCAGTACCGATCCCTTCGCACTTGAAAACTACGAAGAGTTGGAGAAACTGGCGATCGAGACCTTGAAGACCAATGTCGATCCGAATATACAGACCAACATCTACGAGCGGGACATCTATCCCACACCCAACGTCTCCGTCCGTGTGATCGTGTTCAACGATGCAGGCGAGCTGTTGATGGTGAAGGAGAAAGATTTCTTGACTTGGTCCGTACCGGGCGGATGGTGCGATGTCTTCGAGTCTTCCAGCGAAAGTGGAAGGAAGGAAGTCCTGCAGGAAACCGGTTATGAAGTGAAGATCGACCGTCTATTGGCCGTTTTACAGCGGGAGAAATACAAAGAGTACCGGACACTCATCAGCGAGTATGTCCATTATTATAGTGCGACGATCGTCGGAGGGGAAGCCAGACCCAACCACGAGACCGTCGAAGTGAAGTTCTTCCCGGTGGATCAACTGCCGGAAGCCTCGCGGAAGTCGAGTATGACCGAGATTCGTAAAGCGTTGGCGGTGTACCGCAAGGAACGCGATGTCGATTTCGATTAGGAGGGTAAACCATGAAACTAAAAGTCGGAGTCGTGTTCGGAGGATCTTCCGTCGAACATGAAGTCAGTATCATTTCAGCGAGCCAGGCGATGGCGGCGCTCGATCGGGAGAAATACGATGTCGTCCCGGTCTATCTCAGTAAGCACCATCAGCTTTTTTCATCCGAGAAATTCACGGAAGTCGAAACCTTCCGCGATCTGGATAAAATCGAGAAGAGTTTCCCCCAGGTCTCGTTGGTCCGTGAAAAGTCCAAATATTTCCTTGTGCCGGTGAAACCTTCGCTCTTTTCAAAGCCGATCGAGATCGACTTGATGATCCCGGTCGTCCATGGGACGCATTGCGAAGACGGGACCGTCCAAGGCTTGTTTGAAAGCGTCGGGATCCCTTATGCGGGCTGCGATGTCATCGCGGCGGCCGTGGGTCAAGACAAAGTGGTCATGAAACACATCCTTCAAAACTCGGGCATCCCGATCGTCGATTGGTTCTGGTTCTATCGTTACGAGTTCGAGCGATCGTCCAGCGAGTTCTTAATACGCGCTAACGCGCTGGGTTTTCCCGTCGTCGTCAAACCGGCCAATCTCGGTTCTTCGGTGGGCATCACCGTCGCCAAGACCGAAGAAGAATTCATCGTCGCCGTCCGTGAAGCCTCCCGCTACGATGTGAAGATCGTCGTGGAAAAAGCCGTCACGGAACTTCGCGAAGTGAATTGTTCGGTGTTGGGATTCGACAGCGAGATGAAAGCCAGCGTGTTGGAGGAAGTCCGCAAAAGCGATGAAATCCTCTCTTATGAAAACAAATATACTTCGGGATCCAAAGGATCCAGTAAAGGGATGGCTTCCGCGTCCCGCATCGTCCCTGCGCCATTGAATGAACATCAGACGCAGGAAATCCAACACTATGCCATTGAAACCTTTAAAGCTCTCGGCAGTAGCGGCGTCGCCCGCATCGACTTCCTCCTGGATGAATCCACCCATCGTGTCTATGTCAATGAAATCAACACGATACCGGGTTCTTTGGCGTTCTATCTATGGGATGCCAGCGGGATGGATTTCACGGCCTTGATGGACCAGTTGGTCAAGCAAGCCGTCGATCGACAACGCATGCGCGAGAAGATGATCTTCTCGTATGACACCAATCTCCTCGCCTCCTATAAAAAAGGGGTTAAAGGAGCCAAAGGTCGCTAAAACGAGGGGAACCTCGTTTTATTTGGCAGGAAAGGAGAGTACTCATGGAACCGATGAAAGACTATACCCCCCAAGAACTATCTCAACTGCTGCAAACCAGACAATTCAGAACCCTCAGGGAAATCTTCGAAGAATACAATATCGTCGACTTGGCTTCTTTGGTCGACAAGATGCCGGTGGATGAAATCACGGCGTTGTTTAAAATCCTCCCCAAAGACAAAGGGGCGGAACTTTTGTCTTACCTCGACCCCGATATCCTGGAAGACTTGACGAACAATTTCACGGTCGCCCAGATCGGCGGTCTGCTTGAGCATCTCTTTATCGACGACTTGAGCGATATTTTGAGCGAACTTCCCGACGAATTGGTCAAGAAGGTTCTTTCCTCCGCCACCCCTGAACAGCGCTCCGACATCAACGCCTTATTAAGCTATAAGGAGAATTCCTGCGGGTCCATCATGTCGATCGACGTCGTCACGCTGAATGTCGGCGATAGCGTCAAAGAAGCGATGGCCACCATCAAAAAGCAAGGGAAGATGGCGGAAACCATCAACTGGTGCTATGTCGTCGAACCGAAAGGGAAGTTGATCGGCTATGTTTCCTTGAAAGACATCCTCTTTGCGAAAGACGACGCGATGATCGAAGAGTTGATCGATTATGACGTACCCCATGTCAAGACGGAGGACGATCAGGAAAAAGCCGCCAAACTGATTTCGAAATACGACATCACGGCCATCCCGGTCACCGACTTGGAAGGCATCCTGCTTGGCATCATCACGGTCGACGACGTCTTGGACGTCGTGACGGAAGAAGCCACGGAAGACATCCAGAAAATGGCCGCCATCATCCCCTTGGAAGACTCCTATGTCGAGACGGGGATTTTCCCGATGTTTAAGTCGCGGATCACCTGGCTGCTCGTCCTCATGATTTCGGCGACCTTCACGGGATCCATCATCAACGCAAACAACCATCTTTTGGTTCATATCACCTCGTTAGCCATATTCATACCGATGCTGATGGATACGGCGGGCAATGCCGGTTCGCAATCCAGCACCATGGTCATCCGCGGCATCGTCGTCGACGACATGGGCGTCAAAGATTTCGTCAAGATCCTTTGGAAAGAACTGCGCGTCTCTTTCCTCGCCGGCGGCGTCTTGTTCGCCGTCAACACCTTACGTATCGGGATATTCATGCCGGAAGTCGGTTGGACCCTTGCCTTGGTCGTCTCGGCCACCGTGTTCATCGTCATCACCTTGGCCAACCTGGTCGGCGGATTATTGCCGCTTCTCGCCCTTGCGATGAAGCAAGACCCGGCAGCGATGGCATCACCCTTGATTACGACCGTCATCGACGCGGTTTCGCTGACCGTCTATTTCATGATCGCCGCCGCGGTCCTGTAGAACAGGAGGTGTACCATGGAAAACAAACTGACATTCCTCGAACTTGAACAATTGGTGAAGGATCGCCGTTATCAAGCCATCCGCGACGCCTTCGACTACTACAACCTCGTCGACTTGACCAACCATGTCGAGAACCTCGACCTCAACGAGATCCTGCTTCTCTTCAAAATCCTCCGCAAGGACATCACCGCGGAGATTTTCACGTATCTTTCCAGCGAAAAACAAGAAGACATCATCACTTCGTTCACCGGTCCGCAGATCGCCGGGATGCTTGAAAACCTCTACACCGACGACATCGTCGATTTCCTGGAAGAGATGCCGGCCAACGTGGTCAAACACATCCTCACCAACGCAACCGCCGAACAGCGGGCAGAAATCAACCTGTTACTGAGTTATCCCGAAGATTCCGCCGGGTCGATCATGACGACCGATTTCGTCGAACTCAAAGCCAGCGATACCGTCAAAAAGAGTATTCAAAAGATCAAACAACAGGGTAAAGTCGCCGAAACCATCAGTTACTGCTACGTGGTCGACGTCAACCGTGTCCTTGCGGGTTCCATCAAGCTGCGCGACATCCTGTTTGCGGATGAGGACGAACTCATTTCCGTTCTGATGGACACCGACATCGTCTGTGTCACCACCACCGACGACCAGGAACACACGGCGGCTTTGATCCGTAAATATGACGTTTCCGTCCTTCCCGTCGTCAACAACGAATCCCGCTTAATCGGGGTCATCACCGCCGACGACATCATCGACGTCATCACCGAAGAAACCACGGAAGACATCCAGAAGATGGCCGCCGTCATCCCGACCTCCGATTCGTATCTTCGTACCGGGGTCTTGGAAATGACGAAAAGCCGGATCGCCTGGCTGTTGGTCCTGATGGTTTCCGCGACCTTCACCGGACTCATCATCCAAGGTTATGAAGTCCAACTCGCTTCCATCCCAGCACTGGCCGCCGCCATCCCCATGATCATGAGCACCGGCGGTAACGCAGGGTGCCAATCCAGCACCATGGTCATCCGCGGCATCGCGATCGACCATATGCGCATCAAGGATTTCGGACTCGTCCTTTGGAAAGAACTCCGCGTCTCGATCGGGATCGGTCTTGTCTTATTCGTAGTCAACTTCTTCCGCCTCTGGATCTTCATGCCCAGCGATACGCTGATGACGGATCTGGTCATCTCGTTGACCCTGTTTCTCACCGTCATCCTGGCGAATCTTACCGGCGGCATCCTCCCCCTTGTCGCCCTGGTCTTCAAACAAGACCCCGCGGCGATGGCTTCACCGTTGATCACCACGATCGTCGACGCCCTGGCCTTGATCATCTACTTCAACCTTGCGATGGCATTCTTGGGGAATTTGATGTGAGTATGCTATAATATTCGTGGAAATAGGAGAAAAACATGCCAACACCTCACAATTCAGCCGTGTCCGGCCAGATCGCGAAAACCGTTCTGATGCCTGGAGATCCCCTCAGGGCGAAAATGATCGCGGAAACCTTTCTTGAAAACGTCGTGAAGTTCAACGATGTTCGCAATATGTTCGGCTATACAGGAACCTATAAAGGCCATCCGATCTCGGTCATGGGATCGGGGATGGGAATGCCCAGCATCGGGATTTATTCCTTTGAACTCTATACCCAATATGGCGTCGAAAGCATCATCCGCATCGGATCGGCCGGAGCATATACCGACCAAGTCAAACTCTACGACGTAATTCTCGCGGATAGCGCCTATAGCGAATCCAGCTTCGCATCGACGGCTTTCGGGTATCCCGAAGACGTCCAATACCCCGATCAAGAATTGACCCGACATCTTGAAGACGCGGCGAAGAAACTGGGGATACCGATGTCGAAGGGGAGAATCCATTCCAGCGATGTCTTCTATCGCGGGACGGGATCGACGACATTCCAGGAAATCTATCGCGACCATGGATGCGTCGCGGTCGAAATGGAATCCTTCGCGCTCTTTGCGAATGCACGCTACCTCAACAAGAAAGCAGCCTGCCTGGTGACGATTTCGGACTCGCTGGTCACCCATGAAGCGACCAGTGCCGAAGAACGTCAACTTTCCTTCACCAAGATGATGGAAATCGCCTTGGAAATGGCGCTTTAGGCGGATATCCCATGAAAGTGATCTTGATCGTCCGCGATCTGAAGACCGAGGAAGATAAGGCGAAGATCGAAGAAGCCATGAATCAGACGAGGATCGATTTCACGGTCAGCCTGAACAATCATTGCGTTTCGATCGAAGGCGGAAACGACTTGGTCTATACCGCGAAGACGGCGATCCGGGAAGCCGGATACACCGTCGAATAGACTCACATAGATACGATTCAGCGGTCTCGGCCGCTGAATTTTTAACTAAAGTACTTGCGTTCAAATACGTTTCATGGTAACATAAAAAAGCGCTGAAAATGCCTTTGGGGAAGTACTCAAGAGGCCGAAGAGGTGCCCCTGCTAAGGGCATAGGTCGGGTTAAACTGGCGCGAGGGTTCAAATCCCTCCTTCCCCGCCATTTTCAAAAACATGGTCCAGTGGTGTAGTGGTTAACATGCCTCCCTGTCACGGAGGAGATCGCGGGTTCGATCCCCGTCTGGACCGCCATTTTGCAGGTGTAGTTCAATGGTAGAACGCGACCTTGCCAAGGTCGACACGGGGGTTCGATTCCCCTCACCTGCTCCAATGTCATTCAGGCCCTTAAGATGGGGCTTTTTTTGTGCTCTGACTATACATTGACTATACAAATCGATAAAATATCGCTAATTTATCGTGTTTCTTGAAGAATTGATGACTTTTAGACCCAAAAGTTCTAGATCGTTAAGCATGTTGCACATGGATTTTTAATATGATAGTATATTATCAAGATACTCGGGGTGGGGGAGGTGAGATCACCAAATATAAACAATCACAGAATTGATTTCTGTCTTTTGAATGTAAAAAGGAGTAGTTTTATGAACTTCAAGAAGAAGGCAGTAGTCATCGCAATCATGATTATGATCATTCCAGTTATCAATGTTTTCGCAAATACTATTACTATAAACCATACGGCGGGTCAAGTACTTGGTGTTGTTAGCGGAAGTTCACACGGTACGAAGTACAAAGCGACCAAATTAACAGCATCAGGCTGCGCCAACTCAGCTGGAGAATACTCCGGATATGGAACTTCGCAATATGCATATTTGACAACTTCTAATACAGTTTGGGTTACACCAGAACCTGGGTTTGGACATTATCATATGTATGTTGCGTTTTCAGGTATTCCAGATGATTTGCCTGCAGGTTCAAAATGGTCTCTAGATTACCTATATAATATCGGCCAGTTCCCAGTATACTATTAAATAATCATTTAGCACTTAGGGAGGAATATGTTGTGAAGAAAAAGTTGATTCTATCGACGATTGTACTTTGCTTCTCTCTTAGTTTTTATGCAATGCAACGATTCAATGAGAAACTTTGGACACAGGTCAATGGGATGCCCTCAACAAATAAAATAGTCTTCACGATAAGTAGCAACAGCGAGTTCTCAAGAGCTGAACTCGTTAATCTACTCGTAAATGGAGCCAAGAAATTTGAAGTTGATTTAAAAACAGCATATTTCTCGAACGGAGTTTTAAGAGCCTATATGTTCCTTGTTGATCAAGAGAGCGCTTTTAGTCAAGTTCCATTGATTTTAACGTCTGAAGTTGACTTTGCTACTGTTGATCAAGATATATACCTTTCAACTGATAAGAAAGATCCGAACAGCTCCGGGTATCTTTACACGGTATTTCCATTAGGTGTATCCGTAGCAGAGTATCATTCATTCCACGACTTGATTTATGGAGATGCGCAACTTTTTGGTTGGTATAATGCTTCTTCCGTTAACATTGAAAATGCTAAAGCATTCACGCAATACATTAAGAATTTATTACCTAATAATGTTCATATAGGGAGTGGCACATACGGCGAAACGAATGATGTGTCTTCTCGAAACGAAATTCTACTCATTTCGTTTTTACTTTTTGTCCTCTTGTTACTCATGGAAATTTCGAAAAATATGAAGGAGATTTCGTTACGTAAATCATTTGGAGAAAAGATTGAGAAGATTATCTATGATTTGTTTACTCCATTCTTTCTTACTACTTTAATTAGTGCTATATTGACATTCACATTTTCATATTGGATACTAATTCGCACCATAAATCGGTACACACAAGAATACATTATGCAACTTGGATTATATTTTTTACTGGTTATCGGATTGACTCTCATTTTATTGTCTGTTTTATGTTTGGTCGTATTCTTTGTTTCGCCGGTAAGTATCATCAAAAATCGGAGCATAAACCAATCAATCTCAAATTTCAATTTTGTACTTAAGATCGTCTTTATTGTATTCTTATTTCCCCAACTACTTGGATATGCTCGAAATTCGATCGATCAATCATCCGTTTTAGTTGAATATCTAAATTATGTGGATATCATAAAATCAAACATTAATCGAAGCGGGCTTAATCCAAATGCTAGTATTGTAGGTAATCAAGAAGAACAAATTGAACAGTCACTGCAATATAATTATTACGGTATTAAGAATAGTGATTTTTTCATTACCTATAACGAACAAGATCTTCCGGATGAAATGTTACCTGATTCAAGAAAATATGTTAATTATATGTATGTTCAAATGACAAAAAATTACTTTAAATACTATCCCCTGGAAATAAAAGAAATTGATCTTGAAACAATCAATGAGCCGATTCTGCTGGTTAGTCAGTTCAGAAGGAGAAACATTGGATTTACTTATAAATCAGTATGTTCTGAGTGTAAAATTATTGTCACTGAAACAGAATATAGAATCCCTGATTTTACCGCTATGTTTCAAGCAAGTTATAAGAGTCCGTTGCTTGTAATTTACCCATCAATTCAAGATATTGTTAAGTTAACTGGAATTAAGTATATGCCATCCGGAGGATTTTACTATCATTCAATTAACCCGAATAAAGCGATTCTCAAACGTGATGAACTAACTGATTTCTTCGGGAACACTTGGATATTCACCAATCAAGAGAGTTCGATTCGTCGAACCATTACTGAGTTATCGATTGCGACCTATTATTCAAACATTATCTTTTTACAGTGTTTAGCCGCCTTGATATTGATCATATTGCATGGTATCACCGTACTCTATGATCTCAATAAGAAAGAAATCGCTGTGCATTATCAAGTTGGGTATTCTTTCATTCAACGAAGCGCCTATATTGTGATTCAAGATGCAATATTGTTTATGTTGTTGGGAGGTTATCTTTTATTACAGAAATTCCACTTCATCGAAGCGGTCGTATATGCCTTGGGCATCGCTTTACTCAATCTAATCCTCGCCTCGATTCATCTATTACGAAACGAAAAGAATCAAGCTATCGAATCCATCAAGAATGGGTAGGAGAAAAATACATGATACTGGTTGAAGCGAATTCAATAGTTAAATCATATGGAAGTCAGAAGGTACTTAATGGGCTGTCCTTTAGCGTGGCAACAAACGAAATGGTAGCGATCATGGGTAAGTCTGGGACAGGGAAGTCAACATTGTTAAACATCTTGGGACTACTCGACAAACCAGATCATGGGGACTTGACATTATTTGACTTAATCAATGTCCGCCCATTTAGTTCAAAAGCTTCGAATATCCTGCGAAACAAAATCGGCTTTCTGTTTCAAAACTTCGCTCTTATCGACAATAAGACGGTCGAGTATAATATTGCACTGGCACTTAAGAATCGTCGAAAGATAAACAAAGCTGATGAAGTCGCAGGTGCGTTGAAAAAAGTTGGATTGGAAGGCTTTGAGAAAAAATACATCTATCAATGCTCAGGCGGAGAACAGCAACGGATCGCAGTCGCTCGACTACTACTAAAACCATGCGAGCTGGTGTTGGCAGACGAACCGACCGGGAGTCTGGATTTGCAGAATCGCGATGAGATCATTCGTCTCTTGTTACTGTTGAAAGAAGTTGGCAAAACCGTAATCATTGTGACACATGATCCGGAAGTCGCGAGTAAATGTGATCGTACAATATTTCTTTGAAAATCCCCTCACCAGTTAGTTTTAGTGTACCATAAATGAATTGAGTGATGTTTAACAGGAGAACACCAGGTACCCCTAATGACGGGTAAAACCATTCGTTTACTTTAGTCAAGATCCAGTTACTGACTATACAATTGACTATACAATACGTTACTAAATCCAATTGAAAAGAAGGAAACTAAAGGATTTGGGGGGATTTAGAGGGGATAATAAAGTTTGACACAAAAACTATTAAATCCCCTCACCTGCTCCATATGCATTTTAAGCCCTGAATAAAGGCTTTTTTTTGTGCCTATCAGTTCCAAAATTAACCATTGCTTTTTAAGCGGTTTTTCATATATTATTATGTGAGTATTACCTTCACAAAGAGAAGGATCAAAATGTTGTAAACAGGTTTATAAATGGGAAAGTAGAATAGCGAAGACATCAATTGTTGTTTTGATCGTAGATTAGCATCAAGAACCATTCAAACAAGAAAGATTGACACCAGTTTAAGGTGCAAAAGGGGAACAAAATTGAATATTGAAGATATTTTGTCAGCCGGATATGAGATGAAAGCTGCTGAAGCGGGTAGTTGGAGAATATATGATGAAGAGAATCCCATACCTGGATATTTTGAATTTGATTGGCTAAGCAGCCGGTTTCCCGATTTATATCATGAATTTGCGATATCCACCATTGGACTAATAAACAAACTACATACAATCATCGACTTCTCAGAAATGCATGTTTTGGATGTAGGAGCCGGGACTGGAAGATCCTCAATTGAATTATCGAAACGGGCGAAAAAGGTCGATAGTACAGATGTCTATCGTTCGGTGATCGATTTTGGGAAAAATGAAATACAAAGATTAGGTATTCATAATATTGAATACACGTATGGTGATCGTGATAAGCTTCCTTTTGATGATAGTAGCTTCGATGCTGTGGTTTTTTCATGGGCTGAACCAAATTACATAGAAGCATATCGTGTACTGAAGAACAATGGATACATTATTCAAATGGCATCCATACCTGAAGCGATATGTGGCGAGATAACCGATGTTTTACATGGGACAAATAGTAATGATCAGAAAATATTCCTCTCAAGTTATCCTGATGAATTTGAGCAAAGAGACAATACAGTCTTTTCAAGTATTCCACTTGTTGGTTTGGTTGATGTACATCGCTTCACTTATTTGTCAAAGTATAAGTCAACTGAAGAATTGGCATCAATTGTAGGCCGTCTTTATGGACCTAAAGCAAAAGAATATTTTACAACTCGCAAACAAGATACTTATGCATGGAGAAATGAAATACTAATCGGACAAGTTGTAAAATAAGGACTATTTTGGAATAAGTCGACTTTTTGTAGAGTCAAAATGATTAAGTTGTATTAATACAAAAGGTGAATCACTGCCAAACAACAATTGTCGTGTGTGTTGGTATAAACGGTGCCATTGTTACTTTCTTGCAAGTAATCATAATATGTCATGTGATTTTCTGATTTGTGACTATACAATTGACTATACAAAAGGTGCGAGCCCGTGAAGACTGGTAAAGAATGGTAAAGAATATGCGGGGATTGAAGGGGATTGAAGGATTGGTTAAAGGTTATTTCAAATCCCCTCACCAGTTAGTTTTAGTGTACCATAAATGAATTGAGTGATGTTTAACAGGAGAACACCAGGTACCCCTAATGACGGGTAAAACCATTCGTTTACTTTAGTCAAGATCCAGTTACTGACTATGCAATTGACTATACAATACGTTATTAAATCCAATTGAAAAGAAGGAAACTAAAGGATTTGGGGGGGTTTAGAGGGGATTATAAAGTTTGACACAAAAACTATAAAATCCCCTCACCTGCTCCATCGCCAATCAAGTTCCGACGGAACTTTTATTTTTGTAGAAATTCGTGGTAAAATTGGATCGTTCAGATTTAGCGATTTTATCATTAGAAAAAAATCACAGCGAAGGAGAAAAATGAGCAAAATTAAACTACATATCTTACCAGATGAAGACGATTTCGAAAGTGCCGAGGTCCATGTGTTCGCGACCGTCGAAGGAGACGAGTTCGAATTCTTGCTGGATACCGGTGCGGGGACAAGCAGTATCCGTAACAGCGAGTTCACGATGCATTATCCTGTGATGTATGTTAAAAAATCGGCAGGTGTATTCGCGCAACATGCAGATGACTTGATCAAGATCCCGTCGTTCAAGTTGGGTCCGATCTTAAAAACCGGAGTCGAATTCTATCGGATCGACGGGGAAGTCGGCATGACGAACCTGATCGGGATGAACATCATGAAAGACTATGCCTTCTACTTCGACTTCAAAAACAACACGATGGAAATCAACCCGGATTCGACGCGTTATGCGAAAGACAGCCATGAAATCATCCTGGATGAGAAATATCATCCCTATATCCCTGTGAAGTTCGACGATGAGGAAGTGCTGGCGGTATGGGATACCGGCGCAAGCATCACCGTGGTCGACCATGGGTTCATCGCACTGCATACGTCCCATTTCAAACTCGTCGGCGAATCGACCGGAACGGATTCCACCGGTGAATCGATGCAGACGCCGCTCTATGAAATGAAGGGGATGAGCATCGACGGACATTTATTTCCAACGCATCATGTCGCAGGCGTCGACTTGTCGCTGATCAATTCGACGGTCGATACGAAGATGAATCTGATCTTGGGGTATAGTACCTTACGCCATGCGGATTGGTGGTTCAATTTCCCAGGGAAGAAGTGGCGGATTACGAAGTTCAGAGGCTGACAATCCAGTGATAGATACAAGCTCCCAAATAATCGGGAGCTTTATTATTTACTGTCATTCATACGAAGAGAGTGATAAAATACAAGTAAAGAAGAACGAAATCATTCACAATATGCTTGCCACATCGTATGTACCGCCGCTAAAGGGAATCAGAAAGAAAACCTGAACCAAGATGGAGGAAACCATGGGAAAGTCATCGCAAACCAGTCTGACGAGTGAGAAACGGGAGACGCTTTTGTCTTGGATCAAATCGATCGGATCATCCGGTGTCAAAGACATCAAGAAATCGATGCGGATCCTCTTAATCCAGCTGGCGATCTTCGCATCCTTTCAATTGATCTTTTGGTGGAATGTCAGTGCCAACATCATCCCGGCAGCCATACACGGTCCGATCGTTTTCTTGACGGCGACGTATAACGACGTCATTCCGAAAACCCTGTACTGGGTGATTTTGTTTACCTTCGGCCGACGTTTGTTCAATAAGATCAAATCGATCGGATTCGCCAAAGCGATGGCGCCTGTACGTAACCTTGTCCCCGAACTGAAGTCCGCCTATGCCAGCCTGGGAGCCAAGGCGGTCTCGCTGGCTTGGTTTGGCGTGGGGGTTGGTCTAATCATCGCGAATAATTTCGCCTCGTACAGCCGCTTTAGCGGGGCGCGGAATAAGTTCGACAAGTACTTCATCGCGATTCTGATTTCCTTCACCATTTCCTATTTGCTTGGGGAAGGAAGGAAACATTGGATCTTCAAGTTCACACGGCTGCTTGTTTCCGATGTGACGCACGCCTTTCACATAAAGAATCATCATACGGACAACCACACTTACGTCGCCTTGTCCGGATTCATCATCGGATTACTGGCGGACGCCCCTTTGATTCTGATGAAGAGCATGTATGGCGGTTATTACCTGGGTCTTGGATGCATCGCACTTGGGTTGATTCTTATTTTTTCGAAAGTGAATGCGAAGGTCCCGGGATGATCCGACTCTACGACAAGAAATATCGTTATTATGTATACTTCGATCCATTGACCGGTCAAGGGGCGAGAAGCAACGCTTACGATGAATACGGAAGGGATACCGGTGAAGACCCCTATCAGGCGAGTTTCCCCGAACTGCTGGATATCGGGATCATGGGCCATTGCGAGCATGGGAAAAGCGGACTCTGCCTTCAGTCCGGGGTGGAATGTTACCAAAACGGATTGGGGATCGAAGAGCCGAATATGCCGCTGGATCAGTTCAAACGACTGATCGACGAGTGTAAAGGCCGAACCTTCCAAGTCGCATTGGGTGGAAGGGGGGATCCCGACCAACACGAAAACTTCGTCGAAATTCTGAAGTATGCCCACGCGAACGGCGTCGTTCCCAACTTCACGACTTCCGGCTACGGGCTGAAATCCGAGTTGATTCCATACATCAAAGCCTATTGCGGCGCGGTTGCGGTGAGTTGGTATCGAAACGAATATACCCATAAAGCATTACGCATGTTAATCGACGCGGAGATCAAAACCAACATCCACTTCGTGTTAAGCAAAGCCTCCATCGACGAAGCGATTGAGATGATCGAAGAGAATCGGATTCCAAAGGGTGTGAACCGCATCATCTTCCTTCTCCATAAGCCCGTCGGGCTTGGTTCCATCGCCAATGTCTTGGATGTGAAGGATGAACGTGTAAAACACTTCTTCAGTCTGATCGATCGTCCCGAAGTCGCCGATCGTTTGGGGTTTGATAGTTGTTGCGTCCCGGCGATTTTGAACTTCGCGAAGAACATCCATCCGATGTGCATCGAGGCCTGTGAAGCCGGTCGCTTCTCCGCCTACGTATCCCCGGATTTCGAATTGATCCCCTGTAGTTTCGAAAAGGATCCGAAATATGCCGTTTCCTTAACGAATTCGTCGATCGAAAAAGCCTGGAACAGTAAACCGTTCGAATCTTTCCGGAAACTTCAAGACGGGAAATGCATCGATTGCCCTTCCCGTACTTCCTGTTATGCCGGCTGCCCCATCGTTCCTAAAATCACGCTTTGTCCAACCGTAGATCCTCATCACGCAAGGGAGGTCGCACCATGAAAATCAAAGCCGACTATGTCACCAATTCATCCAGCGAAGTGTTTGCGGTCGTTCTTCAAGACACGTTTGTCAGTGCCGCGCTCATCGCTTCCGCGGTATCCATCCTGCATGGCTTCAAGGTCGAACATGACCTGAAAAACATCAATGAACCGGTGGTCCTAAGTCTGATCGAAGATGCGCAAACGATTTCAAGAAGCATTGCGAAAGGCGTCGAAGAAGATGCGTTGCGACAAGAGGCGATGGTCAACGATGCCTATTATGTTTCCAAAACCACGCTGGATTCTAGCCGGTCGGTTTTGGAGCGTGAACTTGACGAGACGATGAAGACGGACGAGCTTGCGAAAGCGACCTATGGGGTCGAAAGCCAAGAATACCTGATGTTTATGAAAGACTGCGACGAGTACCAAGACTATCTCAACACGCAGCTCCAACAAGTCGATGCGCGTAAGAAAATCCTGGCGGATGAAAGTACGGCGTTCAACGCGAAACTCTCATCGATCAGCGAGGAAACCCGTACGATGCAAACCGAACTGATCGCCGTAAGGGAAGAAAAAGCGATGCTGGACGGGATTACGAAAGGATATCCGGAAGCAACCTATGACTTGGATCCAGTCCGGTTGAAACTGAGGGCTCTTGAAGAACGGGATCTTGAACTTAACGGGAAACTGAAGTCCGCTAATGCGAGTATCGAGTATCAGGCACAACGAAGGGATACGATCAAGGTCTCCGATGAGTCGATCCGTTTAGGGGACCAGTTGAAATCCAAGCAAGAGGAATTCGCGTCGGAAATGAAACGATTGGATACGGAGAAACGTAACCAATTGAAAGCCGAAACGCAGCGTCTGAAGGAGATCAAGTCCAATCTGGCGAAAGCCAAGGAAACCGGCGGCATCGATGAAACGAAGCAGGAGATCAATTTCTCGATGCAAGAGGGCGAAGGGTCGACGAACTTGATTCTGGAGGAATACAAGCAAAAGAGTCATGACCTCCAACTGAGAAGCGAAGAAGAAATGACACTACTGAGAAAGCAACAATTGAATCTCAATCGGCAGGATCTGACACGTAGCGCCATCGAAACATCGCAATATGGTACCGAATCCGCGATCGATGCCTTGCCGGATGTTTCGCAGGAATTCGGGATGAACTTGAAGTTGATGTACAAGACATCCAAGGCATTGGCGGAAGGGATCAATGCGGGCAAAGAAGATCCAAAGCACGCGGCGAAACAAATCGCGAAGGGGATCCTCAATGCGTCAAGTGAAGTGTTGAAAGACAAACTCGGATTCCTTCCATTCAGCGCCCACGCGGTAAACGCCCTCAACAACAGTCTGCAAAACGGATTGAACGCCTCGATCAAAGGGGAAAACGTACTCAAGGCGCTCTCCCAAGGATTGACGAAAGGTATCGCCGAAGCGGGATATGCCCAAGGGACGACGTTGATCAAGGAAGGTCTACCGCAAACCGACGGGAAGATCACTGAAGCGACGGACCAAACCGTTTCGACACTCCTCAACAACAACCCCCTCACGATGGATCTCTTCAATCTACTGACCAAAGAGATCGGTGGCGATCGAATCGCGCAAGAATAGAGACAGCCGGACGACTAAACTGTACCCTTTGTAAAGGACACAAAATAAAAGCAGGGGTAAGATCGTCGAAGTTGGCGATCTTTTTCATGTTTGAACGGTGATTTGCGATATTCTCATCGGAAGTAGTAGGATAGGACTCCTTCTTTCTGATAGA
>JBGSTC010000023.1:0-53320 GCA_041736705.1 Erysipelotrichaceae bacterium
TATCTATCAGAAAGAAGGAGTCCTATCCTACTACTTCCGATGAGAATATCGCAAATCACCGTTCAAACATGAAAAAGATCGCCAACTTCGACGATCTTACCCCTGCTTTTATTTTGTGTCCTTTACAAAGGGTACAGTTTATTTCATCCCCATGCCTTTTATTATGAAAGGGGAGGTCTTTTATCATCCTCCAAACAAATAAATGTTACTTAAATTACATAATATACATTATGCGTAGTTATGGATCCATCGTCATTGTTTCGAGCACGGTGGTTGTTTCAAGCAATAGACTCAACCGTTGCGTATAGCCGATCCAGGGTACGGGAATGTCTTCCAAATAGAATAATTTATCTTTGTCGACGAATCTGAATTTAGCGATCAATGTGTCATAATCAAAAACGGTCATCCTTACGTTTCGGATCGCGATGGCGCCTCTCGAATCGACGACACGAAACTCGACCGGATATATGCCGACGACGTTTAAATCGGCTTGCGTATCAATGGTAATCGACGCACTAAGGTCACCGTCTTCAGGATCGTACGCGTTGGCGAACTTCCGTAAATCGACTCTCGAACGGATAAGCACGGTAAAATCTTCGGCTTGAATCATCGGTAAGCTGTTCTCAGGCTCGAGAACCGTAATCAAAAGCACAGCCGACGCTTTGGCTCCATATTGATCGCTGACTTCAAAGGTCATCTGATAGTTTCCGGGTAGATTGTGATAATTATCACTTATAACATTTAACTTACCGGATAGATCACCTTCTTCAGCATCGTAGGCTGTGACATGGTCTTCCCACCGGAAGGTTTCATCCACTTTCAGTACGATATTATCTACGATGATGGTCGGGGCCGTATTGATGATCCGTGTGCTGACAAGCATGGGTGTTCCGCTATACTCGACAAAGCTACTGGCGATCCATACCGGGCTGAAGGTCTCCCCTTCCACCACACGGCGTCTGGAATCGACACATGTTGAGAGACTTGTCGATACGCGATAATAAGTCACCTTGTTCGTATTGTTCAGGTAGCGTTCTTTGATGTTCGTAAAGACTGAATTCAAGAGAAAAAAGTGATCGTTTCCATAGGTCGATGAACAGTTCGCCCCGTAGCTCCATGCAACATACGATCGGTCGGGACCTTTTCTTGCCGCCACGGTGGCATATTTGACGGTAATTTTCGTGTCGTTTAACTTTGACACGATCTTGTACTCTTTTTGACCGTTCATCATCACGATATCGTTTAGAATCGGGTAGTAAACCGGTATTTTCTTATGAAAGTTCGCGTTTTTTGCGTGGACGACAAGATAAACCGTGTAATCTCTTCCAATCTGCAAACCTTCCATCGGTACGCTAAAACTAAATCCTGCGTTCTCAAACCGATAGTAACAGGTGGTGTCCGACTTAAAATAAGCGCTTGTCGCACAGATCGGAGCGCCACCGTATCGGAAGGTTTCCGTCAATGTCGTATTCGTTATGGTTCCGTTGACCCGAAACGTATGTTCGGGTGAAGCGAATTCAAGTTCATAAGAGTGGTCTGCGGAACTGATGAAATGTTGGGTTTCGTTTAAAATCGCCCAACCGGTGACCGTCATCGTATTCTGCGTCATCGAGACACTTAGGATCTCATAAGGAAGCATCGTCTTCGATACGACGGTTTCACCCGCCGCGATTGCGGGGATCGTAAGGATCATCAGCAAGATAATCATGATGAAAAGACTACTTTTCCGCATGGAACACCCTCCTCGCCACAAGGATCGTCAGGATTCCCGCAGCGATCACCGTCAGCCAAGGTTGGCTTGGAAAAGTCCGTTCTAACTGTAGATCGGGCGTTTGTTCCACAATGGCTTCAGTAGCGCATCCCGTCTTCCACTGAAGGTCGAATCGTTGCGTCAACACCCCGTTTTTCAAGATATAAAGCGTCGAAAAACGATCATCGATCGCCAAATAGCCATCGGCGTTCTGTTGATAGAACGGATCGGCGGATAGAATCGTTTCATCGGATTGAAGTCCGATGACGAAAAGCGAATCCGTTTCGCATGGATAATAGGAGAAGCTGGTTGTCGCTTGATAATCACCTGTATGCAGATAAGCCATGGTATCACCCCTTCCCTTTTATGAAAACAAGAAGAGATTTCCCAAAAAAAAGCTCCCGAAGGAGCGATTTGTTTATCTGCGACGGCTTCCGCGCTGCGTCATCAAGACGAGACGGAGGATTTGCATCAGCGTCGCCAACAATGCGGCGACATAGGTCAGTGCCGCAGCGCGCAACATCGACTTTGCATCGGCACCTTCATCTTCGGACAGATATCCGTCGTTTCGAAGGATGGCCAAGGCACGTCCCGAAGCATCGAATTCAACCGGCAAGGTGACGAGTTGAAAGAGTGCGATCATCCCCAGCATCGCCAAGCCGATATAGAAAATCGGCATGAATCCGGAAATCAACCCGATGATGATGACGAACCAACCTAGGTTCCCCGAAACGATCGCGACCGGAAGCAGCTTGTTGCGGATTCCGATGAAACTATAGTTTTCGGCGAACTGGATGGCATGCCCGACTTCATGGGCCGCGACGGCGACGGATGCGATCGAATCTTCGCTGTAGACTTTCGGCGACAGGTTGACCACGTTGGTACGCGGGTCGAAATGATCGCTCAACACCCCGTTTTGGCTCATCTGGACTTCCACATGATGCAATCCGTGACTGTCGAGAATCCGACGTGCCACCTGGGCACCGGTGATATGCTTTTCGCTTGGCACGCGGCTATAATGTTCATATACACCCTTGACTTTGGTTTGTGCCCAAATCACAAGGATGATCGCCGCGAAGTAGAGAATCATTTGAATCGGATCATTCATTGAAATTCCTCGGTTTCTAGTCTATTTAACAAGTTCCTTCAAGGCTTTCGAGGCTTTGAAAGACGGTGACTTACTGGATTCGATCGTTATTTTTTCCTTGGTCGAAGGATTGATCCCGATCCGTGCTTTGCGTTCTTTGACTTCGAACTTGCCAAAACCGGCGATGTCCACTTTACCACCCTTACCCAGGGTATCCTTGATGTCGTCGAAGACGAGTTCGATGATTTCGGCTGCGGATTTCTTGGTGATATCCAAACTTGCGGCTAGCGTTTCGGCCAATGCTTTCTTATTCTTGATTTCGCTCATGATTGTTACCTCCATTTATGGTTTTATCATAGCACTCCGACCCTACAAATACAATCGATAGCACTTACTCTGCTTTGAGTTCCCTCTTCATCAATTCCAGGATGGATTGCGACGGAATCGCATTTTCATAGAGGACTTTGTATACCTGTTCCGTGATCGGCATGCTGATGTCGAGCTTGTGCGCTTCCTCAAAGATGACTTTGGCGGCTTTGACCCCTTCGACGGTTTTCGTGTTGTTTTCCCAAAACGACTTCGCACTATCGCTCTTGCCGATCATCAAACCAGCTTGGAAATTCCGCGAATGGACGCTGGTGCAGGTGACGATCAGGTCACCCACGCCGGTCAGACCGAGGTAGGTTTCCGGTTTCGCCCCGAAATAAATCCCATAACGAGACATTTCCGCCAAACCCCGGGTCATCAAGGCTGCGCGGGCGTTGTCGCCCAAGCCCAAACCGCTGAGGATGCCGCTGGCGATCGCGATGATGTTCTTGATCGCGACACCGGTTTCCGCACCGATGACATCGGTATTACGGTAGACACGGAAGTAATTGTTCGAGAAGGCGTGTTGGACGCGGATCGATGATTCTTCGTTTTCACAGACGGCGTTGATCGTCGTCAAAAGACGCAATACGACTTCCTCGGCATGCGAAGGGCCGATCAGTGAAACGACATCGTCGAGGATTTCCGGCTTGACGGTTTCGCGGATGACGACGGACAGACGTTTGTGGGTGACCGGATGGAAACCCTTCGCGACGCTGACCACAAGGACTTTACGTGTGAAATGCTGGTTGATCAGTAAGCAGACATCTTCGATCGCAGCGGTAGGTACCGCCAGGATGACCATCTCCGCATCCGCGACCAGACTTAAGTCGTTTGTCGCTTTGACGTCTTCGTTGATATGGACCCCCGGAAAATACTTCTCATTTTGATGATACATGTGGATGTCGACGACTTCATCCAAATCTTTCCCCCAAATGGTGACGTCGTGGAGATTGTCGGCTAATACTTGTGCCAGCGCAGTTCCCCAACTGCCACTACCGATGACTGTGACTTTCATGTGTTCCTCCTACTCTTTGGCTCGAGCGATGATGTGGATGGGCGTACCTTCGAAGACGAAGGCTTCCCGCAAGCGGTTTTCGATATAACGGCGGTATGAGAAATGCATTAATGTCGGATCGTTAACGAAGAGGATGAAGGTCGGCGGTGCGACCGCGACCTGGGATGCATACATGATTTTCAATCGCTGCCCGTTATGCGTGGGTGGCGGAGTGAACAACTGCGCATCGAGGATGACTTCATTGAGGATGCTGGTTTGAATCCGAAGGTTACTGTAATCATAGAGGCGTTCGATCATCGGGATGATCTGATGGACCCTTTGTTTCGTCAATGCCGACACGAAGAGAATCGGCGCATAGGACAGGTAGATGAACTGCTTGCGGATTTCTTCGGTGACGCGGTTGATCGTCGATTCATCCTTTTCGACACCGTCCCATTTATTGTAGACGATGACGATCGGTTTCCCGGCTTCATGGGCATAACCCGCCACGTGCTTGTCTTGTTCACGGATCCCGGAAACGCCGTCTAGTACGAATAAGATGACATCGGCTCGCTCGATCGCACTCAGCGCTCGCAGAACCGAGTATTTCTCGATGTTCTCATAGACTTTACCGCGTTTACGAATCCCAGCCGTATCGATGACGACGTAGTCTTTACCATCCCGGGTGAACGGACTGTCGATCGCGTCGCGCGTCGTCCCTTCGATTTCGGAGACGATGACCCGTTCCTGATTGAGAATCGCGTTGACCAACGAGGACTTCCCGACATTGGGGCGTCCGATGATGGCGAACTTGATCTTCCCTTCGTATTCGCTGAGTTTCTTCTTGGGGAACTGTGCGATCACTTCGTCCAGAACATCCCCGATCCCGATCCCGTGGGCTCCGCTGACCGGAATGACGGTATCGAACCCCAAGGCGTAGAATTCATAGGCGTTTGGCGCCATCGCGACATCATCGATTTTATTGACGGCCAGGATGACGGGTTTGTCGCTGCGATGCAGCATCTTGGCGATATAATGGTCATCCGCCGTCAACCCGTCTTTTCCGCTCACGACGAAAACGATGACATCCGCCTCTTCGACGGCGATTTCGACTTGTGCACGGATCTCGGTTTGAAACGGCTGATCCACCAATTGGATCCCACCGGTATCGATCAGTCTGAAATCCTTGGTCAACCAATTCCCTTTGGCATAAATCCGATCCCTGGTAACCCCCGGGGTATCTTCGACGATCGACATGCGTTCACCGATGATACGATTGAAGATCGTCGATTTCCCGACATTGGGTCTTCCGACGATCGCTACGATCCCATCGATCATTTTCGATCACCTTCCTTTTCTTTCATTTTCTCTTTGACAATCGCTTCGACTTTTTCGACGACTTCTTCGATACTCATCGTCGACGTGTCGATTTCGATCGCATCGTCCGCTTTTTTCAACGGAGAATGGACACGGTGTGTGTCCTGGTAATCCCTTTGCTTTAGATCGTCAAGGATTTCATCGAAGCTTCCGCTACGATTCTTCTCTTGATTCTCGATGAATCTACGTTCAGCGCGCGATAGAGTGCTCGCGGTCTGGAAAATCTTGATTTCCGCATCGTGGAGCACGACGGTACCGATATCCCGGCCATCCAGAATGAAACCTTTCGATTTCGCCATTTCTTGCTGACGCCGTACCAACTCGCATCGAACCTTCGGTAAAGCCGAAATGGACGACGTCAGGATGTCCATGTCCTTCCTGCGTATTTCTTCGGTGACATCGACCCCGTCCAACAACAAATGGCCTTGAGGATCAAAGGCGAATTCAGTATGCTTCAGCATGTCGGAGATTTCTTCTTCATTTTCAACGGTGTAACCAAGCGACCTCGCCTTCAAGGCGCAGCCCCTGTACATCGCACCGGTATCGATATGGATATAATCCAGACGCTTCGCCAACCGTTTGGCGATGGTGCTTTTCCCGGACGCGCTTGGACCGTCGATGGCAATATTCAATTTCATTAAATCAACCCTCTTGAAGTTAAGACCCAAAAAACAGCCATACCGAGCATCATGACCAACACCAAAACCAGGACGATGACGATGAAATTCAATAGTCGGTTCGATTTGGAGACATTCATGGTCATACCATTCAGTTCTTTCTCATACTCGTCCAGCTGCACTCTTAATTTCTGCGTTTCTTCCAGGACTTCCTTGAAGTTGTCCTTCGCCTGAACCGGCACGATGTCTTGCATTTCCAAAACACTCAGGGGTTCGTCCTTCTCGTTCGCAAAAATCACTTGCTTGATTTCGTTTGTCAGGTTGATTTCATCAACGCTTAAATCTTCGGGTTCTTCGATCACCAACGGTTTGGGCGGTGCGAAATAAACAGGTTGGCTATCGTTGTTGTATTCGATCTTTCTTGATTCTTTCTGCACGTTGGCGACGACGGCTTGACCGTCTTTACTGAATTCCTTCGTCTTGGATTCTTTCACGGCGCCGGTGATGATATTGCTTTGCGTATCTTCGTATCCGCGATATCCTTTTTTGATGTTGTAGTTTTTTACTTCTTCTAGAAAATCATCAAGGAACTCGTTACGAAACGTGGATACCCCTGTGGGTTCATAAGGCTGCGTATCGAAACGGACATCCCGTTTGCCATGCTGCGATTGATGGGGAGCGGAACTGGCTTGTTCGCGTACCGGCTTGAACGTGTTGTCGATCCGGCTTAGACGTTGGGCAAAAGGACTGAGCGCTTCGGAATGAATCTCGACTTCCCTGTCGTTTTGAATGCTTTCGCGTAAATCCTCAAACTTCTTGATTCTCGATAGTTCGGCCATGGGATACCCTCCTCATCTTGTTTATTATAACAAAATTTCCCCTTAATGAGAACGTAAACCGTCCTATTCAAGCGTTTTACGGTGGAAAACAAATACGCCGCGTTTCATGCGGCGTATCTTTTTCGATTTGTTTGCGTTATCGACCGATCTTTTTAAGAACGCTCTCCAATCTGGGATAGAGCAGGATGATGACGATCGACATCAGGATCCCTTTCACGATGTTGAACGGGGTCAATGCGGAATTGATCATATTGATTTTGGCGGCACTGTCTTCAATACCCCAAATGGGTAGGGTGATGTAATAGTTCACAAAGGCCATGGATGCCGCCATCGCGACCGTCCCGAGAGCCAATGCCGGAAGATACGTTTTGTAATTGAAGTTTTTACGAGCGATCCACGCTACGGGAAGCAAGAAGGAAACGCCTGCGGCGAAGTTCGCCAACTCACCGACAAATCCCCCGTCTTTATTGAGGAACATGAAATGCAGGATATTTTTCAACAGTTCGACGACGATGCCCGCAATCGGTCCGGCACTCAGACTGATCAAGATCGACGGTATATCGCTGAAGTCGATTTTCAAAAAAGCGGCCTGCGGAAGGATGAATCCGACCGGAAGTTCAAAGAAATAAAGTACGAAAGATAGCGCGGTCATAATCCCGATGAGAGTGATAAGCTTAGTGGAGTTTAGTTTCATGGTTTTGTCCTTTCTCACAAAAAAACCCTGGAAACTCCGGGCTCAAATAAGGTCAAAAATCAACCTCTTCCATCCAGACTGTACTGTCGCCATCGGAATTGCACCGATTCATGCCGAAACTCGGCTCGCGGGGTTTACCGCCGGTCGGGAATTGCACCCTGCCCTGAAGTCGTGATTATTATAACACATACCAAACCATTGTAAAGAAAAACATCCGTACGGATGTTTAGGCTCTTCCGGAATACTTTCCGTCGGATGTGCTGACCAGCACCATTTCTTCTCCGATGAACATCGGGACCTTGATTTCAAGTCCGGTTTCCAAACGCGCCATCTTTTGAGCGTTGGTCGCCGTATCCCCTTTGATGGCAGGTTCGGTCTCGACGATTTGTAGCGATACCTTATCCGGCAGAATAACGCCGAGGATCTCGCCTTCATACGTCATGACGTTGATGTTGTCATTGGGTTTCAGGAAGTTGAGTTCCCATTTCAAATTGTCTTTCTGGATTTCGATCTGGTCATACGTGCTCGTGTCCATGAAGGCTACCGCATCACCGGTATCATACAGATATTGCATTTCTTTTTTGTCGATATGCGCGGGTTCGACCTTGTCTCCTCCGGTAAACGATAATTCTACGATGGCTCCCGTACGTAAATTACGTACTTTCGATTTAACGATCATCTGACGCATCGCGGTTTTATTGTGTGCGGTTTCGATGACACTGAAAATGTTGCCTTCATATTCGAACGTCAGTCCGGGGCGTAAATCATTAACGATAATCATTGTTAATTCCTCCTACCCATCTATTTTAATTCTTTAATCCATTTTGTCAATCGAATACGAACACAAGCCGGTTATTGCGAATCTTCGACATAATCCTCAAAACATCCTTCCAGATCGTCGAACGTTAGAACCATCGTCACTTCCGTCGCACCGGTAAATTCAAGCCTAGCTTTTTGTTGATCATAGGTGACCATAACCCGTTGCTCGTTCATTTCAAGTTCGAAATCCATGTAATCCATCGACTGTATGTCATGGTTGATTCTTGAAAGGACCGCGGCTTCGAAAAACGAGAACCGTTCAAGTCGATCCATCATGTTGTTTTCGGATCGGATCGATATCGCGACGGTAGAAACGCAAAGATGGAATTGGATGCAGAACGAAAAGAAAAGAAGAGTTCGAAGCAGAATGAATCCTTTATTCGAGCATGCCGAGCACCGCACGGATCTCCTCCCCTTCCGTCATGAACGTGATCCGGATGATCGTGTCGCGTTCTTCAAAGAAACCCGCTTCGATCTTCTCCAAATACACGACATAACCCGGACGCATGACTAATCGATGTTCTTCGAATTGAAGCTCATGTTCTTTATGGTTGAACGTACAGGTGATTCTTTGGCTTTCAACCTTCTTGACTCGACAGAGCGCCAGTCTTTGCCGAAGTTGATAAATCCCGTTCAGGTTTTGTCGTAGATCGATCTGAGGTGATGGGAAACGAAGCGACGTTAAAGCGAACACCATCAGATGGATCAGCAACATGGATAAGTTTAAGGCGATGAGTAGTTCGATCAGGGTAAATCCTCTTCGATGATGCATGGATAGCCACATCCTTTTTCCAGTCGATTCCAAGGACTGTTTTCATAGTCCATCGATCTTTTCGTGCTGTATTGAAGTGAACTGAAAACGAATTGAAGCGAAATCATCAAAATCAGCATGGACAAAAGGACCTCGACCAACACGAACCCTTTATTCATGGATCCGACCCGGACCGATTCCGATGACAATCTCTCGTCCGTTATCGAAGACAAGCGTTTGCGCCGTATTGACGTTCCCCTTCGCGTTAAAGAAGACATCGCTGAAACACTCGATACTCGGATCCAAACGGATCCGTGTCGTTCTTCGAAGAAAAAGCGCCGTGGTCTGAGCGTGGACGATTCTGTTTTGCGTCTCCTGAAACAGAAACGATTGGACCGGTTTCGCGACGCCGCTGCCCAAAACGGAAAACAGAAGTAAAACCAGCATCATTTCGATCATGGTAAAACCCTTATCGGATCGCGGCTTGTCCATCATCGACCACGATTTCATCATGATTCTGGCAAAAACGTTGTTCATCCGTCAATAAGCCTTCATCCACCAGATCATGAATCGATTCTGGACCGTTACCATTGGCGATGGTGTATTCGAGAATCGCGGTATCCACGATTTTCTTTTGGGCATCGCACCCTTTGTTTTGTACGATGGAAAGAACTTGCTGGATGTTCGGGACGGTCAAAACCAACAATACGCTTAAAACAGCGAGCACCAAGATCATTTCCAACATCGTAAACCCTTTGTTCATGATTCCTCCCTAGTTCATCCCCTGAAGTATCTGCAGGGGAAACATGATTTCCTGATAGATCGATAATACAAGCAGGACGATTGAAAGATATGCGAACATCGTTACGCCATACGCTGTCTTCTCGACGATGATATCCATTCTTTTTTGAGCGATCGAGTGATAGTGCGCCAGTTTCTGCGTGAAATCCGGACTTGATTCGATCTTTAGGATTTTGACTAAAAAAGGATCAAGTTCCTCGATTGAACGATTCATCTTGCCTTCTTTTTCAAGTTCAGCCTGCATTTGTGATGCGATCGTGACAAGAATGGATTGATGTTTTAAATCGGATAGAAAAGCGATGATTTCGCGCGTAGATAGCCCGTGCGTATAAAGTTCACGATACAGAAGCGAGAAACGTCTGGATATCTTGATCGCCCATGCATTGTTCGGTGATTTTCCATGCAACCATCGATACATCCCGACTTGCTTGAAACGGAATCGATAAAGGATCAAGCTAACCATCGAAACACTCAAAATCGAGAACAAGACAAAGACGAATTGAAGAAGATCATTGGATACACCGAGATCCATCCCCAGGGATACCCGCGTTTTTTCAATCGTCGGGCGAATCGCAAAAAGAAACATGAACGTTACGGAGTACGCCGTGAAAAGCAGAAAGACGGGATAGGTCAGCATTTTCGCATAACCTTTCTTATCAAGATCTTTTTGTAAGCGAAGCTGTAACCCGATATGCAAAGATGCGCCAAACCCGATGATCTGTTCGAGTTGTTTGAAAACGGAAAAGAAGGGTTTTCCCAAATATCGGCGTGTTGTGTGTTCATCATTCAATCGTAGATTGAGGATCGACTCCAGTTCCTCCTTTGAACATCCGCTTTCCAGCAGTTCAAGCATGAACCCGGCTTCTTCAATCCTGACTCCCCCCATCTCAAAGAGCGAGGCCATCGTTTTCGAAAAGATCGAAACGTACCTTCCTTTTCCCATCTTCATCGACCCCCATCGTTTGATAGACGACGCCAACCAACGCTTCATTCAACTCGATTGGATCCACGCCGAAATTCTTCATTCGCGTGATCGTTTTCCGCATGGAGTTGGCATGTATCGTCGAAATCACCAGATGACCGCTTAATGCGATCCTCAATACCGCTTTCGCTTCCTTCTCATCGCGGATTTCACCGATTACGATGATATTCGGGTCATGTCGCAACACTTGTTTTATCGCTTCCTCGAATCCGAATTTCTTCTGATGGTTGATCTGAAACTGTACCAGACCCTCGATTCTCTTCTCGATCGGATCTTCGATCGTCACGATTTTCTGAGGCAATAACCAGTGCAGGCACTGATAGAGCGTTGTCGTCTTACCGCTTCCGGTCGATCCGGAAATCAGGAGTAATCCTTGCTCAAAGCCAAGTAAACGCATCATCGTCGCTTTCTGTTGATCATTCTCAAACAACCCGTCGAATTTCAATTGAGTGTAGGGGGTTAAGATGCGGATGACGATATTCTCCGTGTTCCCTGATCTGACATGGGCGACCCGCAATTCATAGACATGTTTCAGAAACACATAGTCCATATGACCGGTTTGAGGACGATGGCTATCCAAGAGATCGAGATCCGCTTTGTACGTAAGAAATCGGATCAGTTTCGGTTCCAGTGTCTTACGGTACTTGCGCATTCCGGTGGCAACCCTGATCTCACCGACCACGACATCGTTGACGCGCGTCAAATGGATATCGCTTGCTTCGTTCTTGATCGCATACCTAAATAACCCCGCGAATTCTTCTTCCATGACGACACCTCAATCCCTTATAGACCCGACGAAAGAATTCCCCTAAAAGAAAAACCCCTTTCGGGGTCTAGAACTTCAGAAACGGATTGGTTTTCAATTCGGATTCGATGGTCGTGGATTCGCCATGACCGGGATGGACATTCAATTTCTTATCCAACGTTTTCACGATTCGTAGCGTGTTCTTCATTTCACGGTCGCTTCCGCCGGCCAAATCCGTTCGACCAACGCTATTCTTGAAGAGTACGTCTCCGGTAAACAGCGAATCGCGGATACCGATCAGGACGGATCCCTTGGTATGCCCAGGGGCGTAGAGGATATGCAATTCGGTCGCGGAGATCCGCAGCACGCCTTCCGTGAAAAACGAAAGTTTCGATTTCACCGTGACGTTGCGGGTCTGCGAATAATTCAGTTCGCTGTTTGTCAGCAGTTCTTCATCCTCTTCATGCAGATACACGGGACACTTGTATTCTTTCGCCAACTCGTCAACGGCGCCGATATGGTCGAAATGCCCATGCGTCAAAAGGATCGCGGTAACGTGGTCGTCTTGGGATAAATAGGTTTTGATGCGTTCGGGACGTGCTCCGGGATCGATGATGAAGACATCGCCGTCATTCTTGACGATGTAGCAATTCGCCTGGTGCAACCCGACCGGGATGCGATGGATTTCCATGGGATTCACCTAACAAAAAAGCCGTTCCGGCTTTTTTATTTCTTTTCTTTGTGTGCAGTCTTTTTATTACAACGCGGGCAATATTTGTTGACCTGCATACGGTCGGGATGTTTTTTCTTGTTGCGAGTATTAATGTAGTTTTCTTCGCCACATTCGGAACATTTTAACGTGATGTTTTCTCTCATTTTGATACCTCCTCGTCGTGCGTGTAAAGTATAACATACGCCTGAAAATTATACCACAAATTATTTAAAATAGGCAGTAAAAATATTGGCTGTGATCTCCTGGCAGATGTTCGACTGACTTTCTTCGTTCCACGCGTTGGGAACGCTGCACGCGATCGCGATTTCAGGTTTCTCGTACGGGGCATAGGCGACCAGGTTCGAATTGGGGGAAGAGACATATTCCCCTTGCGGGGTCGTCAGGAAGTTCTGAGCGGTCCCGGTCTTCGCGGCGATCGAAATCCCCGTGCCGTTAAGGAATCCGCGGCATAACCCGTCGGTGACGCAAAGACGGAACCCTTGTTGGATCCGCTTCAGCGCCGCTTTGTTTTCAAGCACGTTCAGGACGGTCACGTCGTTCTGGTAGGTGACGATGTCGGTGTTCGCAAGCGTCGCATGGGTGACGATGCGCGGTTGGACACGGACTCCGTTATTGGCGATGGTCGAGACGTACTGGGCAAGCTGGATGGTCGTATAGGTGTCGTACTGCCCGATGGCGAAATCCAGAAGATGTCCGCCCATGGTGGACGTCCCGATGTAGCCGACTGCTTCGTTGGCGGCATCGATCCCCGTCAATAAGCCCAGACCGAACTGGTTATAATAGTAGCGCATCGTATCGAACGCGGACACATCGATGTTTAACGGACCGTTATAGACATAGTCCGCGCCTCCCAAACGCATCGCGATGTTGAACATATAGACATTGGAGGACATCGACAAGGCTTGCAGGTCGTTGACGTTGCCCAGGTTTTTCCAAGAGGCTTTCGCCGGCGTATCCTTGATTTTGATCGGCGTGTCGAAGATGACTTCCCCGGGGCGGATGACGTTTTCGCTCAGCCCCATATAAACGGTCGCACCCTTGACGATCGACCCCGGAACCACCGCGTCGGTGTAGACGGATACCGGATCGTTATACAGGATCCCCGTTGAGGTGCGTTTCATGCCGGCCAGCGATAATACATCCCCGCTGTCGGGTTTCATGACGGTAACGTAGATCGCATCCATGTATTTCCGGTATGGGTTGTTCGCTTCGCGCACCATGATGTTCGAGATGATTTCTTCGACTTGTTTCTGAAGTTCGACGTCGATCGACGTGATCAGATCCTGTCCTTTGGATCCCGCCTCGATTTCGATCAATTTCCCGAACCCAGTCTCTTCGTCGTATTCGATGTCATAGACGGCGCGATTCCCCTTCAGTAGATCTTCATACTGCAGTTCTAGGCCGCTGCGTCCGATGACGTCGTTGCGGGCGTAATCCATCGCCAGGTAGTAAAGGAGCTTCTCGGCCGGCAACCCTTGTTTCGGAGTGGAGATCGTCCCGATCAGCGATCCCAGAAGATCGCCGTAGGGATAGACCCGCCCCCAGTTGATCGCGATGTCGAAACCGGGGAACTGGTCGCTGTGTTCGACCAGATAAGCCGCTTCATTGAGCGTGACATCGTTCTTGATGATCTTGACGTTGCCGCTGGGCGGGGTGTCGATGGCGGATTTGACGATGAAGGCTTCTTGCGTGTTCTGATCCAGGATCGCCAAATCTTCGGCAGAGATCCTTTCCAGTTTCAAGAGGTAGATGTCGTTGTCACTCAGTTTCCCGTCATAATAGTCGTCCCAGTCTTCCTGTGTGATTTTCTCTTTTGCCTTGTCGGGATACAGCGAGATGAACAAGTCCTTCAGATCGCGTGTTTTAAGCCCGCTGGCGTCGATTTCAAACTGCTCCACGAATTGATACGCCAATTCCCATTCCTGCGAACTTGTGACGCCGTAGGGTCTCAGGTAAGTAATGGCCAAACGCTCGCGGTTGGCGACCAGGACGTTTCCGTCACGGTCGAGGATCTCCCCGCGCGGCGTGGTGAACGTCTGGTATTTCTTGGTGTATTGTTCGAGTTTTTCTTGGTACTCGTCTTTCGATAGGATCTGTACTTGATATAGCCGCACCCAGACGACGCTGAAAAGCAGGCAGATGACGACCATGAATATCTGTAGGCGCGAATTGACGGTACGCGAAAGGTCCAAGGCCTGACGCATCACGTCGCTGCTGCCTTGCCATTTGATTTTAGGGGTAGAAGGTTTGAATAGTTTCCGCATGACGTTCTCCTTGGGATATTATAATGCATTTCATCCGATTTGGGTATCTATGGTATAATCGTCTCGAGGTGAACCACGATGCAACGTACCCAAACCCGTCCGGTCATGATCAAAAACCTTCAGATCGGCGGACAAAACAAAGTCTCGATCCAATCGATGACCAATACCAAAACCAAGGATGTGGAAGCCACCATCCGACAGATACGATCGCTTGAAAGCGCCGGTTGTGAAATCGTCCGTCTGGCGGTTTTCGATGAAGAAGACGCCTACGCGATCAAGGATATCGTCAAGGAAGTCGGGGTACCGTTGGTCGCCGACATCCATTTCAACCATCGTCTGGCGCTGATCGCCATCGAAGCCGGCATCCACAAGATCCGCCTGAACCCCGGCAACATCGGAAGCGAAGAGAACGTGAAAGCCGTCGCCGAAGCCTGTAAAGCGAAAAACATCCCCATACGGATCGGTATCAATTCCGGTTCGCTCGAAAAGGAAGTGTTGGCGAAATACGGAAAACCGACCGCCCTCGCCATGATCGAAAGCGCAAAACGCCATGTCGACCTGCTCACCAAATACGATTTCCACGACATCGTCCTTTCCTTCAAATCCTCGGACGTCCCGCTGACGATCGAAGCCTACCGGCTCGCCGCCGAAACCTTCCCCTACCCGCTTCATTTGGGCGTGACGGAAGCCGGCACGATGTTATCCAGCGCGATCAAATCCTCCGCCGCCTTGGGCGCCTTATTGATGGACGGCATCGGGGATACGCTGCGCATCTCGGTCAGCGACGATCCCGTCGAAGAAATGAAAATCGCGAAACAGTTATTGAAGAGTTTCGGTCTGTATGATAAAACCGCCAATCTGATCGCCTGTCCGACCTGCGGACGGATCCAATACGACATGCTTCCGATCGTAAAGGAAGTCGAAGCCTATCTGAATACGATCAATTCGGATGTCACGGTCGCCGTCATGGGTTGCGCCGTCAACGGTCCCCAGGAAGCCAAACGCGCCGACATCGGGGTCGCGGGCGGTGTGAAGGAAGCCCTGCTTTTCCGCAAAGGCGTCTATATCCGCTCCGTTCCACAAGAAGAGATCGTCAATGAACTGAAGAAAGAAGTCGAAGCATTCATCAAAGCGGGAGGTCACTGACCCCCAGCTTTTTCGTTGTTGATTTCGATCTGCTTCATCTTCGCTTTCGTTTTGCTTTGAACCTTGATGCTATCCTGGATCATCTGTCTTCTGCGTTTCCGTTTGATCGATTCCACTTCGGCCGCACGTTTCTTCTTATACCCCGGCTTCACCTGTTCGACCCGACGGTTCACCAGTTTCGAGATTTCGATGTCCTGCGGTTTCGATTTACGCACGAATTCTTCCCCGTAAGGTTTCATCGCACGCAATCCGGTTTCATTGTTCGACATATGCTCGAACTTGATGTGTTTCTTCATGAGGATGCGGATCGAAGCATCGTCTTTCTCCCCGTACAACACATAGCACGTCCCTTCCCTACCCGTCCTGCCCGTACGTCCGGCACGATGGATATAGAAATCGATGTCCTTGGGCAACCCGACCGAAATGACATGCGAGATTTCCGGAATGTCGATCCCTCGGGCGGCCACATCGGTCGCGATGATGAAGCGGGCTTCGTCGTTTCCGATCAACGACATGGTCTGTTTTCTGGCGCGTGCGCTCATGTCGCCGCGCAATTCGACGAACCTCAGGTTGTTTTCCCTGAAAAGATCCGCCAGTTTCACGGCGTCGGTACGCGTGTTGCAGACGACAAGGCAAATCAAGGGGTTGATGCTTTTCGCAAGCAAGACCGTCGCTTCGAGATGGGAACGATGTTTGATCGGGACCAGCACATGCGTGATCCGCGGATTGAACTTTTCGTCTTCCTTGACTTGGACGATATGCGGGTTGTGCATGTATTTCTTCATGAACGGACGCAGGTTGTCCGGGATGGTCGCACTGAATAAAAGCATTTGCAAGCGTTCTTTCATCTTGGCCGCGATGATGTCGAGGTCTTCGAGATACCCGATCTCAAGGATCATGTCGGCTTCGTCGACAACCAGGACATCCGCCTGGTCGATCCGCAAGAGCGAATCTTCGACGAAAAGTTCACGGACTTTACCGACCGTCCCGATGACGATGTGGGGTTGGCGTCCTAGTTTTTCGGTCGTACGTTTCTTGTCCGTCCCGCCGGTGATCAGCTTGACCCGGATCTGCGAATCGACTTCCATCATCGGCTTGGCGAATTCGAAAATCTGCTGGGCGAGTTCGCGTGTCGGGGCGATGATCAGCGCCTGCACTTCGTTGCGGTTGGGATCGATCTTCTGCATCAAGGGGATCAGATAGGCATGGGTCTTCCCCGTCCCGGTCTTGGAAATCCCGATGACGTCGCGCGCCTTCAGCGCATAAGGTAAAACTTCCGACTGGATGACGGAAAGTTCCTTGAAGTTGTTTAAAGCGATGAATCGCCGTGTTTTCTCACTGAGTAGATTTGGAAAGTTGGACATGTTTTTACCTCGCAACCATTATAGTGGTTTTCTTTTGTTAATGCAAAATTTATGGTATATTAGGACAGAAAACGAGGACGAAACATGGAAATCATCAATGTCATCCCGCGCGGTTTCTGTAAAGGCGTCGTGCGGGCGATCGAAATCGCCAAACAAACCGCGATCGCTTATCCCGGACAAAAAATAACGATCCTTGGCGAATTGGTGCACAATCGATTCGTGGTCGAATCGCTTAGGAACGAGGGGATCGACACCATCGAAGATAAGTCACTCTCTCGAATGGAACTTCTTGAACGGATCACGGAGGGCGTCGTGATTTTCTCCGCCCACGGCATCGCCGACGACGTCGTCGCCCGTGCGAAGGCGAAGGGTCTGATCACCGTCAACGCCGCCTGCGACGATGTCCTGCATACCCAGGAACTCATCAAAACCTATCTGGCGCAAGGGTTCAGGATCTTATATATCGGTCAGCGCAACCATCCCGAATCCCAGGCGGCGATCAGTATCGATCCCTCACGGATCGTCTTGATCGAAACCTTGGATGATTTGCCGAGATCACTTGATCAGGAAACAAGAATCTTCGTCACCAACCAAACGACGATGAGTCAATACGACATCCGCCAGATTCTTTTATCCATCGGCGAAGTCTACCCGCACGCGAACATCAGCGATGAAATCTGCAGTGCGACCCGGACCCGTCAAGAAGCGATCATGAATCTAGAAAACGTGGATTGTCTGTTGGTGGTCGGCGATGTACGCTCCAACAATACGGCGATGCTCGCGAAGATCGGACAGACCAAGGGGATCCCCCATGTAAAACGAATCGAAAGCGCGGACGAATTGGATTTGTCTGAAATCCGCGGGTATCATCGGATCGCGGTGACCGCGGGGGCGTCCACGCCCTATTTCCTCATCAAACAAGTGCTCGATTCCCTTGAATCCCTCAAGAAGAGCCTCGATTCAGAAACCAAATAAATCATTCAATAAGACATACCGGGGTAGAATCATTCTACCCCTTTTAACGACTCGACGAACTTGATGTTTTTGATTTTACCGCGCAACAACAGATTCGTGGTTTCCATGAAACCGAACAACATCCCGACCGATAATAAAAGGATCAGCACGTTGGGTTCTTTACTCATGATGAAATCCGGGGTCGAGACCAGATCCGCGATCCATCCGAACATCAAAATCCCCAAAGGGACGCCTCCGATCGTTCCCAAGAGCGCCAGCACGCGGTTTTCGGTATTGATCAGCCGTTGGACTTCGCGACGGGTATAGCCAAGCACGCGCAAGGTCGCCAGTTCGCGTTGTCGCTCGAAGATGTTGATGGAAGCAAGGTTGTAGAGCACGGTGATCGACAAGATGGCGGCCGACAGGATGATGATCAGGATGATGCGGTTCAACATATCCAGGATTTCACGGCTGCGGTCGATCATCTCTTCCTTCGTGTCGACCGAGCGGACGGCATCGTCACCCAACAACGCCGTGATTTCTGCTTCGTTTGTCGTTTGGCTTGCGTTGGCGATGTAGAGTTTATCCGTCGCGATATCCAGATTCAGTTTTTCCGCGTGGTCGAACGAGATGTATACGTTCTTCCCGAGATATTGCGTATTGACATGCGTGATCGTCAATTGGATCGGAATGTCGTCGATCACAAGATCCAACCGATCGCCGACATTATACCCATACACGATCTGCATGCTTTTGGGGATGATGACGGTGTCCTCTTCCATTTCGATCTGCTTTTTATCCAACGATCTCAATACAAGCAGGGTGGATTCGTTTTCCAAGAGATTCAGTTGGATCGTATCGTCGCTGTCCGACAAGGTCGCGTTGATCGTTTTGGTCTTTTCGACTTTCGACGATTCGATTGGCAGATCCAATTCGCCGAGATCATCGATGGTTTCCTTCAAGCGGACGGAATACTGGAAACGGAAGCTCTGGATCGATTGGTCGATCATGTTGGTCGCGGAATAACGCAGCGACAATCCCATGATCAGCAAGGTCAAGGCACCGACGACGCCGATCGAACTCAACATGAGTTTCGTCCGACCCATCAATAAGTTACGCAGGATCAATTTCGTATCATAGCGAAGACGGTTCCAAAGTTTCGGGAAACGTTCCAGAAACGAATTCCGGGCGCTTTTAGGCGTTTTAGGCCGCATCGCAGCCGCCGGGATTTCCCGCAGGACATGACGCAATGCGAGCAGGATCGCGACGCTTGCGAAAAACAGTGCCAGAAGTACGGAGATGACGACATATTCCGGATAGTAGACGACGGGTATTTTGGGGAGGGAGAAGCGGATCGTGAAGATTGAAATCAGGGCGTCGGGGATGACCCGATTGCCCAAGAGCGAGAAACCCAAGGCACCGATGAGTGCCGCCCACCATCCGTAGAACAGGTAGACGAACAGGATCCGGTAGCGTTGATATCCCATCGCCATCATGATGGCGATCTGCGTCCGGTCGTTTTCGACGTTCTTGGACATCGAAATCAAAATGATGACGGCCGCGACGATGAAAAACAAGAGTGGGAATATATCGGATACGACACTGATGGGAGCAAGGACGTTGCCGATCATCGTAACGCCGGGATAGGAATCCTGATCGAACCAACGGACCAGTTCATCCTTCGTTTCAAGCGTATCCAGCCATTCCCGTGTGTCCGATCCGTCGACCAACACTTCGAAATAGAGTTCGGGGATCGCGTCGATTTCACGCATCGCATCCGCTTTCTCATTTTGGAATGTCGCTTCGTTGATAAGGTATTCCGACGTGCCTTCATCCAGTTTCTTCTGTGCTTCCGCAAGTTCACCCAACACGGATTTCTTCTTCGCACTTAATCGAGCCTGCCCTTGATTCAATGCATTCCTTGCTTGATTCAACTGTGCTTCCTGCGCTGTGAACTGCGCTTCCGCCGTTGCCTTTGAAGAATTGTATTGGGAAAGCAATGCATTCGCTTGGATCGCTAGCCCTTGGATCTGGCTTGCCATCGCAGAGAAGTAAGCATCCTGGGTCTGTTGATCCTCCACGCTCAGCGTATCGCGTACGCCGAGATACGCTGCATATTCCGTATCGTATTGCATCTGCAGGTTCGACGCGTTTTGAAACAAAAGATCGGATTGACCTTTGAGTTGATCAAGTTGCGCATAGGTCGAACTCTTCGCATCGTTCAACTGGACAAACGACGCATCGATCGTCTTTCGATTCTGATCGATGATCTTTTGTTGCTTCGCAAACTCGTCCATGGCTTCTTTCCGATTCGAATCAAGAATCGCTTGGTTTTCTTCTATCGTTTTCTTTGCATCGTCGAGTTTAGTCTGTGCTTCCATAAACCCTTCGTCGGCGCTAACCAGCGCCTCAAGATAGATCTCACTGTGTCGATTCAGTTTGACGAGCGTATCTTGGGTTGCGTAGACGATCCCGAATTGTTGCTTCGCACTTGCCGCATCCGAAAAATCCTTGGATTTATAGGCATATTCAGGACTCTCGAACAACCCGCCGATCGTAAAATCGAACGCCTCTTCCTCAAGTTGAAAAACGATATGGTCGCCCAAGGTCAATCCGTTGAACGCGGCGTAGGAAGCGTCGACCAAGACGATGTTATCCTTGACCGTACCTTCCCCTTCCATGATTTTCAAGCGGTTGATCTTGGTCGGTTGATGGAAACGGATCGTCGTGTTCTTCCCGCCGACCGTGTATTCCATCTGAAACCGATAGCGGCCTTCCAGGACCGTATCATCCATCGAACGTTGTGCTTCGGTGATCTCCTCTTCGCTCATCCCTTTCACAAACACCCATTGATCCGCCAAGTCATAGGTGACATAGTAATCATCCAACCAGGTCCTGAGGATACGCGTCGTCGCGAAAAGACCGGAATAAACCATGCTTCCGACCGCGATGATGATGACGATGGATATGAACTGCGTGAGGTTGTTTTTAATGTCGCGCAGGGATCGTTTGATTAAATACTTCATTACCAGTCGATCTCCGACACTTGCTTGCGCAACGGGTTTTCATAGACATGGTCGATGACCCCGTTGCGGACGTGGATGACCTTGTGCGCCATCTCGGAAATCTGGGAGTTGTGGGTGATCAGGATGACGGTCTTTTGCAGGTCGCGGTTGAGATCGTCCAAAAGATTCAGCACGGCGCGTCCTGTGACGTCGTCCAACGCCCCGGTCGGTTCGTCGCATAGTAAAAGCAAGGGATTCTTGGCGACAGCGCGGGCGATCGCCACACGCTGCTGTTCCCCGCCTGAAAGTTGGGTCGGGAAGTTACGGGCGCGATGGTCGAGACCGACGCGTTTCAAAACCTCGTTGGCATCCATCGGATTCTTACAGACGGCGGATGCGAACTCGACGTTTTCAAGCGCCGTCAGATTGGAAATCAGGTTGTAGAACTGAAAGACGAAACCGACGTTCTCGCGTCGATACGTCGTCATCTTGCGGTCTTTGTATCCAGCGATGTTCTCGCCTTTGACCAGGATTTCACCGCTTGTGACATTATCCATCCCGCCCAGAAGGTTCAGAATCGTCGATTTCCCAGCGCCCGAAGCGCCTAGGATGACGACGAACTCCCCTTCTTCGATGGTGAAATCGACACCTTTCAGTGCCTGGATTTCGACTTCTCCGATATGGTAAACCTTCGTGACGTTCTTAAATTCGATCATGTCCATGGTATTCGCCCTCCAAAAGCAAAGACAAGAAGATTAACTCTCCTTGTCCAGAACATTGCGGATCGCATCGGCTTCCATAACGAAAGCGTCGCGTTTATTTTCATCACTCACGCGATCCACCAAATCAAGGATATGGTTTAGGCGCGATTTGAGATGACTGAGGAAGATGGGATCCTTTTGAGACAAAAGAATCGGTCCATACTTCAATTGAAACGGAGTGTATTCAGTTGGAATCGCCTTTGGGGTAAACTTGACGACGACGTAGTAATGACGTTTATAGGCGATCGCCTCATCCACGATGTCGAAACCTCGCTGAACCATGAAGCGACGCAGGGATTCCACGTCTTTATTCACTTGAAGGATGATTTGAGGGATACGCAGAAACCGTTCGAGGTCTTCGGCGACGATCTGCATGACCGTTTCCGCCCCCATGCCGGCGACGACCACCGCATCGATGGGATCGGGGATGTCTCGGATGCCGGAGCATCGGATGAAGTTCACCCGATTCTTGACATCGCTTAAGGCAAAGGTATCCTGTGCTCGCTTTAAAGGGAGTTCGTTCAGGTCGGCTGCGAAAGCTTGTTCGCAAATCCCCGATTTCAGCGCCTCCAGCGGAAGATAACCATGGTCGGTGCCGACATCGGCTAAGATCGTACAGGGTTTAACCAAGGACAAGACGGCGCGTAAACGGACATCCAGCATTAGATCTTATCCACGAAATCTTTCAAACGTTTCGATCTCGTCGGATGTTTCAGTTTACGCAGGGCTTTCGCTTCGATCTGACGGATACGCTCACGGGTGACGTTGAACTCTTTGCCGACTTCTTCAAGCGTGCGGGTACGACCGTCGTACAGACCGAAACGCAAACGCAGCACTTTCTCTTCACGATCGGTCAAGCCTTGCAGGACGTTGTTGATTTCGTCCTTCAGGAGTTGGTTGTTGGCGTATTCGTCCGGTGACATCGCGTCTTTGTCTTCGATGAAGTCGCCAAGATGGGAATCGTCTTCTTCCCCGATCGGGGTTTCCAGCGATACGGGTTCAAGCGCGATCTTCTGGATTTCACGTACTTTTTCAGGTGTGATGTTTTCCATTTTCGCCGCGATTTCCTCCGCGGTGGGATCCCTGCCCAAATCCTGGACCAACTGGCGTTGGACACGGGTCAGTTTATTGATGGTTTCAACCATGTGGACCGGGATACGGATCGTCCGGGCTTGGTCGGCGATGGCGCGCGTGATGGCCTGGCGGATCCACCAGGTCGCATAGGTCGAGAACTTGAAGCCCTTGGTGTAGTCGAACTTCTCGACCGCCTTCACCAAGCCCATGTTCCCTTCCTGGATCAGATCGAGGAACAACATCCCTCGTCCGACATATTTCTTCGCGATCGACACGACCAAACGAAGGTTGGCCGAAATGAGGATGCGTTTCGCTTCTTCATCGCCTTCCTTTATTTTCTGAGCGATCGTCGGTTCGTCTTCCGGGTTCAACAGGCTGACGCGTCCGATTTCTTTCAAATACATTTTAACCGGGTCGTTGATGCGTGAATAGGAGGACGTCGAATAATTGGCGTCGTAAAGGTCGGTGTCGACCGTATCTTCGTCGTTGAACGTTTCCGCCGCATCATCCGTCAAGAATTCCAAATCGTCATCCATCAAGGCGGCGACTTCCGTCAATGGCAAATCCAGTTCGGCCTCGATGTCTTCGTCTTCGGATAAGGAAATCCCCTCCGAGGTAAACCATTCGTAAAGATCGGTCATTTCGTCGTCGCTGAGATCGTATTGATCCAACGCCTTCAACACACCGCTTTGAAGCAGTTTCCCCTTCGTCGCGTATTCGGTCTTAAAATCCGAACGCATTTCATCGATGGTTTTGAGTTGAGCCATGTTAATCCTCCTTCTTTTGTTCTTTCAAGCGTAACTTCTCGTTACGCAGGTCTTCGAGTTGCTTTGCATAGGATTGACGCTTGACCAGATCATCCGTCTTCTTCGATTCGGTCTTCAACTGTTCGATCTGATGGTCCAACATCGATGCTTTGCAATGGGTAAGCGCATCGCGCAAGGCACGCGGGTTGTATTCCTTATAATAGATTTCGTTGTTTGAGATTTCAGTGACCAACGACACCAATGCGCCGTCTCCCAGCGTATTGATGAAATCGGCCAACAGGATCTCGGAATGGTTGCGGTAATAGTCGAGGATGGTCATGGCAAGCGCATTGTTGAGCCGGTCGGGTAGAAATCCGAGTTCGTCGCGGAATTGCAGCGCCGCAAGACGACCGGTCAGCATCTGACCTAAAATTTCCTTTTCGGCCCATTCGAGTTTGCTTAAGCGAGGGGCAAGGACAGGCGTACGTCGCGATAGCGGTTCGGACTGCGTCGTCGATGTGCGCGGCGCCAGCAAGCCCATTTGTTCCGCCGTCAGTTTCGTCAGCGTGCTTAAGCGTTGTACAAGCATTTCGCGGTCGAAGCGATCGTTGACCTTGGCGATCTCGTTCATCATCACCCGCACGAATTCCTTCTTTTGGGAGTAATTGTTGAGGTCGACGCTTTTCAAGCGGTATTCGATCAGGAAATCCAGCCACGATACCCGCTTACGTGAAAACGCGGCTAAGGTTTCCGCTCCGTGCTTCTGACAGATTTCGTCGGGATCCAATCCGGTGTCGTTCGAAATGACCTCCAGTTTGAATCCGGCTTCCAATAATCCTGTCCCGATTTTATACGTTGCGCTCTGTCCGGCGGTATCGCCGTCATAGCAAAGAACGACTTTCTCGCTGATTTGGCGAATCAGGCGGATTTGGTCTTTCGTACAGGCGGTGCCCAACGTAGCCAATACATTATAGACGCCTGCCTTGTCGAATGCAAGCACATCCGTCACGCCTTCCACAAGCAGCGTTTCCCCCGCTTGCCGGCATGCCGTTTTGGCACGATGGTAATTATAAAGCAATTTGCCTTTCGAATAGATCGGTGTCTCCGCCGTATTGACGTATTTCGCCAAATCCTTCTGTAAAGCCCGGGCGCTGAATCCGACCGGTCGACCCTGCGGATCATGGATCGGAAACGTGATCCTTCCCGCAAAGACGTCTTTCTCGCCGAATTCGTTGATGCGCGACAGGTTCGACTTCACCAAATCTTCCGTCGAATGCCCCTTCGCCTTCAGGAATTTCGTCAACTCGTCGTTATCGGGATTGTATCCCAGTTCGAACTTGTCGATGATCGTATCGTTGATGCCGCGGTTCTTGAGGTAGCTCTTCGCATCGCTTGCATTGATCGTGTTCAGATTGTAGTGGGTGAACTGGACCCCGTCTTTCAAACAGGAATAGAGCCGTTGGATTGCGGGATCCACGCTTTGCGTCTCCACCGATACCTCGGCACTTAGTTTGAATCCGACCATGTCGGCGACTTTAACCACCGCTTCGCGGAAGGAGATCTTCTCATAGTCACGGACGAAGGTGAACACGTTCCCCCCTGCACCGCAGACGAAACACTTATAGATTTGACGATCGGTATTGATGTTTAGGGATGGGTCGTGGTCGTCATGAAAAGGACAAACGGCGCTTAAGGCCTTGCCCTTCTTCACCAACGGCAGATAATGTCCGACGACCTCCGCGATATCCGCCTGGCTTCGTAGATTGTTTAACTCTTCTTCACGGATTTCAGGCAAACGGACACCTCACGCTCTAGAATCGGCAACGTTCTTCAAGATAGGCTTTCAGCGATGCGACAGGGATTCTTTCCTGCAGCATCGTATCGCGATGACGGATGGTGACGCATTGGTCGACTTGGGTTTCGAAATCCACGGTGATGCAGAATGGCGTACCGATCGCGTCCTGGCGGCGATAACGTTTCCCGATGCTACCGGCCTCGTCGTATTCGATCATGAAATCTTCCGCCAATTTCGCGTAGATTTCAGCGGATTGGGCGGATAATTGTTTGCTTAAGGGAAGGATGCAGGCTTTAAACGGGGCAAGCGCGGGATGAAGCTTCATCACGATCCGCGAATCGTCTTCCCCGATTTTCTCTTCGTTGTAACTGTCGCAAAGGAACGCCAACATCAAACGTTCGACACCAACGGCCGGTTCGACGCAATACGGGACGTATTTCTCGTTGGTCGCGGGGTCTAGGTATTCCATCGACGTCTTGGAATGCGTCATATGGGCTTTCAAGTCATAATCGGTACGGTCGGCGATGCCCCACAATTCGTCGAAACCCCAGGGGTAGCGGTATTCGATGTCGCTGGTCCCTTTGGAGTAGTGCGAAAGTTCGGCTTTCTCATGTTCGCGCAAACGCACGTTTTCATCCTGCAATCCCAAGGACTTCAGCCAATCCATGCAGAATTTCTTCCAGTAGCCGTACCATTCCAAATCGGTTCCGGGTTCGCAGAAAAACTCCAGTTCCATCTGTTCGAACTCGCGGGTACGGAAGATGAAGTTCCCCGGGGTGATCTCGTTGCGGAACGACTTCCCGATCTGACCGACGCCAAACGGGATCTTCTTGCGCATCGTCCGTTGGACGTTGCGGAAATTGACGAACATCCCCTGCGCCGTTTCAGGACGGAGGTAGATGGTGTTCTTGCTGTCTTCGGTGACCCCCTGGAAGGTCTTGAACATCAAATTGAACTGACGGATCTCGGTGAAATCATGCGCGCCGCATTGCGGACAAGCGATGCGTTGATCATCGATGTACTGCTTCATCTGCGCATTGTTCCATCCGGATGAATTGACGGTCCCTTTTGTAAAAGTATCGATCAGTTTATCGGCGCGGTGGCGCGTCTTGCATTGTCTGCAGTCCATCAGAGGGTCGGTGAACGTCCCCAGATGCCCCGAAGCGACCCAAACGTTCGGATTCATTAAAATCGCGGACTGGATGCCCACGTTGTATGGATTGGCTTGGATGAATTTCTTCCACCATGCCTTTTTGATATTGTCCTTCAGTTCGATCCCCAACGGGCCGAAGTCCCATGTGTTCGCCAAACCGCCGTAGATTTCAGACCCTTGGTAGACAAACCCCGAGTTTTTCGCATGATTGACAATCGTTTCAAAACTTACATTCGACATAGTGGATCTCCTTCAATGGTAACTGTGATATTATAGCACTTTTTCTAAAAATGCCCAACTCTTTAGGCGAAGCCCGGCATGTTCAATCAAGAAATCACGGTAGATTTCGACCACGTCCCGCGTGATGTCGACCGACTTGGCCAAGACGTCGAAATTACTTAGTCCGGCTTTGGCAAGATAACGGAATTGCTTCAGGATTTCCGGTGGATAGACGGGGCTTTGGATCTCGGCGCGACAGTCCGGACAAACGAATCCGCCATCCGGAATCGAGATGCTGTCGACTTTTTTCGAAGCGCAGACGGCGCATCCGTCGACCATCGGGCTAAACCCGAGCAGATCCGCGATGCGGGCGTAGAAGAACGCCAATACCAGATATGGCCGTTCGTTTTCCTTGAGTTCCTTATAAAGGACTTCAAGTAACGCATAGAGTTCATGACTTCCTTCGATGTCCAATCCGTCGCGCGACATGAAGAGCACCGTCTCGCTCAATACGGATGCGACGGTCGATTTCATCAGGTTTTCGCGTAACGGACGGTTGGATTCCATCAGGATGGCTTCATGGAGGAGCTGGAATCCGCTCCCTTCACGATCGTCATAGCGAAACTGGGAAAAAGAAAAAGGTTGGCAAGCATAAGCGTTCTTGCTTTCCATTTTCCGCAACCCCTTCGCCTGAAACGTCAGAAACCCTTTCTCTTTACTTAAGGTATAAATCAACGCATCGTTTTCCTTATAGTCCTGCTGATCCAAAACGATAAGCGAAATCGTATCATTCATCGTCGTGGATCTCCGTGTCCAGATACCCCAGCGAGTTCAAGCGTGCTTTGCGGTTGCGCCAGTCTTTTTCGACGCGTACGAAGAGTTCAAGATAGATCCTCTTACCCAGAATCGCTTCCAATTCGACGCGCGCCTCCTGTCCGACTTCCTTCAAGAGTTCGCCGCCTTTTCCGATGACGATCCCCTTCTGCGAATCCCTCTCGACCAAAATGGTCGCGACGATCAAGATGCTTTCCTTCTTTTCCGCGAATTGGTCGAAGACGACGGCGATGGAATGCGGGATTTCCTCCTTGGTCCGCGCCAAGAGTTTCTCACGGATGATCTCGCCCAGGATGAACTGTTCGGGATAGTCCACTTTCATTTCATCGGGGTAGTATTTCACGCCTTCCGGCATGTAATTGCGGGTCAATTCGAACAAACGGTCGACATTGTCGCCGGTCTTGGCGCTGATCGGGATGATTTCGCTGAAAATCTCCGTCGCATTGAGTTTCATCAACAGTTCCAACAGCTTCCCTTTCGCCATCGAATCGATCTTGTTGACGACGCAAAAGATGGGGACTTCCTGTTTCTTCAGGTATTCCATGACGTATTCGTCCCCACGTCCAAACGATTCAGAACCGTCGAAGATATAGTAAATGACATCCACGCCGGAAAGCGACGAATAGGCGACCCGGTTCATCTGTCGTCCGAGTTCGCTCTTGGGTTTATGGATCCCCGGGGTATCGATGAAAATGAGTTGCGAATTTTCATCCGTGACGATCGCACGGATACTGTTGCGCGTCGTCTGTGCCTTATCCGATACGATCGCGACTTTCGAATGCATGATCTGGTTGATCAGCGTGCTCTTGCCGGCGTTGGGTCGTCCGATGATCGCGATGAATCCCGATTTGAAACTCATAGTACGTCCTCTTTCGTGAACCGCATGGGCAATAACTCGTCGATGGTTTTCTCGATCGTTTCTTTTCCATTGGAAAGCAAGATCGGGCAATCCGCCGCCAACAATTCGGACAAGACCTGCCTGCAGATCCCGCAGGGGGCGCCGATCCGGTGACCGTCGGTCACGATCGCGATCGCTTCGATGTCTTCTTTCCGATATCCGTTGGAATACGCCGCAAAGATCGCGCTGCGTTCGCCGCAATTCGTTGCACCGAAGGAAGCGTTCTCGATGTTCGCACCTAAAAACGTCTCTCCGTCCTTGGTTAAAACACAGGCTCCGACGTGATAATTCGAGTAAGGGGCATAGGCGTTCTTCATGGCGTCAAACGCCTTTGATAATAAAAGTTCTTTGTTCATGGTTCTCCTTTTAGAATAGATGACGCGCGATGAGGATCAACCCGACCACGCCGGCCAGCATCGCGCTAAACAACACGGCCGCCGAGCCCAGATCCTTCGCTTGTTTCGTCAATAGATGCCAGCTCGGGTCGAAGCGGTCGATGATCGACTCGATCGAACTGTTGATGTATTCCATGCCGATGACCTGGGCGATGCAGATGAGCCAGATCGACCATTCGATGTCCGAAAACCCGAAATAGAACGCGATGGCGATGGCGATCAGCCCGAAGATGAACTGCAATTGGATGCTGAAGTCGTGCAAGAGACCGTCGATCAGACCGTCGGTCGCATATTTGAATTTCAAGAAAAACTTCGCGACGAAACTAACGTTTTGCGATTTCATCCAGAATGACCTCCTGTAATCCGAACATCTTCTTTTCGTCGTCTTCGTTCATATGGTCGAATCCAAGAAGATGAAGCAAACCATGGGTGAAGAGGAAACAAAATTCACGTTTGAGTGAATGTCCGTAATCTTTCGCTTGGCTGCGGATCGCTTCGACGTTGATGAAGATATCGCCCAATTCACGGGTGGAGGACGGAATCCCGCTGGACTCGCCTTCTTCCATCGCGAAACTGATGACGTCCGTCGGTTGGTCGATGTTGCGGTATTCGCGGTTGATCGCATGGATTTCCGCACGTTCGACCAAAATCACCGAACATTCGAAGTCCGATGAAATGTTAAGGGTATCCGCCGTCTTTTTAGCGATCGGATCGAGGTATTTCCGGTAGTTTCTCCAACTTCCTTCCAAACTGCGGTTGATGAACAAGATTTCCATGGCCTACCTCCGGTACCATTATACCATATCGCAAAAAAGCCACATCTTTCAAAGAAACATTTGTTAACAGAGAATTAACAATTCACGTTTCAAGTTTTGTTAATTTTCTGTTAAAATTAGAACGTTAATGGAGGACGAAACATGATTTTACTGACGGAATATACAAAAACATGGGCTGACATCGATTGGCAGTTCATTCTTGGCGGATTCGGCCTCTTCCTCTTCGGAATCAAGTTCATGGGAGACGGACTGAAGAGCTTGGCAGGCGATCGTCTACGCGACATCATCGACCGTTTCACATCCAAACCGTGGATGGGCGTTTTGATCGGACTCGGGATTACGGCGATTATCCAATCCAGCTCCGCAACCACCGCGATCACGATCGGATTCGTACGCGCGGGTCTGATGCGGCTTGACCAGACGGTCGGAATCATCTTCGGTGCCAACATCGGGACGACGGTCACCGCCTTCCTTGTCGGGCTCAAAGTGGAAAAATACGCGCTTTATTTTGTTTTCCTCGGCGCTTTGTTCATTTTATTCGCAAGCCGCAAGAAATACAAATATACCGGCGAAATCCTAATGGGTTTCGGGACATTGTTTTATGGGTTGATGCTGATGGGCGATGCGCTGAAGGTGATGAAAGACATTCAAGCTTTCCATGACTTGGCGGTCCAAATGTCGACCCAACCGTTGTTAGCCTTGTTAGGCGGAATCGTCATGACCGGCGTCATTCAGTCTTCCAGCGCTATGATCGCGATTATCCAGAAAATCTACGAGTCCGGCGGGATGTCGCTGACAGCCGCGATCCCCTTCGTCTTCGGATCCAATATCGGAACGACCGTCACCGCGGCTCTCGCTGCGATCGGGGGTTCCTTGGCGGCACGCCGCGCTGCCGGTATCCATACCTTGTTCAATGTCCTGGGAACCGTCATCATGATGTTCTTCCTTCCTATCTATATGAAGTTCATCGTGTACTTGTCGGATCTGCTTCAATTGGAGTCGATGATGCAGATCGCTGTCGCACACATCCTGTTCAATGTCATCTTCACGATTCTCTTCTTCCCCTTCATCAAGCAACTCGTTTGGTTGATCAAGTTCATCCTGCGTGGCGATGAGAAAGAGCGGATCGAAATCAACACGGACGACCTGGATCCTAAATTAGCCGCTTCGCTTCCCGCAGGCGCCTTGAGTGTCGCGAAGAAAGCCACCATGAAAATGGGTGAGTTGGCGGTTGATGCGATCGAGAACAGCCGTCAGTACATGAATACGAGAAACAAAGCGCCGCATGAAGTCGTGCTACAATTGGAAGACGCGATCAATGCGTTGGATACGAAACTTACCGATTACCTGTTGATCATCGCCAAAGAGCATTTGGGCGAACACGATATGGAAATCTATTCGACCAACTTGGCGATCATCAAGAATCTGGAACGGATCGGGGACCTGAGCACCAACCTCATCGAATTCTATGAAATGGTCTTCGATGTCCGTGAAAATTTCTCGGAATCCGCCCTTGAGGATGTCAACGCGATGTACGATTTGGTCATCCACATGCTGAACCGCTCGATGCGGGTCTATAGCGAATCCGATTATTCCCTGCATAGTTCGGTCATGGAAGACGAGAGCTACCTCGATTTACTCGAGTTCAAAGCGCGTCAGAAACACTTCGACCGGATGACGAGTTCCGCTTGTACGACAGCCGTCGGATCCAGCGTCTTCGTCGATATCCTGGGTACCTTGGAGCGGATCGGGGACCATGCCACCAACATCGCCAAGAACGCGGTGGATGTGCACCAAACCCACGAACCCAAAGCAAGTCAAGTCTAAAAGAAAGAAGCTCGCGCTTCTTTTTTTTTATCCGAAATCGTAATGTTGTCCACGGACTTGGTAAATCAGGTGTTCGCAGACGTTTTTCGTATGGTCGCCGGCGCGTTCGATATTGCGTAGCATCCCGACGGTCGCCACCAGATGCGGGATGTTTTCCCCCGCTTCCATCCGTTCTTCGATAAAGCGAATCAACAACGTGAACGCCGCATCGATTTCGTCATCCAGCTGAGGGACTTCGATCGCGGTTTTCGCATCTTTGGTACGATAACATTCAATTGCCTTATCATAAAGCAGGATGAACTGGTCGCCGATGCTTTTCGCATGTTTCATGAGTTCCGGTTCGAGCCGTTCGTTCTTGATGACATACCGTGCGATGTTTTTCGCATAGTCGCCGATCCGTTCCAAGTCGGATGCGATCTTGATCCCGGCGACGATGACTCTCAAGTCGATGGCGACCGGAGCGAGCAGGGACAAGACTTCCAACCCGCGGTCGTTGATTTCTTCTTCATCGTTGTTGACGAATTCATCCAACTGGATGATCGCCAACGCCCTCTCTTTGTTTCCATTCTCCAACACTTCAAGCGCCATCAGGTACATTCTGCGGACTTTGTCCGACATCTGAAGGATCGCGTCTTGAAACAGTGCCAATTCCGTATCGATTTTTACCATGGTTTCTCCTATCCGAACCTTCCGGTGATGTAGTCTTCCGTTCGCTTATCATTAGGTAACTGGAATAATTTCTTCGTCGCATTCATCTCGATCAGTTCACCCATCAGGAAGAACGCCGTTTCATCGCTGATCCGTGCCGCCTGCTGCATGCTGTGGGTCACGATGACGATCGTATATTCCGTTTTCAAATCCTGGATCAACTCTTCGATCTTAGCGGTGGCGATCGGATCCAAAGCGGACGTCGGTTCGTCCATCAGGATGACTTCCGGTTCCATCGCGATCGCCCTAGCGATGCAAAGGCGTTGCTGCTGCCCTCCGCTTAAGCGTAATGCGTTTTGTCCAAGACGATCTTTCACTTCTTCCCATAACGCCGCCTTCTTCAATGATTTCTCGACGACTTCATCCAGGATCTTCTTATCTTTGATGCCTTGGCATCGTAGCCCGTACGCCACGTTTTCGTAGATGGTCTTGGGAAAAGGGTTGGGTTTCTGAAACACCATCCCGACCCGTGTGCGAAGACTCACCACATCCTGGTTCTTATCGTAAATTTCGGTTCCGTCTAGCTTGACGCTTCCTTCGACCTTGCAGTTTTCGATGAGGTCGTTCATGCGGTTCAAACAGCGTAACAGCGTCGATTTCCCGCATCCGCTGGGTCCGATAAAGGCGGTCACATGATTCTTCTTCACTTCCATTTCGATGCCGTAAAGCGCTTGTACGCCGGTATAGTAGAGATTGAGATTGCTGATCTTGAGTACAGATTCCATTTTACCTCCATGAGTCAAATAAAAAACCGGACTCATTGCCGGTTTCATTGTATCAATCTTCAATCAATTCTGAGTCGAGTTTCAGTTAAGATTGTGTTAATTCGTCAAGAGCGTGATCGTGAAGGTCGTCCCCTCGCCTTCGGTCGAACTTACGGATACCGACCCGCCATGCGCTTCGACAATCCCTTTGACGATGGCCAATCCCAAACCGCTTCCGCCCGTGCTTCGCGCCCGGTGCTTTTCGACACGATAGAAACGGTCGAAAATATGTTCGAGGTCGGCTTTGGGGATGCCGGCGCCCGTATCTAGCACATGGATCTCGATCGCGTTGCCCTTTTTTTCGCAACTGACCCTTATGTAACCCTTGTCCGTCGAGTGGATGGCGTTGGTGAACAGATTCGTAAATACGTTGTGCATCTTCTGCGGATCCATCTCGATCGACCCGCAATCTTGGGTATCGTTGATGAAATCGATGTTTTTCTCCTTGAAAATCGACTTTAGGGTCGAAAAACTGTTTTCGATGACATCGTGCAGGTTGACCCGTTGGGGATGAAGGATGATTTTATTGGAAGAAATCCGCGACAAGGTCAATAAATCCTGGATGATCGCATCCATGCGCAGGCTTTCTTGCTGGATTTGAAGCAGGAATTCCTTGCGCGTCTCATCATCGTCGAAGTCGCTTCGGTTGAGGATTTCGACCATGCCTTTGATCGCGGACAAGGGGGTCCTGAGTTCATGCGACGCGTCCGCGATGAACCGTTTCTGCATCCTGTCCCCTTCCATGTAGACCGTGATGTCTTGAAAGATCAACAGACAACCGGAATAACGTTTGTTTTCCTGAAACGGTACCGCAAAGGTCAGATAGTCGCGACCGTTCACATGGATGTTCTTGATGATCGACATTTCCTTCAGATAGGTATCTTTCATGAAATTCCGCACTTCCACTTGGATCGCTTCGCTGAGATAATCGACGCTCGTGCGGATCGGTTTCACAAAGAAGCGGCTGAACGGCTCGTTGCTTGTGACGATTTCGCCTTTCAGGTTCATCAGTGCCAAAGGCAACGGGATGTTTTGAAACACGATTTCGAGTTGTTTGGATTTCAATGCCCGGTCCTTGTCGCTTGCCAGGATCGTCCGTTGATAATCGAAACTCAATTTATCCAATCTCTTCTTGTACTCCGATTCCAAACTATAGATCGAGACGCCGATGACCAGCGAAGACGCGATGAACGCCAGCCAGAACGGTAGGATGTTGAAGATGCCCATGAGGAAAAAACCGATGAGAACCACTATCGTCGCATAGAATCGACGGAGCTTCACGCCGTTTCCTCCAGGATGTAGCCGATGCCGCGCGACGAACGGATCGTCACGTTGCTGTTTTGCAGTTTATTGCGAAGTTTGAAAATGTGAACATCGACGATCCGTGTATCCCCGTCGTAATCGAAGTTCCAGATCTCGTTGAGGATCGTATCGCGGGAAAGGACGACGTTGGGGTTCTTGACGAAGTATTCCAAGAGTTCGAATTCTTTCTTGGTGAGTTCGCTGCGTTTTTCGTTGATGGCCACTTCGCGGCGTGTCAGATCCATGCTGATATGACCGAACTTGAGTGTTTTCACTTGCTTTTGGCTGGTCCGGCGGAGATGGGCGGCGATGCGTGCCATCAGTTCACGGGATGAAAACGGTTTGGTGACATAGTCGTCGACCCCCGCTTCGAAGGCTTCAAGCAGGCTCTCTTCCTCATCCTTGGCCGTCAGCATCACCAGGACGGCTTCGTTTCCGTCCTTCCTTAACTGTTCGACCAATTCGATCCCGTTCATCAGCGGCATCATCCAGTCGATGACGATCACATCGAAAACATCCTTCGAAGCGGCTTCGTAGGCTTGTTTCCCGTTTTCACACAATACGAAGTCATAGCCGGCGGTTTTCAAGTCATATCCGACCAAACGTCGGATATTGCTTTCATCGTCGACGAAGAGGATTTTCGCCATGTCATTCACACTCCTTATAACGGTCGATGATTTTTTGGACCAAGGGATGTCGTACGACATCCAAGCTGGTCAGTTCGACGAAACATAATTCCTTGATTTCTTTGAGTATGGCATGCGCGACGATCAGACCGGAATTTCCCGTCTTGAGGTCGACTTGCGTGACGTCGCCGGTGACGACCATTTTCGAATGGAACCCCATCCGAGTCAGAAACATCTTCATTTGGACGTTGGTGGTGTTCTGCGCTTCATCGAGGATGATGAACGCGTCTTCAAGCGTACGGCCCCGCATATAGGCCAAGGGAGCGATTTCGATGATTCCCTTCTCAAGGTACTTGTCGACCTGTTCGACGCCGAGCATGTCATGCAAGGAGTCATACAACGGTCTGAGGTAAGGGTCTACTTTTTCTTTCAGGTCACCCGGTAGAAAGCCGAGGTTCTCGCCCGCTTCCACGGCAGGGCGGGTCAGGATGATCTTCTTCACATCCCCTTGTTTGAGGAGTTGGACGGCATAGACGACGGATAGATAGGTCTTGCCCGTCCCCGCCGGTCCGATCGCAAACACGATGTCGTGTTTATGCATCGCGTCGACGAAATGTTTCTGTCCCATGGTTTTAGGGAAAATCAACTTACCCGCCGCCGTACGGCCGATCGGCTTGGCCGTCAGGTCGCCGATCCGGACAGCCTTCTTACTCTTGATGAGTTTCGATAGATAGATGACATCCCGCTCGTCGATGCTCTGTGCGTCGCGGATCATCGCAAGCAACGATTCCAGGGTCGCAAGGATCTGGCGGCACAAGGTTTCATCTTCGCTTCCAATGATAAGGGTATCGTTGCGTAATACCAACTCGGTATCGAAAACCTGACTGAGGATGGCGATGTTTTTGTCTTGTTGGCCGAAAAGTTCTTTCGACTCCTCCATACTCATCGCAGGCAATGGGAAAATGCATTGTTTATCCAAGGAAGTACCTCCTTATCTCCATTTTAACCGAAACAGGTAAAAAAAAATAGAAGCGGTTGCTTCTATTTCGAACGGCGTGCTTTACGAGCAGCTTCCGACTTCAATTTACGACGGACGCCCGGTTTAACATAAAACTCTCTTTTGCGAGCCTCAGCAAGGGTTCCATTGCGCGAAACTTGACGTTTGAAGCGACGCAGCGCCTCGTCTAAAACTTCATTTTCTTTGAGTACGATTCTTGGCATTCTAACCCTCCCTCCTGATACAAGCACTGTAATTATAACAAATGCTTGAAAAATTGCAAGAACAACCAAACGTTATTCGGATTATTTCAACGAGAATGCCGGATTAATAACCGGATTTAATCTTTTCCCCGGCGACCAGCTGCACGCCGCTGGAGGTTCCGATGCGATCCGCACCGGCATCGATCATGGCTTGCATGTCTTCCAAACTGCGTACGCCGCCGGCGGCTTTCACCAGCGCCTTCCCTTCGACGCTCGCTTTCATCAGTGCGACGTCATGGACGGTCGCCCCCGAGGTGGAGAAGCCCGTCGACGTCTTGACGAAATGCGCCCCCGCGGCGACGGAAGCTTTACAGGCCAACACCTTTTCTTCATCGCTCAACAGGCAGGCTTCGATGATGACTTTGACGGTTTTGCCTTGGGCGGCTTCCACGACCGCGCGGATGTCGTTTTCAACCAACGCGAGATCGCGGTCGATCAGTGCGCCGATGTTGACGACCATGTCGAATTCATCCGCGCCATCTTGTAAGGCGACCGATGTCTCGAACGCTTTGGATCGGGTGGACGTCGCACCTAATGGAAATCCGATGACGGTGCATACCTTGACGTCGGATCCCACCAAGAGTCCTGCGCAGGTCTTGACCCAGGTCGGATTGACGCACACGCTTGCGAAATTGTACGTCTTCGCTTCTTCGCACAGCTTTTCGATTTGCGCCAGCGTGCTATTCTGTTTGAGTAAAGTATGGTCGATGTATTGATTGAGACTCATAGGTTCTCCTCCTTGTTTAGAATGACGTCGCGCAGGATTTCACGCGCGGCCGTATGGTCGCCGACCCAGTCTTCCCGTCCGAATTCGCGGTACATGTAGGTCTCGTTCCCCTTGGCCAGGATCAGGACCGTATCGCCCGCATTGGCCATTTCCAAGGCTTGACGGATCGCATCGTAGCGGTCCTCGACGATCGAATAGTTGGATTTCGTGATGCCTTTGGCGATTTGTTCCGCGATCGCATGCGGGATTTCGTTGCGCGGGTCTTCTTCGGTCAAGATGATCATATCACAGAAACGGTCCGCGATTTCACCCAGGATGGGACGTTTCTTGGTATCCCTCTTCCCCGCGGCCCCGAACACGGCCAGGATGCGGTTGCCTTTGGGGGTGATGTCGTCGGCGAACTTGAAGATTTTCTCGAATCCGTCGGGGGTATGCGCATAATCGACGATGACTTGGAAATTCTGCCCTTCCTCGATCCGCTCCATCCTTCCGTCGACGGCTTCGATGTTTTTCGCAAACGCGAGGATGTCTTCCATCTTCATCCCGTTCTCATGGCAGGCGGCGATGACCGCCAGCAGGTTGTAGACGTTGAACATCGCGACCATGTTGGTTTCGACGGGATAACTCTGGTCGTAGCACTGCAAGGTGAACAAGGTACGGTCGAAGAGGATCTGAACGTTTTTCGCCATGTAGGTCGCCGGGTTCTGGATGCCATAGGTGACGAGTTTCGCTTCGCAGCTTTGCGCCAGGCGTTTCCCGTAAGGATCGTCGACATTGATGATGGCGGTTTTGTCCTTACCGATCAGATTGAACAAGCGCGACTTGGCGAGGAAATAGTTCTCCATCGTTCCGTGGTAATCGAGGTGGTCGTGGGTCAGGTTCGTAAAGATGGCGGTGTTGAAATCGACGGCGTTGACACGGCCTTGTTCCAACCCTTGGCTGGATACTTCAAGCGTCACCGCTTCCATTCCGCAGTCGACCATCCTGCCCAGGATTTCGTGGATCTGCGTGATTTCCGGCGTAGTCAACAAAGGGAGCGTCTTGTTGCATCCGTATTCGATCGAAATCGTCCCGATATAGCCGGTCGGCTTATAATGGTCGAAGATGTTCTTGATGGTCAGCGCAATCGTCGATTTCCCGTTGGTCCCCGTCACTCCGATGACGCAGAGTTTCGAACTGGGTTTCCCGTAGAAAATGTCGGCGATCTTGTTGAGGACGTCGACGACGTTGTCGACTTTGATGTAGACGATGTTTTCAAGATAATGGTCGATCGGATCGCTATGGACGACGCATGTCGCGCCATTGGATACCGCTTGGCCGATGAACTGATGGCCGTCGTTCTTCAATCCCTTGAGGCAGAAGAAAATGGCGTCGGGTAATACCGCGCGCGAATCCATCATCAGATTTTCGATCGGTAGGTCTTTCGCCCCTTCGAATAAACTAGCCAGTGAAACCATGTTACTTCTCCCTTCCGATCAAAATGCCGTCATTCATATCGAGAATCTCGACGCTCAGCATGTCTTTTTCCGTATGTTCCTTCGTGAGTGTCGTGATCACCGGCAGATATTCGCTGCTGTGTCCGAACCATCCGTTTTCATTTTCATGTTCAAGTAGGACATCGACGCGTTGACCGACGAATCCCTGCAGATACATGTGATTCAAGCGCTGTGAGCACTGTTGCGCGGCTTGTACGCGTTGTTTCTTGCATTGCGGCGTCGTATGCCCCTCCAGTTGCGCCGCTTCCGTATACTCGCGCTTCGAGTACGGGAAGACATGCATGAAGGAGAAGCGGGCATCCATCATCGTCTGCAGGGTCGTCATGAATTCCTCTTCGCTTTCCTGCGGGAATCCGACGATCAAGTCGGTAGAGATGGAAATCCCGGGGATTTCCTGACGGATCAACCTGATTCTATCCAAAAATTCCTTAACCGTATACGGCCGGTTCATGCGACGCAGGGTCTGGTCGCATCCCGATTGGATGGGGATGTGCAGATGCCGGGCGATCCGGGGTTCACATTTCATCAATGCGATGAACTCATCCGTGATTTCGGTCACTTCGATGCTGGAGATGCGGATACGATGCAGTTTCGGCGCATTGGCCAGGATTTCCCGGATGACCGTGGTCAAATCGGATCCGTGGTCTTTTCCGTAACGTCCGGTATGGATCCCCGCCAGCACGATTTCCGGATGACTTTCGCTGAGGACCACCGCTTGGTCGACGACGTTGCGGGGATCAAGCGAGCGTTCCCTGCCGCGCGCATACGGGATGATGCAGTAGCTGCAAAACTGGTCGCACCCATCCTGGACTTTGAGGAAAGCACGGGTTTGGTGATGGAAATGGTTGACTTTCAGTTCTTCAAAACCGTCGATTTCGCTCAGTTCGGCTTGATATCCGATCCCTTTGGTATGCAGCGCATCGCGGATCGTCGAAGCGAGTTTGTTTTTCCCGCCGGCCCCGATCAGCACGTCGATCCCCAGTTGCTTCTTCAGATCTTCCTGATGAGTCTGGACATAACATCCGACCACGCAAATCAACGCTTCGGGGTTGCTGCGCTGCGCTTGGCTGACTTTCTGACGGCTCTTGGATGTCGCGGTATTGGTGACGGAACAGGTGTTGATGATATAGACATCGGCTTTGGACTTGAAGTCCACTTCCTGATAGCCTTGTCCGATCAGACTTTCCGTATAACTCTCGGATTCAAAGGCGTTCACTTTGCATCCCAGCGTGGCGATGGCGAATGTGGTCATTTCTTCTTTCCTTCCGCGATGTAATTCTTCTTAAGATATTCCCCGATCCTGACTTTGGTCTTGGTGTCGACCAAATTGGAGTCCAACAACGCCCGGATCAAGCCGACTTCGTCGTTGGCTAGGATCGCTTCGCCCATCCGCAGTAAACCTTCATGGGTTGCTTTATTCTGCGGTGTCTTGGAGAGCGGAAAACCGACAAGATGAAATTGATCGTCAAGGCTGTACAGGCAATGCATGGGTTCATAATAAAACACCAGGCAATTCTCGTTCTGGCAGACGTTCATCCAATCGACGAACCCGCTCGACCATAATGCGATGCCGCGGTTCTCCAGTGGCAACACCCGATCCGAAAACTGACGATAGAGTTTGAAATATTGAGGAAGTTCGAAAATCGCGATCTGACGGTCGTAGAGCGAATTCAATAGATCATCGAAAAACGGGATCCAGACCCTCGACTCTTGCCCGACCATGCTTGGGGCTTCCGCTTTGATCGCTTCCAGATCGAGATTCGCCAATCGGTTGCGTTCCTGGAAGTTCAGCGACTCCCACATTTCGAAGAGTTTATTGCGGGTCGCATCGAAACTTTTCTCGAAATTCTCTTTGGTTTGAATGCCACGGAAGAAAATACGGGCTCGGAAATACGAAAAATCGTCATTCACCGTAAACGGCAGACGATACTCTTCGAATTTCGTTTTCATCGTTTTCACAAACGCCTGGTCTTCACTTGAATTCTTGAAGGTGAGTCCGTTCGCTTTCCGTAAGATCGCAATCAGTTTGTTCATGTTAGGTTTTGCTTTCAATCAGGGTCAACGCGACGATCGCGGCGGTTTCAGCCCGTAGGATCCGTTTCCCCAGTCCGACCGGGACGAACCCCAGGTCTTGAAACTTCTTGATTTCCTGTGTGGTGAATCCGCCTTCGCTCCCGATCAAGATCGAAACGCTCGATTGAATCATTTCAACTTCCTTGAGTTGCGACGTTCCGCCGGATTCAAGCTCGTAGGCGACCAGATTCTGTTCACTTAGGTAATCCTTCAGCCGCGTCGCATCGATCACGTCGCAGACTTCGGGGACGACGTTGCGTCGGCTTTGTTCGGCGGCTTCACGGACGATCTTGCGCCAACGCTCCAGTTTCTTCCCATCGGTTTTCGCGTCGTATTTTACCACATTCCGGCTGGAGATGAAAGGTACGATGCGAAAAACCCCGCATTCGGTGGCTTTTTGGAGGAAGACGTCCCACTTATCCCCTTTGATGAGGGATTGGATGACGGTGACATTCACCGTCATCTCGGCGTTTTCATCGCGGCACTCGATCAGATCCGCATAGGCGGATTGTTCATTCAGATCCAACGACGCGATGAAAACGCGTCCTTCGCGATCGACGATCCTGAACAACTGGCCGGTTTGGCTTCTGAGCACTTTCCGTTGGTGATGCTCGGTCTCTTGGTCCAATCGGATCCGATCGCCCAACTGCAAGGCCGCATCGAAGAAATATTGCTGCATTATTCCATCACTCCCTCTTCGGAGAGACGGCGTAATTGTTTGACTTCGAAGGGTTTGAGTCGGCGGTATTCCCCCGGTTTCATGTCGTTGACATGGATGAACGCGAATTTCTTGCGATGCAGACGGGTGACTTCATAGCCCAACGCCTCGACCATCCGTTTGATTTGGCGGTTCTTACCCTCTTGGATCGTCAACTCGAACTCGGTGGCCTTGCGTGCCAAATCCTTGCGTGTGATCCAGACTTTCGCCGGTAAGGTGACCGTCCCGTCATCCAGTTCGATCCCGGCTTCCAAATGCTTGATCTGCGGCGTCGTCAACACGCCGTTGATCCGGACTTCGTAGAGTTTGGAGAGATGGAAACGCGGATGGGTCATCGCATTGGCGAATTCCCCGTCGTTGGTCAACAACAAAACCCCCGTCGTATCGTAATCCAAGCGGCCGACCGGAAAAATGCGCTGCGGGACGTCGCTCATCAGACTGACTACCGTCTGGCGGTCATGTTCGTCGTTGAGGGTGCAGATGACTTTCTTGGGCTTATACATCAGGTAATAGACTTTATCCTCGCCGTCCACTTTTTTACCGTCGACGCGCACTTCACTGCCTTTTTTCACTTTGAACCCTAAAACGTCGATCACCGTACCATCGACGGTGACCCGGCCTTCAAGGATCAATTCTTCCGCTTTACGGCGGGAAGCGATCCCGGCCTGGGCGATGATTTTCTGTAATCTTTCCATGTCGGCTCCTTACTCGAAGAGTTGCTGTTCGCTCATCTGCGTCTCTTCGTATTGCGGCAAATGCGGCAGTTCATCCAAACTGATCAATTTAAACAGATCGAGGAATTCGTTGGTGATTTCATAGAGGATGGGACGTCCGGCCGATTCGGCCCGTCCCGCTTCGCGCACGAGATCCTGCGCCATCAGTTTCTTCAACATCATATCGCAGCCGACACCGCGGATTTCTTCGATTTCGATCCGTGTCACAGGCTGTTTATAAGCGATGATCGCCAACGTTTCAAGCGCACTTTGAGAAAGCGTCCGTGTCTTCGACAAGGTCAAAATCCGTTGGATATACTCACGGACGAAAGGTTTCGAGATGAATTTATAAGAGTCGTTGAAAACGGAGAGTTCAAAGCCCCGCTTATCGTCCTTGTATGTGTTCGCCATATCGTCGAGGATTTCCTTGACCGTTTCGCCGGGTAGGTTCACCGCGTCCGACAACTGGGCCAGACTTGCGCCTTCATCCCCGAAAACGAAAAGGATTCCTTCCAATACCGCTTCAATCGTCATAGCCATCGTACCCGCTCCTTCGAAACCAGATTTCATCGTCTTCGATCGTAAAAATCAATTCTTGAATCCGCAACATATCCAACACCGCCAAAAACGTGACGATGACCAGATGCACTTCCAGACAATCCGCCGTCAAGTCGCTGAAGGAGAAAGGTTCGGGCAAATGTTCGATGATCGAGCGCAACTGGTTGGTGCGCTGGTCGATCGAGAGTTCGCGTTGCGTAATCCTTACCTCGGTATTGCTGACGGTGTGGAAGCGTTGAAGACATCGCTTCATCGCTTTGATCAGGTCATAGGAATCGGCCTGCAGGAAGTTAAGGTTCTCTTCCTCGGCCATCCGCAACACTTCCCGGTCGATCGGTTTGGCGATCTGCATCGACCTTTCCTCGAACCGGACCTGCAGGGTTTCCGTGACTTCCTTGAATTTCTGGTATTCGATCAAACGGCGCACCAGTTCTTCCCGGGTGTCTTTTTGATATTCTTCCGCATCCAGGTTCGATTCGTCGCGCGGCAGGCACTTTCTGGATTTATATTCCGTCAAACTCGCCAATTCGACCAGGAATTCGCTCGCGACTTCCAGATGCAATTTCTCCATCGTATGGACGAACGCGATGTACTGGTCGATCAAAACGTCCACGTCCAAGGCGAAGAGGTCCAGTTTTTTTTCTTTAATCAAATGCAACATCAAATCGAGGGGACCCTCGAACACCGTGCTGTTTACCGTAAAGGACATTTTCTCACCTTGGGATATTATACCAAAATCCGTCGTTAAGCGAAAGGGCGAAAAAAGTTCGCATCTCTCTACCCGCTGTCCGTTTCATTCGATCCTACGAAAAAACAAAAGAGAGGTTTCCCTCCCTAGAGTTTCGCATAGATCAACGCTTGCCGCGTCGCCGGTTCACGCGTGATTTCAAAGGATGCATACAGTTCGTCAAGCCACTTCGAAGTCAAGGGTTGATCATGATGGATGGACACCAACGAATCGTTGCGTTCGACCTTTTGTCCGACCTTCTTGTTGAGGACAAGACCGACGGCCGGGTTGATGACATCTTCCTTGGTCGCCCTTCCCGCCCCGAGTTCCATCGCCAAGGTACCGAGGTCCATCGCCTTGATGCTGCGGATATACCCTTCTTCTTTCGCGGTCAATTCGGTGACATATCGTGACGAAGCGAGTTTCTCGGGATGCCGGACAGTGTCCGCATCCCCGCCTTGCGCTTTCACGAACGCGACGAATTTCTCAAACGCGCTTCCGTCTTCGATCGTCGACTGTAGCAATCTTCGCGCATTCTCTTCCGTATCGGCGATTTTGGCTTGCTGAAGCATGATCGCTCCGGCTTCCAACACCAACGCCGTGAAATCCTCGGGTCCCTCGCCATGCAAGGTATCGATCGCTTCCTTTACTTCAAGGGCGTTGCCGATCGCGTTGCCCAGCGGTTCGTTCATGTCCGAGATGATCGCGCGGGTATTGCGGCCCATTCCGTTTCCGATCGAAATCATCGCCTTGGCCAGTTCGATCGCACGCTCCGGTGTCTGCATGAACGCTCCGTCGCCGTATTTCACATCCAGCAGGATCGCATCCGACCCGGCCGCCAGTTTCTTCGACATGATCGACGAGGCGATCAGCGGGATCGCCGGTACGGTTCCCGTCACATCGCGCAATGAATAAAGTTTCTTATCCGCGGGAACCAACTGCGCCGATTGGCCGATGATGGCCAAACCGATGTCATTGACTTGTTTGATGAATTGTTCTTCGGTCAATTCCACATGAAAACCGGGGATCGATTCGAGTTTATCGATCGTACCGCCCGTATGGCCAAGCCCTCTCCCCGACATTTTCGCGACTTTCGCACCGGCTGCGGCGACCATCGGTCCCAGCACCAGACTGGTCTTGTCGCCTACGCCCCCCGTACTGTGCTTATCGACCTTGATGCCTTGGATCTTGCTTAGGTCGAATACATCCCCGCTGTACATCATCGCCATCGTCAAGGCGACCGTTTCTTCCGCATCCATCCCGTTGAGGACGATCGCCATCAGTAAAGAACTGACTTGATAGTCCGGAATTTCCCCTTTAGTGTAATGCTCGATCCAAAACAAGATCTCTTCTTTCGTCAATGCCAGTCGATCGCGTTTTTTTTCGATCAGGTCTACGAATCGCATATTAGCCTTCTTTCTTATCCATCATCGTCTGGATTTGCTGTTTGATTCTGTCCGTCACTTCCTGCGTCGTCATCCCGCCGTATTCATCATAGGTCATCGGTTTCCCCACGCTGACCCCGACCACGAACCGGTTTCCGCCGGGTTCGTCCAATACTTTATAGCTGTCGATCAGAGCGATCGGGACGATCGGGCATTTCGCAAGAAATGCGGGTTTTAGGGCACCCGCTTTGAATTCACCCATTTCGGCTTTTTTCGAACGGGTCCCTTCCGGGAAAATCAACACGTTCCTACCTTTTTTCATCACTTCCGCGGTATCGCGCACCATGCGGATCGAATCTTTCGCGCTGTCACGGTCGAACAACACCATTTCCATGACTTTATACCACCGGCCTAAAATAGGGATTTTCGCGCCTTGCACTTTTCCGACCGCGGTGAACGGGACATCGATCGCCCCGAACAAAACGAACGCATCCATGCTTCCCTGATGGTTGCAGACAAGCAGGTTCCCGTCTTCCTTGGGGAAGTTCTCCTGACCCTTGACTTCAAGACGGGTCTTCGTCATCCTCAACAACATGAACGCCCATTGACGGGCGACTTCAAACCGCAGACCGAAATCCTTTTTTCTCACCCGAACGGCTGAAATGTAGGCTGCCGGAAGAAAAAGAAACATTTTCATCCATAACTTCGCCTTTTTCCACTCTTTATGCATCGCTTACCTTCCTTCGTAGGATTTTTACTGTAAATCCTTCGTGTTTTTCAATCGATTCGACTTCGAACATCGATTCATCGAATGCCGGGAACTTCGTATCCGCCTCGAAAACCCCCTCGACAAGTGAAATCACAAGCTTCGAGCAATAGGGCAAGGCTTGGGCATAGATCCGCGACCCGCCGCAAATGAAGATTTCCTCAGGCGTGTTCCAATTTTGTTTGAGATATTCCTGGAAATCGAAAACCCCTTCGACCCCGGGATATTTCTCTTCGATGGATAAATCATGGGTCACGACGAGATTCCGCCGTTTGGGCAAGGGTTTCCCGATGGCCGCAAACGTGGTCTTCCCCATGACGATCGCATGGTTCAGCGTCCGTGCTTTAAATTGTTTCAAATCTTCCGGCAGATGCCAGGGCATCCATCCGTTCTTCCCGATGTTACGCTCTTCATCCATCGCGACGATCAATGTGAACATTACACGCTGACCTGCGCTTTGATGAGGGGATGGGGGTCGTAGTTTTCCAAAATGAAGTCTTCATAGCGGAAATCTTCAATCGACTCGATCTTGCGTGCGAAGCGCAAGGTCGGCAAGGGTTTGGGTTCACGTGTCAGTTGGAGTCGGACTTGTTCGAAATGGTCGTTGTAGATATGCACGTCCCCGAAGGTATGGACGAATTCCCCGGATTCATAACCGCAGACATGGGCGATCATCATCGTAAACAAGGCATAGGAAGCGATGTTGAAGGGTACGCCCAGAAAGACGTCCGCGCTTCGCTGATAAAGTTGGCAAGAAAGTTTCTTGCGGTCTGAAGAGACATAGAACTGCATCATCATGTGGCATGGCGGCAAAGCCATGTTTTCAAGTTCCGCCGGGTTCCAGGCGCTGATGATATGCCGACGCGAAAACGGATTGTTCTTGAGTCCGTCGATGAGAACCGACAATTGGTCGACCCCGTTGAAATTGCGCCATTGTTTCCCGTAAACCGGTCCCAACTCGCCGAATTCTTTGGCGAACCCTTCATCTTCTTTGATTTTCGCGACGAATTCTTCCAAGGACTCCCCTTGATAGTTCGGGTTTTTCGTATATCTCGCATACGGCCATTCGTTCCAGATGCGTACGTTCTCTAAGACCAACGGACGGATGTTCGTGCTCCCTTGGATGAACCACAACAGTTCGACCGCAAGCGATTTGAAGTGGACTTTCTTCGTCGTCAACAGAGGAAAGCCCTCGTTTAGGTCGAAGCGCATCTGATATCCGAAGATCGAACGTGTTCCGGTCGATGTCCGGTCGGGACGGTCGCTTCCGTTTGTTAGGATCGTTTCCAATAATTCCAAGTATTGTTTCATAGGCACCTCTTGCGAACATTATACAATACAAGAGTGAAAGAGAAAACGGTTTGCATTGTTTTATGAATGAACGGTCATGTGTTAACCGACCAAAAACAAAAGGAGCTGACGCTCCTTTGGAATCAACTGCCTTGTTTCGAAGTTAAGAAACTAACTTTTTCTGCGACCACTTCGCAGTAATAGAACTTCGAATGGTCCTTCGTATCGAAATTCCCCGCCTGAAGACGACCCTTCACACCGATGATCGAACCGACTTCGCATTGAGCGATCGCCGTTTCCGCTATCCCCCGCCACAACGTGCACAGAAACAAATCCCGTTCGTATTCCCCCTGGCTGTTTCTGAAATTGCGGTCCACTTCGATCAACATCTGGGCAAGTTTGATTCCGCTCGCCGTTTCCTTGACTTCGGGCATTTGGGCTACCCTTCCCACCAAAACCACTTGATTCAACATAGTTCCTCCTTATTTCGGTAGCGCTATTATGCACAGAAAGACGGAGGTTCGCAAATCGGCGAACTTGTCGAAATCGAAGAAAAAAGACAGGTTTGCCTAGGCGGAACATGTCTTTTATGCAAGTTTACACTTTTTCGACGATCGCATATGCGATCGCATACTCCTTCTCGTGCGCGATTGAAAGATGGACCACAACCCCTTCCAAGCGGCAGAAAGGTTTCCCCTTCTCATCCGATTGGATCTCGATCCTTGTGATGGTCGTCGGAGTGTCCAACGCTTTCACGATGGCTTCCTTGGCGGCGAACCTTCCGGCGAGCCATTCGATGGTGCGGATCGGGGGAAGTTGCTGATAGATGGCATATTCTCCTGGGGTCAAAATCCGCCGGGCTAAACGATCGGGATCGTCTTTGAAACGTGAAAGTTCGACGATGTCGCAACCGATGCCCGCAATCATGCTTTCTTACTCCGGACGCTGACGATGCTTGTATGCGCGGGGTCGAATACCTTGCCGATTTCCTTCAGGTCGCCGACTTCGATTTGATTGACGCAATCCAGCGTTTCAAAATAATTCAGTCCCAGCAAGACGCAGCGCGCAAAGGAGACCGCCATGTCGTCGGGGTTGTTTAAACTTCGGATGGCTTGACCGAAGTAGCGTTTCTTCAGGTTCTCGAAATACGGGGCGACCGTGGTGAAATCCGTCGACAATCCTTCGTTGACCAAGGCGACCAGATCCTCTTCCGATTCTTTCTCCCCATAAAACATCACGAATCCGTATTCATCGGTCACATCGACTTCATAACCGAAATAGTCGTTGATCCGGTTGGAATCCAACCAGTTCTGATAGAGGGGGTTGTAGGAGGAGAATAGAAGTTCAAGATAAATGCGGATCATCCACTCCTGGCCCAAACGGTCCATGCGCGACCCTGAAACCGGACTGAACTTGAAACTATAGGTGATTTTCTTCGCCTGGATGTCCATCGCGAAACTATGGTGTTTCTTGGCGACTTTCAGTTCTTCCATATCGATCAGTCGACGGCGTGCCTCGAAGTCCGGAAAAGTTTTCTTGGCTTGGTTGTCTTTCACCAAATCCAATATTTTATCGCTTTCTTGACCCGAAACGATGACCAAGACGCTGTTTGAAGGGTGATAGTTGGCTTCGTAAAGGTCGTAGAGTTCGGCTTTCGTGATCGCTTTGACGCTCTCTTCGCTCCCCCCGATATCGATCCGAACAGGATGGGTCTTAAAGAGCGAACGATAGGTCTCGTACATTAGACGAGCTTCCGGCATCTGCATGTACATGCGAAGTTCCTGGATGATGATGCCCTTTTCCTTTTCGACGGATTCATCCGTGATCGAAAGGTTCTGGACAAAATCCAAAAGGAGTTCCAGCGCTTGGGAAAAATCCGCTTCGCCGGTCGAGAAATAATAACAGGTTTCATTGTAGGAGGTGAAGGCGTTCACGTTGGCCGACATCGCGCTGAAAGCTTCCATGATATCCGTCCCGTTGTTGCTTTCAAAGAGTTTGTGCTCAAGGAAATGCGCGACCCCCGCGTTGCTTTCGACGATTTCGCCGTCGGGTTTCTGTTGACGGATATCCAGCGAGCCAAACGGCACCATGTAGACGGCGGTCGACGAGATAAAGCCGGGTTTATGGATGAAAAAGACCTTCAACCCGTTGTCGAGCGTCGTTTCGGTGACTTTCTCGTTGAGTTTTTTGTTTTCGTAGGTGATCATTGCCCCTCCTTCAAACCGACCGTATAGGAAACGATCGGCGTCCAGGTCGATACGACTTCAGGAATATCGTCGAATTTCACATCCATGATTTTTGCGATGGCTGTATCGAAAGTTTCTTCGCGTCGCGTCAAAATGCGTTGGTGATGGAAGTTGATGATCGACGTCGCATCGTCGCCGGCGGACTTGATGGAAGAAACCATCATGTCTTTGGCGGTCTGCAGAAGTTTCGGTTCGAAGTTACCCAAGCGGAGTCGATCGATCTGCTCTTCGATCAGGCGTTCGACTTCATCCTTCTTTTGTGCGTCGATGCCGGTTGAAACCGATACGATCCCGTCGAACTGGACCATCCCGGAATAAATCGAGTAACAGAGCGAGCGTGCTTCCCGGACTTCCTTGAAAAGTAGTGAATTGGGCAGTTGACCCAACATCACGACGGCTAAACGATGTGCCGTGTATTTTTCGTCCAGCACGTCGCGATGGATCGAATACAAGCGGATCAGGTTGGTTTGCTCGATGTCGCGTTGGGTGTGACCCGACCTGAAGTCGCTGGAATCCAGCGCATAGGCGCTGTCGACTTCATTTTGCTCGTTCAGGAAAGAGAATGCGTCGCGTAAGGTTTCGACCATCTCCGTGGCGTTGAAATCCCCGACGGCGAAACAATCGAAGCGGTCGGTCTCGATCAGATCACGGTAATAGTGTTGAAGCTGATCGACGCCGATCGCTTCGATGACTTCTTTCTTCCCTTGGCTGAACACCGATAAGGGATGGTCCTCCCCCGCCATTGCACAGGCTTGGATCATCGCATATTGGGATGGGTTGTCTTCGTAGCGTAACAGTGACGCCAGGACATTGGTTTTGGCTTCGGACAGCGTCGCTTCGTTGATCAGAGGGAAACGAAGAAGATCCGCGATGAAACCGACCGCTTTCTCAAACGGCTTGTCTTGCGCATAGCGGTCGCTGATGGTCTTGAAGCGGAATTCCAATCCGTGGGCTTTCCCGTAGGCGTTGGTCTTGGAATCCACGTTTAAACCGTAACACGCATCGCATACCGCCGCGATGTCGCTTTTCTTAGGATAATGTTCGCTTCGGTCGATGAGGATCTGCGCCAGTAGATTACGCATGCTGACGAAAGGTTCCTCGTTCTTCCCCAAAAAACGGATCGAACAGGTCACGTCCTTGAATTTCTCCGTTTCCATGACGTGAAACCGTCCGTTATGCTGAAATGTTTCCATTGTTTCGCTCCTTAATTGCATCCTGTTTTGTATGATATAATATCCTTAACCGAGGTGATAAAACGATGAATCATCCTATGAAACCGAGGGAATTGCTTTTGGTTGTCGATATGGTCCGCGGATTCATCGAAACCGGTCCGCTGAGCGACCCCGCGATTAGCACCATTATCGATGAAAACGTCGAATTAATCAAGGATTTTACCGAACGCGGTCAGCGGGTCGTCGCTTTCAGGGATGCCCATGCGGTCGATTCCAAGGAATTCGACTTCTATCCGCCGCATTGTATCCAAGGTACGGACGAGAGCGAATTGGTCGCCGAGATCAAGGCGTATGAAGACCGGATGGTCGTCATCGAGAAAGACACCACCAACGGCTTTCTCAGCGACGGGTTCCAACGGTTCATCAAGGAAAACGAACCCTTCGACCGCATCGTCGTCAGCGGGTGTTGCACGGACATCTGCGTCCTGCGGTTCGCATTGACGATGAAAACCTATCTTCAGCAAGCCAAGTTCGATACGAAGATGATCGTCGTGAAGGACGCGGTCGAAACCTTCGACCTGCCCGGCCATCCCCGCGGTCAATTCAACGATTTTTCTTTCAAACTCATGCAAAGCGCCGGGATCGAGATCCTCCCCCATCTGGAAAGAGAGTAATATGCACACACAAGACATTACGATGATGACCGACTTTTATGAATTCACGATGGCCTATGCCTACTTCAAGGAGAAACGGCACGAAGAAATCGCCTATTTCGATATGTTCATCCGCCGGATCCCCGATGGCGGCGGATATTTGATCTTCAACGGGTTGAACCGATTGATCGAAGCGATCCAGAGTTTCCGCTTCACCGAGGAACAGTTGACCTATCTGCAACGTTCCAACGTGTTCGACGACGAGTTCATCGATTACCTGCGTCATTTGAAACTGAACCTGGATATCTGGTCGGTGGAAGAAGGCATGCCGGTGTTTGAAAACGAACCCTTGGTGACCGTCAGAGGTACCTACATCCAAGCCCAGTTGATCGAAACCTTGCTTCTGTTATGCGTGAACTATCCGATCCTGATCACGACCAAAGCCAGTCGGATCGTGACGGCGGCACGCGGTCGCGCCATCATGGAATTCGGTGCGCGTCGTGCGCAAGGCATGGATGCTTCGCTTGAAGGCGCCCGTGCAGCCGTGATCGCCGGATGCGTCGGTACGTCCTGCACCCTGGCCGGGATGAAGTTCGGGATCCCCATTTCGGGGACCATCGCCCATAGCTATATCCAACTGCATGAGAGCGAATATGCCGCCTTCTTGAGTTACTCGCAGATCCAACCGCAAAACGCGATCTTGTTGGTGGATACGTATGATACGCTGAAAAGCGGCGTTCCCAACGCGATCAAGGTCGCGCACGATTTCCTGATCCCCAACGGATATCGTTTGAAAGGCATCCGCCTCGACAGCGGCGACTTGGCCTATCTTTCCAAACGGGCGCGGAAGATGCTTGACGATGCCGGCTTGACGGATTGTAAGATCTTGGCGTCCAATTCACTGGATGAAGAAATCATCGACGACTTGATATTGCAGGATGCGAAGATCGATTCGTTCGGGGTCGGGGAAAACCTGATCACATCGAAGTCTTCCCCCGTCTTGGGCGGCGTCTATAAAGTGGTCGCCTACGAAAAAGACGGCGACATCGTACCGAAGATCAAAATCAGCGAAAACATCGAGAAAATCACCAATCCGGGATTCAAGAAACTAATCCGTTTCTATGATAAGGACACCCATAAAGCGCTGGGCGACTTGGTCTGCATGGCGGATGAAGTCATCCCCTATGACAGCTATACCCTCTTTGATCCCGTGACCCCGTGGAAAAAGAAGGTCATCACCAACTATACCTACAAACAACTCCAAGTCCCGGTCTTCGTGAATGGCAATCTCGTGTATAAGACCCGGGATACGCTTCAGACGCGAGATTTCTGCAAAGAACAGATGGAGACCATGTGGGATGAAGTCAAGCGTCTGCGCAACCCGCATCGCTATTACGTCGACCTCTCGCAAACCTTATGGAACCTGAAGAACAGAATGATCGAAGAAAACCGGAAATAAACCAATGAAATTGTAGAAAACCGACGGAAGCGTCGGTTTTCTTTCTATCCTATTCATATCAGCAAAAACCGCCTTCAGAACCAATAAAAAACACACTCCGAGAAATCCACGGAGTGTGTTTGTCTTAACGTTTACCCGCGTCGTAGGGTTCCCCGGCGGCACGGGGCGCGGCGGAGTTCTTCGACGAGAAAGCCAATACGATCAAGGTTGCCAGATACGGGGTGATCTTGTAGATGGTGGGGTCCAGGCTAAGATCCGCCAAGAACGGAATGATGGTCGAGGTCGAGGCGATGGTCTTCATCATCCCGAAGAAGAAAGCGGCGAAGAGGATGCGCGAGGGTTTCCATTGACCGAAGATCAATACCGCCAACGCCAAGAACCCATAACCCAAAACACTGCCGCTGAAGTTGGTACTGATGGGGACGACGAAGATCAATCCGCCCAAGCCCGCCAAGGCACCCGACATCATGACGCCGGTATAGCGCATCTTGATGACGTTGATCCCGGCCGAATCGGCGGCTTGCGGATGTTCGCCGCAGGCACGAAGTCTAAGTCCGAATCGGGTCTTGTAAAGGATGATCGAGGCGACCACCAGGATTCCGATCCCGATGTAGGTCGTGATGTAGACGTTTTGGAAAATCAGGTTCCCGATGACGGGGATATCGCCGAGCAAAGGTACCTTCGGAATGCGGAAATTGTTTTCAAAGTCGATCTGCGAAACCCCTTGGACCATCCGTGCGGTATAAACCGCGAAAGCCGGGGCGAAGAGATTCAATGCGGTACCGGAAATCGTCTGGTTCGCCTTCATGTTGATGGAGGCATAGGCGTGCAAGAGGGAGAAGAGAATCCCGACGAACATCGCGATGAACATGGCGAGGATGAAGAGAAGCTGAGGAGGGATCGTTCCT
>JBGSTC010000024.1:0-35341 GCA_041736705.1 Erysipelotrichaceae bacterium
TATCTATCAGAAAGAAGGAGTCCTATCCTACTACTTCCGATGAGAATATCGCAAATCACCGTTCAAACATGAAAAAGATCGCCAACTTCGACGATCTTACCCCTGCTTTTATTTTGTGTCCTTTACAAAGGGTACAGTTTACGCGCAGGATCTTTTAGTCTAGTTTGTTTCTCTCGGAAATACGCTTATGTGCCTTTTGATATTTCCTCAACCGCTTCAGGTCTTTCTCTTCCACGACCGGGAGCCGCTCCAGGTTCATGTTATCTTCCAAGTCCGCCAGTTTCACTTTGCATGCCAGTTCGTTCTTCAAGATCCTTGTGATGTACTCGTCATAAGGGTCGTTTTCTTGATGGGTAAGCAAGATCAACGCATCGACGACATCCTTCGGGAAGTTCATCGCGAGGAGTTCTTCGGGTTTGACATTGCAGTCCTCCATCACATCATGAAGAAGGGCGGTTACCTGCTCCTTCTCATCGTCGAAACGCGACATCACTCTTAAAGGATGAAGGATATAGGCTTTGTTGGCTTTGTCGGGTTGCCCGTCGTGTTTCAGGGTGGCATAAATCAGAGCTTGGGTGAGAAGGTTCATACGCGATCCTCCGTGTACTTTCATTATAGAACGAATCGATTGAAAATAGGAGTGAAAATTGCTTATTTATCCAACCAGACGGCGCCTGTTGTCCAGCTCGCCTTGATCCTGGCCTTGTAATCCCCATGATTGTCGATGGCTTTGTAATAGCCTTTCTTCTCGGTGTTCTGCGCATAGGCATAGACGGTCACCCAATGGTTCCCGTAACTCTCGGGTCCGCCCAACCAGGTCGTCAATCCGACCGCGATCGGACGCATCTGGTCGACTTTTTCGGTCACGATGTCCCAAGTGGTAAACATAGTGAACTTGGGTTGGTACTGGTCGATCCCGTAGGATTCCATGAAACTCAGGAATCCATAATAGATCGTAAGCCCGATCGTCCCGGTATACGCGCCCCCGATATGCAGACCCAGCAGATGAACCAAGGATCCCGGACTTAGTGATCCGCGGGTACGTACGGCCGATGGGACAAAGGACGGGTCGATGTTGTCTTGGTAATAGGCAAGCAGGATGGCGACCGAGATCGGTCCGCACATCCCGTTCCCGATGGGATAGTTGTCCTGGTTATTGATCCACATCCCCGCATTATAGCGGATGAAGAGGGATTCGTGGATGCCTGTCCATACCAAAGGTTTAAACACAGGGTCTTCGATGGCTTGGGGTTCTTCCTCTTCATCCGGATCCCCATCGACCATCCGTTTATTGACCTCGATCTGATTCATCGACGGTGTGAACGCAACCGACTTCTGCGTATCCGCATCGTAATATTCCTTTAAATCACGGGTATAAAGATAGTTGGACGGACCTCCGTAAATCAAACGGACATCTTCCAATACTACGTCGTCATAGGGGATCTTCGACTCTTCGACCGAATACTCGGACAAGACATAGGAACGGTTGGTGATGATCGCATAGCCTTGCTCACGGAAGATCGCCAGCGTGTAGTTGTTTTTCAGCTCCACATCCCAGAGATCATAGGTTCGAGCGATCTCGACTTCCTTGCCTTCAAGTTCCTGGATTTGGCGAATGATCTGCTTGTGGAGTGTCGACGGTTGAGATGAGGAAAAAAAGGGAGAAAAAGAGAAAAGGAAAACGAAAAACGTCAGGATAAGCGTTCCGTAGCTTCGATACGTTTTCATCGTTCTCTCCTTTCTCTTTTGAGTTCATTATACGTCAAAGGGATGATGGGTAAAGAAGGGATGCATGAGACAGATTCTGTAAGTAGTCAAATCGTAACACAAAACAAAAACGGAAGGAATAAAGAAGATGGAAAAAGAAAAAAGAACGAGAGATCGTTCTTAGGGAAGGATATGGATCGAAGCGATCGCGGCGCCTGAGATTTTGCGGGAAAGGGTGTTCAAATCAAGCGTCTCGCGCAGCCGACAGGCTTCCAACGCCATCTTCAGGTTCAATCCGGTAACCACACGGACATCCCCGTAAAGCTTCGCGACGTGGGCGGCACAGTCCGTCGTGATCCCTTTCTCCAGGTCGCACAGGATCAGCATCCCCTCGAACGGTTGGTTCAAGCGATAGATCTGCAGGATCCGGTCGCAATAGATTTCCGGGTCATCCTCGTTAAGCAGGCAACACGCATCGATCTTGACACTTTCCCCATAGAAGCGGTTGAGGGAGTGTTTGATTCCGTCCGCGAACGAACCATGGGATAAGAGTAAAAGACTGATCATCGTGCGTCTCCTTGTCAAGTTGGATTCTGAATCAAGTATATCATATCATTCGAGAAACGAATCACATTTAGAGGGAAAAGAAGAAGGATGTAATTGGTTGACACATCAACTAATTACCCGTATAATGCTACGGTAAAAGACGGAGGAAAACGATGAAACATACGATCGGACGATCCATGTCGATCCTGCATCGACAAGCCCAGGTCTTCCACACGCACTCCTTAAAGTCGTTTGGGATCAGTGCCGGGGAGTATCCTTTCCTGCTCTATCTCTATACCCATGACGGATGTACCCAGGATGATCTGGTTAACGCCTTGACCATCGATAAGGCGGCGACCGCGCGTGCGATCGCTTCGCTGGAAGAAAAAGGATACGTAAGCCGAGGGAAGGTCGATGCGGATAAGCGATGCAACCACATCAAGTTAAGCGACAAGGCGAAAGAAAACGAAGTTGAAATACGAAGAAGAGTGTATGCCTGGAGCGAATTCCTGAGTGAGGACATCGATCCGGATACACTGAAGATCGTCGAAGAAACCTTGAATAAAATGGTGGAAAAAGTAGAGAAGCGAAAGAAAGAAACGGAGATCGATTAAATGGATCACAAGAACCCTCTCGGTGAGGAAAAAGTAAGTAAACTATTGTTAAGATTCTCCATCCCCGCGATCGTCGGGATGATGGTGAATGCGCTCTATAACATCGTCGACCGGATTTACATCGGAAACAGTCCGATGCTCGGACCCAACGGTTTGGCCGGGATCACCATCGGATTCCCCTTGATGCTGATCATGTTGGCGATCGGGGTGTTGTTCGGGGTCGGGGGTGCCACCCTATTCGCAATGCGTTTGGGACAGAAGAAACCCAAGGAAGCCGAGAATGTCTTGGGCAACGCCTTTGTGCTATTGGTGGCTTCGGGGATCGTCTATTCGATCTTCGGTTCGATCTTCCTGGTTCCGATTTTGGAAGCCTTCGGTGCCAGTCCCATCGTCCTTCCCTATGCCGTTGAATACATGCGCATCATCTTCTTCGGATCGACGTTCCAGATCGTCAGTATGGGTTTGAACCACTTCATCCGCGGCGATGGAAACCCCAAAGTCGCCATGATGACGATGTTTTTGGGTGCCGGCACCAACATCGTCCTGGATCCGCTCTTCATCTATACCTTCAAGATGGGTATGGCCGGTGCGGCATGGGCGACCATCATCGCGCAAGGGATTTCCGCAACCTGGGTCGTCCTCTACTTCATCGGGAAACGCAGCCGCAGTAAACTCAGGGTCGAAAACCTCAAACCGAAACTAAGCATCGTCGCGAAGATCGCGGCGTTGGGATTACCGGGATTCGCACTACAATTGGCTAGTAGCGTCCTCAACACCGTGTTGAACCGTACCTTGTTTCTCTATGGCGGGGACATCGCCGTCTCCGGCATGGGCGTCATCAACAGTGTCCAGACCTTCCTCATCATGCCGATCATCGGATTGAACCAAGGGGTCCAGCCGATCATCAGCTTCAACTTCGGTGCGCAAAAGTTCGATCGCGTTAAGACCGCGGCCAAACTCGCCATCGCGGCGGCGACGGTCATCGTAACCGTCGGTTTCCTCATCACCCGCCTCATCCCGGTGATCCTTGTTTCCCTCTTCAACCGCGACCCCGAACTCTTAACCTTCGGTAGCTATGCGATCACTTCCTGGTTCCTCTGTCTTCCGGTCGTCGGCTTCCAAATCATCGGAGCCAACTTCTTCCAAGCAATCGGACGCTCGAAAACCGCGATGTTCCTCACGCTGACCCGCCAGGTCATCCTCTTGATCCCCGCCGTCCTCATCTTCCCGCAACTCTGGGGAATGGACGGACTCCTGCATGCGGCCCCCTTCGCCGACTTCCTCTCCGCGATCTTGACCGGTTTCTTCTTCTATCATGGAATGAAGGATTTGACCAAGATGCATGAAGGACAAGCGACGGAGATCCTGCAAGAAGGGATTCTCGATATCTCATAACGAAAACGGACTTCATCGCGAAGTCCGTTTTTTTACTTTAGATGTTCGATCCTTGGATGGCTTCGAGGGCTTTCGCTTCCTCGATCAAGCGTTGGATGACTTCCTCGATGAAGAGGAAGAAGACGGTGCGTGATTTCTCATGCGGTTTCAAATCGGGGGATTGCGGGAACTTGCTGAGCCAGAACAGACGGTCGCAGGTACTCATCAAGGACGTGTTGTATTCTTCCGCGATCACCAAGACATCCGAACCCTTCGCCTTGGTGGATTGATAGACGGATTCAAACGAACGGAACGAACCGGTTGCGGTGAAGATGACCACCAGGGTTTTCTCATCGACCATCGTCCGGACGGACAATTCATCCGGGACGGCGATGACGAACTTGTTGGTGAAGATGCGGAGTTTGTATTCGAAATACGTGGCGACGATGAACGACGGACCGTAGCCGAACAGGATGATTTTCTCATGGCTGTTGAGCAGACTCATGAATTCATCCACCAACGTTTGATCGAAGTCCGCGATGAAATGCTGTATGCGATCCAACTCGTTGGATGTCTTTTTACTTGGCATTTCCCGTCCATACAGGAAATCCATGTACTGTTTATAGTTATTGAATCCGAGTTTTTTAACGAACTTGGAAATCTTGGAAATCGAACACTGGTTCATTTCCGCCGCCTGCGTGATCTTCAAATCGGCATGTTCGAGCGCATAGGCTTGGATCTTGCGGTAGATCTCCTGTTCCAGAGGATTCAAGCGACTAAGATCGATATTGATCATGATATGCACATCCCCCTTTTTATGAACTCTTGAGTCTATTTTAGCATTTTTTGACCTTTCGGTAAAGAATTCTTGCTTCGAAGAGATCAATCCCCCTACTCCTCATAATGGAAAGTTTTCCAATATAATAAAATGAAAACGCTTTGAATAGAAAACTTTCGCATATTTTTGTTGACTTGGCGGAAATCTCAGATTATCATGTACTCGTAACCGCTTTCTTTTTTTGAAAGAAGCCGGAATGCAAAAGAATGCAACATCGGAGGAAACAAGAATGGATAAAGCAACACTGCTGGAAGAATTATCGGGTTTTCTGACAAAGGATCAAATCAATACGAATTACGACGACTTGTATGATGCTTCGGCGGATCGATACAAGAAATATGCGAAAGCACGCAAAGTCTTGGACGTCCCCCTACCCACCGCGATCGTGTATCCCAACAATACGGAAGAAGTCAGCAAACTCTTGGTTTTCTGTAACGACAACTTGATCAATGTCATCGCAAGAGGCGGAAAGACGGCGACGGAAGGCGGATTGGAAAACTGGAAAGAATTGACCCTGGTCATCGATGCCGACCGTCTAAACAAAATCATCAAAGTCGACGAGTACAACATGCAGGCGACGGTGGAAGCCGGCGTACGCTTACAGGAACTCGAAGACGTACTCAGAGCCAGAGGCTATACCACGGGGCATTCCCCGCAATCCAAACCGGTCGCCAAATTCGGCGGCTTGGTCGCGACCCGCAGCATCGGTCAGTTCTCCACCTTATACGGAGGGATCGAAGACATGGTCGTCGGACTGGAATGCGTGTTCCCCAATGGACACATCTCACGCATCAAGAACGTTTCCCGTCGTGCCGGCGGACCCGACATCCGTCATATCGCCATCGGCAACGAAGGCACGCTCTGCTACATCACCGAAGTCACCGTCAAGATCTTCAAGCATTTCCCGGAAAACAACAAGTTCTACGGCTACTTGATCAAAGACGTCGACACCGGCATCAAAGTCCTGCGCGAAGTCATGGCCAACGGCTATCGTCCTTCGGTCGCACGGACCTACTCGGAAGAAGACGCGCATCAACATTTCTACCACTTCCATAACGGCAAATGCGTTTTGATCTTCATGGCGGAAGGCAACAAGGACATCGTCGAAGCGACATGCCGTGGTATCGAGGCTTCCGTTGAGAATTTCAAAGACGGCATCCTGGAATATGTCGACAGTAAACTCATCGAAGGATGGTTCAACCATCTCAACTGGTCGCAGAAAGACATCGACGACGAATTCGAAGGCATGCTTGAAAAAGACTACCATGCGGGATTCACCACGGAGATTTCCGCCGACTGGTCGACGATTCCGCAAATCTACGCCAACGTCATGAACCGTGTCCGCAACGAATTCCCGCGTGCCCATGACTTGACGATGCTGGGCGGGCATTCCTCGCACAGCTACATCAACGGAACCAACATGTACTTCGTCTACAACTACAACATCAACTGCGAACCGGAAGATGAAATGCGCATCTACCACCATCCTCTACAGACGATCATCGTCGAAGAAACACTGAAGTTGGGCGGATCGATGTGCCATCACCACGGGATCGGGAAATACCGCAACGAATGGACGAAGGAAGAACACGGATCGGCCTATTACATGCTTGAGAAGTTGAAGGAAACCTTCGATCCCAACGGCATCATGAATTTCGGGACGATCTATCCGCAAGAAGAAGGCGTGAAGTTTCAGAAGTAAAGGGATTATACCTCCGGTCGCTGGGAACAGATCCGATCGACCCGCTAAGCGATATCATGCTTCCTGTGTGTACCACAACGGTGAAGTCGGATCTCAGCCCGGAGTCATAATAAAGAAAAAGGGAGGCCTCTATGCGCCAGGAAAAATTCAGACGATATTTCCAGTTTCTGTTGGTTGTCTTAGCCGCGGGTTCGATTTATCCTTTGATTTATCTTAAGACCGGTTATCAAGAAACGATTCTTCAAGTCTTCAACATGACTTTGCCTCAGTTAAACAATATGTACTCCGTATTGGGCATGGTCTTCGTCGTCGGCTACTTCCCCAGCGGCTTGTTGAGCGACAAGTTCTCGGCGAAGAAACTGCTTGCGATCTCATTGTTCTTTACGGGTTTAGGCGGTCTATGGTTCGCCCAGATCCCCGCTTACAACAACGTCGTCATCATCTTCGCAATCTGGGGTGTATTCTCCGTCTTCACCTTCTGGAGCGCCCACATGAAAATCGTCAAACTGCTTGCCACAGACAATGAACAAGGCAAATTCTTCGGTATCCTGGACGGCGGACGCGGTGTCGTCGAAGCCGCATTGGCCAGCTTGGCCGTCTTCATCTTCTCCAGCATCCTCGGTGGTAGTGCGGATCTCGGCGCCAAAAAAGAAGCCCTAATCGGTGTCATCTACATGTATTCCGCCGTGTTGATCCTGACCTCCATCCTCATCATGATCTTCGTCCAAGACGACAAAAAGATCATCACCACCGCAGTCGCCGGCGAACCGAAAGAAAAATTCAGTTTCGCGACCGTCTTCAAACTCTTCAAAAACAAATATGTCTACCTGCATGGCGGAATCATCTTCATGGGTTATGCCGTGTTCTGGACCGTTTACTACTTAGGCGGATTCCTTGAATCCAACATCGGTATCGATCCGGTCACCGTCGCCACCATCATGGTCGTCGTCCTGTGGATGCGTCCGGTCGGCGGATTCGTCGCCGGGTTCTTGGCTGACAAAATCGGCAAAGACACCGTTCAAATGGTCTCCTTGGCGGGCGCCGCGATCTGTTTGCTTGGCACCGCTCTGTTACCGGTATCCTCCGGTGCGACCCTGTTTACCGCTTTGGTTGTGTTGCTCGGCGTCTTCCTGTATGCTATCCGTGGAACCTACTGGTCCTTGCTTGGCGACTATAAGATCGAAGCCGCGATCCTGGGAACAGCGATCGGCGTCATCTCCTTCATCGGTTACCTACCGGACATCATCCTTCCGCAATTCAACAGCTTCCTTTGGGCGACCTTCGGAAACAACGGCGGATACAACGCCTACTTCATCTCCAGCGCCATCATCGGCTTGGTCGGCGTCGTCTTGGTCTTCATCTTCGGTATGCTCGTTAAGAAAGAAAAAGCTGCGAAGTAAACAGCTTACAGGAGTCTTATGAACCTTATTTGCCTGGTAAAATTCGTCCCGGATGTCGAGGACTTCAAGTATGACGTCACACGCAACGTATTGATCCGCGAGAACGTCAAGATGATCCTGAACCCGGACGACGCCTGTGCCTTGGCGTTCTGCTTGAAAGTGAAGGAAAAAAATCCGGATACTTTCGTGGAGATCGTCAGTATGGCACCCACAAGCGTCGTCGGGATGCTGGAGGATTTACTGCGGCGCAATTTCGACCAAGCGACTTTGATTTCCGATCGGATGTATGTCGGCAGCGACACCTATGTGACCAGCCGGATCCTGGCAAGGTATTTAGAGGGAAAAACCTTCGACTGTATCTTGACGGGAACCCACAGCCTGGATGGCGATACGTCGCATGTTCCATCGCAAGTGGGCGAAGCCCTTCACCTCCATCAGATGTCAAACATCGTGAAAATCGAAGAAACTCAATTCAAAACAGGTTGGCCGGTCGTCGACGTCGATAGCGAGAGATTCATCTCTTCCTATCGCGTCGGCCTCCCGGCGATCTTAAGTGTCTCGAAAGAAAGCAAATACAAACTACCGTTTGTTAAGTTTAAGCATCTGGACTTGGATGTCAGCGATAAAGTCAAAATCATCACCAACAACAATTTAGGGTTCAGGGCGGATGAAGTCGGACTCGAGGGTTCATTGACCCAAGTCTCACGCACATTCACCAAAAACCTGCAGAAAGAAGACCGCATTTTCGTGAAGACGGATAAAGAAGGCATCGATAAGGTCTATGACTTCCTAGAAGCCAAAGGATTCATCTAACATGAAAAAGAGCCTGATCTATTTGGACGCGGAAAACGTCCGAAATTCCATCGACCTCTTGGAAGTGGCGAGACTAATCCATGGCGAAGGGGAAGTGGAGACCTATGCCCTCTGCATCCACCAATGTCCCAAGGAAGCCTATGGGAAATTCGACGTGATCATCAACGTCCAGGATGATTCCATCCAGACCTACGATGTCTTGAATATCACCAATTGCCTGGAGGAGATGCATCGCAACTACACCTTCGACAGCATCCTCATTCCAGCCACACATATCGGAAGAATGCTTGCCCCGCGCTTATCGATGCGGCTACATGTCGGGTTGGTCGCGGATGTCACGGCGATCGATCATCACGACGGCGTGCTTGAAATGGTACGGCCGGCGTATAGCGGTAAGATCATGGCCGGGATCGTCAATCGAGGACGCGTACCGATCATGATGAGCGTACGGCAGAACATCTTCAACTACACTTCGGAAATAGTCAAGAATACCCTTAGCATCAACGTTTATCCAACCTCCGTCCAAGCCAGCAACATCAGCCTGCTTGAGGTGAAGGTGAAAGAGAAAACCAAGGATATAAGAGAAAGCACGGTGTTGATTTCGGGCGGCGGCGGCGTGATGGATCAGTTCCATCGGCTGGACGAGTTGGCCATCGAACTCAACGCCCAAGTCTCGGCCAGCCGCAGGATCATCGACAGCGGGATTGCGACACGCAAGATCCAAGTCGGTCAATCCGGCAACACGGTCAGCCCGAAACTGTATATCGCCCTGGGGATCTATGGATCCCTGCAGCACATCGAAGGATTGAAGAACGTCGAGAACATCATCTCCGTCAACATCGATAAAGACGCGCCGATCTGCAGTTTGTCGGACATCGTCGTCGAAGGGGACGCGGTCGAGTTCATCGAGAAACTAGTCGAAAAGATCAGACGCGAAAAAGTCTGAACAACAAGGAGAAACACATGAACATTCTGGATTTCAATATGGACTTCTTTTCCCTTAAAGGGAAAAACGCCATCGTCACCGGTGGGAACAGCGGATTAGGACAAGCCTTCGCAACCTCTTTGGCCAAAGCCGGCGCCAACATCATGGCCGTCAGCATCATGGACGATGGTGGCGAAACGAAAGAAATGATCGAATCCTGCGGCGTACAATACAAGCATGTCTTCGCGGACATCACCGCGGAAGGCGAATGCAAACGCGTCGTCAAAGATTGCGTCGACACGTTCGGCAGCATCGACATCCTGGTCAACTGCGCCGGGATCTGCATCAACATCGAAGACGTCACCAAATTCGGACGCCGCGAATGGGATAAGATGGTCGCCGTCAACTTGACCGCCGCCTTCGAAATGACCCACGAATCCATCCAATACATGATTCCCCAGAAGAGCGGGAAAATCATCAACATCGCTTCCTTGTTCGCGTTCCTAGGCGGACAATGGTCGCCTGCCTACGCCGCAACCAAACACGGCATCGTCGGTTTGACGAAGTCCATGTGTGATGAACTGGCTCAGTTCAACATCCAGGTGAACGCCATTTCCCCGGGTTACTTCGCGACGAAACTGACCGAAAAAACCCGTTCCGATGCGAAACGCAACGGCGAAATCCTTGCCCACATCCCGGCGAACCGCTGGGGCTGGTTGGCCGACTTGATGGGGACCTGCGTCTTCTTGGCAAGTCCGGCTTCCAACTATGTCAACGGACATAACCTGACTGTAGACGGCGGTTACTTAATGAGATAATGATGCGCAAGCATCATTCTTTCAACACAAGGAGAAAGCGCATGAGCGACAAGTATTTCATCGGTATCGACAGCGGATCGCAAAGCACCAAAGTCTATATCTATAATCAACACGGCGAAATCATCTGCAGCGCCAGCGAAGGGCTGAAACCGATGATGAGCCGTCAATTCGGCTATGTGGAACATCCCGACGACGATCTTTGGGATAGTTTGAAAATCGTATTGAAGAAAGTCATGAAGGAATTCAAGGGAGACGTCAACGATATCAAAGGATTGGGACTATGCTCGATCCGTTGCTGCCGCGTCTTCATGAAAGCCGACGGAACTTTACAGGCTCCGATTATGAGCTGGATGGATGTCCGTGCCTATGAAACCTACATCGACGATCCGGAAATCGCCTACACCTGTTCGACCTCGGGGTATCTGACCCATCGTTTGACCGGTCAATTCAAAGAAATGTCCGCGAACGCCTACCAATGGCAGTTCCCGGTCGATATGGACAAATGGGACTGGTCGGATGACAAGACGTATTTCGACGGCTTCAAAATCCCGCGTGAAAAACTGATGGACATCCAAGTTCCGGGAACGATCTTAGGGTATGTGAACGAAAAAGCCTCCCTTGAGACCGGTTTACCGGTCGGTCTTCCGGTTGTTTCCACCGCCAACGATAAAGCGGTCGAAGCGCTCGGATCCGGCTTGAACCAACCCAACGTCGGCTTGGTTTCCCTTGGAACCTACATCACCTCGATGGTTTTCGGCAACAAGAACATCCCGCAAGCCACCAATTTCTTCACCAATCTTTCCTGCATCCCGCAGAAATATCTCTACGAAAGCGGCGGCATCCGCAGAGGCATGTGGCTGGTTTCCTGGTATAAAGGGATCATCGGCGAAGAATACGCCGCCAAAGCCAAGGCGGAAGGCTATTCCGTCGAAGATTACCTTGCCCGTGAAGCCGCCGACGTACCGGCCGGATCCGACGGTCTGATGACCATCCCCGACTGGTTGGCCCCCGCGACGCAACTCTACCGTAAAGGCGTGATGTTGGGCTTTGACGAACGCCATACCCGCGGTCACATCTACCGCTCCATCCTCGAAGGCATCGCCATGACCTTGAAGAACAGCTACGATGCCATGAACGCCGAATTGGGCGTCACCCCGGAAAAGATCATCGTCTCCGGCGGCGGATCCAACAGTGATTTATACATGCAGATTTTCGCCGACATGTACGGTGTCAAAACGGTACGTAACGAAATCAACGGGGCGGCTTCCCTGGGCGCCGCTATGTGCGCAGCCGTCGCTTCCGGCGTCTACAAGGATTTCGACGAAGCCGTCGCCCACATGATCAAACAAAAAGACGAGTTCCATCCCAACATGGAAAACCATAGGATCTACCAGAAACTAAACAACCAGGCTTACCGTGATCTACCGAAAATGTTGGAGAGCACGTTGAAGTCGGTTTACGAAGGATTGAAGTAAACGCAGGCGAAGTGAAAGAATCCTTTCACTTCGCATCTTTCATCCGCATCCATTCATCATTCGATCCTATACCCACGAAGGAAAAGGGAGGCCGCAATGCGCCAAGAAAAATTCAGACGCTATTTTCAGTTTCTGTTAGTTGTCTTCGCCGCTGGTTCGATATATCCTTTGATCTACCTTAAAACGAATTATCAAGAAACCATCCTTCAAGTTTTCAATATGACCTTACCGCAACTCAACGACATGTATTCCTTCTTGGGGCTCCTTTTCGTCATCGGGTATTTCCCCAGCGGTCTACTCAGCGATAAATTCTCCGCGAAGAAACTCCTCGCGGTCTCCTTGTTTCTGACCGGTCTTGGCGGACTCTGGTTCGCCCAAGTCCCCGATTACAGCAGCGTCGTGATCATCTTCTCGATTTGGGGCATCTTCTCCGTCTTTACCTTCTGGAGCGCCCACATGAAGATCGTCAAACTGCTCGCCAAAGACAACGAACAAGGCAAGTTCTTCGGTATCCTGGATGGCGGAAGAGGTCTGGTCGAAGCGATTCTCGCCAGTCTCGCGGTCTTCATTTTCTCCAACATCCTCGGTACAAGTTCGGACCTCGAATTGAAGAAAAGCGCCCTGATCGGCGTCATCTACATGTATTCGGCGGTTCTGCTTCTTGCCTCCACGCTGATCATGGTGTTTGTTGAAGACGACAAGAAAGTTGCGGCACGCCTCGGCACTACCGGAACGGCGGAGAAAGCTCCGAAATTCCATTTCTCCGATCTTCTCAAACTTTTCTCCAACAAGTTCATCTACCTCCATGGCGGAATCATCTTCATGGGTTACACCGTCTTCTGGACGGTCTACTACCTCGGTGGTTTCTTGGAAACGAACATCGGGATCGATCCGGTTTCCGTCGCGACGATCATGGTCTTTGTCCTCTGGATGCGTCCGGTCGGCGGTTTCCTCGGCGGTTATCTGGCGGATAAATTCGGCAAGACGAACATCCAACTCGGAGCGCTTGTCGGAGCCAGTACCTGCTTGATCATCGCCGCTTCTTTACCCGCAAGCGCCGGTCAAACCGTCTTCTCAATCCTACTTGTCTTACTTGGCATTTTCTTCTATACGATTCGCGGTACCTATTGGTCCCTCCTCAACGAATACAAGATCGAAGCCGGCATCCTCGGTTCCGCCATCGGTGCTGTTTCCTTCATCGGATATCTCCCCGACGTCTTGACCCCTCAATTGAACAGTTACCTATGGGCGACGTTCGGTGCGACCGGTGGGTATAACGCCTACTTCATCACCAGCGGAATCATGGGTTTCGTCGGTGTCGCCTTCGTATTGGTCTTCGCCTATTTGATCAAGAAGGAAAAAGCGATAGAATCCGCGAAAGCTTCTGCGCCTGTCCAAACGAAACCGGTTCAAAACGAAGCCTAGAAAAGATTCGATGCTTTGGATCTAAATGCGAAGTGGAGGGTGACTTCCACTTCGCTTTTTCAATACAGGAGGTAAAACATGAAACCGATCATTCTAGTGACCAATGACGATGGCATCGATTCCCCGGGCTTATGGGCTGCGGCACACGCCGTATCCGACCTTGGCGAATTACTGATCGTCGCCCCCATGTTTCAGCAAACCGGGATGGCGCGCTCTTTTCCCAAAAGCGAGGATGTCGGTAGAATACAGAAGGTGATACGGAGAATCGGGAATCACGACGTGACGGCGTATGGCGTCCACGGTTCCCCGGCACAAGCGGTCGCCTATGGCGTGTTGGAACTTTGCCCCCGACTTCCGGATCTCTGTATCAGCGGAATCAATTACGGCGAGAACCTCGGATTGTCCGTCACCTGCAGCGGGACGCTCGGGGCGTGTTTCGAAGCGGACAGCCACGGCATCCCTTCCATCGCATTCTCCATCCAAACCGACCTCGACGATCAACACTCAAGCGATTTCAAGGCGATCGACTGGGATCCGATACGCAGGATCGTAGAAAAAATCACCCGTCACCGGATGATCGAAGGATTCCCGAAGGACATCTCCATTTTCAACGTGAACATCCCCAACCATGCGGACGATGCGACGGAAGTGCGCATGACACGTCAGGGAAGATCCAACTACTCCGTCTTCATCAAGCCCGAACCCCGTGACTTCGATTCGTCCTATCCCTTGAAAACACGGATGGACGTGGCATTGTCTACGACCGATCCGGCAAGCGACATCTATGCCCTGTTCTTTGATCATGTTGTCTCCGTCACACCCTTGTCCTGGGATCTTTCCTATCGCTTTTTCATTGATAATCCATCCAAGTAGCGTTCAAGTGTTTCGTTTCCAATAAGATTCGGGAGTGTTCCCGAATCTTTTTCATCCCTTCTTCATGGTCTCTTGTCCGATGTGGATGGTGGTTTCTCGTTGTAAAGGTACTCAGCATCCAAAAATGTATATAATACTTGACATATAGTATATTATTATGTACTATGTGTCTATAAAACAGAACAAAGGAGTCAACACTTATGTCATATCAAGAAAAGAGAACCCTCTTCTCGATCGTATCCGGTATCCTCATCCTCGTCGCTTATGGAATCTATGCCTATGGGAAGTATCAATCCGGGGCGATGATCGCCGATGATCTCACGTTCTGGGCGAAGACCATCCTGACCTTCATCGGGATCGGTATCGTGGTCAACATCGTCGGGCAGATCGTCTTCCACATTCTGATCGCGATCCAAATCGCCATCAAAGAGAAAATACACGATGTGAATGCGGACGACAAAGCCATCGAGAAGTCGATCGAAAACGAAATGGTGACGGATGAAATGGACAAGATCATCGAGCTCAAATCGATGAGAATCGGTTTCTTCGTCTCCGGCATGGGATTCATGTCTGGATTGATTATGCTTGTCCTGAATTACTCCCCGGTCGTCATGCTGCAGATCGTCTTTGTCTCCTTCAGTGTCGGATCACTGCTTGAAGGTTTCCTGCAACTGTACTATTACAGAAAAGGCGTGTAACATGGCGAAGAAACTGAAAATCACAAACAACATCCGTACATTGAGATTCTTCGCAAACGAGATGACGCAGCAGCAACTTGCCCAGAAAGTCGAAGCTTCCAGGCAGACGATCGTGGCCGTGGAAGCCGGGAAATATACACCGTCGCTTGAGCTCGCATTCCGCATCGCCATCGCGTTCGATGTGGAAATCCAAGAAGTCTTCAATTGCGAAGTCGAAGGTGGTGAGTGATATGAGAGCGATCGTCTACGATAAGAAAAACAAAACGGACTTCATGGTTCTACGTGAAGTCGAGAAACCGATCGTAAAAGACGACCACGTCTTGGTGAAGATTAAAAACGTCTCATTGAATGCCGCCGATTACCGCTCGATTAAGATGGGGATCGTCTCCGATGGTCGTATCATGGGGGCGGATATCGCAGGAGTGGTCGAAGCGGTCGGCGAGAACGTAAAGAAGTTCATGGTCGGCGATCCTGTGTTCGGCGATCTCTCGGGGTGCGGATTCGGGGGATTGGCTGAATATGTGTCGGCTCCGGAGAGTGTTTTGGCAGGGATCCCTCAAGGCGTCTCGTTTGAAGTCGCATCCGCTCTCCCGATGGCATCACTCACTGCACTGCAAGGGATGCGCTTGGGCAAGATCCAGACCGGTCAGAAAGTGTTGATCTATGGGGCAGGCGGGGGTGTCGGGACCTTTGCGGTTCAACTCGCGAAACAATTAAACACGGAAGTCACGGCCGTATGCGGGACAAGAAACGTGGAAACCATCAAGGTACTGGGCGCGGATACTGTGATCGACTATAACCATGAAGATTTTGCGAACAGCACTACACGTTATGATCTGATCTTGGTTCTCAATGGAAGCAGGTCGATTTCATCCTATCGGAAAGTCATGGCACCAAAGAGCATCTGCGTCATGAGCGGAGGATCCTTATCACAACTCTTGAAATTCATGGTTTTGGGTCCGCTTTATTCCATCGGAAATAAAAAGATGCGTCTTCTTTCCGCAAAACCCAACACATCCGATCTTGAGTTCATCATTCGGCTTGTGGAAGAAGGCAAGGTACGTGTCGTGATCGACAAGCGCTACAAACTTGAGGAGACATTGGAAGCGTTGCGTTATCTTAACGAGGGTCATGCGAAGGGAAAAGTTGTGTTAAGTATATAGATTCAAGCAGAACAACAAGTGTTCATGAATATATTGAAAATAGTGCGCAGAACCACTATTTTTATGTTAGCATGTAACTAATGTTCTACATGAGTAGATACTACGAATAAGGTTTAGTAGAGTAAAGCTTTATAGACTTCTCAAAAAACAATTATCAACAATATTAATGGTCGTAAGATTCTTGTGATAGGAGACGAAAGTGATATGGGTAATAATCTAAAACCGAAAATGACCTCAACTCAATTAATTGAGCAGCTAAAAAGTAAGGGAATTAAGTTCGAGTTATTTTCTGAGGCGGATGCAATCACTTTTTTAGGCAACAATAACAACTATTTCAAGTTGACATCATACAGAAAGAATTTTCCGAAGGAACTTAATTCTGATGGTGAGCTCAAATATGTAAATTTGGATTTTGCACATCTTGTGGAGTTATCAAGGTTTGATATGCATTTAAGGTACTTGCTATTGAGAATGTGTCTTGATATTGAACATAGTATAAAAGTTAGTTACCTCAAGCTTATTGAAGACAATGGCAAATCCGATGGATACGATGTTGTTAACGAATTTATAGTTTCAATGTATGATACAAGAACGGGAAAAAACAAGGTAATTGAAGATATTCTTAAGAATGTTGATAACGTTTACTATCTAGAATTGATGAAGAAACATAATATTTGCAGGACCTCTACTTCAATTTGTGATTTCCCCATTTGGGCATTTATTGAAGTTGTATCTTTGGGGACTTTTATTAATTTTGTAGCTTTCTACAACGAAAAGTATTGTGTTAAAGAAGCAGGTCAAGTGCACTTACTTAATAGAGTTCGCCAAGTCAGAAACGCATCTGCTCATAATACATGCATGCTCAATAATCTCGCATCTAGTAAAAATCCATATACTCTAAATCCTAATATTGCGATCAGAAGATTTCTAGGTAATGCAGGAATTGGAAATGCCATGAGAGAATCAAAACTTTCAAATGAAGTAGTCTATCAAATCTGTGTTGTTTTCTACATGCATAGTAAAATCACAGCAAGTATTCCTATGAAACAAAATAGATACTCTGAGTTAAGCGATTTGGTCGAGAAGATCGAAGAAAAATCAGTAATATTTAAGCGTAATGACATCCTAAAGAGTTCACTTGATATGTTGAGGTTGATTTCTGACTATCTTAATAAGGACCTAAATAAGGCTAATTCTATGACTAGTTCTAATTGACTTCATGAGTTTCTGGTGGTATATTATATACACAAATCAAAAACTGTTACGGTTTTTGCAAGGGGGGCGTGAAATATAGCTGCCCTATTTTTTTTGTTTTGGTAATAAAGTCAGATATGCGTTCGATAATTACGACATAGTGATGACTAATTTTAAACATGAAAGCACACGTATCCCAATAAGCCATCTCCCGACTCGAAAGGGAAAAGCACAACCCCAAGATCGATACGCTGATGAAAATCGTGGACGGGTTGGGGCTAAAGCTGACCTTAACCGAAAGATGACATCTGGTGAAGTTACGATCCTGCGAACCTTCTTCGATGTGAAGGTTTCCGTTTACAGAACACGTTTTTAGGCTTATTATTAAGGTACAAGTTAATCTGCGATCCGAGACACTGAGGCTTCGAAACATTCATCGAGTTTTAGTGTTTTTCTTTCGAAGGGAGAGAACATCATGTATGACTTCCTCATTATCGGCGCAGGCATCACGGGTTCGTTGATCGCGCGTGATTTATCCCATTACCGGTGCCGCGTGGCGGTCTTGGAAAAGGATAACGACGTCGCCAACGAAGCCACCAGTGCGAATAGCGCAATCATCCATTCCGGGCACGACCCCCACGACGGTTCTTTAAAATTGCGACTCAATCTTCGCGGAAACGCGATGTATGAAGGGTTGTGTAAGGAACTGAAGGTCGACTTCGAGCGCAATGGTGCGTTTGTCGTCGCGGTCAACCCCAGTGAATCTCAAAATCTAATGGAAATCTATCATAAAGCGCAAGAGAGAGGCATCCCTTGTTCGCTTTTATCGCGTGAAGAAGCGATTGCGAAGGAACCCAATTTGATCGACGATGTCATCCTCGCCTTGGATCTGCCTTCTTCGGGTATCGTCAGTCCATGGGAAGTCTGCATCGCGGCGATGGAAGACGCCATGAATAACGGTGTCGAACTCTACCTGGGAAACAAAGTACTCAGTATCGAGAAGAAGGACGAATCCTTCATCGTCCATACAACCAAAGGCAGCTATGAAAGCAAGTTCGTCATCAATTGCGCCGGGGTCTACAGCGATCAGATCTATGCGATGGTCAGCGACCAACCGGGTTTCTTCGTCAAGGCGAGAAAAGGCGAGTATTATGTATTGGATAAGTTCGACGAACCGTTGGTGACACGGACGATCTATCCTTTGCCATCCGAAAAAGGAAAAGGGGTGTTGGTCGTTCCCACCATCCACCATAACGTCTTGTTGGGGCCGAACTCGGAAATCATCGAGGACAAGGAAGCCAATGACAATACCTTCGACGCATTGGAGAACGTGAAGAAGGATGCGATGAAGACGGTGAAGAACATCCCGATGAATAAAGTGATCCGGACGTATGCGGGGCTTCGCTCCTCCGGATCGACCGGGGATTTCATCATCGAAGAAGCCAGAGATGTTCCTCGGTTCGTCAACGTGGCGGCTATCGAATCCCCGGGACTGGCGAGCGCACCGGCGATCGCGGAATATGTCCATGAAGAAATCCTGGCGAAGAAATACAAGTTCGTCGTGAAAGACGAACCCCGGATCGAGCGTCGTCCGTGGATCATCATCAACCGGATGGGCAATGAAGAGAAACAAGAACTCGTCAAACAAGATCCGCGCTTTGCGCAGATGGTTTGTCGCTGCGAATACATCAGTGAAGGGGAAATCATCGATATCATCCATCGTAATTGCGGGGCAAGGACGGTCAAAGCGGTGAAGAGAAGAGTCAGACCGGGGGCGGGACGATGCCAAGGCGGGTTCTGCGAACCCCGCGTCGTTGCGATCTTGGCGCGTGAACTCAACCTTTCCCCCATGGATATCCTGCTTGACGGCGATGATTCCAAACTGCTGATCGCACGGACGAAGGAGTAAATCATGAGAACCATCGAACTTGTCATCATCGGCGGAGGATCTGCCGGATTAGCCAGCGCAGTCAGCGCCTATGAACACGGCATAAAAGACATTTTGATTCTGGAGCGGGATAAGGAATTGGGAGGGATCCTCCAACAATGCATCCACAACGGATTCGGACTTCATACCTTCAAAGAAGAATTGTCCGGACCGGCCTATGCGGAAAGATACATCGATAAAATCAACGAATACAAGATCGAGGTGAAGCTCAATGCGATGGTCACCCATCTCAGAAACGACCGTACGATCGAATATGTGACTCCCGACGAAGGGTATGTCACTTTACAGGCGAAAGCGGTCATCTTGGCCATGGGCTGTCGCGAGCGGACACGGGGGGCGATCGCCATCCCCGGATATCGTCCGGCTGGGATTTGGAGCGCAGGCACGGCGCAACGCTACCTCAACATGGAAGGGTATATGGTCGGCAAACGCATCTTCATCCTGGGGAGCGGCGACATCGGCTTGATTATGGCACGACGGATGACCCTTGAAGGGGCGAAAGTCCTGGGCGTCGCCGAAATCATGCCGTATTCAAACGGCCTACCCCGCAATATCAAACAATGTCTTGAAGACTTCGACATCCCGCTTTACCTAAGCCATACGATCACGCGGATCGAAGGGAAAGATCGGGTCAACCAGATCACCATACAGAAAGTCGACGAACGCTTCCAAGCGATCGCCAACACCGAGATCGTCTTCGATGTGGATACGGTGCTCTTTTCGGTCGGCTTGATCCCCGAAAACGCACTGAGCGAAGAGGCGTATGTTAGCCTGCATCCGCGGACTAAGGGACCGATCGTCGATGAAACCTATCAGACCGACGTCCCCGGCATCTTCGCCTGCGGGAACGTCCTGCATGTCCATGACCTGGTCGACTGGGTTTCCCTTGAAGGACAGAAAGCCGGGATCTCCGCGGCACGTTATCTGAACCACGAAGTGACGACAGGCAACACCATCCAAATGGTCGCCGGTGAAGGATTGGGCTATATCATCCCCCACCACATCAACCCAAACAACGTGGAGAAGGCGATCGAATGCATGTTTCGGGTGACGAAGACGGCGAAGTTCGTGGAATTGGTCGTCAAACGCGATGGCCAAATCCTCAAGAAAATCAAGAAGCGCCATCTCGCTCCGGCGGAGATGGAGAGGATCGTGCTCACCAAAGAAGAACTGACGGGTTGTGTCGGATCGATCCAGATCGAAATCGGCGAGGTGACCCTATGAGTAAGGAAATGACCTGCATCGTTTGTCCGATGAGTTGCATGCTTCATGTGGACTTCGACGGCGAGGGGCACATTTGCGCCGTGAGCGGGAACACCTGTCCGCGCGGCGATGTCTATGCCCGCAAAGAATTGACGAATCCCACAAGGATGCTGACTTCGACCGTAAAGATCCACAATGCCCCCTATGACCGTCTACCGGTCATTACGTCAACAGATATCCCCAAGGGGAAACTCTTCGACGTGATGGAAGCGTTGAAACAAGTCGAAGTAAGCGCACCGGTGAAATGCAAAGACATCATCGTTGAAAACATCTGTGGCTTAGGGGTCGACATCCTGGCATCGCGTTCGATGCCTCAAGTCGATTGAGTTCAAACGGAATAAAATGGTATCATAAACACAATGAAGTGAGGGAGAACACCATGGAGAACTATGTCTTAGCCATCGACCAGGGAACCACAAGCACACGGGCGATCGTATTCGACCACGACACCAACATCGTCGGGGTCGCACAGAAAGAATTCACACAGATCTATCCCAAACCGGGATGGGTCGAACACAATGCCAATGAAATCTGGACCAGCGTCCTGGCGGTCATGGCCGACGTGTTGATCACCACCCAGATCAAACCCGAACAGATCGTCAGTATCGGGATCACCAACCAACGGGAAACCACGGTGGTGTGGGATAAAGAAACCGGCTTACCGATTCATAACGCCATCGTCTGGCAAAGCCGCCAGACCGCATCCATCTGCGATGACATCAAGGCGGCGGGAAAAGCGGAAATGGTACGAAGCAAGACCGGATTGGTCGTCGACGCCTATTTCTCCGGCACAAAAGTCAAATGGATCCTCGACCATGTGGAAGGATCACGCGAACGGGCGAAGAAAGGTGAATTGCTTTTCGGTACGATCGATACCTGGCTGGTCTGGAAACTCTCCGGCGGGGCGACGCATGTCAGCGACTACTCCAACGCTTCCCGTACCCTCATGTACAACATCTACGACCTGAAATGGGACGACGAACTCTTGGAAATGCTGGATGTCCCCAAAATCATGCTTCCTCAAGTGTTACCTTCAAGTTATCTCTATGCGAAAACAGCCCCTTATCATTTCTTCGGCCGCGAAGTCCCGATCTCAGGGATCGCCGGCGACCAACAAGCCGCCCTCTTCGGTCAAGCCTGCTTCTTACCCGGCATGGCGAAGAACACCTACGGGACCGGATGTTTCCTCTTGATGAACACGGGGGAAAAGCCGGTCGCCAGCCAGAACGGTCTCATCACGACCATCGCCTGGGGACTCGACGATAAAGTGGAATACGCCCTGGAAGGAAGCATCTTCGTGGCGGGGAGCGCCATCCAATGGCTACGCGACGGACTTCATCTGATCTCTAGTGCTCCGGAAACGGAAGAAATCGCAGGTCGGGTCGATTCGACCGACGGTGTCTTCGTCGTCCCCGCTTTCGTCGGATTAGGCGCACCGTATTGGGATGATCGGGCACGGGGTGCGATCTTCGGTCTCACCCGAGGCACGACGAAAGAACATTTCGTCCGTGCCACGCTTGAATCCTTGGCCTATCAAACCCGCGACATCCTCCATGCGATGGAAATCGATTCGGGAATCACGTTGGCCGCCCTCAAAGTCGACGGCGGAGCCGTCAAGAACAATCTCTTGATGCAATTCCAAAGCGACATCCTCGGGGTCAACGTCGATCGACCCATCGTCCAGGAAACCACGGCTTTGGGTGCCGCCTTCTTGAGCGGATTGGCGGTCGGATTCTGGAAAGGGACCGATGAAGTCACCAAACACTGGAAGATCGAACGCTGTTTCACGCCGATGATGAGCGAAGAAAAACGCGAAGCGTTATACAAAGAATGGCAGAAAGCGGTTGCCGCGACCTGCGCCTTCCACATCTAACCTGAACCACGGACTGTCCGTGGTTTTCTTTGGCACGATTTTTCTGGTTTTCGCTTGTGTTTCGGTTCATGCTTCATCGCGTATTGATTTATAATGAGAAATATAAGGAGATACAATCATGCCATTACCGAAGAATTTTCTATGGGGCGGAGCCACTGCCGCCAATCAATTGGAAGGGGCTTATCTTGAAGACGGAAAGGGATTATCCAACGTGGATGTCATCCCGTTCGGGGAAAGACGTTTCCCCGTCATGGCCGGGAAGGATACGAAGTTCGATCTAACCGATCCTGCGGGTTATCCCAGCCACGAAGCCATCGACTTCTACCATCGTTATAAAGAAGACATCGCTCTGATGGCCGAGATGGGGTTCAAAGCGTTCCGTATGTCGATCGCTTGGAGCCGCATCTATCCCAACGGAGAAGAAGCACAACCCAACGAAAAGGGATTGAAGTTTTATGAGAACGTCTTCGATGAACTGATCAAGTACGGAATCGAACCGGTCGTCACGATCGACCATTTCGATGTCCCGCAAGCCTTGGTTGAAAAGTACGGATCGTGGCGTAGCCGCGAGATGGTCGACTTGTTCGTGAAATATGCGACCACCCTCTTTGTCCGCTACAAAGGGAAGGTCAAATACTGGATGACCTTCAATGAAATCAACATGCTGATGCATTTGCCGTTCATGGGGGCAGGGGTCTTCTTTAAGGAAGGCGACCACAAGCTTCAAGTCAAATACCAGGCCGCCCATCATTTGTTGGTGGCTTCGGCGACCGTCACCAAGATTGCCCATGAAATCGATCCGCACAACCACATCGGATGCATGCTGGCGGGCGGGATGACCTATCCGTATTCCTGTGCACCGGAAGATGTCCGCATGGCGCAGGTGAAGAACCGCGAAAGCTATTTCTTCATCGATGTCCAAAGCCGCGGGGAATACCCGAATTACGTAAAGAAAGAATTGGAACGCGAAGGCATCGTGCTTGCGATGAAAGAAGGGGATCTGGAGATCCTCAAGAACCATCCGGTCGATTACATCGCCTTCAGCTACTACTCCTCACGCGTCGCCAGCGCCACGCCTGACGCGTCTGCGAACACGGCGGGGAATGTCTTCAAGTCCGTCAAGAACCCCCACCTGAAGTCTTCGGAATGGGGCTGGCAGATCGATCCGATCGGATTGCGCACGACCATGAACGAATTGTACGACCGCTACCAAAAACCCCTCTTCATCGTCGAGAACGGCTTGGGTGCCGTGGATACGCCGCTTGAAGACGGGACGATCAACGACGACTACCGTATCGACTATCTAAGGGAACATGTCCGCGAGATGGTGAAGGCGGTTGAAGAAGACGGCGTCGAACTCTTGGGTTACACCCCATGGGGTTGCATCGACCTGGTCAGCGCATCGACCGGTGAAATGAAGAAACGCTACGGCTTCATCTACGTCAACAAGGACGACCAAGGCAACGGGGACTTAAGCCGCAGCCGTAAGAAATCCTTCTTCTGGTATAAGAAAGTCATCGCATCCAACGGAAAAGAACTCGATTAGTCATTCAAACAGTGGTACACGCCACTGTTTTTATTTTATCGAGGACAGAAACATCCTCTGTGGAGCAGACGTACAGGATTCACTCACTTTTCCTGTTAACAATGTCATTCTTCTGCTATGATAAAAATCAGTAGAGAGAAGGTAGATCATGAACAACGATCCACGCAAGATACAAATCATAAAACTATTACGCTCTCGACCCAATGGACTCACAGTCGACGAGATCGCGATGAGTCTTAATGTCAGTAGCCGTACGATCAGGGATGATCTTCGAAGCATCCATGAAATTGTGAATGTCAAAAATGTATGCATCACCAAACAAAAAAACAAAGTTGTCATCCAGAATGAGTGCCTTGATGAGGTCGATCACTGGATTGAACTCATAACGAAAGAACAAAACACGCTTCCAACATCCAACCCTGAAAGAGTGAGATACATCGTACGTCGATTGATCAATTCAGTGGATTACATAAAAATCGATGATTTGAGTGATGAGATGTTCTACAATCGGTCTACCATCAGCAATGATTTGAAGTCGGCGAAGACTATATTGGCGAAGTTCGGATTGAAAATCAGCACCCGACCGAATTATGGGATCAAGATCACCGGTAATGAAATAAACAAGAGAATGTGTATCGTGAATTATTGTTATCAAGACGAGAAAGATGATTTAAAACTCAAAGGTGAAGTGAAAGAAATCCAACTCATCCTTTATGATGCATTACAGCGATACAAACTCAATGTCTCCGACTTTGTGTTTCAGAATCTTTGCTATCACATCGTGATCGCGATGATCCGCATCCAGGAGATGAACCATATCCCGCCGGATACCATGCTTTTACTCGACATTGAGTCTAACCTTGAGTTTCAGTGTGCAACGTACATCGCCGACCAGCTAAAAGTGAAATACAATATAGACTTCCCAGAATCGGAAATCAATTACATGACAATGCATCTTGTCGGGAAGAGAATGTTGGACGATGTCGAACACTCTCAATACATCATCAAACCGGATACATTTGAACTCACGGATGAAATCATTCATGAATTGAAGCGTGTCTACCATCTTGATTTGTTTGACAACCTCGAGTTCAGAGTGACTTTTTCCCTGCATTTACAGCCCTTACTGAATCGGATTAAGTTTGGATTGCAGATAAAGAATCCGATAAAGGAAAAGATCAAGCGTACTTATCCATTGGCTTTCGAGATGGCGTCCTATGCCGCACAGATCATCGGATCAAAGTACGAATTCGCGCTTGATGAAGATGAGATTTCATATTTAGCACTTCACTTCAATCTCGCAATGGAGAAGAAAAGTGGAAGTATTTCGAAGAAGAGAATACTCGCGGTTTGCGTTTCCGGTCGTGGAAGTTCACAATTCATCAAACATCAACTGCAAAGCAAACTATCGAACTTCATCGAAAGTGTCGAAACCGCGGAGTACTTCATGCTTGACCATATCGATTTCAGTCTTTACGATTATGTCTTTTCAACGGTACAAATCAATAAAATCTTACCGATACCCGTCATCTACATTAAGAGTTTCTTTAGTTTCGATGATATCGGTAAGATTGAGAAGCAACTTGAGAGTATGGAACTCCAGAACTTCAACTTCTTGTCTTACTTAAGTGCTCAACGTTTTTTCGCGAATGTTGAGGCGGAATCAAAAGAAGAAGTCATAGATTTCCTTTGTGATCATCTCATCAAGCAAAACTTGGCGACAAACGAGTTTCGAGAAAGCGTACTAGAAAGAGAAAGGATCTCTACGACCGAGTTCGGGAACCTCGTAGCGATTCCTCATCCAATGATCGCCATGTCGGATGAAACCTACGTAAGTGTGGCGATACTATCGAAGCCGATCTTGTGGTCAAAGGAAATGGTAAGAGTTGTTTTCCTCATCGCTTATCAAACCGATCATGTGGATAGCATGGAGATTTTTAACCGGATGTTCGCACGGTTCGTCATGAGTCATTCTTTGGTGTTAAGCTTAGTCAAGAATCCAAGTTATACGCAGCTCTTGAAAATCATGAAGTTGGTCGAGTATTACGAGACGAATGACATCGATATGGAGGATTAACATGAAAATCCTACTCTGTTGTTGTGCCGGGATGTCTACGAGCATACTGATGATGAAAATGAAGAAGGCTGCACGACAGCAAGGGAAGGACTATGAATTCTCCGCGATCGGGACGGAACGTCTGGAAACGATGATTGCGGAATTCGACGTACTACTTTTAGGTCCGCAGACTTCAAAAATCGTCGGTGATCCCGATGAACTACAAAAAAAATACGAGAAACCGGTTTACGTTGTGAGTTATGACGAGTATGGATTGGGGAAAGGTGACATTGTTCTAGAAAAGATCGAGAAACTACTCGGGATTTAGCGTGCCAAACTCAAACTTTAATGTGGAAATTTATCAAATGGATATCATTTTTACCGATGATAAGATGTTATCAGGGATAAACACCATTTAAAGGAGGATATTACATGAAGCGGATTCAAGATTGGCTTAATAAGTATTTCGTTCCCGGCGCATTGAAATTCAGTAAGAACGATTATGTTCAAGCAATCCAACACGGGGTTATGGGATCGGTCGGGGTTTTGACGATCGGCGGTTTGTTGTCGATCATTCAAACGCCACCGATTACCGGAACGCCAACCGGGATTATGTTGGCTTGGAAGAATTTCTCGATGGTCAATGCCGAATGGCTGAATGTCGCAACGACATTCTCGATGAAAGCAATCGCACTTTATGCGGTTGTCGGTATCGCATTTAGCCTTGCACGTAGTAAAAAACTTCCCGAGCTTAACGCCATGGTTACAGCATTGGTTTCCTTCTTCATCCTTTCCGTAAAACTTACGAAGGTCGATGGATTCGGTGATGTTATGACGATCGGCAGTCTTAGTTCAGGCGGATTGTTCACAGCCATCATCGTCGGATTATCCGTTGTAGCTTTGATCAATTTCTTCACGAAAAAAGGCATCAAACTGAAAATGCCCGAAGCTGTTCCAGCCAATGTCGCAGCACCGTTTGAAGCGTTGATTGCAACGCTTGCCGTCGTTCTCATCTCCATCGGAATCCGTGTCTTCTTGGCAGCGAATTTCAAAATCATGTTTCCGGATCTCATTTCCGTTATCCTGCGCCCGATTCTTGTTGCTGGCGACTCACTACCTGTCTTGATGCTTGCGATGATCCTGATGAGAACTCTTTGGAGTTTCGGTATCCACGGCACATCGATCGTCATGGCGCCTTTATACCCGATTCTGATTGCGAATACCATTGAAAACGTCGAAGCGTATTCTGCAGGGTTACCGATTCCAAACATCTTCGCCGCAGGCTTTTTCTCCTATCAATTAGGCATGATGCCGGCTGCAATCTGGATGCTCATGTTTGCTAAGTCCGGTCAATTGAAAGCCGTCGGTAAAGTCGGTATCGTTCCGGGTATCTTCCAAATCAGTGAACCGATCCATTTCGGTACACCGTTCGTTATGAATCCCATCCTTATCTTCCCGCATGTATTCAACCTTACGATGAACTGGACGATTGCCTATCTCATTATCCAGTCCGGTCTTGTTGCCAAGCCGATCTTCCAAGTCCCTAATTTCATGCCAGGTTTCCTCTCAGTCTTTATGTCCTCTCTTGACTGGAAATCAGTCGTCCTGTGGGCGGGATTGGTCGCACTCAATGTCGTCATCTATGCACCGTTCTTGAGAGCCTATGACAACAATCTTGTGAATAACGAAGAAAAGGCCTAAGGCTAGACAAGCAATCAAGCGAGGTTCTTACCTCGCTTGATTTATCGATTGAAGGAGAAAAATATGCGAGCCATCCACTTGATGTTCGATACATTGCGCAGAGACAACTTTTCCATCTATGACGAGACTTGCCATGCGATCACACCGAATTTTGCCCGCCTTGCTGAAAAGACGGTCACTTTCGATCGCTTTTATGGTGGAAGCATGCCATGCATGCCGGCTCGACGTGAATTACATACCGGAAGGTATAATTTTCTGCATCGCGGATGGGGACCGCTTGAACCCTTTGACGAGTCCATCATCGAAACACTGAAAAACAACGGTGTCTATACTCACTTGATTACTGATCATGCGCATTACTTCTGTGATGGCGGAGGTACTTACCATAATCGATACAACTCATATGAGTTCAATCGTGGTCAAGAAGGAGATCGTTGGAAAAGCATCCATCATGGAATCGATCTTCCTGCGATGAGTCCGAATAACAGTCACAGCGATTCGGTGAAATTCAACTATGCCAGTCGCGAAACCATGCTTTCGGAAGAAGATTTCTCCATATCAAAGAATTATGATCAAGGGATCGATTTTCTGAAAAAGAATGTGGATACGGATCATTGGTTTCTCCAAATCGAAAGTTTCGATCCGCATGAACCGTACTTCACAACGAATAAATACTTGGATATGTATGATTTTGATTACGATGAGCTAAACTACGATTATCCTTCGGTACATAGCATCGATGATCCATCGGACAAGATCCAACAAGCCAAAGCGAACTATTTGGCTTTGGTATCAATGTGTGATGCGAATCTTGGCAAGGTGCTGGATTTCATGGACGATAACGACATGTGGAAGGACACGATGTTGATTGTGAATACAGATCACGGACAACTCCATGGCGAGCATCGTTGGTGGGGCAAGAATGTCATGCCTTTCTACGAAGAAATCATTCACATCCCGTTTTTCATATGGTCACCCGAATCCAAGAAAAAAAATGTCCATTGTGATGTTCTTGCGCAAACAATCGACATCCCTGCAACTCTAAAGGATCATTTCAAAATGCCGGGTATGGAAATGATGCAGGGCAAGTCCTTGTTACCCGCCATAGAAGACAATGTAAAAATTCGGGATTTTGCCCTTTTTGGAATATTCGGAGCGCAAGTCGGAATCACGGATGGTGAATATGTCTATTTGAGAAGTAACGCGACGGATAAGAATCAACCGCTCTTTGAGTACACGCTGATGTTTACCGACCAGAGGAGTTTCAAACCTTTGAAGCAATTATCCACCATGGAATTATACGATGGATTTAGATTTACGAAGGGGATTCCCGTAGTCAAAATCAAGACGAACTCATGGCTGGACACATACCGTATGGGGCACTCTCTCTATGATCTTAGAATCGACCCTAAGCAAACCAATCCTATTAAGAATGCAGAGAAAGAAATCGAGATGATCAATGCGCTCATCACGATGTTGAAATCGAGTGAAGCACCAAGTGAACAATATGTTCGACTAGGGTTGCTGGGTCAGTACACACCGGAGCGAATCCAGAGTGAAGAACATGAAAGAGTAAATGCCTACAAGCTTCCGTTTCAGACAGAGATCGAACTTGGATTAAGATGTATGATAACAAACGCCTTGATGTTCTATGACGACCCGAGTAGTGTCCTTGAGAAGCTGAAGGAGACGGATCTATCCTATGCTTCGATAAAGGCATGTTTAATCGAACAATGTCCACAGCCGAAGAGAAACCGCCTCATGCAAGTACTCAGCATCCTGAGCAGAGTCGATTGAGTATGTTAAAACAGAGGGATATCCAAATCATCTCGATTCTCTACGGACAGCAACGTCCGATTGAGAGTGGCGAAATGGAGAAGAAACTTGGGATTGCCGGAAGAACACTTAGGAAGGCGATTCTGGAATCGAAGTCCGAATTGGCCGAACGGGGTGCAGTGATTCAACACAAAATCAATCAAGGGTACATCCTGGATATTTTCAACGCACCTCTGTTTAGTCAATTCTGGGAGAAAGTTGAAAACCAACACCAAGCGAAATACGCCGATTCTTCCTTGCGGATACGATACATGTTGATTTGGATATTCATCTATCATGGAATCGTCCATGAAAATCGTCTTAAGGAAGTCTTCGGCTTGAATCAAGATACATTCGATCTAGACATGCTGGCGATTGAAAAACGACTGAACACATCGAATTTTACATTCGTAAGGGAAGGAGGAATCCTTCGTGTTTGGGGTAACCACCTCCAGATTGAACAATTTCTATCCGATGTTCTATACAAAGAGAATCCGGAAATTGAGTATGTTGAGATTTTCAAGATGCTTGGAGTTCAAAAAGAAGTGTATATGGAAAAACAAAAAATCGTCGAGAGCGCACTTTACCAAACCATCGTCAAACACGATCTTATGCTTTCTGAAGTTGCTTTTGAAAATATCTGCTATCAATTGCATCTCAACATCACTCTGGAGGATAAGTTCGAGTCCGAACCCAACCATCATGATATCGACGAGTGTCAAAGCGAGTACGCAATTGTTCAGGAGACATTACTTAGGATAAGTGAAAAATTCGAAATCAACATATGTGAAGCGGAAATCCTATCGATTGCGAACCAACTCCACGGGAAAAGATTCTTTACGGAAAAGACAATGGATCAAATCTCATATGAAGACATAAGGGTTGTCGAGGTCATCCTATCCCACGCATTTAGTAGAATTGCCGAGTATTTCAGGATTGATCTCACTCAAGATGAGGATCTAAAAAACTCGCTCAAACTACATTTACTATCGACATTGCAACGTAGTAAACTCAATCTGTATCTACGTAACCCGATGACGGAAGAACTAAAAAGCGAGTTTCCTCTCTTTTATCATTTTTCCTCAATCTTCAGTATGATTTTCGAAGAAGAAACAGGAAAAGTATTGACCGAGGACGAGATTGCGTACATTGCCGTGCATATTTCACTGAGTATAGATCGTAGAATCCAAAGTAAGAGAAGAAAGGCATTGATGGTTTATGATTTGGGGATGGCAACGCGCAGAATCAATGAGTATCGGCTCAACCATGTATTTGGCGAGTACTTTGAAATCACAGATAGTATCCCATCGCTTCGACTAAAAGAGAAAGACCTAAGGGATTTCGAATTGATTATTTCGACCGTAAAAACCATCGATCTACCCACTGAGAAAACGATTTTTGTTTCCGACCTGGTCAATGAGGAAGAGATTCAAAACATCAAACAATTCTGTGAAAATACGTTACTGAGGAAAATCAAAACAGATTATCATGTCGCAACGTATCATTGTCAACAAAAGCATGATCGAAAAACAAGTGCGATTCGTGAAATCGGCGAACACTGGGAGAGTACTGGGTTATTCAACTATTACCGCCTCTTTAATCGTTATCAGCCGATGATGGTATCACACCGCGTGATGATCGCATTCGCCGACAGCGACGATGTTTTCATAACACACAATATTCTTCAAAACGTGCTTCAATACCGTGGTCATCAGATCGACAGGATCATAATCTACTCCTTAGGCAAAGATGGGGACTGCGACTACAGAAAACTGAATCGCTTCCTTGCGGAATTCGTAATGATGCCAATCCAACCGTAATTCGTGGAAAATGTACAAGTACACATTTGAGGTTGAATTGATTAAACTATAGATATGAGGTACAAAAATGATCAATGCATGGATCCTACTAGTAAAAGTCACGCTCTTCTCCAGCTGTCTACGGATGTTGATCCTCTATATCACCGCAAGACGTGGTGACCCCACTCTTGCCCTAAGATTGGATCTGATCAGCATGATCGAAATGTCGATCGTATTAACGTTCATTTTCGTACTCATCATGGGGAAAAGCGACCCAAGTTACGAGATCATTTTCCTAATTCTCTTGGTTATTCACTCAGTCATAAGTTACTTTCATTTTAGAAGGTATGTCTTTATTGGGAAGAAAAAAGTCATCTTGGGATATAGAACATATTCCTTGAAGGAGATTAGGTCTGCTTCGACTTCGAAATACGCACTACATTATCGTGTCAAAGATCGAGTGTATCGTATCCTTTTCCCAATTCATCATAAGCAGAAGTTAGTTGAAGATTTCGTTCAACCCCTTAACAAGTAAAGACAAAATTTCACTGTAAAATCGAGGAGAAAATCATGAAAACCATTGTTCTATTATGTGCCGCAGGCATGTCGACGAGTATTCTAGTACGCAAAATCAGAGAAGCTGCGAAAGCGGAACTGTTTGATTGCACGGTTGATGCATATCCGGTAGCGGACTTCCCACGGCTAGCGGATAGTGCGGACTGTGTCTTACTGGGTCCGCAAGTACGATTTGAGTTGGATAGTGTCAAGAAAATCGCAAAATGTCCGTGTGAATCGATCGATATGATGGCATATGGATTAATGGATGGAAAGAAAGTACTAAAACAAGCAAAGCAATTAATGGGTGTCTAGGGAAATCAATCCGTTCATGGTGAATCATTGGGTTAACCGGGTTACTTGTGAATAGAGCAGGATGATACAAATTCCAAAAAGGATAGAAAGAGGTCATTATGACACAAACGAAATTCCCCGAAGGATTCTTATGGGGAGGGGCAACCGCAGCCAACCAATGTGAAGGGGCATGGGATATGGATGGAAAAGGACCGACGATTTTCGATTACATCACCAACGGGACACACACTCAACCACGCGTTTTCACCAAGACACATCGACCGGAATGCTACTACCCGAATCTATCGGGGATCGACCATTATCATCGCTATAGGGAAGACATCGCTCTTTTCGCGGAAATGGGTTTCAACGTGTATCGCATGTCGATCGAGTGGGCACGCATTTTCCCGAATGGCGATGATGCGAAACCGAACCAAAAAGGGATCGAATTCTATCGAGACTTATTCAATGAATGTAAGAAATACGGGATCGAACCTTTGGTGACCATCGATCATTTCGATATGCCGCTGGGTCTGGTTGAGAAATATAGAGGTTGGTCTGACCGCAGAGTCGTCGGATTCTTCATGAACTATGTCAACGTGCTTTTTAGGGAGTACAAAGAACTTGTGAAATACTGGCTTACATTCAACGAGATCAACATCCTGGCCCAGCCTTTCGGATCTTTGATTGCGGGGATACCCGCTGAAGACGGACAGTCCTTTTTCAATATGAATAAAGAAAGCGATGAAGCCCGTAGCGAACGGTTTCAAGCACTTCATCATCAATTCGTTGCCAGCGCCAAAGCTGTGAAACTTGGACATACAGTCAACCCCGAGTTCATAATCGGATGTATGATCGCAGGGATGACATCGTATCCTTTCACATGCCACCCGGATGACATGATTGAAACCCAGATCAAAATGAACATGGGCAATTTCTTATGCAGCGACGTGCAAGTCCGTGGTTATTACCCAGGCTATGCAAAGCGATATTTTAGGGAAAACAATGTCTCACTTAACATCACGGATGAAGATGCGTTGATTCTGAAAGAAGGAACCGTCGATTTCTATTCGTTTAGTTATTATGCAAGCAGTTGTGTATCGACCAATCCGGAAGTCGCGAAGAAGGCTGGAAACATGGTGTTCGGCGTACCCAATCCTTACCTGAAAGCTTCGGATTGGGGCTGGGTTATCGATCCGAAAGGATTACGCTATTACTTGAACTATGTCCATGATCGCTATCAGATTCCTTTGATGGTTGTGGAAAATGGTTTGGGTGCCGTGGATGTGAAGAATGAAGACGGCAGCGTCCATGATGACTATCGGATCGAATACATGCGGTTACACATCGAGCAGATGAAAGAAGCGATCGCCGACGGTGTTGAACTGATGGGTTATACACCATGGGGTTGCATCGATTTGGTAAGTGCCGGAACCGGCGAAATGAAGAAACGTTATGGATTCATCTATGTTGACAAAGATGATTTAGGTAATGGAACGTATGACAGAAGTCGAAAAGACTCTTTCTTCTGGTACAAAAAAGTCATCGCATCCAACGGGGAAGACCTTGATTAGCTAATTAAATTGCTGGAATTCTCTGTGGCTCTCTTTATTTATAACTATCGATTGAATTCGCGCCGTATATCCTGTACTGTTAAGTCACAAGCAGACACGAAACCTAAGCGATTCTAACTTTTTCGTCATCTCGCAAAGGAGAACCCCCATGTTCATCGACTTCATCTTCCCGGGACAAGTCCCGCTTGAAATCAGCTTCATCGTACGGTTATTGGTAGCCGGTATTTGCGGTGCCATCATCGGGATCGAACGCAAGAACCGCTTTAAGGAAGCCGGCATCAAAACCCACAGCGTCGTCGCCATCGCTTCGGCTTTGTTTATGCTGATTTCCAAATACGGATTCAACGACATCTACATCCAATATGGCGTCATCCCCGACGCGGCACGGATCGCCGCCCAGATCATCCCTGGCATCAGTTTCCTGGGTGCGGGCATGATCATGACCAAAGGGTATAGCGTCAGCGGACTCACGACGGCGGCCGGCATCTGGGCGACCGCGGGGATCGGGATGGCGATCGGGGGAGGGATGTATTTCCTGGGTTTGACCGCGACCATCGTCCTGGTGCTTTTCCAAGTCCTGTTTCATTCCCGTATCGTACGCAAGTCCATGCGCAGTTTCGAATTCGTCACCGTCGAGATGGACGATGTCCCGATCGAACCCCTTTTCGCAAAATTCGAAGCGGAAAAGTGCGAAGTCGTGTCCTCGAAAGTCTCCAAACAAGACGGAGGCATCCACATCGAACTGACGATCAACCGGACGAACCATGCCAGGCAAACCTCGATCCATTCGATCTTACAGAATGTTGAAGGCATCCGTTCGATCGAGATCTAGTTTGCCATGATTTTGGTACGTTATTCCAAGAAGAATCTGTTATTCTAGTGAAGTGAGGTTCCTATGAAAAACATCGTCTTGTTTTGTGCAGGAGGCATGTCCTCCAGTCTATTGGTGAATCGGATGCGCGAAGCCGCCGCATCGATCGGATATGAATGCCGCATCAGTGCGCATTCCATCAACTCGGTGAAAACCCTGTCGCAGGAAGCGGACGTGGTCCTGATCGGTCCGCAAGTCGGCTATCTGATCACTTCCGTAAAGAACGTCGTCTCTTGCCCCTCCGAGATCATCATTTCCCTGAATTACGGGAGGATGGACGGCATGAAAGTGTTGGAACAAGCGCGATTATTAATGGGTGAAATCTAAAGGCATCGTCAGTGTAAACTGTACCCCATAGAGTAGACACGAAATAAAACACGTGACTCCCCTATGGGGTTTTACTATACTAAGAAAAGAGGATGAAAAATGGCAAAAGTAAGATTCACCCAGGAAGAAATCGAAGCATTAAAAGGAAATCCGT
>JBGSTC010000007.1:0-15929 GCA_041736705.1 Erysipelotrichaceae bacterium
GGCTGGTTCATCTTCAACCGGCACAGCGAAGGCTACAGTTACAAGGAAATCGGAAGCATGCTGCAGATGAGCGACAAGACCGTCGACAACAACCTTCAAAGAATCCGCAAGAAACTGGCGTCCATGTTTGACTAAGACAGGGCATATTGAGTGATCGATCTATGTGTTTTGAAACATCTTGATATTAAAACTAAGCCTCATTATTTGGTAAATCAAAAGCACTAATCAATTCAATTTGGCTAGTGCTCTTTTACTATCGTCTGTTTTAGAAGATAAGTTCAATCGGAAGGTTTTTTCGTTAGGCTTTAATGTAGGCGTAGCCCAGGGTCTGCAGTTTCGCAAGTTGACCGACCCCCGAGTCGACGGAGAGGATGCCCTCGATCAAGTCGGCTTCACTAATGTGATGCGACTTCATCGCATTACGGCACGCGTTGACATCCACGTCTTTCGCGATCAGTTCAAGCAGATCGTCGTAATGGTCGCTCATCGGCGTACAAAGCAGGATGGCCGGTCCGTTGATCACCAAGGCGACCCGCGACACCGCAACGCTTTCATCGGCGATGAGGTTCAGGATGTTCTTGAAGGTCATCTCGGCTTTTATTTTCTGACTTAAATGGAAGACGACCGATACTTCTACTTTTTCCGGATCGATCATGGTTTCACCTCGATTTCGATCAACAATTCGGTATGGTCCCCGCGCTCGCGTTTCCGTGCGACGGTGATTTCTCCGATCCGATGGTTAGCCAGATAATTCTTCACCCGCTCGGTCGCCGACTTGGGCAGATACCCGACGGTCTTATTGAACGGAGTCAGGACCTCGATCTTCTTTTCGACGCTATCATAGGCGAGCTGTATCCGATCGCTTGCGTTGAGATGTTCGATCAGTGAAGGACGATAGGTCCCGTCGCTGTTGAACTCGTCGGTCTTGATGACGTAGAGCCGCCAGCCATGCGGTTTCGGGAAACTGAAAAACGAAGGTTTCCGCGGGGCTTCATTGAAGTCGCGCGGTTTCTTGAGATAGAAGTAGAGCAGGGTGGAAACGGCGAGAAATAAAACGAGATACGGTAAAAAATCAGACATGTGTGACCTCTTTTCTCATCTTGATGATATACGACGGCAAACCGATGTCGATATTGAGGGGCGCATAGAATTCGACGCCCTGATGGTGAAGGTGTTCGACACGCTCACGCAACGATTTATTCATGGGAAACAAAAGCGCGTCGGAATGAAGGATGCACGAGATGCGGCGGAACATCCCCCGGCTTTTCAGATTGTTGGTGAGATAGTTCAGGGTGTCGCGCAGCTCTTCCAGGCTTTTCGGATTGAAACGGATATGCCCGATCTTACGGTCGCGCGAAAGGATCTCGCTGAGATCTTTCACGAAATCCCGGTTGGTCTCGATCCAATCCAGGTTCAAGAGCGAATCATGGGCGACATAGTCATGGGCTTCATAGATTTTCGGCACGAATTCCTGCTCGCTGAACACGCGGAAAAGATGCAGAATCCGCTCCTCGGATTCGATCCTCGTCCAAAGATAGATTTCACTCAACTCGACGCCGCCTTCTTCCTTAAACTCGCGTCGCAGCGCCTGTAAAACCGTCTCGCCGTCTTCGACCTTGCCTCCCGGCATTTCCCATTTCCCCGCATACGGATCCGACATCCGTCGACCGACCAGAAGCTTGCCTTCCGGATTGGTCAGGATACCGATCGCGACTTCGATCTTCTTCGCCATGGCATCACCTCTGTCTACAGTATACTCAATCCATTGCCTTTGGTCGATACCTGCTTTACAATGAAGGAAAGAAAGTGGTGAAAACGATGAAGGTCGCCTTCCTTTATGATTTCGATAAGACATTGTCGCCCAAGGATATGCAGGAATACGGGTTCATCGAGGCGATCGGGTTTGAAGACGCGGGCCGTTTCTGGTCGTTGGTCGACCAAACGGCCAAAGAAGAAAAGATGGATCGCATCATGGCCTATCTTTACGAAATGGTCAGACAGGCGAAGCTTCATGGCGTCGCATTGACGCGTGAGTTTTTGGCAGGCTTCGGTAAGAACGTAGTGTTGTATCCCGGGGTCGAGACCTGGTTTCGCTCGATCAACGCGTATGCTTCCGGTTTAGGCATCGAGCTCGAGCACTACATCGTGTCGTCCGGACTCAAAGAAATCATCGAACGGACGTCGATCGCGAAGGAATTCAAAGCGATCTATGCCTGCGAGTTCCTCTATGGCGAAGATCAGATCGCGGTCTGGCCGAAACTCTCGATCAACTATACCAACAAGATGCAATTCATCTTCCGTGTCAATAAAGGGATCTTGGACATCTTCAACGACGTCGACCTCAACTCGTTCACACCCGAGAAGGACCGTCCCGTCCCGCTGACCCGCATGGTCTATTTCGGGGATGGCTTGACGGATGTGCCCAGTATGAAACTGGTGAAGTCCAACGGAGGCCATTCGATCTCTGTCTATACACAGAAAACGAAAGCAGCGTCGATCGAATTGGCGAAACACGAGCGGGTCGATTTCATCGCACCCGCCGATTACTCGGACGACGGGGAACTGATGTCGATCGCGAAGAACATCCTCAGTCATCTTTTCGAGTCGGATAAACTGGAACATAAGAAATGGAAAGAGGAAACGGGAAATGATTGAGGAAAAAAGCAATTCGGAGCGCTTCTTGTCGGCGTTTTCGACCATCGAGAACGAGATGGAGCGACGCGTACGCTCCGATAGATACATCAGTTATGCGGAGATGACACGCCGCATGGCCAAGATGGACCGTACCTATGCGCGCTATCAGAAATACCTGGAAGAGTTCGGGGACTTGCGGAATGCGATCGTGCATGAGCGGATCGACGGGGAAGTCATCGCGGAACCGCACTTGAAGCTTGTGTTGGAGATCGAACAGATCGCGAAACTGTTGACCTCGCCCGAAAAGGCGAAGGATGTGTTCCAACGTACCGTGAAAGTGTTATTGAAAGACGAGAAACTAGGCGATGCGATGCGGAAGATGATGAACGACCACTTCTCGAAACTTCCGGTTTACGATGAAGGGCATAAGTTCGTAGGCATCCTGACCAGCGATGCGATCACCTATTACCTGGCGAAACACATCGGGGAAGTCGAGAAATGCATCCCGGATGTCAGGGTCATGGATGTCCTTTCTTCCGACGATAAATCCCGTCTAGTCAGCTTCATGCCTATCAATACGACCCTTGTCAGCATCGTCAATGAATTCGAACGTTCACTCGCCCAAGGCAAGAAGTTGAACGCGGTGATCTTGACGCAAGACGGCGCACTCAACCAAAAACCCTTGGGGATCATCACGATCGCCGACTTGCCAACCATCTACGAGAAAATAAACAAGAATCTTTTATAGCAGGAGGGAACCATGTTTCGTCGTTATCTGAATCTCCCCAAGGAAGCCTACATCGCAACCTTGGCAACCGCCGTCAATAACCTGGGGAACGTCACCGCTCCCTTTTTAACGCTGATCCTTTCGGTTCGACTCGGATTCTCATTACCGCTCACCGCGACGATCCTCTCAGCCAAAACGATCCTGCAGATGGTCGGGGTAACCTTGGGCGGGGTGTTCAGCGATACGTACTCACGTAAAACGGTGATCCGATTCTCCGGATTGATCGCCGTTTCGACCTATCTTCTCATGGCGGTTTTCGCATCCAATCCCTGGATCGTTTTGTCTCTTTTAGCCCTGAATTCCCTGGCGCAGGCGTCGTTGGACCCTGCGCTGAACGCCTTATTGATGGATGTCATCCCGGCCGAGCATCAACGGGATACCTCCGCATTGAAGTATTTCGGACTCAACCTCGGCTTTTCCGTCGGTCCGCTTTTAGCGGCCGCCCTCTACAAGAACAGTCTGCCTTTATTGTTTGCGATCGACGGCTTGACCTTGGGGATCGCGATCCTTTTGAGTTTGAAATACATCCCTGAACTCTATACAAAGAAAGCGGAAAAGAAGGCGAAGTTTAGTTTCAATGATCTTCTTGAAAACCGGGCGTTGGTCGGGTTCAGCCTTGCGATCGTCCTCGTCTTCGTCGTCTTCTTCCAGTACAGTTTCGGCCTACCCTTGGCCGTAAAGTCCGTCCTTCCTGAGAGTGGGGATCTGCTTTACGGATCGCTGATGTCGCTCAACGCCGTCGTGGTCGTCTTGTTTACCTTTCTCTTGAATCATCTGCTTCGTCGACACAAGACGAAGCATGTCTTGGTGTTGGGTACTTTGTTCTATGCGTTGGGATTCGGAATCTATGGATTCGCCGACGGGGCGCTCTTGTTTCTGGCGGGGACCTTCGTGTGGACCTTGGGTGAGATCCTGGTCAGCACCGCGGTCAATCCGATGATCTATGAATTGACCGAGCCTTCCAAGCGGGGGCGTGCAAGCGCCCTGTTTCCCCTCATACGACGGGTCGCCGCCGTGATCTCCCCCTTGGCGGGAGGGTGGGCGTTGGCGAACTTCGGATTCACCGGACTATGGATTGGATGCGTCCTGATTTCGCTGATCGCCGCGATAATACTGAAAAACGCGCTTATATCTTGTGGATGAAGCGTTTTTCTTTTATAATTAGTTAATCGATTAAGTAATGGAGGGAACATGGAAGAAAACAAACTCAGTCGCTCGTTTCGTACCTTGACACGCCTGCATCGTGCGATCATCGCGACCTATCTGGAAACGTATGGCTTATATCCCGGACAACCCCGCCTGTTGTTTTTCATCGACCGGCAACCGGGATGTACGGTGTCGCAATTGGTCGACGAGACAGAGCAGACCAAAGAAGCGATCAGCGTCAGCGTCAAACGCCTGGAAGAGGCGGGGTACCTGCGCAAAGAAGTCAACCCCTTGGATAAACGGGAGAAATTCCTTTACCTGAGTGAAAAAGGGAAGACGACGGCCGATGTGATCCATAGCGAATTCCATCGGATCAACGACGCGATGTTCGAGCCGTTGAACGAAGAAGAGAGAAACCAACTGGACGAAATGTTTCAGAAAATGAGCGATCGCCTTCATGCGTTCCGCACGGAGAATCCGCGATGAAACGATGGTTCATGTACTTTAAGAAAGAATTACCCCTTGCGCTGTTGGGGACGATCCTGACCGGTACGGTCGTCTTGATCGAACTGACCCAGCCGCGCTTGATGGCCAGGATCGTCGACGTGGCGATCCCCGCCCAGGATCTGACGATGATCACGGACTTGGGCGTACGCATGGCGCTCTTGGCGTTGGGCGGCGCATTTCTGGGTATCGGCGGCGTCGTCTGCGCGGCGATCAGTGCCAGCGGGTTTGCGGAAACGTTACGGCATGTGGTGATGGAGAAGATCCAACGGTTCTCCGCCAAAGAAATGGACTCATTCTCCGTGTCTTCCCTGATCACGCGTACCACCAACGACATCAACTACATCCAAAGCACGATGCTGCAGAGCCTGCGCATGTTGGTGCGTGCCCCGATGATGCTGGTGAGCGCGGTCGTCATGGCCTACTTCACGAATAAAACCCTGTCGATCGTCATTTTCTTCGCGGTTTTCCTCCTCAGTATCCTGCTGTATCTCCTCTTATCCAAAGGCTATCCTCTGTTTGTGGGAATGCAGAAGGCGATGGACAAGATGAACAAGAACCTGCAGGAAGGTTTGATCAACCTGCGGGTCATCAAATCCTTCGTGGCGGAAGAACGTGAAAACGATCGCTTCGCCCTCACCAACGAAAACCTGATGAAAGCGGCGAAGAAAGCCAACTCCTTGATGGCGCTTCTGAATCCCACGATGATGATCGTCCTGCAGACCTCGACGCTGGTCGTCATGGGCTACGGGTCGAAGTTGATCCTGATCGACGGAACGCTCAAATTGGGTGAACTGCTGGTCTTCATCAACTATATGGTCTTCACGCTCAATTCCATGATGATGCTTTCGATGACTTTGACGATGTTCTCGCGTTCGAAAGCGTCGTTTGTGCGGATCGCGGAGATTCTGGACAAAACACCGGAAATAAGAAACCCGGATGTGACTCAAGAACCCGTAGAAATCACCGGTCGGCTTTCGTTTCGTAATGTCTGTTTCAAATATCAATCCGCGTCGAGCGAATACGACCTTGAAAACCTTAGCTTCGACGTACTCCCCGGGGAACATGTGGGGATCATCGGATCCACCGGGAGCGGGAAGACGACGCTGATCCGTTGTCTCACCCGTCTCTTGGACATCCAGGAAGGGGAAATCCGACTGGACGATGTCCGCATCCATGATTTCGATCTACAGAACCTGCGTCGTCAGATCTCGGTCATCCCGCAGAAGAACGTACTGTTCAGCGGAACAGTCGCACAGAATCTGCGTTGGGGCAACCCCGAGGCAAGCGATGAAAGCTTATGGCAAGCCTTGAAGACCTCCGGGATCGAACCCTTCGTCCGCAATTCGAAGGATCAACTGGACACCCTCATCCAACAAGGCGGGGTGAATTTCTCCGGCGGGCAGAAACAACGTTTATGCATCGCCCGCGCTTTGGTGAAGGATTCACCGATCCTGGTATTCGACGACTCGATGAGCGCCTTGGATTCGGCGACCGAAAGCTGGGTCAAATCCCAACTGGACGCCCATTATGCAAACAAGACGATCCTGATGATCGCGCAGAAGATCTCGACCATCAAAGACTACGACCGCATTTTGGTCATGGACGACGGGAAGGTCGTCGGCTACGATACGCACGTCAACCTCTTGAAACACAACACCGTCTATCAGGAAATCGTGGCTTCGCAGGCGCAGAAAGAGGTGATCGCATGAGTAACGTCAACGGGACTCGGCATACCGGCGTCATGCCCGGAAGAGGGGTCAACCTCTCCGGAAGCAAGCCGAAATCGGTGAAGTCAACATTACGTAATCTACTGAACTATCTTGGGAAAAGCAAGAAATCCCTCATCGTCGTCTTCAGCGCCAGTTTGATCGGCACCTTGTGCGGACTGGCGTCGACCTATGCGATCCGTCCTCTACTGAATTCCCTTGAAGCAACCTTGAAGGGTGAAAACACAATCGATACCTTCTTTACCAATCTCGTCACCTTCCTCGCAGTCTTAGGTTTGATCTATCTGATCCAAGTCCTGATGAGTTGGCTTCAATCCCAACTCATGGTCCAGATCTCGCAGAACACCGTCCATCGTCTTCGCAAAGACCTCTATGACCGGATGCTTCACATGCCGGTCGGCTACCATGACAAACGCACCCATGGGGAAATCATGAGCCATTTCACCAACGACATCGACCTTCTCAGCGATTCGATCACCAATTCGATGTCGTCGCTGGTCAGCAGCAGTTCGATGTTGGTGGGGACGATCCTGATGATGATCTACCTCTCGTGGCAACTGGCGATCATCACCCTTGTCGCCCTTCCGATTTTCACTTTCCTGATCAATCGCATCGTTTCGATGAGCCGCAAGTATTTCCGTCGCCAACAAGAAGCGATCGCGAAACTGAACGGTTTCGTGGAAGAGACGATGGAAGGCCAACAAGTCAATCTCCTTTTCAATCACGAAGCCACCGCCCTTGATACCTTCGACCAACTCAACAAAAACTACCGCTCGCATGCCATGCGTGCCCAATCTTGGTCGGGCTTGATGATTCCGTTCATGATGAACCTCAACGCGGTCAACTACGCCCTGATCGCATCCGTCGGCGGTTATCTCAGCGTCGTCGCGGGACTGAGCGTCGGGACCCTAGGTGCTTTTGTCAACAGCACCCGTCAATTCAGCCGACCCCTCAATGAAATCGCCATGCAATACACCTCCATCCAGGCCGGACTGGCCGCCGCGGAGCGTATCTTCGAGGTCCTCAAGCAACCCATCGAAACTGATGATGAACATGCGATCGAACTGAACGAATCCCAAGGATTCGTCCGCTTCGAGAATGTCGACTTCGCCTACGATCCGCAGAAACCCGTTCTTCACGACGTCTCGTTCTATGCGAAACCCGGCCAAAAGATCGCGATCGTCGGATCGACCGGGGCGGGGAAGACGACCATCACCAACCTCATCTCCCGCTTCTACGACATCCCCAACGGAAACATCACGATCGACGGCCATAACATCAAGGAATACACACGGTCTTCCCTCAGGAAGCAAATGGCGATGGTCCTGCAAGACACCCATCTCTTCGAAGGGACGATCATAGACAATATCCGCTATGGCAAACCGGACGCCAGCGACGAAGCCTGCATCGAAGCGGCGAAACTCGCCTATGCCCACTCTTTCATCCACCGTCTCCCCGAAGGCTACCATACCCGACTGCGCTTCGACGGATCGGAATTATCACAGGGTCAAAGGCAATTGCTGAACATCGCCCGCGCATTACTTTCAAACCCCAAGATCCTAATCTTAGATGAAGCAACCTCATCCATCGACACCCGTACCGAATCCAACATCGAAAAGGGGATGGACCGCCTCATGGAAGGACGGACCACCTTCGTCATCGCCCACCGACTTTCCACCGTAAGGCATGCCAATGCGATCCTTGTCTTGGAAAACGGCGTCATCCTCGAACGCGGGGACCATGCGGAACTGATGCGCCAAAACGGTAGATATGCATCCCTTGTAAGAGGACAAAGCGAACTGACCTAAACTAACTCATTTCGAAATCAATTCCTTTTGAAAAATAGAGATAGAAAATCTTGCCTAATCGGTGTAGAAAACGATGTGAAGTGAACAAGAATCACACAGTAGAACAACGGTTTTAATGGACAAGATTTGTGCTAAGTCGAAGATTGTGTTCGATTAGTTAAAAAATCAACAAATAATCTTGATAATTATACTTAAATTCGCGAAAAGAGAGTTACATTACATTGAATATGCGAATCCATTGGTATAGAATGAACTTACATAGGAATGAATTTTTATCGATAATCGCAATTTCAGTGTTTGAGAATTCGCAATATTATGAAACATAGGGGGTAGGTTAAATGAAGAGCTTTCAAGTATCCACGATGACTAGAGCCGGTGTCACCGGCAAGCTCTTTTTGACTGCGGATTCGGTCGATGATTTGAAGAAGAATGTTAAAGACAAAAATCTGTATTTAATTGATTATCATGAAGTAAACCCACGAGAAAGTGTCGGTAGCCGTTTGAAAATCAAGCATCTCGTCGTTTTTTCAAGACAGATGTCCACGATGATCTCTTCGGGGATTCCGATCATCCAAGCACTGGATATGCTTCAAAGCAAGGCTGAGAACAAGCGGGCGAAAGAAGTTTTTCGAAATCTCTTCGAGGAAGTCCAAAAAGGGAATTCGATTTCCGATGCGATGTTGAGCCAGCAAGGAGCATTCCCCAATCTTCTTACCAATATGGTGAGGGCGGGGGAACTTGGCGGTACATTGGATAAATCCTTGCTTCGTATGTCTACCCATTTCGAGAAGGAAGCGAAACTTTCCAGTAAAATCAAATCGGCGAGTATTTATCCCGCGATTTTGGCGTTCGTTTCGGTTTTCGTCGTTTTACTGTTGGTGACGTTCGTCCTTCCTTCGATAACATCGATGTTCGACGCAAGTAAAATGCCTTGGACGACGAAAATCATTTTGGCTTTCAGTAATTTCCTGATCGACAACTGGCTTGGAATCATTTTGACGATTTTCTTTGTTGTCGTAGGGTTCCGCTTCTCACTAAAGATCCGCTCGGTGCGTGTTTATGTCGACAAGATGAAATTGAGGTTACCCGTTTTCGGTAAACTAAATAAGACGGTATATTCCGCCCGCTGCGCCCGTGCATTCGCTTCACTTTATTCCAGCGGTGTTCAAACCCTGGATATGATCGAAACGACGGGGAAGGTGTTGAATAATGCCTACCTTGAAGATCAATTCGAAAGCGTGCTTGAATCTGTTAGCCGGGGTGAATTGATTTCGAAGTCGATCGAGGCGACCAACGAGTTCGAACAGATGCTATCCTCGATGATTTATATCGGAGAGGAATCCGGTTCGCTCGGGGATATCCTGAATAGTACGGCCGACTACTTCGACGACGAGGCGGATTCCGCGATTCAACGGATGATCTCGATGATCGAACCGATTATGATTATCGTTTTGGGGATTATCATCGGATTTATCGTTGTATCTATTATCCAGCCGATTTTCCAAATGTATGAATCCATAGGTTAAAGCGAAAGGGGGCAGTTCTATGACATTATCCGTTGAAATCAAAACCGGAGTGATCAACCTGGTCGAGGCAAAGGTCAAGAAGAGTAATATTGAAATTAAGAAGGCTTACTCATTCGAGTTTCCCGAGAATTGGATCGATCAATCGGGGATCGTCGAAATGGAGATGTTGGTCATATTGTTTGAACAGACATTGAGGGATTTTAGATTTTCCGAAAAAACCTGCAGTATCTGCATCAACAATTCATCCATCATCTACCGTGAACTTGTCGTTCCGAAAATCGATGATAAGAAAATGCCGTTGTTGGTTCGTAGCGAAATGATGGAGGCGTTGAACCTAACGCCGGACTACATCATGGATTTCATCGTGCTAAACGAGTTGGATGTTGACGGGACGCCTTCTTATCGACTCCTCGCGGTGGCAAGCCAGTCTTCGGCGATCGAATCGTACATCACGTTGATGAAACGACTCAAGCTGAAACTGTTATCAATCGACTCCGCGACGAACTCCGTTCTGAAGATCATCGACACGATGCCGTCCATCGCTTCCAAAGAACAGGCGATTGTGGCGGATGTCGGTTCTGGCCACTTACGACTTTATTTATTCGAGTTCGGTCAGTATATCCTGTCGAGAAATACACGTCTTGTGAATTTCAATGAAGCTTCGCGAGAAGAGAACATTCTGACGATCGAGGATAACATCAACAAGATGATTCAATATTCCTATACACGAGGAAACAAGTCAGGAATCAAGGATATTCTGCTTTTTGGACATGATGAGATTCTGGCCGATCTAAAGGATCGTGTCAATGACGATTTGATGGTCCCATGTTCGATCTTGGAGTCACCGTCGTTTATCCATTGGGATGAAACGTTCCAAACCCGCTATACCAACGCCATCGGAACGTTAGTGAGGAAGGGATAGTATGCAAAAACATGATATGAATTTGCTGGAGCGCTACAATGAGATCCATCGTGAGCGTTCGAAGAAATTTTCCCCGGCTCGGGTCTACATCGTCTTCTTGCTTGGATTGCTTCTCATCTTCAGCGCGGTGGCGGTTCGTTTCTGGATTCAAGAATCGATGTTGAAGAGTGATGTCGAATCATTGAAGAATTATAACAACAGTCTTGCTGTTCAAACAAAATTGGCTGAAATCGAAAAACTAAAGAAAAACATCAAGTTCCTGGATCAGTTGCTTAGCGAGACTAAAAGCATCAATACCGTCTTTGAAGAAGCGGTTCGTTTTGATTCACCGATACTGGAAATCCTCTACTATGAATTGCCGGACGATGTCGGTTTCGAAGCCATCAGTTTCTCTCAAGGGGTCATTACCATCGAACTCCATGCAACGAAAGCATCGGATTTTTCCAACTACGCTTTGAGACTTGAACGCGGATATTATTTCAAAGATGTCACTTATGATAGTTATACTTTCGACTCATCGAACAGCCGTTATTATTCAACGGTTCGCTGTGTGATGAAAGGGGAGAACTAGTATGAAACTTAGCAAGCGGGAGCAATTCCTGCTCTTCATCATGGGGCTGATCGCGATCTCGATTTTCTTCTTTGCCCTCATCTTTTTGCCGATGTCGTCGAAAATCGACGCGTTGAAAGCGGAGAAAACGACCCTTGAGCAAGAAAAGACGATCATCGATGCAACCTTGCCGACAGCGCCAGGATTGAAGAAGCAACTTGAAACAAAGGATATTGAAGTGAATGCGGAACTTGCCAAAATCGAAAGTCCGCTTCTGTCGGCAGAATTTGAACGATGGATCCTTCCTTTAACCACGAAATACGACATGCGTGTATTGGGGGCGACCTTTAGCGAACCCGTCGTAAGCATGCCGACAAGCATGGTTACCCTTGTTTTTGAACCGATTTACGGACTGCGTACGATGATCGACGACTATGTAGGCAACGAGGTTCCGATAGATTCCGCGGCAGGCACGGAGTCGGAACTCCTCAAGTCGCATTACACCTATTCATTATTGACGAATTACTCTCGTTTTAAACAGATGATCGACGATATCGCCGAGTGGGATACGACCTTCTTCATCACCGAAGCCTCTTATAATTTCAGCACAGGAGTGGCGAATCTAACCATCGATGCGTATTCGATCCACAAGATTTCCTATGAAGGGGACCAAGAGTATCCTGGCGATTATGATGCGACAGGGGATAACTCGAGTGGAGGATCGCCAGGTTATGTGGATGGAATCGACCCGATGAAGTAGGTATAACAGGATTTTGTTGAATGAGAACTCAACAAACTAAGGGAGGATTGAAATGAAAGCTATACCCATCGGCCAATTGTTGGTCGAAGAGAATATCATCTCGGCGAGTCAACTCGATCTCGCGCTTCAAGAACAGAAAAAATCTAAGAAACGATTAGGGGAGGTGATCTCTGAACTCGGGTTCGCGAGTGAACGCGATGTCTTGAAAACCTTGGCGAAACGACTAACTGTCGAGTATGTCGAATCCCCCGTATTCATCGTCGAAGCGGATGCCGTTCGTTTGGTTCCGGAAGTTTTGGCTAGGCGATATAACATCCTACCCATTTATATCCGTACGGGCTCGTTAACGATTGCGACCAACGACCCACTCAACTTCGCTTGCCTGGAAGATATCGAAATGATCACGGGCATGGATATCCGTACGGTGTTATCCCCTGTCTCTGAGATTGAGCGGGCGATCAGTCGGATTTACTCCAAGAAATCATCCGATGAAATCATCGGGAACATCAAGGACGAATTCAGTGCGACGTACGTATCTTTGAACGATAAGGAAAACGAAGCGGATGCCGGTATGAACGATCGGATCGATTCGGCACCGATCGTTAAACTCGTAAACTCGTTGATCATGGAAGCTTACCAACAGAACGCTTCAGATATCCATATCGAGCCGGAGGAACTCTTCACTCGGATCCGTTTCCGTATCGACGGTGACTTACAGTCCCATAGCGAACTCGGAAAAGACATCCATCATCTCATTACGACCCGTATCAAAATCATCAGTGGGATGAACATCGCCGAAAAGCGGATTCCGCAGGATGGTAGTTTTCAGTTCAAGAGCGATTATTTCAAAGTCGACATGCGTGTATCGAGTTTGCCGACATCCTTTGGAGAAAAACTAGTTTTACGTCTGCTTGGTGCGGATCGCAACATCGATTACGATTTGTACGGTCTCGGTTTATCCGAACATACCATCAGTTCTATTGAAAAAGCGATTCGTTTGCCGCATGGAATCATCCTTGTTACCGGACCGACCGGGAGCGGAAAGACGACGACTCTGTATTCGATGCTAGCGAAGATTTCCGATCCTCGCAAAGCCATCGTCACGGTCGAAGATCCGATCGAACGTAAGTTTGAAGGGATCACCCAGGTTCAAGTCAACCCCCGGGCTGGATTAACCTTCGCCAGCGGGTTGCGTTCCATCTTGCGTCAAGACCCGGATACGATCATGGTCGGTGAAATCCGGGATACGGAAACCGCGGAAATCGCGATCCGGGCTGCGATCACCGGTCACTTGGTGTTGTCGACGATCCATACCAACGATGCGCTTTCGACGGTCGTCCGTTTGGTCGACATGGGGATCGAACCGTTCATGGTCGCTTCTTCCGTGAAGTGCATCATCGCCCAGCGCTTGGTGAAGAAACTTTGTCCGCACTGCAAACGCGAACATGAAGTTTCGACCGCCGATAACCTTCTTTTGCATACCGAATTAACCAAAGCGGTCAAACCTGTGGGCTGTTCGCATTGTAACAACACGGGTTATTCCGGTCGTTTAGCCGTCTTCGAAGTCGTATTGATCGACTCGAAACTGGAACGTATGATCGCCAAAGGTGCCAGTGTCGAAGAATTGAAGCAGTATGCCAGTGAGAAGCATTTGCGGACGCTACGCGACGAAGTCATGGATTTGGTTGTTCAAGGCACCACTTCGGTGGAAGAGGCTGTACGTATTCTCTATACAGCGGAATAGGAGGATTGAATGATCTCCGACATCTTACAGTATGCCAGCCTTAAGGATTGCTCCGACATTCATTTGGTCACCGGATCGCAACCCATCGTCCGACGGATCGGGAATCTTGAAAAACTACCCATGCCCGTCATCGAAGAGAAAGAGATGTTGCAGTGGTTGACCGCCTTTCTTTCAGAAGACCAGCTTGCGCTCTACTACACGGGGAAAGACATCGATACAGCCTACACGGATTGGGTCGGGAACCGATATCGACTTAACGCATATCGCCAACAAGGGAAACCAGGCATCGCGATGCGTTTATTGAAGAACGATATCCCAACCATCGACCAATTGGGCTTGCCTCAGATCCTGAAGGATTTGGCGGACTTGCCGCGTGGCTTGATCCTTGTCACCGGACCGACAGGAAGCGGGAAAACGACGACGCTCGCCGCGATGATCGAACACATCAACCGCCGTAAGCAACGCCACATCCTGACGTTGGAAGATCCGATCGAGTATATCTATTCGCCGAAGATGGCTCTGATCAACCAACGCGAAATCCACCGCGATGTCGCGGACTTCCATGCCGGCTTACGGTCGGCTCTCCGTGAAGACCCAGACGTCATCCTCGTCGGTGAAATGCGTGACTTCGAGACCATCAGTCTTGCGATCACCGCCGCCGAGACCGGGCATCTTGTTTTCTCAACGCTCCATACGATCGGAGCTCCCAATACCATCGATCGCATCATCGACACGTTCCCGACCAACCAGCAATCGCAAATCCGAACGCAATTGGCCACCGTGTTGAAAGCGGCGATCTCACAAATCCTTGTCCCCAAGGCCGATCTCTCCGGAAGGGTAGCCATCCACGAAATCATGCTGATGAACGATGCCGTCGCCAACCTGGTTCGTGAAAACAAAATCTTCCAGATCGGCACGACCATCCAGACCGGCCAACGCCTTGGAATGCAGACGTTGGAAGGGGATCTTGTCAAACGCGTCAATGCGCAACAGATCACCTACGAGACCGCGCTTGAAGTTTCAAGCAACCCCGAACTATTAAAACGTCTCTCCGGCCGATGATTTATACGTTATCCGCATCCACCGTCAACTCAAAAACCATGAATACAGCAATATTATGTTTGACAATCATTCTCAGTTGTAGTTAAATTAACCTATAAAGGGAGAGGTAAAATATGAAAAAAATTCTCAACAAAAAAGGCTTTACGCTTATCGAACTCATCGTCGTTATCGCCATCCTAGCTATCTTGGCATTGATTTTGGTTCCTTCGATTACAGGTTATATTGCTGAAGCAAATAAGGCGAAGGACGAAGCGAATGCTCGTACAGTGTACTCGGAAATAGCACTAAAAGTTGCTACTGAAGCTCTACCTGATGCTACAGATGAAGAATACACACCTTTTGGAGGGGTCACCTGCACATACACAGCGGATGGCGGTGCTATAACTGCTTTCTCTTGTGAAAATGCTGATGGTGATGTTGTTGCCACAGATTGGTTCGACTAATTAAAGGATTTTCTCAAATGTTGGGGTGACCCGACAAAATATCAGGCTCTAAGTCAAATGTTGGGGTGACCCGATAAATGTCAAAGAGTGAACGAAGGAATTCTCAGAAATGGGAATTCCTTTTTACTGTAAAAGTAACCCCCCTGTTCTAAAGGGGAGTAAAAAAGAGCTTAAGCGATGAGTCAAATAAAAATCCTCCGTGGTAAGATTGAAGAGCCTGACAGCACAACAATCAAGACGGAGGAAGCCTTTCATGAAAGACACACAAAGTTTATCACACACGACGTACAACTGTAAATATCACTTGGTGTTT
>JBGSTC010000008.1:0-65331 GCA_041736705.1 Erysipelotrichaceae bacterium
CGGATTTCCTTTTAATGCTTCGATTTCTTCCTGGGTGAATCTTACTTTTGCCATTTTTCATCCTCTTTTCTTAGTATAGTAAAACCCCATAGGGGAGTCACGTGTTTTATTTCGTGTCTACTCTATGGGGTACAGTTTAAATGCTACTGTTTTCATTTCGCATTTCCTTTCTTTGACTGATCCAAAGTGATCAATTTTGATCCAGTCAACCAACTAAGCAAAAACAGTACTGTTCTTCTCATCCACAATGTACTGTTTTTTTCATTCGATGTATATGTCTTTTTCTATTCTCGTTTTGTGTTTACTTCAGATATGTATGCGCTTTCGGATTATTGCCCGTCGTTTTCTTAAACATTTTACTGAATTGGGCGTAATCTTTGTATCCGACGAGTTCCGCCACCTCGAAAAGCGGAATATCCCGCTCTTTCAGAATGTCGATCGCCTTCGATATCCGGAATTGAACCAGGTATTGCTTGAACCCGATTCCGATTTCTTTCTTGAACAGGGTGCTCAGGTGATTGACTGAAATGTGTGCGACTTGCGCCAGATCATCCAGGGAAATCGGTTCTTTATAGTGCTCAGCGATGTACCTCATGACGAAATCGACATAGTCGTAATGCTTTGTGATCCCATCAAGCATTTTCACCATAAGTTGGTCTTCATTGATCGACCCGGTGGTCTTAAACGCTTTGGTGAGTTCAAGAATTGATTTTTCCATCGGAATCCGCTCGATCGCCGAACCGCCGATATAACCTGCCGCCGAAGTATTCTTATACATGTATTGGACATCCACGGGCGTTTTGACCGGTCCGCCGTAAATCATCTTTATAATGTTGCTTCTAACCGCGTCGCACGCCGCAAACATCGCGTCCACCTCTTGTTTCGCGTTCTGAAGCGATAGAATCTTCTTTGCGCCAAGCATGCCTCCGCTTGTGAACCCGAGATGCGCGACGATTACGTCCGCACCCGCTTCCGCCATCTCGCGGGATTGTTGGGGATCGAAGACGAACGCAATTGTGATTAACCCTTTTTCATGAGCGATTCGAATCGCTTCGATCTCGGTTTTGTATGAAATTCCACTCTCTTCAAGCGCTTCCCTGAATTTTCCGTCGATCAATCCCATCGAAGGATAGTTATTGATGCCATCAAAGCCCATGAATTGGATGTATTCGATATAGGTTTCCAAGTTGATCAACGGATCCGTCGCATTGAGCCCGAAGATTACCGGAATGGACTTAACCAGCGGCATGATTTCGCGGCTTCCGAAGTTCATCACCAATCCGTTGCTATCTTCGTAAGGCATGAATCCGGCGAACGAACTTCGCCCGAGCTGTCTGAATTTCCCGGAGTTCAACACAAGCAAAAAATCTGCTCCGCCTTCTTCGGCATATTTCGCCGTCAGACCGGAACCGATCGCCACTCCCAAGAGGTGGTGATTCCCTTGTACCTGTTTTCGTAGATTTTCCAGAATTCGTTCGCGACTCTTCATTTTGCTTGTTTTTCACTTTTTCCGTATGTCTTTATCATATCGATATTCACTTTGACTTCAAGTGATTTCTCAAATCCACCCTTGATATCGGTTTATTCCTGCTCTCTATCTCAACTATTGACGGTCTCAATAAAAAAGCTCATGTTTCCATGAGCGATTGTTCCACGTGGAACACTACTTCTTGATGATTTTGTCCTTAAAGCCCATATATGGCCGCAACGCTTCGGGAATCAGGATGCTTCCATCCTCAAGAATGTTGTTTTCAAGGAAAGCGATCAACATACGCGGAGGGGCGACGACGGTGTTGTTGAGGGTGTGCGCGAAATACTTGCCATCAGGCCCATTTACACGAATCCCTAAGCGACGTGCCTGCGCATCGGTAAGGTTCGAGCAAGATCCGACCTCGAAATACTTCTGTTGACGAGGACTCCACGCTTCGACATCCACCGATTTACTCTTAAGATCGGCCAGATCTCCGGAACAACATTCCAAAACACGTACGGGGATATCCAAAGAACGGAAGAAATCGACAGAATTCTTATATAGAACTTCAAACCAGTACTTGCTTTCTTCCGGTTTACATACGACGATCATTTCCTGTTTTTCAAACTGATGGATACGATAAACTCCGCGCTCTTCGATGCCGTGAGCCCCGACTTCCTTGCGGAAACACGGGGAATAGCTCGTTAAGGTCTGCGGAAGTTGGTCTTCAGTCAGAATATTGTCTATGAACTTACCGATCATCGAGTGTTCGCTGGTGCCGATCAAATAAAGGTCTTCCCCCTCGATCTTGTACATCATGTTTTCCATTTCGGTAAAACTCATGACTCCGGTCACGACTTCGGAACGAATCATGAACGGCGGAATGACATAAGTGAATCCCCTGTCGATCATGAAGTCGCGGGCATAGGAAAGAATCGCCGAATGAAGTCGCGCGATATCCCCCATCAGGAAATAGAATCCGTTCCCCGATGTTTTACGTGCACTATCCAAATCGACCCCGTTGAGGGCTTCCATGATTTCAATGTGGTAAGGGACTTCGAAATCCTTCACCGTCGCTTCGCCGACACGATATCTCTCGACGTTTTCACTGTCGTTTTTCCCTAACGGGACTGTTTCATCGATGATATTCGGTAAAACCAGCATGATTTTGCGGATTTCATCCTGCAAAGGTTCTTCTTTCGCTTCGGTTTCAACCAACTCGACCGCCATCGCGGCGACTTGTTTCTTGACTTCTTCCGCTTCAACTTTCTTCCCTTGCCCCATCAACATCCCGATTTGCTTACTCAAGCTATTGCGAAGACCGCGCAATTCATCCGCGCGTGTTTTCGCCCTTCTAAATTCCGCATCCAACTCCAATACCTTGTCGACCAAGGGGAGTTTATCGTCCTGGAACTTCTTTTTGATGTTTTCGCGGACGATTTCCGGATTCTTTCGAACTAAATTGATGTCTAACATAGTTTTTCCTCCTTTGAAATAAAAAAGGTATCCCCCTAAGGGACGATACCTCGTGTTGCCACCCTTTTTGAAATGTTTCACGTGAAACATTTCCTCTCAAGCCTGATAACGGTCGGTACCGGAAAGCATTACTTTCACTCCGGGGTGGATTTCCTACTCATCCGTCGCGATTCGCACCAGCCATCGCGTCTCTGGATCCTTCTGAGCAGTACTCTTCCCCATCAACGTTCTATGATTATTTTATCGAGCGACCCCCACAATGTCAATGGAAACCGCCTACCCTCACTTGGTGTTGTAGTCGAAAAACTCAGGTGTGAGATTCTGGGGGTAGATCGAGACGATAACATGGTCGAATCCACCCTCGACGGCATACTCGATGATGTTCTCTTCGTAGAATCTTGGATCGATCAACACCACTTCTGAACAAACCGTCGAAAGGAACGCCGTCATGGGGACGGACATCGAATCTTTGATGATGAGAACACGCGGTCCGTTGCTTAATTCGTTCTTGATGGTGACGATGCTTTGGTTACCTTGAAGATATGCGAAGTATTTATCGGTCTTGATGCTTTGCTCGTAGTTTTGGATGTTGAAGGGATATCCGATGATCAACGCATCTTCAAACCGGCCTTCGGAATGGACTTCATACAAGGGATTGAAAGCATCGAAACGATATTTCGTCTCGAATTTAGGGAAAATCACCGTGAAATCGTCCGCTCCGGCATAGATCACACCGGTTTTGCGTCCCATCGACCCAAGATAACTCTTCTCGTAGGTAATGAAGTTATAGTTCTCCGGGTTGGTGTAAAACCCTTCCGGGTCCAAATCAAGATCGTAGATCTCGTTGAATTGTTCAACGAGGTGGGTAAACGCCCAGAAATTCGATTCGATCGTCCAGTGATGGTCGGTATCGAAGAAAATGTCCTGCGGTGGAATACCGGAGTCCAGGATCGAATCACGGAAATCGATCGCGTTGATCCCACGTAGCAACATGGCTTCAAGGAATCGGTCCGCCGTTTCGTTATGATACGAGTAGGGCAACGCTTCATCGAAAGTCGTCACGCCTTGCAGCACCTTATCCGGCGGCATTAAAACCGTTAGTTTTGATCCGGTCGAGAATAACGCACGGTTTAGAGCGGAAACAGCGTTCACGATCTCTTTGACATCGTTGGGTCCGTCGGCGAAGTTGGCATAATGGAGTTTCCCGTCCGTATCGCGGATCACTTCGAAGTTATTCTCTTCATTCTTCAGCATCAACTTCTGTAAGAATCCGTACGTCTCGATCAGATTCATCTTGGAAAAGACGTCTTCATTCGCAAAAGCGTCGAACGTATCCGCCAATAAGGTGATTTCAGTGACTGAATTGCCCGTCGATTTGATTTTTCTCCATAAATTCTCCGCACTCTGCGTAAAATTCATGATGGCGAAGGTAAACCATGCGACTAGAATCAATCCCGCGGAAAACAACTTCATCGTGAAATAGCGTTTCATGGTCAACCTCCTTTAGAAATTGAAGTAAATGAAGGGGTTGTAACTACCCTTCACGATATAAGCAAACGAAATCGCCAATAATACGATCATGGCGATCGGATAAGCCAATTCGAAGAACCATCGAACCCATTTCGACCGATCGGACACCAAGAAAGTATTGGTTCGCTTGGCGATGGGAATACAGAAGAAGATGGCAAGCATAAACATGACCGAATATTCGCGGATAAACATCATTGCTGTCGGACTATAGAACCCTTCGGTCCCAAAGAGCGCGCTGATCATGCGACCCGCAAAGGAAATGGATGGAGATCGGAAGAAAATCCATGCCATATTGATTGCGAACAGGGTATAGGCATGTCTCAGGAACCGATATTTCTGCGACTTTTCGATGTCGAAGAAACGTTCAAAGAGGATCAAGGCGAAATTAAACATCCCCCACAAGACAAAGGTCCATGATGCACCATGCCAGATCCCTGTCGCGAGCCAGACGATGAAAAGATTGCGAACCACTTTGTCCTGATTCCTTAAGCGGGAACCCCCTAAGGGAAAATAAAGGTAATCCTTGAACCAGGTCGAGAGGGATATGTGCCAACGACGCCAGAATTCGGTGATCGAGCGTGAAATGTAGGGATAATTGAAGTTTTCATCGAACTGAAAGCCAAACATCAGTCCAAGCCCGATCGCCATGTCGGAATATGCGGAGAAATCAAAGAAAATCTGTAAGGTATAGGCAATCGTTGCGACCCAAGCCAACATCGCAGGAATCGATCCGCTTTGCGCCATGGCATAAGTACGATCCGCGACGATCGCCATGGAATTCGCAATCACCACTTTCTTCGCCAACCCCGTCACAAACCGGTTGGTTCCGACGGATAGTTTTCGCAAGGTCTCCTTACGATAAAGAATCTGCTCCGCGATCGTATTGTATCGGACGATCGGACCGGCAATCAGCTGCGGAAAGAACGAAATATACAATCCGAGATAGAACGGATTCCATAGCGCCTGGGAAGTACCGCGGTAGACATCGATGATATAGGACATCGCTTGAAAGTAAAGAATGAAATCCCGATCGGAAGTGCGATCTTAGCGATTGAGAAGTGGGCCAAGCCGGCATCCACCAGATTCTCCAAAGTGAAATTAAGATATTTGAAAACAAACAGAATCGCAAGATTCCCGAGGATATTGAAGACCAGAACGACCTTCGCCTTCTTTCGATCCGCAGAGCCAACGCCAAGTCCGCAGAAATAGCTAAACAGGATCGAACCGATCATCACCACTACGAAGACCGGTTCCCCCCAGGCATAGAAGAGAAGACTGAAAACCAACAGGATCGCGTTTTGAATCGGACGGGAGAACGAGAAGAGATAATAGAGGATGAAAACAAGCGGGAAGAAATAGAGTAAGAACGTAACGCTTGAGAATAGCATCTAGTTTCCCCCTTTTCTTCTTATAAATCGATAGAAAACAATGAAAACCAGGGTTAAAACCCCGATTCCAAGGCGTAGACTATGCATAAAACTGCTACCTAATAATATTCCGAATCTTTGTATTAGATTAATACTCTTTGCCGGGAGGGCGATTGGAACCCCTTGGTCTTCGACTCCCACGATCCATGACTGTACGACACTTGTATTGAATCGGACAAATCGACCACTTGTATACGTGAATCGGTAGTCGATTGAACCTATGACTGCCTCGGTTGTCAATATCAATCGATTGTTGTCGATCGAGACGCCTTGCATCGGCACTACAAGGGTATATTCACCCTCTAACGGACCCTTCAAAATCCCGATCGATTCTCCCACAACCGGAATCTGGATGGATGTCGGTGTGAAGAATTCATCCTCGAGATACGTTTGATATTCAACCGCATCTTCCGTGGCCAATGTCGAAACCGTTTCGAAGGTGAATCCGACGACGGTATCTTCCTCTTGGACGACCGTCAGTCCCCAATAATCAATCTTCCCCACGTTTGATTTCAGCGACCCGAAAGGAAAATAAAGGATTCCGTTAAAGTTCGCCGGTACCGTGAAGGTCCCGAAAGAAGCTTCCAGACGATGGATTTCACCGGACACTTCATCCAATGCGATCATTACGCTACCATCCTCAAAGAAGATCGCAGAATCTGATCCTAGAATTAAATTGACACGGAGTTCTTGGTCAGTGGTCGCCAACCCAATTTTCATTCCAGCGACACCTGTAAAATCACGCACCTTCTCGTTTGCCAAAGTCGTCGTATAATAACCATCCGCCAGCCCGATCGTCGATAAGGAATAGTTGTTCTGTTTCTCTTCGACGATCGTTCCTTGTTTCCAGTACTTGAAATTCACGTTTGTCAGTTGTTTTTCTTGTGCATGGATCGGCAGGCTACACAAAACCATCAAAGCCAACACGATCAGAGCGCTAGAGATATTCGTTTTCATTGAATTCATCTTCAAGCCCTCCCCTCTTCTTGCGTTGAATCTCCGCTTTTTTCTCTTTTGCGATCCAAGAAGTGATTTTAGCCTGGAATTGCGGTAGATCGCGCAATTCTTGCGCATTGGTCACCTTATACAACGAACCGATGCTTCCCTGCTCGCGCGAGAATTCGCCTTTCAACACCAACCCACCCTCCAAATCCAACTCGATCTTGGGTCGATCGGTACCATGGACAAGCATATATTCATAATTGAAGTCTCGAAGTTCCACATTCGTCAGGGTATCGTCGAAGAAAGTTTCATGGATCCGGATTCTGGCTAGTTTTCGATTGAAAGAAGTATTCTTGGCGAACCGACGTTGTACATTCAACGATAAATCTTCAAACGTGCTGACATGATCAGGCAATTTCGTCGGCAAGGAGGGTTCGCGATTGTATAAAATCGCGTAGAGATGATCCATTTCCTGGCGGGTAACATCCACAAACCGATAGGCATACTGCCATCCGCCCGCAATTTCCCGAACACTGACGATGTTGGCTTTCATTTCTGCTGCCCACCGCTTCTCTTGAAGGCTGACATCGAGCGTTTTCTCAGGGTCGAAATAGAAAGGATAGGGAGAGCGGATCGAAAATCCTCCCTCACTGATGTCCGCCGTCTTCGTTTGGATGCATTGAGTGTCGGACGACAGTTTTACATCGATTTCGGCGATGAATCTCTCGGAATTCCGCATTGGCTCACGACCCAGCATGAAGAACACCGACATGAGTAAGTTATAGGCGTTGATCAATAACCAAAAGAAGATGACGCTGTAGGCCAAGGTGTTTTCCAGAAACATCCGCTCGATGATGCGTGCGATCGCAACCATGGAGATGCCGAATAGAATCGCATGCGGGATCGCCCATTTAATCCGAAATCCCAAAGATTGGGTCGTCCGTTCTTTCTTGGTGACCGAGAATTTCAACATGCGGATCCCGAACGTCTCCAAAAGCACCGGCCAGAGTAACTAGGGGAAGAGAATCGTATTGTAGATGTTGGTCCACTTGGTCGTACGAATCCCGCGCGATAACCGTTTCAACGCGGCACCGGAGAACCAGTACATCGGTAGCCAAAACACCAAGACTTCAATCAACGTCGTACGAACGACCAAAATATCGAAAGCCGCGAACAACAAGGGCGCTAAAATGTAGATCAGTCGTTTATACGGTTCATACCAATACCAGATCGAAGAGAGATAACCGATTTTCTGCCGGACGCTTAACCCTTTCAATCCCAAGAGATTAACGATCCGTACAGTTTGGATGCATCCCCTCGCCCAACGTTCCCTTTGTTTGAATAAATTCTTGATATCGGTCGGCGCCAATCCGATGGCGCATACCTTTTCGATCGCATAACAACGATAGCCTTCGTTTTGAATCAACATCCCGGTCGCAAAGTCCTCTGTGATGACTCCGGTCTTAAACCCGCCCACATCATCAAGGGCTTTTCGCGAAAGCAAGGTGTTCGATCCTCCGAAGATCACCACGTTGTCCCTGTTTTTCGATAATTGGACATCGCGGTAGAAATAATCCTGTTCATCGGGGATCCGATGCTCGGAATAGAGATGATATTGAAAGAGATCGGGGTTATAGAATGCCTGAGGGGTTTGGATGAATCCGACGTTCTCGTCCCGGAAGAAATAGGGGACGGTCTCCATCAAGAAATGATTCAAGGGAATCATGTCCGCATCGAACACGGCAACCAACTCCGATGAACAGATTTTCAATGCTTCGTTAAGGTTTCCTGCTTTCGCATGTTTATGTTGGAGCCGCGTGGCATATTCCACGCCCAATTCCTCAGCCAGTGCCTTCATTTCGGAGCGTACGCCGTCGTCACACAGAATGATACGGATTTTACTCGGATCGGGATAGTCCATGTTTTTGGCACCGATCAATGTCTTCCGTAACAATTCGACCGGTTCGTTGTAGGTCGGAATCAATACATCGACGCGCGGGTATGAATCCGGGTCGACGATTGGCTTCTCAGGCTTTAGCGGATGCGCCATCCCCAAGAAATGGTTCGCAGACTCCAGCATCCCCAGGATCTCCACCACAAGCAAATAGATGCCGAAGAATACAGCCACATTACCATAGCCGAAAGGCAAAGTGAAAAAGGTCCTCCAGACGATATAGATCACCGACGTGATGAACGTCCCCCAATAGAGTACGCGGTTACGAAGTCTCATGAATGGTTCTCCCCTTGATGTAATATTTTTCATTGTACGGAAAGAAACTGTCAAGGTCAAAAGGTTTCTCAATGAACGCAATATTTAGGTGCTAATTGATTCGATTCCCTGCACTCTTTTCATTTTTGAGTGGTAAAATAGACATGTTCCTCGAGGTCACTATGAAAAAACAACAAACTGCCGGTCCGCTTTGGATCGTTCTTGGCGCCGTATTCTGGAGTTTCGGCGGTGTCTGCGCCAAATTGATCCCTTGGTCAGGGCTCACGATATCCGCCCTGCGTGGCATCATCGCCGCCATCGTCATCGGTCTCTATCGCCGTTCGTTCAGATTCAAACTCACGAAATCCACCCTTGCGGCGGCGGTTGCGCTCAATTTGACGACGATTCTCTTTATGATGGCGAACAAAATGACGACCGCAGCCAATGCGATCGTCCTGCAGTATACTTCCCCGGTATTCATCATCCTTCTCTCCGCGATCTTCCTGAAAGAGAAACCGAAAAAACGGGACATCATGGCCGTCGTCGGTACGCTTTTCGGCGTATCGCTTTTCTTTCTCGACCAATTCAAAGGCGGGAACGCCTTAGGAAATTTCGTGGCGATCCTGTCCGGTCTCGCCTTCGCCTGTGTCTTCTTCTCGTACAAACTTCCCGGCGCCAATCCCATGGATGCGACATTCTTGGGAAACGTGATGAGTCTGTTATTGCTCCCGTTCGTCTTTTTTGATTCCCAACTCTTCAACCATGGCGTAACCCCGTGGTTGGTCATCCTTTTCATGGGGGTGTTCCAGTTGGGATTCGGCTACATCCTCTTCTCCAAAGGCATCCAACATACTTCCGCGACCACCGGAAGCATCTTGGCGACGATCGAACCGATCCTCAACCCCATCTGGGTTTTTCTGGTGGTCGGCGAACAACCCAAACCTCTTTCTTTGGTAGGAGGCGCCATCGTCTTGACGACGATCGTCATCTATAACGTCATCCTGACCCGTCAAAACTACCGTCTCAAAACGACTTAGGAGACCAACTATGAATTGTCAAGTGTAATGTAGTGCGGTTAAATCAATCGGATTGTGCATGACAAAAACATTGAATGAAGGTAAGTTGTATTGAGATGTTCCTAGGCAGTTACGAAGGATCGATCCGGATGATTCAAAAGTGTAAAGATGACGCGAATCAACTTAAAAGCGACATGACCTAATGCGTTGTAATGTGACTTTCCTTCACTGATTTTTTTGAGATAGTAAGTCCGAAAGATTTCATCATTTCGAACGAGATTATGCGAGGAAAGAATCAGTGCATATCGCAATAGGGAGTTCCCACGTTTGGACATTCGCGTGTCTCGAGCCGTGAAATTACCCGACTGCCGAATGACGGGATCTAAACCGGCATACGCCAAGACTTTACAAGGATGGGCAAATCGATGTATATTTCGAAGTGAGGAGAGGATGATGGCAGCTTGGATCGTGCCCATCCCGGGAATCGTCAAGAGCGATGATTTCATGGGGAGAAGGAGATCTTCAATCTGCTTCTCAACGACCTCGATTTGTTTCGAGTAAAGTTCGATCTGTTCGATGGCCAACCGGATCTGTAAAGAGAGAACAGGGTTGTCAATCCCAATGGAGGACCGGGCGAGGTCTTTCAAGTGACTTGCTTGGGAGAACTTGTATCTCCCATGCGAAGCGGTAGACAACAGGAGGGTCAGCGTATCGATTCGAGCTTTACTTATTTTTTTGGGAGACGGAAAGGTTTTAAGGAGAGCATAAGATGTGGCGATATGAAGGTTGTTTTTGAAAAATGCAGCCAGTTCAGGGAAAAGTTGGTCAACATAGGCAACCAACTGGATCTTTGCCCGCGTACGCGCAATCATCAAATTATTTCGTGTGACACATAAACTCCACATGACGTCATAGCCAGACTCATCCGAAAGATCGGAATGAAGACCGATACTTAATGCCTGTGCGATGATTAGAGCATCGATTGAATCCGTCTTCGCATTGCGCAGATTCGTCTTACGTAACGCAGCGGTTTGAATCGGATTCAATAATCCGACACGACATCCCTGGGAAAGCAGAAAAGAACCAAGGGGCTTCGCGTAGTGGGCCGTCGATTCAAAACCAAAAAGCAAGGTAGACGGGTCGAAAGCGGATACCTTCGCCAGAAGAGAATTGAAACCTTCCCGCGTATTATCAAAGCGAAAAGGGGCAATAAGGACTTCTCCGGTTTGGGAAAGCACGGTCGCAACATGAAACGATTTGGCAATATCGATTCCGACGAACAACATAAACACACCACCTTTCATGAGGTCACTGTGTTCACGAGCCACGCTAAATCGATCACTTAGCCTTGCGGGAAATAAACGTTCGATGACGTATCCAACCAATCAAAATTTGAATCGACAGCGTGGCAATAGTCTCCAAGCAATGGTCGAACCATAAGGAATATCAAAAGTCCACAGTGCCTATTCACAGTATAGTAGGGATTAGAAAATATTACGAAAGGAGATTGGTATCGTGAACAACGATATCATACAAGGAAATATGCTTACATTGATCGAAATCAATGAAACTCTACGAAAAGAGACCTTGGATTATCAGTCCGAGTTTAAACAAAACGACGAGAGAATCCACGGAAGCGCCGGATTGACCGAAGCAACGTCCTTTGACGAGTGGTTGAGTGCACTCAAGGACAACGAAAAGATCGAGACGCTACGACCCGGCCGCGTTCTCGCAACCACCTACTTCGCCCAACACATCGAAGACGGCAACATCGTCGGTATCATCGACATCCGCCATACCCTGGATGATTATCTCTATCAGTTCGGAGGTCATATCGGCTACAGTATCCGTAAATCGGAACGGCGTAAAGGCTACGCCAAGGAAATGTTGGGGCTGGCGTTGAAAAAATGCATAGAACTCAAGATCGACCGAGTGTTGATCACCTGCGATAAAGACAATCTCGCATCCGCCAAAACAATCCAGTCGCAAGGCGGGGTGTTGGAGAACGAAGTGATGAACGATGGGATAATGATGCAACGATACTGGATCCAACCCTAAAAAAAAGAGACCGCGAGGTCTCTTTACTCTTGTTCGATGTCTTCAACGACTTCATCAGTCTCGTCGATGGCTTCCGCGATCTCTTCGATCGGTTCATCCAAGACTTCCGGTTCGACGGTTTCGGCTTCTTCATCCTTTTCCACGACCGCCGCCATGGAAACCCCGTTGTCTTCCCCGACGGTGATCAACTTGACCCCTTGGGTATTCCGTCCGTAGATGCCGACTTTTTCCAAATTGATCCGGATGATGATCCCCTCATTAGTGACGATCAACAAATCTTCATCCCCGTTGACGGCCTTCACAACGACCAACGGACCATTCTTCTCCGTGATTTGGATGGTTTTTACCCCTTTGGCGCCACGATTGGTCAAACGGTAATCTTCCAGAGCGGATTTCTTCCCGTAACCCTTCTGCGTCACCGCAAGAATGTATGAACCTTCCTTATCGGTCGCCATACCGACGACCGTGCTACCGTCCACGTTGAATCCGCGGACCCCGGCTGCGTTTCGACCCATCGGTCGGACATCGTTCTCATTGAAACGTACGGCTTTCCCGTTGGCTCCCGCGATGATGATTTCGTCATCCCCGCTGGTCGCTTTGACCGCGACGAGTTCATCGTCTTCACGCAGACTGATCGCGATCTTCCCGGATTGACGGATCGATTCGAATTCCGTCGCATGAACGCGCTTGACGATCCCCTGCAGCGTCGCAAAGAACAGATAGGCACCGGTATTCTCTGGTTTCAGAGCGACCAACGCACGAACTTTCTCTTCTTTATCCAGTCCGATCAAGTTGACGATCGGTAATCCTTTGGATGTCCGGCTCGCCTGCGGGATGCGATATCCCTTCATTCGATAGACTTTTCCGAAATTGGTGAATACCATCAGGAAGTCATGCGAACTCATGGTGAGGAACTGATCGACGACGTCGTCCTCGTTCACCGCCATGCCCTTGATGCCCTTCCCTCCGCGGTTTTGCGTCTGGTAGGTATCGATGGTCGTACGTTTGATGTACCCGTTGACCGTCATCGTGATGACCACGTCTTCGACCGGAATCAAATCTTCATCCTGCATATCCAAGTCCGCATCGATGATCTCGCTGCGACGCGGATCGTTGAAACGGCGTTTGATTTCCATCAATTCTTCCTTGATGATCGTCACGACACGGTAATGGTTCGCCAGGATGTCGTTCAAATCGGTGATGACGACCAACAATTCGTTGTATTCGTCTTCGACCTTCTGACGTTCCAAGCCGGTCAATCGACGCAAACGCATCTCAAGGATGGCTTTCGCCTGGATCTCGCTGAAGTTGAAACGCTCCATCAAGTTATTCTGAGCCGAGGTATCGTCCTTGCTTGAACGGATGATCGCGATGATTTCATCGATATGATCCAGTGCGATGCGTAACCCTTCCAGAATATGGGCACGTTCTTTCGCTTTCACCAAATCATACTTCGTACGACGCACGATGACTTCCACCTGGTGGTCGACATAATACTGTAAAACCGCCTTCAGACCCAATTGTTTCGGTGCGCCGTTGACCAACGCCAAGGTATTCACCCCGAACGTCGTCTGTAAGGACGTCATACGGTAAAGTTGGTTCAAGATGACTTCGGTCTGGACATCCCTGCGAAGCTCGATCACGACACGGATCCCCTCACGGTTGGATTCATCGCGCAAATCGGTGATTCCTTCGATGGCTTTGTCGCGGACAAGCTGGGCGATCTTCTCGACCATCATGGCTTTGTTTACCTGATAAGGGACTTCCGTCACGATCAGCATCTTTTTCCCGTTGGGTAACTCTTCGACATCCACTTTACTGCGGATGACCAGCGAACCCCGTCCGGTTTCAAATGCCTGCTTGATCCCTGCACGACCAAGAATATATGCGCCGGTCGGAAAATCCGGACCGCTGATATAATTCTCCATCAATTCCAAGACGGTGATCTCGGGATTTTCCATGACCGCGATCGTCGCGTCGATGACTTCCCCGATGTTATGCGGAGGGATGTTTGTGGCCATCCCGACCGCGATCCCGGTCGCCCCGTTGACAAGCAGGTTGGGGAAACGCGCCGGCAGAACCACCGGTTCCTGTTCTTCCCCGTCATAGTTGTCTTGGAAATCGATCGTATCCTTCTGAATATCCCGCAACAACTCCATCGCGATCTTCGACATGCGCGCTTCGGTATATCGCATCGCCGCCGCACCGTCGCCGTCGATCGAACCGAAGTTCCCGTGACCGTCGACCAGCATGTACCGGTAAGAGAATTCCTGAGCCATGCGGACCATCGTATCGTAGACCGCCACGTCGCCGTGGGGATGGTACTTACCGATGACTTCCCCGACGATACGGGCGGACTTCTTAAACGGTTTGTCGCTATGCATGCCTAAATCGTTCATCGCATACAGAATCCGGCGGTGAACCGGCTTCAGTCCATCACGGACATCCGGTAAGGCGCGTGAAACGATGACGCTCATCGCATAGTCCAAGAACGACGTCTTCATCTCGGAGGTGATATTCACATGTTTTATTTTGTCAAACGTATTGTTTTCTTCCATGTCCATTCCTCCCTAAATATCCAGATTCTTGACGAAATGCGCGTTTTCGGTGATGAAGTTGCGTCGAGGTTCGACTTCGTCCCCCATCAGCATGTCAAAGACCATGTCGGCTTCCATCGCGTTTTCGACGGACACCTTGATCAGCGTACGCACTTCGGGATCCATGGTCGTCTCCCACAACTGTTCGGGATTCATTTCCCCTAAACCTTTGTATCGTTGGATGTTGTAGCGGTCGCCGATTTCCTTCTTCACTTCCTCGAGTTCGTTATCGCTGTAGGCATAACGGACAAGATTCCCTTTTTGGACTTTATAGAGCGGCGGCTGCGCGATGTAGATGTACCCTTCTTCGATCAACGTCTTCAAGAAACGGTAGAAGAAGGTCAAAAGCAAGGTACGGATATGCGCGCCGTCGACGTCGGCGTCGGTCATGATGATGATCTTGTGGTAACGAAGCTTATCGACATCCAATTCATCGCCGATTCCGCAGCCAAAAGCCGTCAGCATCGAACGGATTTCATTGTTGTCGAAGATTTTATGCAAACGGGCTTTCTCGACGTTGATGACCTTTCCGCGTAAGGGTAGGATCGCCTGGAATTCACGGCTTCGTCCCATTTTCGCCGACCCGCCGGCGGAATCCCCTTCGACGAGATAGATTTCACTGAGGCGCGGATCGCGGCATGCACAGTCCGCCAGTTTCCCGGGCAGACTCGAAACCTCCAACACCCCTTTACGGCGTGTCAGTTCACGTGCCTTCTTCGCCGCCAACCGGGCTTTTGAAGCGATGATCGACTTTTCGCAGATAATCTTCGCTTCAACCGGGTTTTCAAGCAGGAAACGCTCCAATTGGTCCGCAAACACGGAAGAAACGATCTTACGGACTTCCCCGTTGCCGAGTTTCGTCTTTGTCTGTCCCTCGTACTGCGGATCCGGATGCTTTACGGAGATGATCGCCGTCAACCCTTCACGGACATCTTCCCCCAACAAGCCTTCTTCGTCTTTTTTCATCAGGTTGTTGTCTTTGGCGTAATTATTGATGACCCGCGTCAACGCGAGACGGAATCCCTCTTCATGGGTACCGCCCTCGTGGGTATTGATGTTATTGCAGAAAGAATAGATGTTGGGTACATAGCCGTCGTTGTACTGCATGGCGACTTCGACCTGGATCCCTTCTTCTTCCCCTTCCACATACACCGGTTCGGTATGGATCGGTGCTTTGTTCTTATTGAGGAACTTGACGTATTCGTTGATCCCACCGCGATACATATAGGTTACGGTCGGATTGGACTCGACCCGTTCGTCCGTGAAGATGATTTCGATGCCTTTATTCAGGAAAGCGAGTTGCTGCAGACGATCACGCAGGGTATCGTGGTCATAATCCAAGGTTTCCTTAAAAATCGTCGGATCGGCTTTGAAGCGTACGATCGACCCGTGTTTATCGGTATCCCCGATGATCTTCAAATCCTCGACCGCCGTCCCGCCGTTCTCAAAGCGCATGTAATGGACTTTCCCGTTGAGGTGGATATAGACTTCCAAATACTCCGAAAGTGCGTTGACAACCGACGCGCCGACCCCGTGGAGCCCTCCAGATACTTTATACGCCCCTCCGCCGAACTTCCCTCCGGCGTGAAGCACGGTAAAAATCGTCTCAACCGACGACTTTCCGGTTTTCTCATGGATCCCCACCGGCATCCCTCTCCCGTTGTCCTCGACCGTTACGATGTTATTCTTATCGACCAGGATGGAAATCCGATCCGCCCAACCCGCCAACGCTTCGTCGATCGCATTGTCGACGATTTCCCAAACCAAATGATGCAGACCTCTCAGCGACGTCGTACCGATATACATCCCCGGCCGTTTGCGTACCGCTTCCAATCCCTCCAACACTTGTATATCGTCGGCTGTATAGGAATGTTCCACATGTTCGTTCATGTTATGTCCTCCTTTCGAATATCTTTCCGTCATCCACTACATAGACCGTCGCCTTGCTTCTCACCCATTCCCTGACATCTTCTAGGTCGGTGGTGGTGATCAAGGTCTGCAAGGTCGGATCCAAAGCCATAAACAATGCTTTACGCCGTATCGCATCCAATTCACTCAGCACGTCATCCAAGAGCACGACCGGTTTTCTCCCGGTACGTTTCTCGATCATCGCGATCAAGGAACACTTGATGGCAAGGATCAAGACTCTCTTTTGTCCCTGCGACGCGATGTTCTCGACCGCGACCCCTTCCATCGTAAACGCGATGTCGTCGCGATGCACACCAAGATGCGTCTGTCTGAAGGTCAAATCCCTCTCCAAACTCTTGGCGAATTTCTCCGTCAACTGCTGTTCCAGATTCTCCCGGTTTTCGACCGGCGCTTTATATTCGGCTTCGACCTTGACGTCCGAAGCGGAAATCTTCGTGAAATAGTCTTGCAGATGTTCGTTGAGATCGTCGATGAACCGATATCTCAACTTGATCATCTCGATTTGCGTATCGATGCATTGCTTGGTCAACACTTCCAAGTACGAAGGGTCGATGCTCTTCTCTTTTAGATACGCATTACGTTCCTTCAATACCTTTTGATATCGGTTTAAATGGCTCAAATACGGCAAGGAAATTTTTCCCATCTCCACATCCATCAACCTGCGTCTTTCGCGAGGCGAAGCTTCGAATAAATCCATATCACTCGGCGAGAACATCACCGCATTCAGTTTACCGATGAACTCACTGGTCTTCTTCAACGGCTGGTTCTGATAAAGCAAGGATTTCCCTTCTGGATGCAACACCGCCCCCAACATAAAACAACCCCCTTCTTCTTCGACCTGAACCCCAAGATTCGCAGCCGATTCACCGCGTTTTATGCATTGGGATTCCTCGTAAACCCGATGGGATCGTGTCGTCGACAATAGGTAGACCGCTTCCAGCAAATTCGTCTTCCCTTGGGCGTTGCTTCCAAGAAACAACGTCACCCCTTCATTGAGGTTGATGGAGCACGACGCATAATTGCGAAAGTTACGCAGCGTCAGCGAAGTGATTCTCATTTATCGATTCGATAGGCTTTCCCTTCGACTTTGATTTCATCTCCCGGATAAAGTTTTCGCCCTCTCCGGTCTTCTTTTTCATTGTTGACGAAGATCTTCAATGTCTTCACGGCGATCTTCGCCTGACCGCCCGAATCGATCCAATCGGTCATCTTCAGAAACTGTCCAAGAGTGATGAATTCGGTTGTGATTTTGATCATCGCGTCGACCTTCCTTTCGTTTCCTACCTCTTCTATTTTACCACAAAAAAGCCCCTATTGTTAGGGGCAAATTCAGCTTAGGAGTAGGTACGCACAGGCAGGATCAACTGCAGAATCGAGTCGTCATCGACATTGCGGATGACGAACGGTTTCATCTCCCCGCTAAACTCGATTTTCACGACCGAACCCGCCAAAACACGGATCGCATCGAAGACATAACGTCCGCTAAACGAGATTTCAAGCGGTTTTCCGGTATATTGGATGACATCCAGTTTTTCCATGGAAGAACCGACTTCCTGCGATTTACTGGAGATGATGATTTCATTGGAACTGGCGCTCAGTTTGATGATGGAAATCCCTTCGCTCTTGATGAAGGAAGCACGGTCGATCGCATTCAGCATGTCCCGGGCATCCAAGGTCAATTCATACAAGAACTCGGTCGGGATCAATCTTCCCGTTTCCGGATAGAGTCCGTCGATCAAACGGGTTTGAATGACCGTCGAATCGATCCAGAACTGCGCTTTCTTATCCGAGACGCAGATGAGGACTTTCCCTTCGCGTTCGATCGTCTTCGCGACTTCACCCAAGCTCTTGGCGGGAATCGTGATGTTGAAATGATTCTCACCCGAGAGGATGACCGTCTTCTTCGCCAAACGATAACTATCGGTCGCGACACATTCCAGTTTCGATCCGTCGCACTTGAAGTTGACACCTGTCAAGACAGGTCTGGTTTCTTTGTCGCTGGTCGCAAAACCGGTTTGCGTAATGATTTTCAATAAGACATCCGCATCGATTTCGAATTGTTTCGAAGGTTTCGAAAAATCGATGCTGGGATATTCGGAAGCCTTCATCCCGTTGATGTTGAATTCGGCGGAGTGTCCGCTGATCTTCGTCAGCAAACCGTCCACGACTTCAAGTTCGATTTCATCCGCGTCGATCTTTCGGACAATCTCAAGGATGTACTTCGCTTCGATGACGATGGATCCTGTTTCCCGGATATCCATCACGAAGTCATTGCCTTCTTTCTTCAGGACACGTTGGATGGAAATGTCCGAATCGCTACCGGTCAAGTAGATTTCATTCTCTTTGACGTCGATCTTGATGCCTGTCAACCAAGGAAGAGGCGAATTCGCGGCGATCGCACGGGACACCGCGGCCAAGGCTCCATAGAAGACGCGTTTTGAAATTCTGAAATTCATACCGGTTTCCTCCTTTTATATTATCCTGAAGATAATAATTATTAAGACTGTTCATAGTGTGGATAAATGCTCGAAAACCCTTTATTTACAATACTATTTTATCACTTTTGTATGTGGAAGGAAAGTGCAAAGATGTGGATAAAAAACAAGCTATTGAGTGAACTGCCGTTCTATTTCCAGAAGGGCTTGCTTGAAGTTAATATCCTTTTTGATATTCTCTTCAACTTTCATACAAGCGTTCATAACGGTTGAGTGGTCTCTCTTGCCGAATTCTTCCCCAATTCGAATGAATGGAAGGTCAAGCGTCTTGCGACAGAGGTACATCGCGATATGTCTCGCGTTGGCAATATTCTTCGTCCGACTCTTTGAAATCAGTTGTTGTCGGGTCAATCCGTAGTAGTCCGCGACGATCCGCTTGATTTTATTCGCATTCAATTCGTTTTTATCGACGTTACTGCTTCCTTTAAAAGCACCTAACGCGGTTTTAAAATCAATTCTCTCGTTATTACCGAAATTGATGGAGTAGAAAATCAATCGATTCAAAGCCCCTTCAAGTTTCCTGACGTCTTTTGAGAAGTTCGTGGCGATATAGTTCAATACCTCTTCATCGATCATCCCGGCATCCATGCTTTGGTTCTCCATTTTAAACCGTAAAATCGCCAACGATGTCTCGAATTCAGGCGAATCGATCCCGACGGACAATCCGGAAGAGAAACGGCTGACCATTCGTTCTTCCAGACCCTTGATTTCCGAAGGATCCCGATCGCTGGTGAGTACGATTTGCTTACGATTGTTGACCAATTCATTGAAAATATGGAAGAAAATCTCATGCGACTTCTCTTTTCCCGCTAAGAATTGAATGTCATCCACCAACAAAACATCCAATTCGTTCATCGAACGTTTAAATTCCTCGATCGAATTGTTTTTGATGGAATTGACCACTTTACTTACGAAATCGCTGCTCGAGGTGTAATAAACTCGTTTCGCCGGATCGTTTTTCTTGATGTAGTTCCCGATCGCATTGACCAAATGCGTCTTTCCGAGCCCGGAATTTCCAAAAATGAATAAAGGCGTGTAGAATTTACCCGGGTTGTAGGCACAGGCAAGCGCTGCGGAATGAACTTCCTTATTGGAGGGTCCGACAACGAAATTGTCGAAGGTATAGAAGGGCAATACGTTGTCTTGTTCCAGATAATCATTGTACGGTTCAGGTTTGCTATCTTCGATTTGAATCTTCTTCAGGTCGTTTTGCATAACGACTTCGCAACTTACGGCACGATTAAGAACCTTTTCCAAGGATTGACTAATTAAATCAAGACGTTGTGAAAGCACCATCTTTTGAAGGTTGGTGGGAACGACGATCACCGCTTTGTCCGAATTCAGATCGATAAGCTTAGAATCGTCAAAATACGTATCATAGATGATTTTTCCGATACTCTCATGATCCTTAATGATCGATTTGGTCTTTGACCAGATATCGGAGAATAAAAACTCGACTCCATTCATGATAAAACCCCTTTGTGTAGGTTCATTCTAATCGACTTTTTAGGAGATTTCCACATTAAAAAAAATACCCACAGGATTTCCCACAAAATAAACGTTCGAATCGTGCCTATTTAAGCCACTTTCGAAGAGTTTTCCACAATTCTCCACATCTTTATGAAAGTTGAAAGTTGGTGAAAATTTATACACATTTGAAAAGTCGTGGATAACTGTGGAAAGCAGAAGCGATTCCACACTGTTATCCATAGTTCACCACAGTGCAAAAAGCCGATGTTTTCAGGCTTTTACAACGTTTTCCACACTATCCGCTATATTGTGGAGATAACAGTTAAAAAACGGTGGGGAATTCGCGGGTTTATCCACAAAACGGGGTTGTGGATAACTTACGCAAAAGAACCCTTTTCTAACAAGTTGGTTTTTAAGGCGGAAAACGAAGAATTAGGGGAGAACCGTGCTAAAATGGAGCGAAAGCAACACAGAAAAAGGGTCAAAAACAACTTATTTTAGGCACCCATAAGTATTTTCTTGGATTCGTTGACTTATTTGGGTGGATTATGTATAATCATAAGGCAATTGCTCAATATTGTAACAATACAGAACTGGAGGTGGCTCTTGTGAAAAGAACTTATCAACCGAGCAAACGAAAACACCAAAAGGTCCACGGTTTCAGAGCCCGAATGAAAACGGTCGGAGGACGCAAAGTCTTAGCCCGTCGTCGTGCTAGAGGCAGGAAGGTCTTGTCGGCGTAAAGTCACCTAAGGGTGGCTTTTTTTATCAATCCCATGAAAAAACTCTACAGGGTAAAAAAGAATGAAGACTTCCAGAAAATCCTCAACCGCAGGAAATTCTTTACTTGCGCTTCTTTCGCCCTCTATGTGAAAGAGCGTCCGGCGAGTACAGGCAACGCCAGGATCGGGATTTCAGTGTCGAAGAAACTTGGAAACGCGGTCATCCGCAACAAAATCAAGCGTCAAGTTCGCATGATGTGCCAAGAAATTTACAGTTTTTCTGAAAATTATGACTCGATTGTGCTTGTTCGTCAGGGTTTTTTGAAATTGGACTTCCATGCCAATAAAAAAGAGTTGGAAAACCTGGTTAAAAAAGTTAAAATGTAGTGTACCCACCGTAACACGTAAGGAGATTCGAATGAAAAATTTAAGAAGCAAAAAATTCCTGATGTACGCCCCTCTATTATTGGTGTTGTTGAGCGGCTGTACTCGGATTACTGACAGTAAAGGTCATGTGCTGGAAGAGTACCTCATCAAGCTGTCCACAACGTTCGCCAGCGTTCTGGATGAAAGCTGGTTCACCGCGTTCTTGGTCTATCCTTTAGCGCAGGCGATCAACTTCATTTCCACCTATGCCAACGTCGTCTTCGCGATCATCATCGTCACCATCGGCATCAAGCTATTGACTTTGACCTTCACGATCAAATCCACCGTCGCTTCACAGAAGATGCAAGTCATCCAACCTGAAATGAAGAAGGTCCAAGACAAGTATGCCGGTAAGACCGACGACCGTTCCAAGATGATGATGGGACAGGAAATGAACGACCTGTACAAGAAACACAACATCAACCCGTTCGGGACGATTTTGATCACCTTCATCCAGTTACCGATCATCTTCGCGATGTATCAAGCCGTTCAACGTTCCGTCGCCGTCCAAACCGGATCGATCCTCGGACAAAGCCTACAGAACACCCCGTTGTCGGGATTCGCGTCGATTACGACCGGCGGATGGGTTTATGTGCTCATCTTCTTGTTGATGGCCGTCTTCCAATTCTTGTCGATGAAACTGCCGACATGGTTGGCTGAACGCACTTCCAAGAAAAGCAAACCGATCCATCATCCTGGGGATAAGCCGAAGAAGGGCAATTCCATGAACACCGTCATGTACACTTCCTTGGGTATGATTTTGTTCCTGTCCATCAGCTGGCCGACCGCGATGTCCTTGTACTGGTTGATTTCGGCCGTCGCACAAGTGGCGCAAACCTTATACATTCAACACTACTTCATCGACAAACCTGAAGGTAAAGCCGTATGAAGAAATATTCCGGTAAGAATCTGGATGATGTACTCCAGAATGCCGCTCGCGAAAAAGGCGTCACCGTCGAGGAACTGACCTATTTCGTGACGGAAGAGAAAGCCGGATTCCTTGGATTTGGAACGTCGGTCACGGCGGAAATCTATGCCATGGTCGATGTGAAGGAATTTCTCAAGGAATACCTGGATCGCTTCTTTACTTCCTTGGAACAAAATGTGGAAGTCGATGTCCAACAGGACGGAGAAACGTTTAAAATCATGCTGAACGCCGAGAATAACGCAATTTTGATCGGTAAGAACGGGCAGACGCTGACGGCGATGAACACCGTCGTACGTGCCGCCGTGAATTCCGCGTTCAGACGTCGCTTCAACGTGATGATCGATATCAACAACTATAAGGTCGACCGCTACGATAAGGTGAAGAGTATCGCTTCACGTGTCGCACGAACCGTCCAACGTACCAAGATCAGCGCAACGCTCGATCCGATGCCCAATGACGAACGTAAAGTCGTCCACCAATTCCTCAGCGAGATGAAAAACATCCGTACGGAATCGGAAGGCGAAGGGATCAACCGTCGCTTACGCATCCACTTCGACCGTACGAAAAACAATGATGTAAAATAGACCTCACGGTCTATTTTTTTGTTATTTAAGGAAGTCGTCGCGGCGGGGATTGAAAATATCCAACAGTTTTCCGGGTGTCAGCGAATTTGCGCAATGCGGAACGTTTCCCGGGAGGAAGATCGAATCACCGGGGGTCATCACGATCATCTCCCCATTCAGGTTCAGTTCGAACATCCCTTCAAGGATGACACAAATCTGATCGTGGAAATGGGAATGAGGAACGTCCACGAACGCTTCTGAAAAACTGACTTCGACCGTCATCAACGACGGACCATGGGCGAGGATTTTACGGGTGATGGGTCCTTTTACCGCAATCACGGGGGAATCTTGATATCTTACGAGTTTTGGCATAAGAATTTCTCCTTTTGAATTGACTAAATTATAACGTTAACTTGAATCATTAGGTATAGAAACTCGAAAAGATAAATAATATTAAATAAAACTTGAATAATATTAAATATAATACTAAAATAGAATTATATAAACGAGGTGAATCATGAAACAAGACATTCTGCCGGATTGGTTGACCGAACTGGATAACGAAGACATAACGTTCATGCGGAACTTTATCTTGTCTTCGGGGTCACTGAAGGAAATCGCGGTATTGTATGGAGTGACGTATCCGACGGTGCGGTTGAGACTTGATCGGTTGATTCAACGCATCCAGGTAAGTAATGAGCAAGGGAACGATCCGTATATCGCGATGATCAAGAAAATGGCGATCAATGAGAAGATCGATCTCGACACTGCGAAGGTTTTGATTAGTGAGTATCGAAAGACAAAGAACGAGGGTGAATGAAAATGAGTGACTTTATTCAATATATGTATCTGTTCATCGCAATTTGGGGAGTGACATTGATCGGATTTACACTCCTTGAAATCCATTTGGCATTGCATAGGGAAAAGTATGTTGGACTGATGCTTCTTCTGGTCGATTTCATGCTGGCGGTGATCTTGACGATGATCGTGCCTTTCCTTTTCCCAATTTGGTTTACCATGGTGTTTGCCATTCCGGCTTTTGAGCAAGCGATCATCTATTTTGTTTGCCGCAAAATCGTGAACGAGAAAAAGACGGAACTTGAAAGGATGCAATTAACCGATTTCTAACAAGTTTGGTGCCGTCGCACCTTACAATCGACCTTCGTATTGACTTTCCGCATGAATCGAAGTAAAGTATGAATGACAAAAGAAACACCTTTAACGGTAGTCCAGTGAGGCTAAGAAGGGTAGCGCAAGAAGATCTCGGATCTTCTACTTCGATGACGCAACGACCCTCTTATCCTTGATAAGGGGTTTTTTATGGAGGGAGACAACGTATGGAAATGGAAAAAGTGATCGTCGATTCGGAAACGATGAAACGTGCACTGACGAGAATCACCTATGAAGTGATCGAACGTCACAAGAATCTGGATAATCTGGTGTTGGTCGGAATCAAAACACGCGGGATTCCTTTGGCGAAGCGGATCGCGGAACGATTCCGTTTGCTTGAAGGGATCATCATCCCGGTCGGGGAGTTGGATATCACCTTGTATCGCGACGACATCCGTCAAACGGACGAACCGGTGGCGAAGAAGAACGAATTGCCCTTCGACGTTGCGGGAAAACAGGTGTTGCTGGTGGACGATGTCCTGTATACGGGACGCACGATCCGCGCCGCGATGGATGCGGTGATGGATCTGGGTCGGCCGATCAGTATCGGGTTGGCCGTCTTGGTCGACAGGGGTCATCGGGAATTGCCGATCCGTGCCGATTTCGTCGGGAAAAACATCCCAACCTCCAAAGATGAAAGTATCAAAGTAGAGATGGAAGAGATCGACGGGATCGATCGCATCCTGCTTAAGAAAGCGATATAGATGGTTCTTTAACCGAGTACAGAGAGACCCGGAAGAGCTACGAACGCGAATCTTTTCGTTCACACAAGCTCTTCACTCGGGTATCTCGGGGTGTTGAGCTTTTTTAACGAAGGAGGGGCGATATGTCCGAAACCATGACGATGAAGCATCTGCTGAGTGTCGAGGCGTTGACGATCGATGAGATCCACACGTTGATTCGACGGGCGAAGGAATTTAAACAGGGTGAAAAAATAACATTGAAACGGCAGGTCTTTGCGTCGAACTTGTTTTTCGAGAACAGTACGCGGACGCACCGGAGTTTCGAGATGGCGCAGAAGAAACTGGGGATGGGCGTGATCCAATTCGAACCTTCCACCAGTTCGGTCAATAAGGGGGAGACGCTCTACGACACCGTGTTGACGATGGCTGCGATCGGGGTCGAGGTAATGGTGATCCGTCATCCTCAAGATGAGTATTACAATGATCTCCTCCATTTACCGGTGTCCATTATCAACGGTGGTGACGGTCGGGGTCAACATCCGACCCAGTGTTTACTGGATCTGATGACGATCCATGAGGAATTCGGGACGTTTGAAGGGTTGAAGGTCGCCATTCTCGGGGACATCCGAAATTCACGCGTCGCACGATCCAATGCGATGGTTTTGAAACGCTTGGGGGCAAAGGTGCTATTCGCCGGACCGGAGTTTTGGTATGACGAGGCGTTCGATGCGTTCGGAAAAAAGGTAGATGTAGATGAAGCAATCCAAGAGGCGGATGTGGTCATGCTTCTGAGGGTGCAACACGAACGTCATGCGGGGAATGAGTCCTTTTCGAAAGAGAGTTACCACACCCGATATGGGTTGACGGTGGAACGATGGAAAACGATGAAACCCAAGGCGATCCTCATGCATCCCGCACCGGTGAATCGCGATGTGGAATTGGCGGATGCCTTGGTCGAAGCGGAGAATTCGCGCATCGTGCGTCAAATGGAGAACGGAGTGTTCATCCGGATGGCGGTGTTGGAAGCGATCCTGAAAGGCAGGGGAGTCCTATGAGCTTGCTGATCAAAAACGCACGACGGGTTCGTGAAAACGACGAATTCGAACGGATCGATGTTCTGATTCAAGGGAATCGAATCGAGCGAATCGGAGAAATACAGGCGGATGCTGATGAAATCATCGATGCGGACGGGGCGCTGATCACTTCAGGATTTATCGATGTCCATGTTCATTTGCGTGAGCCGGGGTTTGAAGCGAAGGAAACCATCGCGAGCGGGACAAGGGCGGCGGCCCATGGGGGCTATACGACGATCTGTGCGATGCCCAATACGAATCCCGCACCGGATACGATTGGTCGGATGGATCATGTGATGGACCTTATCAAGAAAGACGCGATCGTCCGCGTACTTCCGTACGCTCCGATCACGGAAGGGTTGAAAAGCGAAACCTTGGTCGATTTCGAGCGATTGAAAGAACACGGTGCCTTCGCCTTCACCAACGACGGAGTCGGGGTTCAGAGCGGACGGGTGATGTATGAAGCGATGAAGCAGGCGAAGAAAGTGGATGCGGTCGTGGTCGCCCATGCGGAAGACGAAGGGTTGAAGTATGGCGGCGTGATGCATGAAGGGAAAGTCAGTTGTAAGTTGGGGGTACCGGGGATTCCAAGCGTCTGCGAGTCTTCCCAAGTCGCCCGGGATTTGCTTCTGGCGGAAGCGACCGACGTGCACTACCATGTCTGCCATGTTTCGACGAAAGAGACGGTCCGGGTGATCCGGGATGCGAAGAAGGCGGGAATCCGCGTGACCTGCGAAACCACACCGCATAATCTGGTGTTGGCGGATACGGATATCCTGGAATTGGATGCGAATTTCAAGATGAATCCTCCCTTACGTTCAAAAGAAGACCAAGCCGCTCTGATCGAAGGGTTGCTGGACGGGACCATCGATCTGATCGTCACCGACCATGCGCCGCATACCACCCAAGAAAAAGGGAAAGGGATGCTTGAGGCGCCGTTCGGGATCATCGGGTTGGAAACGGCTTTCCCTGTCCTGTATACGAAACTGGTCAAAACCAGCGTGTTCACCTTGAAACAATTGCTGCTTTGGATGAGCGAAACCCCGGCAGCGATCTTTGGACTGTCATGTGGACGAATGGAAGTCGGTGAAGTCGCGGACCTAACTTTGATCGACCTTGAGAAGAAAACGGTCATCGACGCAAAGCGATTCGAATCGAAATCATCGAACTGTCCGTTCATCGGTTGGGATGTCTATGGTGAGACCGTCATGACGATCGTGGATGGCAAGATCGTCTGGAGGCGAGGATAAATGGAAAAGATACTGTTGTTGGAAGACGGAACGATGTTTCATGGGGAGGGATTCGGTTATGAAGGGGAATGTGTCGGCGAAGTGGTGTTCACCACGGGGATGAGCGGGTATCAGGAAGCCATCACCGACCAATCGTTCAACGGACAGATCCTCACTTTCACCTATCCTTTGATCGGCAATTGCGGGATCAACCGGGATGACAGCGAATCGATCCATCCGACCTGTCGGGGGATCATCGTGAAAGAAGCCGCGCGACGTCCGTCCAATTGGCGTTGCGCAATGGATTTGGATACGTTCCTTAAGAATAAGAAAATCCCGGGGATCCAAGGGATCGATACACGGAAGTTAGTGAAAATGTTGCGGGATAAGGGGACGATCAAAGGGTGCATCGTCGATGCGGATCTCGATTTGAATCAAGCGCTCATGGATCTACAAAACAGGAAACTGCCGACTAACCAGGTTTCACAGGTATCGACGCCGACCGCCTATCCCAACCCGGGAACCAAACGACGGGTCGTCGTGGTGGATTTCGGACTGAAACACAGTATTCTGCGTGAACTGGCGAAACGCGGATGCGATGTCGTCGTGTTACCCTACGATTCAAGCGCACAGGATGTGCTTAACGAACTTCCCGACGGCGTCATGTTGACCAACGGTCCGGGGGATCCAAAGGACGTCCCGGAAGCGGTCGCGATGATCAAAGAAATCTTAGGGAAAGTCCCGATCTTCGGAATCTGTCTCGGACATCAGTTGTTCGCCCTCGCCTGCAATGCGGATACGTACAAACTGAAGTTCGGTCATCGCGGGTTCAACCATCCCGTCCGAGAAGTTGCGACGGGACGAATCGACTTCACTTCCCAAAACCATGGCTATGCGGTCGATCCCGAAAGCCTTACGGGAACGAACTTGATGGTGACGCATTTGGAAATCAACGACAATACGATCGAAGGGATACGGCACCGCGACGTGCCGGCGTTCAGTGTGCAATTCCACCCGGATGCGACCCCCGGACCCCACGACGCCGTCCATCTCTTCGATGATTTCATGGAAAGCATGGATACATGGAAGGAGGGGAAACATGCCTAAACGTACGGACATCCACAAGATCCTGGTGATCGGCTCGGGACCGATCGTCATCGGACAAGCCGCAGAATTCGATTATGCGGGAACCCAAGCCTGTCTCTCGCTCCGGGAAGAAGGGTATGAAGTCGTCTTGATCAATTCCAATCCCGCGACGATCATGACGGATAAGGAAATCGCGGACAAAGTCTACATCGAACCGATCACCTATGAATTCGTCACGAAAGTCCTGCGGAAAGAGCGACCGGATGCGATCCTGGCGACCTTGGGCGGACAGACGGGACTAAACATGGCCAAGGAACTGGCTGATTCCGGGATTTTGCGTGAGTTGAAGATTGAATTGTTGGGGACGAAGCTGGAAGCGATCGAACAAGCCGAAGACCGCGAGTTCTTTAAATCCCTGATGGAAGAAATCGGCGAGCCGGTTCCCGTCAGTGCGATCGTCCATACCGTCGAAGAAGCACTTGAGTTCGCAAAGAAAATCGGGTATCCGGTCATCGTTCGTCCGGCGTTCACATTGGGCGGAACCGGTGGCGGGATGTGCGAAAACGCCGAGGTCTTGGCCGAAGTGGTCGAGAACGGGTTGAAACTCTCGCCGGTCACCCAATGTTTGATCGAAATGAGCATCGCAGGATACAAGGAAATCGAATATGAAGTCATGCGCGACCGTGCCGACAATGCGATCGTCGTCTGCAACATGGAGAATTTCGACCCGGTCGGGATCCATACGGGAGATTCGATCGTTTTCGCTCCGAGCCAGACGCTGACCGACGTCGAGTATCAACTGTTACGCGATGCTTCCCTGAAAATCATCCGAGCCTTAAAGATCGAAGGCGGATGCAACGTCCAATTGGCACTGCACCCGGACTCTTTCGATTATTTCATCATCGAAGTGAATCCACGGGTATCGCGTTCTTCCGCGCTGGCCTCCAAAGCCACCGGATATCCGATCGCCAAGATCGCCGCGAAAATCGCGGTCGGGTTGACCTTGGATGAAATACGCAATCCGGTGACCTTGACGACCTACGCCCAGTTCGAACCGGCCTTGGATTATGTGGTCGCGAAAATCCCGCGGTGGCCGTTCGATAAGTTTGAGAAGGGGGATCGCCGTCTCGGGACGCAGATGAAAGCGACCGGGGAAGTCATGGCGATCGGCAGGACGATCGAAGAATCCCTCTTGAAAGCCGTGCGTTCGCTGGAATTGGGGACGACGCATCTGTCACTCAAGAAGATCGATGAAGTCGATGATTCCTTTCTGACAAGCAAACTCGTCAAAGCGCAGGACGACCGTCTGTTTTATCTGGTCGAAGCGATCCGCAGGGGCTACGACATCGAAGAAATCCATAGTCTCACCAAGATCGATCTCTTCTTCCTGGATAAACTGCAGCACATCGTCGAACTTGAACGTTACGCCATGAACCATCCGATGGATTTGAAGGCGTTGAAGAAATTGAAGTCCTACGGCTTTAGCGACCCGACTATCGCAAACTACTGGAACATGAGTACACTCGAGGTCGAGACCTTCAGAAAAGAAAACAAACTGATCCCGGTCTATAAAATGGTCGATACCTGTGCCGGGGAATTCGCGAGCAGCACCCCGTACTTCTATGCGACCTACGAAGAGGAAACCGAGAGTTTCAAATCGGGGAGACCGTCCATCGTCGTGTTGGGTTCGGGACCGATTCGGATCGGGCAGGGGATCGAGTTCGACTACGCGACGGTGCATTGCGTCAAAGCCATCCAAAAGGTCGGATACGAAGCGATCATCGTCAACAGTAACCCGGAAACCGTGTCGACCGACTTTTCGATCGCGGATAAGCTCTATTTCGAACCTCTGAGCACGGAAGACGTGATGCATATCCTGGATCTGGAGAAACCGTTGGGGGTCATCGTCCAGTTCGGTGGGCAAACCGCCATCAATCTCGCTTCCTCAATCTCAATCAGAGGCATCAAGATCCTTGGGACCGCGTTGGAAGACCTGGATCGTGCGGAAGACCGCAAAGCCTTTGAAAGCGCGTTGCGTGAACTGAAGATCCCGCAACCTTTGGGGGCGGCGGCGACCAACGAACACGAAGCGATCGAAATCGCAGGACGGATCGGATATCCGGTCTTATGCCGTCCGAGTTATGTCATCGGAGGACGTGCGATGGAAATCATCGACACGCCGGAGATGCTGAAAGGATACATCCAGAACGCCGTCCAGGCATCGCAGGAACATCCGGTCTTGATCGACCGTTACCTCCAAGGGAAAGAATGCGAAGTCGATGCGATCTGCGATGGGGAAACCGTCTTGATCCCGGGAATCATGGAACACATCGAGGGGTCGGGTGTCCATAGCGGAGATTCGATGGCTGTCTATCCACCGCAATCCCTCAGTAAGAGAAATATCGATACGATCGTCGACTATACCCGCAAATTATCGTTAGGACTGAAGTGTATCGGGATGATGAATGTCCAATTCATCATCCATCAAGACGAAGTGTATGTCATCGAGGTCAATCCGAGATCTTCACGGACCGTCCCTTTCCTGAGTAAAGTTACCGACATCCCGATGGCGCAGATCGCCACACGGGTGATCCTGGGCGAAACGTTGAGGGACATGGGGTATAAGGATGGATTGGTGGAATCCGGGGATCGCATCCACGTCAAAGCGCCGGTGTTCTCGTTTGCGAAACTTCGTCGGGTCGATACGACCTTGGGACCTGAAATGAAATCCACGGGGGAAGTCATGGGATCGGATACGACCCTCGACAAAGCCCTCTATAAAGCGTTCGCGGCGAGCGGATACAAGTTGCTCGACCACGGGACGGTGCTCTTTACGATCGAAGACGCGAAGAAAGAAGAAGCGATGAAACTGGCGAAACGCTTCATCCAGATCGGGTATGCGATCCTGGCGACCCCGGGCACGACGGCGTATTTCCGCGACCACGGCATCAGCGTCGTCGAAGTCAGCAAGATTAACGTCGATTCCGACTGCAACATCCTCGAACTACTGCGTAAAAACAAGATTTCCTTGGTCGTCAACGTCCTCTCACAGGACCGTAGCGTGACTTCGGATGGTTTCATCATCCGTCGGGAAGCGGTCGAACACGGGATCCCGCAAGTCACATCGATCGATACGGCACGCGCCATCGTGCATGTCCTGGAGTCGCGTTCCTTCGCGACCCAGACCCTTTAGGAGGAAACATGATCCAAGAAAAACAGACGATCTTATGGAATAAAGAAATCGCCCCGGACATTTTCGAACTGACCTTACAGGGTGAAATGGTAGATGAGATGGTTCCCGGACAATTCGTCCACATCCAAGTCCCGCGGGAAGATCTACTTTTGCGTCGACCAATCAGTATCGCGACGATCGACGTGGATACCGGAACCTATCGTGTCTTGATCCGCGTCGACGGCGAGGGGACGCAGTCCATCTGCTCCCAACATGCCGGGATGACCTTGGATGTGTTGGGTCCGCTTGGGAATGGGTTCGATATCTCTTTCCTCAACCCCAAAGACAAGGTCCTGATCGTCGGGGGAGGGATCGGCGTCCCTCCGCTCCTTGGATTGGCCAACTCGCTTTATGAGAAAAACATCGAAATGGACATCGTGCTCGGGTTTCAAACCCGCAGTGCCATCGTCTATGAAGATGAATTTAAACGACTCGGAGAAGTGACGATTACGACGGATAATGGATCCTACGGTGTCCACGGTTACGTGTCCACCGTGATCGATCCAATGACGCAACCCTACCAAGCGATCTATGCCTGCGGGCCTAAAGGCCTCAACCGATACATCAATCTGAAGTTCGAGGATCATCCCCATGCCTACATTTCTCTGGAAGAGAGGATGGGGTGCGGGATCGGGGCATGCGCCGCCTGTGTGTGTCAGAAAAAGAAAGAACCGCGTGAAAACATCAAGATTTGCCAGCACGGACCGGTGTTCAAGACCGGCGAGGTGATCGTATGAACCGTCTACGGGTGAAACTTCCGGGCTTGGACCTAAAAAACCCGATCATGCCGGCGAGCGGTTGTTTCGGATTCGGGGGGGATTACGGGAAACTCTACGATCTGAATCTGCTGGGGGCAATCATGGTGAAAGCCACGACCTTGGAAGAACGGTATGGCAACGAAACGCCGCGGGTGGCGGAAACGCCCTCGGGGATGCTGAACGCGATCGGGCTTCAAAATCCCGGTTTAGAGGATGTGTTGAACGAGAAACTACCGAAGTTGATGAAATACGATTTACCGGTGATCGCCAACGTGGCGGGTTCCACCGAAGAGGAATACATCGAAGTGGTACGAAGGATTTCCGAAGCTCCCAACGTCCATGCGATCGAGCTCAATATCTCCTGCCCCAACGTGAAACACGGGGGGATCGCCTTCGGGACCGATCCGATCGTTGTCGAAAGGTTGACACGGGCATGTAAGGAAGTGTCGAGGGTGCCGCTTTATGTCAAACTTTCCCCCAATGTGACCGACATCGTCGAGATCGCAAAAGCCGTCCAACGGGGCGGTGCCGACGGGATCACCATGATCAACACCCTCTTGGGGATGCGGATCGATGTGAAGACACGTAAACCGATCTTGGCGAATCTGACCGGCGGTTTGTCCGGCCCAGCCATCAAACCGGTGGCAATTCGTATGGTCTATGCGGTGTCGCATGCGGTGGATCTGCCGATCATCGCGATGGGCGGCATCAAGACGGTCGACGATGTCCTGGAATTCTTCATGGCCGGGGCAAGCGCGGTCGCGATCGGGACGATGAATTTCCACGACCCGATGATTCTTCCGAAATTGATCGATCAACTCCCGGGACGCATGGACGAGTTGGGGATTTCCTCGATCGAAGCATTGATTCACAGCGTCAAGGAGGCACGTGCCCATGAATAAACCCATCATCGCCCTGGATTTCCCGTCGTTCCGTGAAGTCGAAACCTTCCTCAACAAGTTCGAAGGCGAATCGTTGTTCGTGAAAGTGGGGATGGAACTTTACTATCAAGAAGGACCGGACATCGTCCGTTACCTGAAAGACCACGGACATGAAGTGTTTCTCGATTTGAAACTCCACGATATCCCCAATACCGTCGAAAGCGCCATGCGCGGGTTGGCGAAACTCGGGATCGACCTCACCAATGTCCATGCGGCCGGTGGAAAAGCCATGATGGAAGCCGCTCTGAAAGGACTCAGGGAAGGTACACCCGAAGGGAAGGCGTGTCCGAAGTTGATCGCTGTGACACAATTGACATCGACCACCGAAACCGCCATGCATCAGGAACAACTCATCCCCGTCAGACTGATCGAAAGCGTCACCCATTATGCCAAACTCGCCCAGGAAGCGGGATTGGACGGGGTCGTGTGTTCGCCGCTTGAAGCGAATGCGGTCAGGGAAGCGACATCGGAAGAATTCCTGCGGATCACGCCGGGCATCCGTCCCAGCGACGCAGCCGTGAACGACCAAAAGCGCATCACGACCCCCTCGATGGCGAAACAGATCGGCTCGACGCATATCGTCGTCGGTCGACCCATCACTCGGGCTGAAAATCCGATCCAAGCTTACCTTGACATTCTGATGGAATGGAATGGAGAAACACGATGAACACATCACAACGCATCGCCGGGCATTTACTGAATGTTGAAGCCGTCAGTCTACGGCCGGACGCCCCCTTCACCTGGGCGAGTGGGATCCTCTCCCCGATCTATTGCGACAACCGCATCACGCTTAGCTATCCGGAAGTTCGCCGCGACATCGCCGCGGAGCTCGCAAAAACCATCCGCGAGAACTATCCGGAAGTGGAAGTGATCGCGGGGACGGCGACGGCCGGGATTCCCCAAGCCTGTTGGGTGGCGGAGATTATGAATCTCCCCATGGTCTACATTCGTACGAAAGCCAAAGACCACGGGAAAGAAAACCAGATCGAAGGACGCATCACAGCCGGACAGAAGATGGTCGTCATCGAAGACTTGATCTCGACCGGCGGAAGTGTGCTGGATGCCTGCGAAGCCGCGCGAAGGGAAGGCGCGGATGTCCTGGGCGTCGCCGCGATCTTCACTTATCAACTACCCAAAGGCATCGCCAATTTCGAATCCCATCAACTCAAGTTGGTGACCCTCAGCGACTATACCACCTTGATCCAAGTCGCCCAAGATCAGGGATATATCCAAAAGGAGCACCTGGAAGTGCTGTTGGAGTGGAAAAAAGACCCGCAGAACTGGAAAAGATGAACTGAATCGATATTATAATAGAAATAGATTTTAATATAATACAATACATAGAGAAAGAGAACGATGCGCATTGGCATCGTTCTCTTTCTGATCGTCCGTCGTTAAGGGAGGGAAACGCGTGGACTTGGATGGATTGGATTGCTGTAGACTATTCCGATAATGTACCGACCAACTTCGCCCGGCTCAGCATGCTTTTCCCATGAGGTGATTGAGTAATCAACTCAGATAGGTCGACACCCGCCATGGCTCCGTTGTAATGTTCACCACCGGTCCATTCTTCAATGTCGGTCACTTCATAGATTTTACCATCGACGGCGACAAAGGCTTTCGCACCGTTCTTCCCGTCATATTCCGCAAGTTCGGTTAAGGTGAACTTTGGTAAGTCCTCGGTTTTCGGCGTGGCACAGCCTGTCAAACCCAATAAGAGGATAAGAAGGATAACTAAAAAGAATCGTTTGTTTCTCATTGATGGGGGTCTCCGTTTCGGTATCTTCTAGTAAGTAGATTGTATCTTGTTTGCGATAGGTTTCAATGATAATGACTGAAAGAAAACATGCTTTCGCATGTCTTCGTGTCATTGCTTAGTGAAGGGGATTCCCTGTGAGAGATCCGATATCGTTTTATCCACATCGTAGGTTAGTCCCATCTTCGTCGCATCGTTACCATCCGGCAAGACCTTGACCTCAAGATCCCTTGTGTATGTCCCTTTGTCGGTCGTGATCTCGATCGTGAACTGAACGACGAAGTTCAAATCGCCCTGCGAGATGCCCATGGCATTGAAGAACGCTTCCTTGTTTTCCGCGTAATCCATCGTCGTTGGATAACTGCCGATGCCTTTCTGGCGGACGACGAAGTGTAGATCGCCATAGCCTGTGCAAGTCTTGGTGAAGTTGTCCGTCCCCGCAGCGTAGGGATCGTTGGCGATACTGAGGTTACCGACCCTAGAGCCGCTCTTGATGTGAACGTTCTTGAGTGTGCAGGACAGGATGACGTCGGTTTGGTTGGTGAGTTTGATTCCTGGATTGATGGTGTACCACAGCGAAGCGATGTAGTTTTCCCCAAGGTCGTCCGCCGCGTAATCGTAATTGGCTCGGATGAAGTAGCCGACATCGCGAACCCCCGAGACAAACACGGAATTACCCTTGATCCCATAGATGAAGACCGCGGTCTTGTTAGTGACATCATAGGTGAAATGGATACTTTCCCCGGCATCGTTGTAGGCGGCGTAGCTATAGAAATTCATCTCGTAATTGTAATTGACGGAAACCTTGAAATCCGACTCGTAAAGCGTCGCAAGGAAGGTGTTGACCGCGGCGACTTCCACCTCTTTGAACTGGAATTTCACTTCATCGCTGGATTTGGATTTACTGACAACGGTGAAACCGGGATCCGTGATCCCCGCCATCTCGTCTTGAACCCATTTTTGGTTTGAACTCTTGGATGAACAGCCCGACACAATGAGTAGGACGCATAACAGGCACAGAATCTGTTTTATCGTTTTCATCACTCGCCTCCGGATGTCGACGCATCTTGATTTCATTATACACAATGAGTGTTATGGTTCAAGGGGTAGAGGTGAGACAGGGATAGGAGTTCTTCGCGTTCGATTTAAAGAGATCGGTATCCACATTCACTTCCTTGGTGTTGATGATGGCGTGACGATCCGACGTCCACATCATTGCGATCCCGCTACAATGGTCGATGAAGATGAATTCTTCACGCAAGACGACACCCGAGGAAGATTCGAGGTCGATGCGCACGGTGTTTGGGCAAAACAAGTCACATTCCCCATGATAGGCCACCAGGACATCCCCCGAAATCGGATCGACAACACGTAAGACCTCGGAGTATTCGAGATACATACGATAGAAGAAGATCTTGTACAGGTTGAACCCGCCTTGAATCAAAAGATAAGCAAGAAAGACGGAAAGAATCATGTGGGATAAAATCCAATGTTTCATAGTGCCCCCAAAATCGTTTCAAACGATTCCCACGATCTAATCCAATCATAATCCTGCTGATGGACGAAGTAAAGCACGCAAGACAAGCCCGTCCTTTATCGTGTATAATATCTAGGCAAGAAGGTGATGGAATGAAAATGATCGTCGGCCTGGGGAATCCAGGGAAAACATATGAACAATCCCGTCATAACACCGGGTTTATGGTGTTGGACGAAGTGTTGAGGAAAGTCGGGAATCCGTCGTTGGTCCGTAAATTCAAGGCGAAGGTGGCCACGGTGACGATCGGGAACGAGCAGGTTCTATTGATGAAACCCGAGACCTACATGAACCTTTCGGGGGAAGCGGTGGTCGAAGCGGCGCGTTTCTATAAGATCGAACCAAAGGATATTCTGGTGGTCTATGACGACTTGGATCTGCCGGTCGGTAAAGTAAGGTTACGTGAAAAAGGGAGCGCCGGGGGTCAGAACGGGATGAAGAACATCATCCTTCATCTGCATACCCAGGAATTCCCGCGGGTCAGGGTCGGGATCGATAAGAACCCGATGATTCCGACCGTCGACTATGTGTTGGGAAAAATCGAGAAAGAGAAACGCGACCTCCATAAAAAAGCGATCGAACATGCGGCCCACGCAGCGATCGAGTTTGCGAAACAACCGTTTTTGGATGTGATGAATCAGTTTAATAAGAAGGTGGACTGATGGATCGGATTCTTAAGCACTTAATGAAAGAGGCTTCCGTACGGGCGCTGTCGAAGGGACAGGGCTCTTTTGCGCATTTGTCGCTGGTTCAGGAAGCGGCTCTGTTGGCGGCGACCTACCGACTAACCCCCCAGCCGATCTTCATCGTCAAACCCAACCTCTACCAAGCCCAGCATCTGCATGCGAAACTGCAGACGTGGTTGAGCGACGAGGAAACCGCACTCTTCCCAAGCGAAGAGTCGCTGCGCGTCGAAGCGATCGCGTCTTCTCCTGAAATCAATGTCCAGAAAATGGAAACCTTGAGTCGCTTGAGTTCGGGGAAACCGATGCTTTGCGTCACCCATGTTGGGGCTGCGCTGCGACACCTTCCCAAACCAGAGTATTTCCGCGACCAAACAATCCGACTTTCGCTGAACCAGCGGATCGAACCCAAGGAACTGGCGGAAAAACTCCGTGTCATCGGCTATGCCCAGGTCAACCGTGTCGACCAACCGTGCTGTTTCGCGATGCGCGGGGGGATCGTGGATGTCTATCCGATCAACACCGAAGCACCGCTACGTATCGAGTTTTTCGACGTGGAAATCGAGAGTCTGCGTACCTTCGACCTGAGTTCGCAACGATCCGTCCAAACCCTGGATGAAGTGGAGATCCAACCGGCGACCGACCTTCTGTTGACGGATCGACAGATTGCCAGAATCGTCGACCAAGCCGAGAATGCGTTGGGTCGCGAGAAGAACCGTCGATCCACCGAAGAATACGAAGTGCTCGAAAACAATATCCAGCGGGATTTGGATAGCATCAAAAACCACATCAAAGAGAACTATCTCTATCGTTATACCGCGTATCTCGAAGACAACGATTCGCTCTTTTCCTATGCCAAGGATCCCTTGGTTCTCATCTCCCCGATCCAGGATGTGAAGGACCATATCCACCATTTGATGGAAGAAACGGTCGACTATCTCCAAGAGAAGAGCCAGGACCAAGAAGCACTGACGACGTTCTCCGTTTTCCATGAATTGAATACGGTGTTGGCGACGCATCGACGGATCGATTTCGAACTGTTCGAGACGCATGGGAAAGAAATGCGGTTCCCGCTACGGGATGTGCATTTCCCGCAAGAGCCCTTGGCTCAAGCCGTCAAGCTCATCGACATCGAACGGAAAAGAAAACATGTGATCCTCTGTCTTAAGGATGCGGAAATCAAGAGCGTCATCGATGTCCTCTTGACCCAAAAGATCCCCTATACCTTAAGCGAGATACCGTTGGATGAAGCCGGGTTGATGATCGTGCATGAAGAGCGGGATGAAGGCTTCGAACTGATCGAACCGCCCGTCCTTGTCCTCACGTCGAAAGAATTGTTTCAACGCCATATCCCGATCGGAAGGTATGCGAACAAGTTCAAGGAAGCCGAGACGCTAAGCACCTACCAAGACTTGCAGGTCGGGGATTATGTCGTCCATCATCAACACGGGGTCGGGAAATACCTCGGCATCCTGACCAAGGAAGTCGACGGGGTCCACCGTGATTTCCTGCATATCGTTTTCCGTAGCGACGACCAGTTGTTCGTCCCGTTGGAACAGTTCCAACTCGTCCGTAAATTCGTATCGAGGGACGGGGTCGTTCCGAAACTGAATAAATTGGGATCCAATGAATGGACCAAAACCAAAGCGAAAATCAAAGAGAACGTACGCGATATCGCCGACCGTTTGATCGCGCTTTATGCGACACGGGAGAAAGACATCGCCTATGCGTTTGGACCCGATAGCGAGTTACAGGAAGAATTCGAGGAAGAATTCGAATATCCTTTGACCCAGGATCAGGCGCAGGCGATTCAAGAAATCAAAGACGACATGATGCGTCCGAAACCGATGGATCGTTTATTGTGCGGGGATGTGGGGTTCGGGAAGACCGAAGTGGCCATACGGGCGGCGTTCAAAGCGGTCGCGGAACACAAGCAAGTCGCGTTCCTTTGTCCGACCACCGTTCTCTCACGCCAACATTACCAAACATTCTTACGCCGGTTTGCGAACTATCCCGTCAATATCCGGGTCCTCAACCGTTTCGTCATCGAGAGCCAGGTCAAAGAAATCATCCACGATGTCCGCGAAGGGAAAGTGGATATCCTGATCGGAACCCACCGCATTTTATCCAAGGATGTGCGGTTCAAGGATTTGGGTTTGTTGGTGATCGACGAAGAACAACGCTTCGGGGTTGAACATAAAGAGAAAATCAAAGAAGTCAAACAGAGCGTCCATGTCCTTTCCCTCAGCGCTACGCCGATTCCACGTACCTTACAGATGTCGCTGATCGGGGTACGTTCGCTTTCGCAGTTGGAAACCCCGCCCCAGAACCGTCTTCCGGTCCAGACTTATGTTTTGCATAAAAACAAAGGAGTCATCAAGGAAGTCATCCAGCGCGAGTTGGCACGCAACGGACAGGTGTTCTACCTCTTCAACAACGTTTCCCAGATTTTCAGCGTTGCCTATCAGATCAAGCAGGACATCCCCGAGGCGAAAGTCGCGGTCGCACATGGACAGATGCATCGCGAAGAGATCGAAGATGTCATGTATCGCTTCACCAACAACGAATACAACGTCCTGGTCTGTACGACGATCGTCGAGACGGGCATCGACATCCCCAACGCGAACACCATCGTGATCGACCAGGCGGACACCTTCGGCTTGTCCCAACTCTACCAAATCAAAGGAAGAGTCGGTCGGAGCGACCGACTGGCGTACGCCTACCTGATGTATTCGCCGCGTAAACAACTCTCCGAAATCGCCCAGAAACGCTTACAGTCCATCAAAGAATTCACCGAACTCGGGAGCGGGTATAAGATTGCGATGCGGGATTTGACCATCCGCGGCGCCGGGGAGATGTTGGGGGATTCCCAATCGGGATTCATCGACACCGTCGGCATCGACATGTACATCGAACTGCTTGCCCAGGCGATCCAGGAGAAACGTTCCGGGATCCCCTATGTCGAGAAAGAGATGGAGATCAAACAGAACATCCAGGTCGATGCGTACATCCCGCAAACCTTCGCACCCCAGGATTTCGAGAAGATTTCGCTGTATCAGCGGATCGATAAAACCGACACCGAACATGAATTGAAGAAACTGCAGGACGAGATCATCGACCTTTACGGGAAACTGCCAAGGTCGGTCGTCCTCTTGTTTGAAAAGAAACGCTTGGAATTGCTGATCAAGGATCCAAGGGTCGCAAGTTTCAAGGAAAGAAAACAGAACGCCGAACTGGCCTTCAGCGTCGAGTGGTCGAAAACGGTCGACGGGGTAAAGCTGTTCAAGATGATCTCCGACCTCTCCACGACCGTGACCTTGAAATACACGGGGGGATCGATCATCGTGACCCTCCCGAAAACCGGTGAATGGCTGACCTTGGCCGTATCGATCCTCGAGCGTAGCGCCAAACTCACCCCGAAAGGAAGCTCCCATGCGAATTGACAAGTATCTCAAAGTATCCAGAATCCTGAAACGCCGTACGATCTCGAAGGAACTGGCGGATCAGGACCGCGTTCTTCTCAACGGGAAAGTCGCGAAACCGTCCAGCGAAGTCAAGCCCGGGGATGAAATCGAACTGTTCTTCGGCCATCGCCGCTTGAAGGTCCGCGTCTTGTCCATCGAATTCTCCATCCGGAAGTCCGACGCCGTCTCGATGTATGAAGTGTTGGATGAATCAATCATCCCGCACACGACCAACCCATAATCGTTCACAATTCGTCGCAACTGACACTCTTGCATTTTATGAAATTGTCAGTATAATGAAACTACACGAGCATTTCAACGATAAAGGAGACTCTTCATGGCCAAGAAGCGATTTCTGCGTCCCAAAAAATCAGTGCAACGAATCATGAATGCGATCTTACTAAGCGCAAGCGCCTTTATGTTGTTTCAGGTCGGGACGGAAGTGGCGGCGACGATCGAGTTGCGCCAACAACTGACATCCGCCCAAGGGCAACTCAGCGATCTTGAAGATGAGAACGCAACCCTGGTGCAACAAAAAGAGAAACTGATGGATCCCGACTATGTGCGCAGTTATGCACGGGCGGCGTATATGTTGAGTAAAGAAGGGGAACAGATCTTCTACCTTCCAAAATCCGATGACGATGAATAAGGTGCCAAACGGCGCCTTTCTTTTGCGAACGTTCATTTCATGTGCGAAAATTCACGAAAAATGGTAAAATGATACAGTTAAACAAGGAGACTCACTATGTCAAAAAGACCTGTCGTCTTAGTTGTGATGGACGGTGTCGGATTATCCGACAACGCCTATGGCAACGCGGTTAAAAACGCGTATACCCCTACATTGGATGCCCTCATGGCTTCCTATCCCAACATAAGCCTGAAAGCCCACGGAACCGCCGTCGGCCTCCCCAGCGATGAAGACATGGGGAATTCGGAAGTCGGACATAACGCCTTGGGTTGCGGACAAATCTACGCCCAGGGTGCGAAACTCGTCAACGCCTCGATCGAATCGGGCGATATCTTCACATCGCAAACCTGGAATGAAATGAAGGCGTTCGCGAAAGACGGTACCGTCCATTTCATCGGCTTGTTGTCGGATGGCAACGTCCATTCCCACATCGACCATCTCTTCGCCCTTGTCAAACAGGCGAAGATCGACGGATTGAAGAAAGTACGCGTCCATATCCTGTTGGATGGTCGCGACGTTCCCGAAACCTCTGCGTTGATCTATGTCGACCAACTTGAAAACGTATTGAGCGAAGTCAGCGATGCGAACTTCGATGCGAAGATCGCTTCGGGTGGCGGTCGGATGCGTGTGACCATGGACCGTTACGAAGCGGAATGGGGCATGGTCGAGATTGGCTGGAAAACCCATGTCTTGGGTGAAGGACGGATGTTCAACAGCGCGAAGGAAGCGATCGAAACCTATCGCAGCGAAGGCGGATTCACCGATCAATTCCTACCGGCGTTCGTGATCGCGGAAAACGGGAAAGCGGTCGGAACGATCGAAGACAACGATGCCGTCGTCCTGTTCAACTTCCGTGGCGACCGTGCGTTGGAACTCTCCCGTGCATTCGAAGAAGAGAAGTTCACCAAGTTCGACCGCGTACGCAGACCCAAGGTGTTCTACGCCGGGATGCTTCAATACGACGGGGACCTCAAAATCCCGACGAACTTCCTCGTCACCCCGCCGAAAATCAAACATACCTTGTCGGAATACCTCGTCGTCAACAAGATCCGTCAATACGCGGTCTCCGAAACGCAGAAATACGGACATGTCACCTACTTCTGGAACGGGAACCGGACCGAGAAGTTCGACGATGCGCTGGAAACCTTCGTCGAAATCAAATCCGACGTCCTGCCGTTTGAACAACGGCCATGGATGCAATGCGCGCAGATCACCGACACGCTCATCGACGCCCTTAATAGCGGAAACTATGATTTCCTGAGATGCAACTACCCCAACGGCGATATGGTCGGGCATACGGGCAACTACGAAGCCACCATCATCGGCGTCGAATCCGTCGACCTTCAGCTCAAACGTGTCTATGATTCGGTACAAGCCGTCGGCGGCATCCTGATCGTCACCGCCGACCACGGGAACGCGGATGAAATGTACGAGAAATCCAAAGACCCCAAGGCGACCCCCAAAGCCAAGACATCCCATACCCTCAACAAAGTCCCGCTCATCATCACAGGAGCCGACGTGACGTTGAAGGAAGGGGACTTCGGCCTTGCGAACATCGCGGCGACCGTCACCGAACTGTTGGAACTAGAACCCGATCCGATTTGGCTTGAAAGCGTCATCAAATAAAACCAAGCACCCGCGATTGCGGGTGCTTTTCATCGTTTGAATTGGAAGTAGAATGATTTCCCTTTCACTACTTTAAGTAGGATTCCCTTATCTTCCAGTGAATTCAACAATCTGAGATAGTACTGTTTGGAATAATGTTCCTTATCGAAACCTGAAACATCCTCCCAAGTGAAGTAATTCTCTTCCTTTACATAAAGAAGGATCGACTTCAGTGTATTGAGTTCACTTGAAGTCAATTTCATCATTTCTCGATTGGATCTTGTTGAAATCAAGTCGAGTTTGAGATAGACATCGACGAAACGTTTTCCTACGGTAAACAGATAATCTAGAAAGTAGGTGAGGTCGTTGCCATCTTCTCGAGCATTCTCTATCGCCCGGTAATACATTGTTTTCGAAGTTGAATTATAATTGATCGCCTCGCTAAAAACAGGTAGTTTCTCCTTGATGAACGGACACTTCAGGATGTACCAGTAGGAGAAAATCCTAGCCATACGACCGTTGAAGTCATAATAAGGATGAAGGTAAATCATATAGTAGTGGATGATATGTGGCATGAGATACGTTAAGTTGTTCAGTGAAAGCATCGATTCTTGGACGAAAGAAACGAAATCGCCCATCCATTCCGCAAGCAAACTCGCGTCAACACCACGATCGCTGACTTCGCCGTATCGTCCGATGATCTCGACATCTTGCGCACGATAGAATCCGCTCTCGATTTTCTCGTCATCCCTTAAACTGTTGTAGGATAGAATCGTATAGAGTTCATGAAGGTTCTCTTCCGTAATGTCATGATTGAAGATGTAGTCCATTCCGTTCTTCATATTCACAATGACTTGTTCCTTGGTATCGACAACAAGGGGTTTTCTTAACACTTCTTCGATTTTCTTCTTGGATGTCTTGACGCCTTCGATTTCCAACGTTCCCTCAACTTCACTGAAGATCAGTATTTCTTCGAATTGTTCCGTAAAATGGGATAATACTTCAAATCCATACGTTTGAATCGAATAGTATTCTTTCATCTTGGGCAAAATATACTCCGAATTGAAATAGAGTGTCCCTTCGGTTGTTTTCAAGGGGATGGACGTCGAGTTTTCTTTCTTGTACTTCAACAGAGCGTCATAATCGACGCCATGCTTACCATACTTATAGAACCACTCCTTTTTCGTCGGGTAGAGCTGCTCGCTTACAAGCTTTTTGAATTCATCGATCATATTTTCCTCCCGTCGATTTGCTACCGTTATCATTCTATGAATATTGTAAACACTATCGTAAACAAAATCAAGCATTAATGTAAACACTATTGTAAACAAAATAGGCGCTTTATCGTAAACACTATTGTAAACAAAAAGAGGGAAGACTCCCTCATGGTTGATTTTGAAGATAATGGTTTAGTTTCAAGGTCAAGGCGATGGTTTTGCCATCCATCAAGTCCCCGTCCATCGTGGCTTGGACCAAGGTGGCGAGTTCGACCTTCTTTACGTTCAGGAATTCCCCGTCATCCAGACGCTGACCGACGAATTCCAGTTCGGGGGCAAAGTAGAGGTAGATGACCTCTTCAAGATAGGCCGGCGAAGGGATGAATTCCCCCATCGGGATCATGACTTTCGCCTTGTATCCTGTTTCTTCTTCCAGTTCCCGCATCGCGCAGGAAAGCGGATCTTCCCCGGGCTCCCTTTTCCCCGCCGGATATTCGGTGAAGACACGAGAATGGGCATAGCGGTATTGTTCGACCACCAGGAATCTTCCATCGTCAAGCCGGGCGGCGATGCATACGCCGCCGGGATGTTCCACGATTTCCCGTAGGGCTTCGCGCCCATCGGGCAAGGTGACCTGGTCGTGTCTGAGATTTACGATCTTCCCTTGAATCAAAGGCTTCGACGAACGCTTGGTTTCTTTTAAATTCATACGAATCCTCCTCAACACTTATCTATTATATCATAGCAATTTTGCGTATAATAGGGATGGAGGATACGCTATAAAACTACACGTCACAGAAGACCCGGTATCCGATGGGGAAGAGTCGTACTATTACCCATATTGGTGGTGGCGTTCGCCGTCGCCTTTATGGCGGTCATCTATATCAATGATCAAAATAACCTGAAATCGATCGAGGATCGGGTGAAACAGTTACAGGAAGAGTTACAGGAGTATCTGGACGGTCATCAGAATCAAGAGTTGATTCAAACGGTCATCGCGAGTGCCGACGGGTTGGCGTTGCGTTATGAATACGAAGAGGCGTTGGTCATTTTAAAACAGCATGACATCATCCAAAGCAATGAAACGATTAAAGCAAAAATCGTGGAATATCAAACAGCTTTGGACAATATGGTCGTTTATAGCGAAGATATTCAAATCATTTTTTTCCATACATTGGTGAATAATACGAAACTAGCCTTTGACGGGAAAAGCGGTTATGATCTTTGGACGATAACCAATAATGAGTTTAAAGCCATCATTCAGCAACTTTATGATCGCGAGTATATACTGTACGATATCCATGATGCCTATGACTTAACGGCAGGGAAAATGGGACGGAAGGTTGTCAAGGTTCCGGCCGGGAAAATCCCTTTGATTTTAATGGTTGACGAGATGGCTTACCAAGACCCGATGCCGCTAAAAGGGTATGCCCGTGGAATGGGGATTAGGGATGGTGAAATCGTTTCTAGAATTTTGACTGCCGAAGGCGTTGACTACACGAAAGATGGAGATGTCGTCCCGATCGTCGAAGAATTTCTCAAAACACATCCTGATTTCTCGTTTAGAGGTGCACGTGGCGTGTTGTCATTGACGGGTTTCGCAGGAACACTCGGATATCGGCTGACTAACGACATCGAAGTCAACGACGCTAAGTTACTTGCAGATCTCCTTAAAGAAAAAGGATGGGATTTTGCATGTACGACGTATGCGGATTTGGAAGACATTTATGTAACGAACCCCACATATGCGAAAATCAAGGCTGATCTTAAGAAGTGGGATGATAAGATCAAACCGATTGTCGGCGACAGTCTGATTTTTGTGAGTCCATATGGAAATCGATTAAGCGGGGATAATCTGCGGGCAATCCGCGAATACGGATATACGACGTACTTCTATGATGATAATCGACCCAACGAGACTGTTAGCGAGAGTATTCTCTTTCTATCACGTGTCGGAATCACCGGGCGAAGCTTCACGACCAATGCGAGTTATATCAATGAAAATTACTTCAAGATTAGTGAAATTCTCGATCCTGCCCGTTAAATTATACAAAATTACTCAAACATGATATTCTGACGGTAAGGGAACTTACCGTTTTTACTAGTGAAGAGGTACCGACATGAAGAAAACGACAAACAAGAAACGTAAAATACTATGGGGAAGAGTTCTCATTATTCCGACACTCATCCTTTTCCTCGTGTTTACATTCATGACGTTGAAATATAGGCAAGATCAAACTTTTCTGCAAATGATCAACGATAAGATCATCGAGATGCAGAATCAACTTGAAGAGTATTTGAATTCGCACAAGGATGATGCATTGATCGAAGCGGTGATTCTCGAAGCGAACGCACTGGGAGATGGATATGCCTACGAAGAAGCCCTGGAAGTTTTGACCCAGAATCAAAAAATACAGGACGACGCCAGAATCAAAGATAGAATCATCCATTTTCAAAACGCGATCGATTCTTTGGTGAATTACGACTTTCCGGTGCGTCATCTCTTTTTCCACAATCTGATCATCGACCCCTCGATCGCGTTCGGGGAAGACAGCCACAACGCAGCCGGGTATAACAGTTGGAACATCACCGTCTACGAATTCAAGCGAATCTTGGACGAGATGTATGCGAGAGGGTATGTCGTCGTGGATTTCTACGACGTCTATGAATACAAAGCAGGTAAGTATATCCGTAAGCCGTTGAAACTTCCCGCAGACAAGATCCCTTTCATCTTTTCGATCGATGACATGTCCTATCCGGATCCGAAACCGGTGGATGGATTCGCTCGTGGATTGACCCTTAAGGATGGTGAAATCTTTACCCGTGTCTTGACGAAAGACGGGGAGGTTCTTACGAAAGACGGGGACATCGTCCCCATCCTTGAGACCTTCATCGAAACCCATCCCGATTTCTCCTACAAAAACGCACGCGGCATCCTCGCGTTGAGCGGTCATGCGGGGACGCTTGGATTCAGACTCACAAACAACGACGAGATCGAAGCGGCGGCCAAGGTCGTCGAAGCACTTAAATCAAAAGGGTGGATTTTCGCCAACCACAGTTACACCCATGCGGACGGGGTTTATTACTCATCTTCTTCCGTACCTGAGAAAATCGACGAAGACTTTGCGAAATGGACCGCGAAAATCGGCTCGATCGCCGGGGGAACGACCTTGTTCGTGGCACCTTTCGGATACAAACTCACCGGAGACAGTCTGCAAGTCGTCAAGGATTACGGGTATAGCGCCTATTTCATCGTCGATCGGCGAGGAGATGTTTCAGTGATCGACGGGATGACGTTCTTCGCCCGCGTCGACATCGACGGGGTCAGCATGACTAAAGATTCCGCTTACCTAAGCGAGCACTTCTTTGATGTTCAACGTGTTCTCGATCCCGCCCGCCCTTGATTTGTTTGCGTGGGGTTGGCATGGTATAATAACCCAGTGAGGGCTTCGTATGCGAAACGGACTTTTTATTACGTTAGAAGGACCTGACGGGAGTGGGAAAACCACCGTCAGTCAATATTTAATGAAGGCGCTGGTTCAGCGCGGGTTCGACGTGGTTGTGACACGTGAACCGGGCGGGATCGAAATCGCGGAACAAATCCGCCATGTCATCCTGGATCCCAAGAACACGGCGATGGATGTGAAAACCGAAGCCTTGCTTTATGCCGCTTCACGGCGGCAACACCTGATTGAAAAAGTGTTGCCCGCCCTGTCGGAAGGAAAATTGGTTTTGTGTGATCGTTTCGTCGACAGTTCGCTGGCCTATCAAGGCGTCGGACGCGGAATCGGCTTCGAGGAAGTCCTTTCCATCAATGCGTTCGCGATCGAAGGGCACTTTCCCGACATCACCCTCTATTTCGATTTACCGGCGGAAGTCGGTCTGCAACGGATCTCCGGACGACGTTTTTTGGATCGTTTGGACCAAGAAGAAGTCGGATTCCACCAACGGGTCGTCGAAGGATACAAAGAAGTCTTGACACGGTTCGCCGATCGGATCACCGTCATCGATGCGAACCAAAAGGTCGACCAAGTCTGCATCGAGGCGTTGGACGCATTATTGAAGAGGATAGAAGAACATGGGGAAAAATGAGCTTAGCGCACGTCAGCCGATCGCGTTCGCCATTTTAACCAAAGCGTTTGAAAGCAAACATCTCTCCCATGCCTATCTGTTCAGTGGGAAACGCGGAAGTAAACAGCGGGATTTGGCGATCTTGTTCGCTCAGACACTGGTTTGTCCCAACGCGAACCCCTGGGCCTGCGAAGAGTGCGAGTCGTGTCAAAGGGTCTTGCACGGGAACTATGCCGACATGATTCTGATCGACGGTAGCGACCGTACGATCAAGAAGGAAGAAATCCTGAAAATCCAGGACCAATTCTCTAAGACGGCGTTGGAAGGCGCGGGAAAGAAGATCTATATCCTCGACCCGGCGGAGAACGCGACCACCGAAGCATTGAATAGTCTGTTGAAGTTCTTGGAAGAACCCTCGGGCAACGATACCCATGCCATCCTGATCAGCGAACAACCCGAACGTCTCTTGGAGACGATCGTCTCGCGATGTCAAAACATCTCCTTCACCACGTCGATGAAAGACTTGTTGGAGGAGAAACTTGCGGTGATGGAATTGGACCCCTTCGATGAAAGGATGTTGCGTCAGTTCGTCAACGACCCGGAGGAAATCAAGGAAGTCTCCGAATCGGATGATTACCAGAGCGCGGTTTCCTTGTTCGGTCAGTTCATCGATGAATACCTAGCCCAGCCGTTCGCGGGCGAATTGTTTTTCCAAAGCCAGGTGTTGCGCGGGAAAGACCCCGCAAGCAACCGGAAAGCCTTGGCGTATTTCCTAAGGATCGGTATGCTTTTCTTCAAAGATGTGAAATATAACGTCGATTTCAAGAATGAAGCCTGGAATCGAAGAAAAGACGCGGTTAGCCGGCGGTTCGACTGCGTCAAAGTCTTCATGCTATTCAACGAGAGCGAATCCAAGATTTCCGGGAATGCGAATCTCGGTCTGCTTATCGATTCGATCCTCTATCAACTCAAGGAGGTTACCGTATGAACGAACATCAACCGGAGCATATGAACAGCGAATCCGCTCCGCGCTATAAGTCCGCTTTCTCCATCCGATTCAAAGGCAATAAGAAAGCCTATACCTTCGGCACCACCCATGAAGGATATGCCTATGGCGACCATGTGGTCGTCGAGACCATCCGCGGAATCGAGCTTGGCGAAATCATCAGTGAAGCCCGGGACATCGCGACGATCGACCATGCGCTTGAACTGAAACCGATCTTGCGCAAAGCGACCCGCGAAGATATCTCGAATTACGAACGCAATAAAGAATTGGCGAAAGAAGCCATCCATAAATGCAACGAAGCCATCAAAAAATGCAAACTCGACATGAATCTGATCAGTGCGGAATATACATTGGATCGATCCAAAGTCATTTTCATCTATGTTGCCGACGAACGCGTCGATTTCCGCGACCTGTTGAAAGAATTGGCGATGGTCTTCAAGTGTCGGATCGAACTGCGTCAAATCGGTCCGCGCGATAAAGCGAAGATCGTCGGCGGGTTGGGTCCCTGTGGAATGGAAACCTGTTGTTCGCGTTATCTGAGCGACTTCGACGTCGTTTCCATCAACATGGCGAAGAACCAATTGTTAGCCCTCAATATCCAGAAACTTTCCGGACAATGCGGAAAACTCATGTGTTGTCTGAAATATGAAGATGCCAACTACAAGCAACTGCGTAAAGGTTGCCCGAAACTCAACGAGCAGATCGATTACAACAACAAAAGATACAGAGTGACATCGATGAATCTTTTAACGCGCCAAGCGAAGTTGGAAAGCCGCGAAGAAGCGTTGTTCCTATCGTTTGACGAAGCGTTCAAAGACCGTGTGGTTCCGGATGAAAAAAAGGATGATGAGAAATGAGAAGACAGAAGAGTTTCGACAATGACCGTCCCACTTGCTACTTGGTCGCGACCCCCATCGGGAATCTCAACGAGATGACACCGCGGGCGATCGAGATTTTAAAGCAGGTCGACGTGATCGCGGCGGAAGATACACGCAATACCATGAAACTCTTGACGCATTTTCAGATTGAAACGCGGATGATCTCGCACCATGAACACAATGAGACGCAGAGTGCCAACGGGATAGTACAGATGCTTGAAAACGGACAGAACGTGGCTTTGGTCAGCGATGCCGGGTACCCTCTGATCAGCGATCCCGGTGAACACCTGGTCAAGAAGATCGTGGAGGCGGGGTTCAACGTCGTTCCGATCAGCGGAAGCAGCGCCGTGTTGGATGCTTTGGTCGCTTCCGGTCTATCCCCACAACCTTTCTTGTTTTTCGGGTTCTTGCCGGTCAGCGACAAAGAATGCAGGGCGCAACTCAATCAACTGAAAGCCTACCCCTATACCGTCATCTTCTATGAAGCGCCGCATCGGATCCAAAAGACCCTCAAGAAAATCCATGAAGTCTTTGGGGATCGGAATGCCTGCATCGCCAGGGAATTGACCAAGCGTCACGAAGAGTTCCTGCGCGGAACGCTCAGCGAACTGATCGAAGTCGCGGAAGACCTCAAAGGGGAGATCGTACTGGTCGTCGAAGGAAACAAAGACGAACATCTACCCGATGTGGATCTGAGCGAAGTCAACGAAATGATCACGTCCTACATCAGCAACGGAATCTCCGCTTCCCAAGCGATCCGCAAGGTCAGCGAGGAAACCGGGATCTCGAAAAATGAAATCTATTCGCATTTCCATCAAAAAGGACAAAGCTAGGGTTGCATGCGACCCGGGGTGGAGTATAATTAAGACGATAATGATTCGCATTATCAAAAAAAGAGGTGAATCGTGAACCATAAGCAATCAAAACAAAGAACACGTTTACTTGAGATGTTGCGTAACCACTACGGGCACCTCAGTGCGGAGCAAGTCTACAACAAACTGAAGGAAGAAGACAAACGCATCAGTTTGGCGACCGTCTACCGGAATCTGAACCTTTTAGCCGAACAGAACAAGATCAACAAGATCGAACATCCGACGGTCGGTTCGATGTATGACGGAAGGGAATATCCGCACTACCATCTTCATTGCGAAGCCTGTGACGGATTGTTCGATATCCAAGGCTTGTATCTGAATGAACTCAACGACAAAGTCGAGAATCAGATGAAAGCCCGGATCCTGACGCATCGTATCGTTTTCGAAGGGATTTGCGAATCATGTCTTAAGAAGGGATCAAATGTCGACGGACATTTGACATAAGGAAAGGGAAACAACCATGAATCTAAAAGGAAGCCGTACCGAGAAGAATCTGGAAGCCGCGTTCGCCGGAGAATCGATGGCCCGCAACAAGTACACCTACTACGCCATGAAAGCCCGTGAAGAAGGCATGGAACAAACCGCCGCCTACTTCGAAGAAACCGCCCGCAACGAACAGGAACATGCGTTCTTGTGGTTCAAAGCCCTCCACGAAGGTCTACCGACCACCGACGTCAACTTGGTCGATGCCGCCGCCGGGGAACACTATGAATGGACCGAAATGTATAAAGGCTTCGCCGAAGTCGCCAAGGAAGAAGGCTTTGACAAGATTTCGTTCCAGATGGAACAAGTCGCCAAGATCGAACATCGTCATGAAGACCGTTATAATGATCTTCTGAAGAACCTCCGTGACGGCAACGTCTTCAAACGCGATGAAAAAGTCGTGTGGGAATGCGATATCTGCGGTTACCAGTTCGAAGGCGAAAAAGCCCCGGGTGTCTGCCCTGTTTGCGGATACAAGCAAGCCCATTTCGCGATCGACGTTAAGAACTATTAATCCAAACCGGGGTAACCCGGTTTTTTATCGTCCGGTTTGAATCCGATGAAGCAAGAATGGTATGATGATTCCATACGGAGGGATACTATGAACTATTTCATCGTCGGCGATGTCCACGGATGCCTGAATACGTTCATCGAGATTCTGAAACGTTGGGATCCAGAGACCCAACGTTTGATCCAGGTCGGCGATTTGGTCGATCGCGGACGTTTCATCGTGGAAACCGTCGCCTATGCGCGTGAATTGGAAGCCCGTTATCCCGATCGCGTGACCTTCGTTCTCGGCAATCATGAAGACGAAGTGATCTCACTGGTCCTTTCAAAAGATTCCAATCCTTGGTTTCATTCGATGGGAGGGGAAACGATGAGTCAATACCGCAAGTCCGGGAAACGCATCGAAGAAGACGCGGCGTGGTTCGCGAATCTCCCGTTGTACTACGAAGACGACTTCGTCTTTGTTTCGCATGCGGGTTTATCCGCCGTCGCGGACGATCCGCTGGAACGGGATTCCCTGATCTGGCATCGCTCCCCGATCAAGGATATCCGCAAGACCCAAGTCTACGGACATACCCCCCGCTTTGAACTCACTCCGCTGAGAGATCCCCTTACCCATAGTATCGACATCGATACCGCCTGCGTCTATGGCGGAAAACTCAGTGCGATCATCCTCGATGAGAAGGGGCAAGAGATCGACTTCATCTCGATCAAAGTCGACAAACGGGACATCAACGTATCCTATTTCACCGGCTTATGATAAAATGAACGCCAGAGGTACCCCATGACCAATCTCTTCTCCACACGTCAACTGATCCGTCACCGCGAACCCATCGCGATCGACCGCGTCCTGTATGCCCGCATCAACATGATCCTGACGGTGATGTTTTCCGTCGCATCCGCCGGTCTTCTCGTCGTGTTGATCGCCCTCCCCGATGAATCGGGGCTCGTCTTTGACATCATCTTCATCGGAATCCTGCTTTTGCGCGAGTATCTGAAACGCAAATATACGAAATACATTTTAAACACGGGCGACGATAGCGAAAAAGTCGAAGTACTTTCGATCTTAAAGCAGCGTGACCGGTTCGGGATCAGCTTGGTCGAACAAGTGCTGATGTGGGGGTTTGCCACGACGCTTCGATCCTATTGGCCGATCTTCATCGTGATGTGGATCACCGTCATCCGTCTCGCCCTTCAATATCGCAAGTTGACGGGGAAGACGACCGTGAAAGACCAACGTTCAAGCAAGAAATAGACATTCCCGCAAGGGAGTGTTTTTTGTGTCGTGCGTCGAATCGCTCAACCCTTTACAACCTTTCAATCCCCCCGTATAATAAGGACATCAAAAGTGATGACGGGAAGAGTATCTTGATCGAAGGTGTCAGAGAGTCGGCGAAGGGTGAAAGCCGAACCTTACGATGAGTGAAGATGAACCCTGAACTGCCGAAACGGCCGCGAACTGGCGTTACAGTAAGAGTGCACCGAAGGGTGAACTAAGGTGGTACCACGCAGAAGCGTCCTTAGACAGGGCGCTTTTTTATTTCCAAGGAGGAAGAACCATGACCAAGCAACCTTATTACATTACCACGGCGATCGCCTATACATCGGGTAAACCGCATATCGGAAACATCTATGAGATCGTATTGGCGGACAGTATCGCACGCTACCGTCGCCAAGAAGGTTATGATGTCTATTTCATGACGGGGACGGATGAACACGGGCAGAAGATCGAAGAAAAAGCGAAAGCCGCAGGGAAAACACCGCAGGTCTTCGTGGATGAAGTCGCCGGGGTCATCCGCGGTCTTTTCGACTTGATGAACACCAGTTACGACAAGTTCATCCGCACGACCGACCCGTATCACGAACTCCAGGTACAGAAGATTTTCAAGCGTCTTTATGAACAAGGAGACATCTATAAAGACATCTACGAAGGATGGTACTGCACCCCCTGCGAATCCTTCTACACCGACACGCAGTTGGTCGACGGGAAATGCCCGGATTGCGGCGGCGACGTCCATCGTGCGAAGGAAGAATCCTATTTCTTCAAACTCAGCAACTATACCGACCGCTTGGTGAAATACATCGAGGACAACCCTTCCTTCATCCAACCGGAATCCCGTAAGAACGAAATGATGAACAACTTCATCAAGCCGGGTCTACAGGACCTGTGTGTTTCCCGTACTTCCTTCAAGTGGGGGATCCCGGTCACCTTCGATCTCGACCATGTCGTCTATGTCTGGATCGACGCCCTCTCCAACTACATCACCGGGATCGGTTATGACGTGGATGGTAACCATGGGGAAGTCTTCAAGAAATACTGGCCGGCGGATGTCCATCTGATCGGCAAAGACATCCTGCGTTTCCATACGATCTACTGGCCGATCATGCTGATGGCGTTGGGGATCGAACTCCCGAAACAAGTCTTCGGCCATCCCTGGTTGCTGGTGGGTGAAGGCAAGATGAGTAAGTCGAAAGGCAATGTCATCTATGCGGATGACTTGGTCGGATTGTTCGGCGTGGATGCGGTACGATATCTGATGCTGCATGAAATGCCATTCGCTCAGGACGGGACCCTGACCTATGACTTGATGGTCGAGCGGATCAACACCGACTTGGCGAACATCCTGGGGAACCTGGTCAACCGCACCTTAACCATGACGAATAAATACTTCAACGGGGTGGTAAACAACCCGCGCGTCAATGCACATCCCGACCAGGAATTGATCGACCTCGCCTTGGAAACCGTGAAGAAAGCCGATACCCACATGGCGAACCTCCGTGTCCAGGATGCGATCGACGATGTGTTGGATCTCTTGCGCCGTTCAAACAAGTACATCGACGAGACTCAACCCTGGGTCATCGCAAGGACGCCGGAAGACTTGCCGAGACTGCAAACCGTCATCTATAACCTGTTGGAAGCGATTCGCTTCGCTGCCGTCCTCCTTGAATCCTTCATCCCCGAGACATCGAAGTCCATCCTCGATCAACTGAACACGGCACAGCGCGATAAACAAAGTCTGTCTTCGTTTGGGAACTTGGAAGAAAACACGAAAGTCACGGACAAACCGACGATCCTGTTCGCCCGTCTGGATCCCAAGGAAGTCTTCGAGAAGTTGACGCCGGCTCCCAAGAAACTGGAAACCAAACCCGAAATCACGATCGAAGACTTCGCCAAGATCGATCTTCGCGTCGGCAAGATCCTTTCCTGTCAGAAACATCCTTCCGCCGAGAAACTGTTGGTCTCCCAAGTCCAGGTCGGACCGGAAGTCCGTCAGATCGTCAGCGGGATCGCAACCCACTTCACACCCGAGTCCCTGGTCGGGAAGAAAGTCATCGTGGTGGCGAACTTGAAAGCCGCGAAACTGAGAGGCGAACTGAGCCAAGGGATGCTTTTGGTCGGCGAAGAAGGTGAAACGCTGGAAATCCTCAGTGTCGATACGCTGAGCGAAGGTTCGATCGTCCGCTAATGTATAAAACACTCACCGTCTCGCAGGAAGCGATGGACGGACTAAAGGAGAGGGACGAGCGCCTGGGTGCCTACATCGACAGCGTCGGTCCGCTGTCCCGTGAAGGGATCACGGACCCGTATCTCGCCTTGTTGGACTGCATCATCGCCCAACAAGTCTCGACCAAAGCCGCCACTTCCATCTCCAACCGCTTCTTCGAGAGCTATCCGCTCGGGAATCCCGAAAGTATCGTCCAAGCATCGATCGATGAACTCCGTTCGTGCGGATTGTCCAACTCGAAGGCCAATTACCTTCAAGGCATCGCACGAATCAAAGCGGAAAACACCCTCGATTTCGAAGAACTGGGTAAACTAAGCACCCAGGAAATCATGGATACCCTCTTACCGATCAAAGGGGTCGGACGCTGGACCGTCGAGATGTTGCTGATCTTCACGTATGAGAAACAAGATGTGATGAGCTTCGGCGATCTGGCCATACGCCGGGGGATTGAACGACTCTATCCTGAAAAAGAATGTACGAAGGAGTTCTTCGACACCCTCTATCAACGCTACGCACCGTATCAGACCGCCGCATCCTTCTATCTCTGGCATGCGTCGCACTTGGCGAAACCAAGCGAATAAACACTAAAAACCTCCGGAAATCGAAACATCCGGAGGTTTATTCATTGGTATACAGAATCCATGGATCAAAAAAGCGAGGGGTGATCCCTCGCTTTGGTCTAGTCCGATACTTTCTTAAATTCGAAACTGATGGAGGTCGAGACACCCAGGAAATTGTGGGTGAAGGACTCACCGCTGGGATCGACGTTCCAGAGTGCGCTTTCGATGGCGATCGGCTTGGTGTCCGGGTCTTCGGAAGAGCGGTACTCGATGATGATGTGGTTTCCACTCGCATCGATATAGTATTCGCATTCATCGTAGAGTTTACCGTCATAGAACTTGGTCGCACGGTTGCCTTCGAAGACATATTCGGCACGACCGGAGGCATCCACGAAACGACCGGAGAGCAGGTTGGTGTCGGTGAAGAAGTTGAATCCTCGGCCGATCTCACGCGGATTGTCGGCGACGATCGCCAGGACTTCATCCACATGTTGGGCTTGAACCAAGAGGTTCATCAATCCCATCGGATTATAGGCTTCACTGTTGGAGACATCCCCCTTCACCACGTTGTTGACGGTGAAGACGGTGGGAAGCGCGGTTTCGCTGAATCCCGAAGCACTGAGATATGGAGCGATCTTCACCATCTGTTCCGGTGTCAATCGGACGTAGACGACTTCGGATTCGTTTTCGGAATAAGAGTAGATCGATGTGCTGGCGTTGGCGATGAAGAAGATGGCGTTCTTGGTCGCCAACTTCGGCAGGACCAGGACGGCGGTGTCTTCATCATAGCGAGCCTGCGGGATCGCATACCCTTTGGAAGAAAGCCATGCCAAGGTGTTTGTGAAGCGTGAATCGATCGCGATGCGGTCGCTCACGGTCAATGAGTTGGAGATCGTAAGTTTCTTGACGGCACTCAGTTCAAGGTAAGCGATCAAGGTCGACGTCGGTTCGATCGTACCGTCGATCGCAATCTTCTGAACGTCTTTCAGGTATTCAGCCACGAAGTCTTCGAAGTTGAATCCGGAGAGATTCGCGTTGACGTTGGTCATCAGGGCGTCGTGGAGTTTGAATCCGGAAATCGAATCAAACAACCCGCGGTTGGGAATCAACGGTGCACTGAGTTTCACCATCGTTTCGCTGGCCAACAATTCGGTCAGATTCTTCGACCACATCGCCGAGGTTTCATAACTGCGACGGAATTTCGACCCGTCGTTGAGACGATAGGTCAGGGTGACGGTCGTGGTCCCATAATCCAGATTGTCGAAGGGGAACGGCTCGAACGACGGGGTGTATCCCGGAATCTCGTTGAGCACATCGCCCGCATACCCTCTGGCAGGATAGGACTTGGTGGAATAGTCGACCCACTTGTATTCACTGAGGATGATCTTGTGGAAGTCGATGATGGCTTGGATATCCGCTTCGGAATCAAACACCAAGTCCGGTGTCTGTAATGCTTTCAAAATCCGGGCGGCTTCATTGGTATATCCATCGAAACTGTTATAGGTGTAGGAGAGATTGTTGGAGGGGAAGAACAGACCGGAAGATCCGGTGAGGTTCAATTCCACGCTCTTCACGTTGGAGACTTTCGGAACCCTTGTCACATAACCGAAACCACCCGTCAAGGTGCTCGGGATGAAGACGGATAAGGTGATCGCGGCGACCAACGCATACTTCAACATCGCTTTCCCAAGGTTCCTGGTGGAACGATTGGCGACGGTGTCCATGATCAGATAGAGGATCCCGGCGAACATCAAGGGGAAGATCAGATTCGGGATCGTGAGTAAACTCGTACTGCTATTGGTGTTATAAATGAAGTTATAGAGAAGGATGAGCGTCAGTACCGCATAGGTCGTACTGATGATCGGGAAGAAACGCTTGTTGACGAAAGGATTTTCCGCTTTTTCACTGGGTCTGATCGTATAAAGGTAACTGGAAACCGCACAGAGGACCAAAGAAATCATCACCCAGTAGAGGCCATAGGCCATCGGAGGGAAGAGAAGGTCGCTTGTGGCGAAGATCGTGTTGAAGACCGCCCAGATCGGTGAAATGAAGTTCAGGATGCGGATACTGTTGATGTCGCTGAATCCCAGCAACATGGAGTAACCGAATAAAATATAGGCACCGTAGGCGAGGAAGGGGATCAGATGGACGCCCAGACTATATAAGAAAGCATCCAAAGTCGTCCCGGTATTCATCATCGTGAAGACCACGACCATATAGATGGCGGATCCGATCAAGATGGCGGTGATAAAGGACTCGAAGATGATAAACAAGGAAATGTTCGCATAGATCATCGCCAATAGACCGCCCGTCCACCACGTCAGGGCGAAGGGGATCAACAGGATGAAATACCCGGCCCACCCCGTGGTTTGAAGCATCTGTTCACGTTTGATCGGCAAAGAGAAGTAGACGTCCAGGTCGCGCTTGTTGTTGAGATAACTAAACATCAGGATCGGAACCAAGATCGAGAAGAAGATGAAGAAGAGGATCGCCAGGATCCGACCTGTCAGGAACAGTTCGTTGGGGGCGGTGAAATCATTCAAGGAGAGGATCGTCATCACGAAGACCGGATAGACGACCATCATCGTGGCGGTCATCAAGCCGATGAAACGCTTGTTGCGACCGATCAGAAAACGGAAATAGAACGTCTGGATCCGAGCGCTAAACAATTTGACCATAGCCTTTACCCTCCATTTCGTAGACGAAGACTTCTTCCATCGTGATGGGGATTTCATCCAACAAGACGGGTTTCGTCTCGCTTAACTGCTGCTTCAATAATTCCGCGTCGCCCTTGATGACCAAGACCGCGACGTTACCCCGCACTTCAAGATGCATCGGGTTGAAGCTTTCGAAAACACTGTGTTCAGGGAGACTGGTATAACCGACTTGGAACTTGTGATACAAGGCGCGGATGTTTTCAATCTCGTCGTTGAGTCCGACCTTCCCGTCCGAGATCAAGGCGATCCGGTCGCAGATGTCTTCCAATTCACGCAAGTTATGCGATGAAATGACGACGGTGAATTTCCGTTCCAAGAGTTGGTCGGTCAAGATCCGCTTCAATGTCAAACGCATCACCGGGTCCAATCCGTCGAATGCTTCGTCCAACAGAAGGACTTCGGGAAGGATCGACAAGGCCAGGATGACATTCGCCTGACGTTTCATCCCTTTGGAGAACGTGTTGATTTTCGCATGTTCGTTGATTGGGAAGTTATTTAAGAGTTTACGGTACATCGACTCCTTGAAACTCGGATAGAAGATCTCGTAGAACTTCTTCATTTCCGCCAAGGTCGTCTGCGGTAGGAAATACGGGTCGTCCGGAACGAACAGGATCTTCTTTTTCACGGACGGATTATTATAGACGTTCTGGCCGGCGATGGTGATTTCGCCTTGGTCAGGTAAGAGTACGCCGCTGATCAACCGCAGGATGGTACTTTTGCCTGCACCGTTAGGACCGACCAATCCGAAGATGCTTCCTTGGGGCACGCCCCAATTCACATCGTCGAGGACCTTCTTGGTGTCGAAGGATTTAGAAACATGGCTGAGTTGAATCATCGGGTTTCCTCCTCACGATACATCATTTCGACTAATTCCATGATCTCTTCTTTCGGGATGCCATAGGGGCGAAGTTTCAAAAGGACTTCCTTGATTTCCGCCAGTTTTTCCTGGCGAATCACGGAAACATCCCCGTTGGGTTCGCTGACATACGAGCCTTTCCCTGCGACGGAATAGATGAATCCCTCGCGTTCCAGTTCCACATAGGCTTTCATGACCGTATTGGGATTGATTCCCAAATCGATCGCCATGCTTCGGACACCGGGTAGTTGTTGATGAGGAGACAATAGCCCGCACGCGATCTGTGCCAGCACCTGTTCACGGATTTGCTGGTAGATGGGCGTACGACTGGTTTGGTTGAGTGCGATCATAGTGTACCTCCCAACTGTACTATCTACACTAATACAGTAGTACGGCATTGGCATATTGTCAATCGATTTGATAATAAGCGTGTGATACAATGATGAAAACGGAGCGAATATGGAAAAGTACCACGAAATTTGGTTGGAAGAAGAACGAAAAAGCATCGAGGGATGGGATTTTTCCATCCTCGACGGTCGGTGGGAGAGCGAAGCGATCCCCTGGGATTATATGGCGGAAGTCAAAAAACGTCTTAAACCGACCGACCGTTTATTGGATCTCGGGACAGGCGGCGGTGAGTTTCTGCTTACGCTGAATCATCCCTGTGGATTGACCAGTGTCACCGAAGGGTATCCCCCGAACCTGGACATCTGTAAGCATAAATTGGAGTCGTTAGGGATCACGGTCAAAGGGGTGGATGAATCCAACCATCTTGATTATCCTGACGCTTATTTCGACGTGGTGATCGACCGTCATGAAGCGTATGACATCCATGAAGTGATGCGCGTACTGAAACCCGGTGGATGTTTCATCACCCAGCAGGTCGGCGGGAGAAATAACGAAGAACTCTCACGATGGTTCATGCCGGAGTTTCTGAGCGAATATGCGGATTTCAACGGGTTATCCCAAAAGACATCCTTCATCGAAGCGGGGTTTAGCGTCGAGACATATCAGGAAGCTTCGCTGAATCTAAAGTTCTTCGATGTCGGTGCAGTCGTGTTCTATGCGAAAAACATCCCCTGGGAATTCCCGGGATTCAGTGTCGATGCGTATCTTCCTCGACTTGAAGCTCTCCAAGCACGGATGGATGAGCAAGGCTACATTCAAAGTACGGAATACCGATTCATCATCGTAGCGAGAAAACCAGAGTAAAAAAACACGGGGTCACCGTGTCAATCGAATAAATCCGTATGTGTTCCAGTACGAACGAGATACAAGGTATCTGAATCGATCTTATAGATCAGAAGCCAATCCGGTTCGATATGACATTCTCTATATCCTTTGAATCTACCTACGATCTTGTGGTCTCTGTTTTTTGGGTCGAGTTTTACACCGTTCGCGATTTTCCGCAAGACCGAGTTCAACTTCGATAAATCATAGCCTCTTGCTCTGCACACTTCCACATCTTTCTTGAATGCGGTTGATGTTGAGATGCCCACACCCTCACCTCGCTTAATCATCATTGAATGACCTTCTTTAGAGATCTAAATCGTTGATTAACTCTTCAACGTTTGAATACTCAACCGGTTGTTTTTCCGAAATCCGAAGATTCAGCTCTTCAAAAGCGCGGATCGTCTCGTCGTTGTATTTTGGTAAGCTAATCCGAAACGGGATTTCTTTCTTAAGTGCGATTTGCGTAAGAAACAGATTGATGGCTTGGGAAGTGGTGATTCCAAGTTCATTGAGTACTTCTTCTACGGATTCCTTTAAATCCGGACTGATTCGAATCTGAAGTGTCGTATTTTTGTTTTTCATTAACTCATCCCTCTCGGTTATATTTTAGCATTTGAGATCGATATGTCAACAAATGTAATGACATGTAACATACAAATCGTCGAAAAATAAAAAATCGGAATGACTCCGATTTTTTAGACTTCGATTCCCAAGAACTGTTTGACGATGATCCCGATGATGAAGGCGATCGTGGCGACCGTCAGCGAAATCGCGGCCATTTCCACGAAACGCTTCTTGAACGGTAGATCCTGCGCGACGGAGACGTAGTAGGTGAAAATGAAGATGATCAGGATGACGATCACCAACATACTCAACAAGGCATAGAGATATTGGTTTGCGGGGAAGATCAGATACGGCAGAACCAACATGACGACGGCTGCGATATACATGATGCCGGTATAGGATGCGGCTTTCAGGGGATGTTCAGCCCCTTCGCTGCGTGCCGAGAGGTATTCGCTGCTCATCATTGAAAGTGTCGCGGAAATCCCGGTGATCAATCCGCTCAATGCGATGATTTTCGTGTTCTGTAATGCGAAACTTAAACCGGCCAAGGTCCCGGTCAATTCAACAAGCGCATCGTTGAGACCCAGCACCATCGAACCGACATAACGCAATCTTTCCTCATCCAACATCCCCAAGAGGTCTTTCTCATGGGATTGTTCGTCTTCGGCGACCCGGGTCGCTTCAGGGAAAGTCTTCGCGATTTCTTGATACACATCGTTGGCTTGGTCTTCCCCCTTCTCCATTAACTTCAAGGTGAAGGTGAATCCGAAGATTCGACTCAGTGCTTTGAACCAAGCGATGTGAACGTGGTTCACTTTCGCTTCCGTTTTGGTATGTTTCTTCCAAAGGTTGCTATGCCCTTTCTCTTCATTGGCGATCCGCTGTAAGATCGCCTTGTTGGGGTCGCCTTCTTTCAAGCGGTTCGCCAACGCGCTATAGACATAGTGTTCCGTCATTTCCCCATCCTGCATCTTACGCAGAACGTCCATTGTTTTTTGATCGTAGGTTGTCATACTCTTCCTCCATATCCTTTAGTTTAGCACTTTTTCAGACGCATATCGAAGCGAGGTCATCGATTTCCCCCAATTTGACAGGGTATGTTAAAATAAGTGGGCAAAGGAGGGCGAACTATGTTTGATGTATTGGTCGTCGGTGCGGGTCATGCGGGTGTCGAAGCCGCGCTGGCGTGTGCCCGAATGGGTGTAAAGACCGCCCTTGTAACAATGAATAAAGACAGGATCGCCGTCATGCCTTGCAATCCTTCCGTCGGAGGTCCCGCGAAAGGGATCGTCGTGCGTGAGATCGATGCGTTGGGTGGACAGATGGGGATCGTCGCCGATGCGACGGCACTACAATTCAAGATGCTGAACACAAACAAGGGACCGGGTGTCCAATGTTTGCGCGTTCAGTCCGATAAAATCGCCTACTCCCGCGAGATGGGACGAATCGTCAACCATACCGAGAATCTTACAGTGATCGAAGCGATGGCGGAAGAGATTCTTTTCGAAGAGAAGAAAGTGGTCGGGCTTCGACTGGGGAATCAGGAAATCTTACCTTGCAAGGCGCTGATTCTGACGTCGGGAACCTATATGTCCGCGAAGATCCTGGTCGGGAATACGGCGACCGAGAGCGGACCGGAGAATCAGAAGACGACGAAGAATCTATCCCAATCGCTTCGCGATGCCGGGTTGCGTACCTTCAGATTAAAAACCGGGACACCGGCTCGAATCAAAACAAACTCGATCGATTTCTCCAAAGGGTTGATTCAACCCGGGGATGAAGAATTCATCCATTTTTCCTCGTTGACCAAGAAAGAACACGTCATCAAAGAACAGGTCCCCTGTTATTTGATCTATACCCAACCCGAAACCCACCAGATCATCAAACTCAACATCAACCGTAGTGCGATGTATTCCGGCTTGGTGGAAGGCGTCGGTCCGCGGTATTGCCCGTCGATCGAAGACAAACTCGTCCGTTTCTCCGACAAGGAACGTCATCAGATCTTCCTTGAACCGGAATCCCTCGAACTCGACACCACCTACATCCAAGGGTTCTCCACCTCGCTCCCGCATGACGTCCAAGATGAGATGTTGAGGAGTTTACCCGGAATGGAACACTGTGTCATCGACAAGTATGCTTATGCGATCGAATACGATGCGATCGACCCGTTACAACTAACGGCCGATCTCAAAGTGAAGGACATGGAAGGTTTCTATTGCGCTGGGCAAATCAACGGCACTTCGGGCTATGAAGAAGCCGCCGGTCAAGGATTGATGGCAGGCATCAACGCGGCACGATGGATCCAAGGGAAAGACCCGGTCATCCTGAAGCGGGATGAGGCTTACATCGGGGTCATGATCGATGATTTGGTCACCAAAGGAACGAAAGAACCCTACCGGCTCTTAACGAGTCGTGCGGAATATCGACTTTTGCTTCGCCATGATAATGCCGAACAGCGGCTCTCCCAGATCGGAAGGGACATCGGATTGTTGGATGATGAAAGATATGACTTATACGAAGAAGCCACAAGACAACGCAACGAATTGGTCGACCGGTTGAAAACAACGCGGTTCCCGCGAAGCGAAACACTCAACGCGATTCTAGCGAGTCACGGATATGAACCTTCGATCGAAGGGATGTTGGCGGAAGACCTACTCAAACGTCCGAACATTAAGCTTATCGACCTACAACCTTTGATGGATCTTTCAATGGTTGATGACGAAGTTCTCATCCACGTGGAGATCGAAGTGAAGTATCAAGGATACATCGTCAAAGCGAAGAAAGAAGCGCAACGGCTAAAATCGATGGAAGACCTGAAGCTTCCGGAAGAGTTGGATTATCATGCGATGGACCATCTTTCCCTGGAAGGCCGACAGAAATTGACGGCGATCCGACCTTTAACCGTTGGGCAAGCAAGCCGGATTTCCGGTGTCAATCCGGCCGATATCGCCGTACTGGCGATGGTGATCGGGCAGAAACAAAAGGGCGGTCATATTACTTGAAACATCAAAGTATCTATCGTATACTTCAATCATGATAAAGAGGCCGCGGTGCCTCTTTTTCCTTGGTTGGACCTAAAAAACTTCTTGGGCAAATCAGTTGAAGAAATAAAGGTTCGATGGCATACTTGAATCATGATAAAGAGGCCGCGGTGCCTCTTTTTCCTTGGAGAAATGCATGAACGAAACAACACAACTTAAATTGATAAAAAGCACTCAGGATTTCGCGGACAACATCAATGCCCAACCCACATCGATCCTCTATTTCACCACACCCACATGCAATGTCTGTAAGGCGGTTTTTCCGAAATTGACGGAACTCAGTTCGAACTATGCTTTTCCGCTTCTAAAGATCGATGGATCGATGCATCCCGAAATCGCAGCCCAAAACAATGTGTTCACCGTACCGACCATCCTTGTGTTCCACGAAGGTAAGGAAGTACTGCGTGAAAGCCGCTTCATCGATTTCAACAAGATCCAACGGATCCTTGATCTCCTATCGTAAAAGAAATCCCGAGCTACGGGATTTCTTTTCTTGTAAAAGGAAACCCCCTGTTCTACAGGGGAGTAAAAAAGAGCTTAAGCGATGAGTCAAATAAAAATCCTCCGTGGTAAGATTGAAGAGCCTGACAGCACAACAATCAAGACGGAGGAAGCCTTTCATGAAAGACACACAAAGTTTATCACACACGACGTACAAC
>JBGSTC010000018.1:0-28927 GCA_041736705.1 Erysipelotrichaceae bacterium
TCTCTCTTCGTTCGACTTGCATGTATTAGGCACGCCGCCAGCGTTCATCCTGAGCCAGGATCAAACTCTCCATTTGATTTGCTCATTGTTTTTGTTTATTTTAACCGTTCAAAACGGTTCGGCATTCCTGCCGTTTGTTTCTTTTTGAATCGACGTGATTTCCTATTTAGTTTTCAAAGATCCGCTCGCTGCTCTCCGTTCTTCGTTTCCGTTTCCCGTGAGCGCTTATTTATAATACCAAACCGACCACCCTCTGTCAACTGAATTCGCTCGCTTTTCGAGCTTTTTTAGAACTTCTTTCCATACCCTTTCCCGCCTATATAATAAGGATACAAAACCATCGTTCTTCTACTGTTTCCGGATCATCAAGAGGTAGAGTTGGAAGTATTTGTCGATATCTTCCGCGTTGAAGGGTGATTTTTTCTCTTCGATCACATTCAGCAGCTGATCCAGACTCCGTTCAACCACTTCGATGACATCTTCGCCATATCCCATATGACTGGAGTGTTCTTCGAACTCGTCTTGGTCCAGGATGTCGTATCCGCCGTTGGGATAGATCTTCACATCGAGGTCGTAGTCGATGTTCTTGATGGCTTCCCCGTCGTACAAACTCGGCGAAGCAAGGTTGCAGTAATAGTAGACCCCAGTCTTACGCATCATGGAGATGACATTGTACCAACGATCGGTATAGAAGAAACAAATCGCAGGTTCGCGGGTGAACCATTTGCGACCGTCGGCTTCGATGACCCAGGTTTTGTTGGTAACAACCACATACTTCGTCTCATCCGCGTCGATGACCAAGCCTTTCGACCAGGTACGATGAAGCGAACCATCATGCTTGTAACTTTGGATGTACACTTGACTTCCGATTTTAGGTAACATGTGGCGCCTCCTTTACGTGAACTTTATAATTATACCCTATTTCGAAAAGTGTGAGAATAAAAAGCCGTCGGTTGACGGCAAGTTTTAGCTCATTCACTCGGTTAATGAAGTATTACCGGGGTGTTTGATCGATGGATCGATTCAGGAGACGATCGGACTAGGCTACAGGATGCGGAACCGGTTCTTCTTCCGCCGTCATCATCTTTGCGATGCCTTTATCCAAAAAGACGGGGAGGATGGCGAAATACGCCAGGATTTGACCGATGATCGAGATTACGCTTAGGTCGAACACTTCGGCGAGGAAACCGTAACCCAGGGTCGAGAGCGCCATGCCCGCGATCGAGAACGAGGAGACGAAACCGATGACGGTCGCACGTTTATCGCGTGGAATCGCCAGGATCATCGTTGCGTTGAGCAGGGCGTTTCCGATGACGTTGAGGAAATCACTCACGAAGAAGGTCGTCGTCAGCCAAGGGAACCCCCTACCCATAAACCCGACGATCAGAATCGCGGTCTGCAATGTGAACGCACCGACGAAGAGTTTCATTTTATGCTTCGCCGGGATTTTTACGACCCCGAGCAATAACATCGCCAAGACCGCGGCTAAACTACCGGCCGCGACGAAGAATCCGAATTCCGTCGTGCTCAGCCCTTTTTGAACGGACAACGGGATCAGCAACGACATATATCCCGATCCGAAGAAATTAGCCGCTAGGGCACCCAGGATCAATGCATTCAAACCCGGGGTCGCGATCGTGTCTTTCGCGCCTTGGACGACATCGTCGAGGACGTGTTTGACGGAGATCGGTTGACCTTGCTTGACGCCTTCGGGAATGTGGATGAAAAGTTCGGTGAAGGCGGAGAACAAGAACGAAATCCCATTGATGACGATCATCGGGCCGATGCCGAAGAAGGCAAGCAACGCCCCCGAGACACCTTTCCCCAATAGACCGATCAGATTGTTCGTACCGGAAGAGAGGGACTGGGCGCGGACCAACTCGGAGTTGGGCACCAGATCCACAAAGACCGTCATGGTCGCCGGACCGAAGAACACTCCGCAGAACGCCGCCACAAACGCTGTAAACAAAACCATTTCGATCCCCAGTTGACCTTGGATGGCGAAGTAACCGACACCGATCATCAGTAAACCGCGCAAGAAATCCATTCCGACGATGATCTTCTTACGATCGCTACGATCGACGATCGCACCGGCAAACGGATTCAGAAACATCATCACGAACATACTGATGGATGACATGACGCCCATCAGGGCGGTCGAACCGGTCTTCTCGAACACCCAGAAGCCGATGGAAATACTATACAAGACATCCCCGAATACACTGACCGCATGTCCTTGTAGTAATAAGATGAAATTGCGGTTCCAGAGTTTCGTAGGTTGGATGAATTCTTTCATGCTTGATACCTCACAGTTATAATTTAAATCTATAAATTAATTATGTCAATATATTTATTGATTTTATTAATTTATACTTGATATTATTTCTCAAAGTAGAAAAAGAGAGCGGTTAAGCTCTCTTTAAAACGAGTCGTTGGACCAAAATCGGCACGACCAAGGCGCATACCAGGGTGGTTGCGATCATATAGGGTGCGTTGTAGGCGAAGGAACCCGCCCAATTCAATCCCCAGAAATAAACGCCGGCGAACCAGTGGATCAAGAACCGAAGCAGATTGGAAACATAGATGCCGGTATGGATCGGGATCTTTCGTACAATGAATGTCGGGAAAACCGAAGAGAATCCATAGACGCCGAAAGCAATGACGTATTCCAGGATGTAGTCCAAGACATTCACGGAATAGATGACACTGGTCATGGGCATCAAGATCAATGCGACGGCGACGACGATCCATCCGTTTCTCCAACCCAGATGGTAACTCGCGACGATCAGGACGATGACGCTGATGCCGATCGATCCCCCTTGGGGCATCTGTAAGAAGGGGATCATGCTGGAAATGAAATCCAACACGATGAAGAGGGCGGCGTACAGTGCGATTTGCACCAATGTGAGAACTGCTTTTCTAGAGTCTTTCATTAAAAAACACCTCCGTGAAAGAGGCGTAAGGAATTGAACTCCCTACGCTAGTTTGACCTAGATCAGGTGTTGAGGGTTTTGCTTGCGCATCTCAGCCGTTAGGCTCCCCTGTTCACACGTTGATTATACCACGGACTATGGTAAAATGGACAAAAGGAGCGAACACAATGCACGAAATACACGAACGAAGCGATGACCATGGATTATTCTTGGCTCAATTGAAAGCACTGATCGAGGATGAACCCGATTTCCTCGCCAATATGGCCAATATGGCTTCTTTGATTTATCATACGTTCAGCGAACTGAATTGGGCAGGGTTCTACTTGATGAAAGAGAACGAACTTGTGCTGGGTCCGTTCATGGGGAAACCGGCATGCACGCGGATCAAGCTTGAGAACGGGGTGTGCGGTAAAGCGGCTCGGACAAGGGAGGTCCAGAACATCGCGGATGTCCATACCTTCGAGGGGCATATCGCCTGCGATAGCGCGAGCAATTCGGAATTGGTCGTTCCGATGGTCAAGAACGATGAATTGATCGGGGTCTTGGATCTCGACTCCGTCGCCTTCGCCCGATTTACACCGCTTGATCAATCGACGATGATCCAAGCGATATCCATCCTATTGTCAAAATAAAAGGCTCCTAGAGCCCTTTTTCATGATTCAGCAACATTTCCTTCAAATGCACCCCGCCGGCGTATCCGGTCAGGCTGCCGTCTTTCCCAAGCACTCTATGGCACGGGATGACGATGCCGATCGGATTGTTGTGACACGCCCCGCCGACCGCTCGCACGGCTTTGGGGTTCCCGATCATTTCCGCGATCTGCCCATACGTCAAAATCCGACCGTAGGGGATGGATAGAAGGACATCCCATACCGATTTCTGAAACTTCGTCCCGGCTGGCGCGAGGTTCAATTCGAAAGTGGTACGTGTCCCCGCCTCATATTCCTTGAGTTGTCGGATTGCCTTCTCAAGTTCACCGACCGCTTCGCCTTCTTCAGGCATATCCGAAATCCAAAGTCCGGTGATCTTCTGCGGATCCCCTTCCACGACCAGATATCGATCGAACGCCGCGATGGATGTTCTCATTGCATTTTCTCCTTGAAATAGCCGATCGCTACGGATAGCGCCTCGGGGAAACTAAACAGTTTGCATTCTGCGTTTTGGATCTTGAACTTGCGTACGAGTTCGTATTCTTCCAGTTTCTTTCCGACTTCGACGAATTCGTCGCTATCGTAGTCGTAGTCGAGGAATTTGCGCCATTGCTTCCCGGCTTCGGAATCCACCGACCCGCCGTTGATGATGATCGGGCGGACGTTGGTCTGCGCTTCCGCCAAATGCAAGGCGGTGCAATTGTCATAACCGACTCCTAAAAGCAGGACGCTTGCACGTAAATCCAACAGCTTCCCCAAGGGTGAAGCCATCGAGAACGTAAAATGGATGGGATGGGTCTGGGTGATCCATTTCGCATATTTCCCATGCGCCATGAACGCCCCGTTGGGATGGTTGGAAACCATCGTGCCGGCTCGTAATCGCAGATTATCGGCGATCGCGCCCATGAATCCGATTTCGGAGACCCGCGGGTCGAATGCGGGATACTCCAACCTAAGTTGGTTGAAAAGCGAAGGTTCGATGGGAGGGTGTCTCCATCGGGAGGGTTCGCTGTTTCCGTAGGTCTGCGCCGGCATGACGATCGTCCCGTCGAACCCGACCGCTTCGATCAAGGCATCGACCACGGTTTGCGCACCGCCGGGGACGTAGCCGAAGGAACTGAGCGAAGAATGGACTTCGATCACGCTTCCGTCGCTAACGCCCAAAAGCCTCAGCCCGTCGACGAGTTGAGACTTGGTAAGCATTTGTTGGATGACGTCACTCTGGGATAACGCCATACTTCACAAACCAATTCTTCAGCGCAAGGTAACCCAGTGCGCCGACTTTGGAGTCAAGCAGGATGCCATCCTTGAAGATGAAGGTCGTGGGGGTATATTCCACTTCACCCAAATGCGTGTCAAGTAAATCGGCAAGGTCTTCCTTGTCGCTTTCATAGGTGTCCACATAATAGACTTTCACATCATAGTTCTTGATGAGTTCGGTGACGACCGGTTTGAACGATTGACAGGCCGAGCAAGCCTTATATCCGACATAGACGACCAACGTTTCGTTGTTGTCCAGCATCTTCGTGATTTCTTTGGGTTCGACTTGGCTAGGACCGACTTTACTGCATCCGGTGAGGAGCAGAGCCAGCGTGGCGAGGATGAGTAGGGTTTTCTTCATGATTTTACCTCCGAGGAATGGCCATGGGCGATTTTACTTGCGGCGGCAGCGGCGATGGCTCCGACGATATCGTCCAAAAAACAGTTGCATTGCGTGCTGTCATGGCTGTTGAGACGGCCGATGATGCACGGCTTTTCACGGTCGATGTACCCGAAATTGGTGAGCGCGATCGAACCATACAGGTTACAGATTCCATAGGCCAAAACTTCATCGATCCCATACAACGTATAGTCTGTGTTCAGTATAGCACAGAGTTCACGATCGAATAATTCATTACGCTCAGCCCCGATATCCAAGGCGATCCCGGTTAGGATGGCGTGTTGGACTTCGCGCTTACGGACGATGCTTTCCACCGTCGGCAGGATTTCTTCGATAGTGACGTCGGGATGATGCTTTTGCTGGAGGTAGACGACGCATTCCGCGATATCTTCAAGCTCGACGCCGCGTGAACGCAAGAGTTCGACGCATTTATCAAACATGTCTTTCTCCTTTTTTCACGCAAAGGCTCAATGCGATCTGTGCTCCGACCACCGCATTGTTTTTGATGAGGGCGATGTTGGATTCCAGCGAATCCCCGCCGGTCAATTCTTTGACTTTGGCTAAAAGGAAGGGGGTGACTTCGTTGCCTTTGACACCCTGCTCGTTCATTTGAGCCAAAGCCGTCGAAATCGCCTGGTTGATGACGATCGGATCCATGTCGTATTCCTTGGGGATGGGGTTGGAAATCAACACGCCTCCCTTTAGTCCGAAGTTTCTCTTCGCTAAAACGACATCCGCGATTTCATCGCAGTCCTTCATTTTCGCATCGACTTTCAATCCGGATTCACGGCTGTAGAACGCCGCCAATTGATCGCTTTGGTAACCTAGTACCGGCACCCCGAACGTTTCAAGGTATTCCAGGGTCAGCGGTAGATCAAGAATGGCTTTCGCCCCGGCGCAGACGACCGTGACATCGGTGTTCGCCAATTCCTGAAGGTCGGCGGAAATATCGAAACTGCTCTGCGCCCCGCGGTGGACACCACCGATCCCGCCGGTCACGAAGACTTCGATCCCTGCTTTCGCAGCCAGGATCATGGTCGTTGCGACCGTGGTGGCACCCCAGTCTTTACGGGCGAAGATGACCGGCAAATCACGGCGGCTCACTTTCGCGATATGCCCCCGGCTTCCGAACGCTTCGATCTGTTGGGGAGTCATCCCGATGACGGCGACCCCGTCGATGATTCCGATGGTCGCGGCGACCGCCCCGTTCTCTTCGATGACTTTCTCGACCTCCATCGCGGTCTTCACGTTTTCGGGATAGGGCATCCCGTGGGAGATGATGGTGGATTCCAAAGCGACGACCGGTTGGTTGTTCGCCAACGCTTCCTTGACCTTCGGATGGATATGGATCATGTGAGATTCTTCCTTTCTGCCGGATGTTCGCTAAGGAACGTCCGTATCTTCTCGTCGTTCAAATCCTGAACGACGGTTTCTTCTTTTTGGATGGTAAGCACGGATGCCGCCAAGGCATAACTCAGGCAATGGACGAAATCGTCGCTGCGCAGACGCTCCGCCAAATACGCGCCTAGGAAACAATCGCCCGCCCCGGTCGCATTGACGACCTGCTCGGGCACCATCTTCAATAAAACGGCATCGACGCCATTGGAGGCGGCGATCCCGTCTTCCCCTAAACTGATGATCACCTCGGATACACCGATTTCGATGAACCGGTTCAACGCCGTGTGGACATCCTGCAGGGTTTCGATTTTCATATCCAACAGCACTTCGGCTTCATAGCGGTTGGGTTTCAACACATGGAAGCGATGAAGAAGATGCTTTGCCTTCAGCGCCTTCCGGGTTGAGATCGGATCCAATGCGAACCGACATCGGGCGGCTTCGCTTAGCGTTTCAATCACTTCTTGTTTCAGGTTGGTATCCAACACGCAAAAATCCTGGTCGTCCAAGGATCGGATCACCGGAATCAACCGGTTTTCATCCAATTCATCCAGGATTTCCATGTCGCTGATCGCCAGATGCATGTCCCGCCCCGCATCCAAGACCGCAAGGTACATCGAACTGGCGTGGGTCGGACTGAAGCGGCTATGCGTGAGTCGTATCCCCACGCGACGGCAATCCTCGGCGCAGGAGGTTCCTAAAAGATCGTTTCCGAAAATCGTCGCCAACTCCACTTTCGCACCGGCCAACACCGCATTGTGGGCGATGTTTCGTCCGACGCCTCCGAAAGAAACGCCGATCCTGCCGGGATTGGAATCCCGTATCCGTAACGGTTTGTCGGGTATACCGACCAAGTCGACGTTCGCTCCGCCGACCACAAGTATTTCTTTCATCGATTTCCCTCCACACAATTATACCAAAGTCTTTCATTCTTCGTGATGAAGTTATATCATAATGTTAAAAGAAAGGGCTTTAGAAATGAAAGATATTTCACTTACCCGCCGCTTCGCTGCCTATGTGCAGAAAGACGCGGCGTATGCTTTGGCTTTGCGTACGATGTATTTCGATATGGCGACCATCGCCCCCAAGAAAGGCGCAGCCTACCGTAGTCAATTGTTATCGATTTTAAGCGGCGAAGCCTTCGCCCATGCGACGTCGAAGTCGACGATCGCCCTTCTCCAGAAGATCGCCGACCAGTCGAACGACCGCTTCGCGCAGGATCAGGCGAAAGCGATCTTAAGGGATTTGGAGAAGATCCGCTTCATCCCCAAGAAACAGTACGTTGAATTCAATAAGTTGTGCAGCGATGCCGAACTTGAATGGGAACAAGCACGCGAAGAAAAGAACTTCAGCCGTTTCGCCCCGTATCTTCATCGATTGGTCGAAGGGACGAAGGCGAACGTCAAGACTCGCCAACGCAAGGAATGCGATTACGATGTCTTGCTTGGGGATTATGAACCCAACATGACACAGGTCGAATATGACCGGTTCTTCACGGTCGTCAAAGAGAAGTTGGTGCCGTTCCTTCATCGTCTTCTGACGGAAGGCGTCAAACCCGACACTTCCTTCTTGTATAAGGTTTATCCGGTGGAAAAACAGAAGCAATTCATGGAAATCCTGAAGGAAGCCTTGTTTGTGGATCCCAAGAGTTCCTACTTGGCGACCAGCGCCCATCCCTTCTCTTCTTCCCTGAGTAAGTTCGACAACCGGATCACCGTCCGCTATCTCTCCGACAACGTCGCCTCCGCGATCTTCTCCTTGATCCACGAAGTCGGACACGCGACCTATAACCATCAGGTGGACCAAGCGTACGAAGGCACGGTATTCTTCGACAACATGTCCATGGGGATGCACGAAAGCCAAAGCCGGATGATGGAGAACATGCTTGGAAGAAACAAGTCCTTCTGGGTGAACCTCTATCCGAAACTGGTCGCGCTTTTCCCCGAGAATTTGTCGGAGGTGTCGCTTGACCAATGGGTCGCCGCGATCAACGCCGTGGAACCTGGATTCATCCGGACCGAAGCCGATGAACTGACCTATCCGCTTCATATCCTACTCCGCTATGAAGTCGAACGGGGGTTCTTCGACGGAACCGTCACGGTCGACAACGTGGAAAATGTATGGAACCAGAAGATCCATGATTTCTTGGGATTAGATGTAAAAGACAGCGCCGAAGGCGTTTTACAGGACATCCACTGGTCATCCGCAAGCTTCGGATATTTCCCGACCTATGCCTTGGGCAGTGCCTATAGCGCCCAATGGATGGTTGCGATGCGCAAGGATCTGAATGTTGAACAATTACTTGAAGAAGGTCGTATGGATCTCATCAAACAATGGTTGATGGAAAAGATCCACACGTTCGGTGGGAAACGCCAGGCCGACGAACTTCTCAAGGAAGTCACCGGCGAATCCTTCAATCCGATGCATTATGTGGATTACTTGATCGGAAAGTATTCAATCCTTTATCAATTGAAGTAATCGCTAACACACCAGCGCTTTTCATAGCCATATGCTGAGAATATGTTTGGAATCTATTGATATACACGCCCCCGGATCGTTGAAAAGCTCTGCTAATTACCACACATCGGCGACTCTACTTTTAATCCATTGATAATTTGTCGAAAATGAATCAGTATTGAATCATGATTCGGGGGGCTCCTATGAATAACAAGAAGGTTGGTCAGTTCATTGCGCTACGGCGAAAAGAGTTAGAAATGACTCAAAGTCAGCTCGCGGCAAAACTCAACGTATCGGATGGGGCGGTGTCGAAATGGGAAAGAGGCATCAATTACCCTGACATCGCGATGGTTGAAGACTTGTCGGCGGTTTTAGATGTATCCGTCATGGAACTAATGCAAGGCGAGTTGAATCATGATACTGCCAACGATCCTCAAATCAAAGTAGCGGTTCAAGAAACATTGAACTATTCCAGGGTTATCGATTCAAGGAAAAAGAAGACATACACACGTTCGATCCGGACCTGGCAAGTGCTACTTATCGTTTTAATTGCTACAACAATTTTGGCCAACCCCGTTTTTACCATCTATCAAGATCTTGCATCTGAGGAAACTTATGATCGCATTATCTCTCATGTTGAGGAAAACAACTGGGGCGCTGTTAGTTGGAATACTGATTATTATCTTTCGCATTTCTATGGTGCCTCCAAATATAACGAAATCAAGTCGATTCAAACAATGGCGTCAGAAAAGATGGCGAAATCCAATTTTGATAACTTGATGAATCGTTCCGGATTAACGAAGGGCGAGCTTGAGACGCTTTTCCTTGTATTGAGGAAAGTGGGAGTGAATCAATTTGGTTCATTGAAGTATCCCGAAAGCGAACTTGATACAGAGCAAGTGTTTATCTTCGGTTACATAAGTGACGAATATTTAGGAGACTTGGTAGTAAACTACCAAAACAGAACGATTACACGTGTAGCGATTGCTGCGGCAATTTTCAACGGGGATGAACCTGTGACTTACTTCACACTCTATTCAGACACAGATGGCTTCTTGCTAACCTTCGACGATGTTAGAATCGCCATCGATGACTACTATACTCAACTGAATAAATAACATCACAGGGTCAAATCAAAATCTTACTTGTTATAGGAGATATAGTCTCCTTCGATGAACAAATCGTTTTACATCTAGAAACACGAAAGCCTCTCTCGGGGCTTTTTTAATAGATGAGGCTGTTGGCGGGACAGGGATGTTGGTTATCTTTCTTGAAGATCACCGCTTTTTGGTTCACATCCAACGTCAGATCGTTGATGATGACCGTATTGTCCGCGTTCCAGTGAAGCGTGATGCTTTTACAGTAATATTGTTTAAAAAGGTTTTTAGTGACGAGTCGGTTGCGGTTATCATAGATGCTGACGGAGACATAAGAGTCTTTCAGACTCGGTTTGCTTTCACGATAGATCTTCGCGATGTAGCTCTTATCCGGGGATGCCATGGTGATGAAGGGGGCTTTGTAGGTCGAATCGATGAAATTGAAGTTAAAGTAAAGGATCAGGACGAGTCCTCCGACGATACCGAAGACCACCCCGAAATATTTCAGCATATCCAACGTCCCTCGCCAATCGAAACTTCGCATTGTACTACCCCGTTCTTTCAATTACAATCTCATATTTCCGGCTAAATATCAATGATTGAATCAAAAAACGCGATTTCTCGCGTTTTTGGTTTAGTCTTCGTCTTCTTCGTGGAGTTTGTCTTTGGCTGCCGCAGCGATGACTTTTTCAGCGATCGGTTGAGGCGCCGCTTCATAGCGGTCGAAGGTCTGCGTATAGACGCCGCGTCCTTGGGTGAATGAGCGAAGTTCCGTCGGATAGTGCATCATTTCGGACATCGGGGCTTCGGCTGTAATGACTTGTTCCCCTTCGTTATTGAGTTCCATCCCCAGGATCATCCCGCGACGTTTGTTGAAGTCGCCGATGACGGTACCGGTGTATTCTTCAGGAATGGTGACGACGGCTTTCACGATCGGTTCAAGCAAGATCGGTTTCGCCGCGGGCATCCCTGCTTTATAGGCAAGACGCGCCGCCGATTTGAACGCGATTTCCTTGGAGTCGACTTCGTGGTACTTCCCGTCGACCAAGGTCGCTTTGACCCCGACGACTTTGTATCCCGCCAACATCCCTTTCAGCATGCATTCCCTCAACCCGGCTTCGACGGCCGGGAAGTATTGTTTCGGTACCGCCCCGCCGACGACTTTTTCTTCAAAGACCATGTCGAGGCTGTCGGTCGGTTCGAAGGTGATCCAAACGTCGCCGAATTGCCCCGCCCCGCCGGATTGTTTCTTGTGTTTCCCTTCGACGGTCACTTTACCGCGGATGGTTTCACGATACGGGATCCTGGGGTCGTGCAGTTCGACGTCGATCTTGTATTTCGATTTCAGTTTGTTGACGATGACGTCGAGGTGTTGGTCGCCCAATCCGAAGAGGATCAGTTCGCCGGTCTCCGCGTTCTTGTCCAAACGGCAACCCGGATCTTCTTCCGCCACTCTCTGCAAGCTGGTGGACATCTTGTCTTCGTCGTTCTTGCTCTTGGGCCAGATACTCATCGCCAACATCGGTTGCGGGAAGAGGATTTCCGGATAGGTGATCGGTTTTTCCTTGGTGGCCAAGGTATCGTTGGTACGCGTGTATTGGAGTTTGACGATGCATCCGATATCACCGGTGAAGAGTTTTCCGACGGCGATCTGATGCTTGCCTTTGATGATGAAAATCTGGTTGATCTTCTCGGGCTTGTCCTGTTGGATGTTGTGGACATGCGCATCGGTGGTCAGGACTCCGGTCATGACTTTGACATAGGAGATCCGACCGACGAAGGGGTCGACGATGGTTTTAAACACTTGGCACGACAGGGCTTCGTTTTCGTTGGTGTGCAGTTTGATGGCTTTTCCGTTGAGGTCGAATCCTTCGATCGTCCCCTTTTCGCCATAACTCGGGAAGTATTCCGCGATCAGGTCCATCAAGCGTTCGATGCCGGTCAATTGGATCGACGATCCGCAGTATACCGGGACGATGTCGCCGCTACGGACACCCGTACGGACGCCTTGAAGCAATTCGGATTCGCTGAAGGCTTCCCCGGAGAAGAATTTCTCCATCAAGTCGTCGGAGGTCATCGCGACCGCTTCGGAAATCTGGTTGATGTATTCTTCGACGCTGGGCAACAGGTTCGCCGGCACTTCCTTGGCGTTTTCCCTATCGTTGTAGTACCAAGCTTTGTTTTTCAGGATATTGACGGATCCGACGGATTTCCCGCCTTCGAAGATCGGGATTTCAAACGGAATGACCGATTTCCCGAAATGATCGCGCAGACTTTGGTAGGACTTTTCAAACGACGCGTTTTCCTCATCCATCTTATTGATGAAGAAGATGGTCGGCAGTTTACGTCTGGAGGTGGATTTCCATGCCCGGATCGTCCCGGTTTGGACGCCGTCCTTGGCACTGACGACGATCAAGGCATTGTCGGCGACGGCCAAACCCGCTTCGGTTTCCTGCTGATAATCCAAGAATCCCGGGGTATCGATGAAGTTGATCTTCGTCCCCTTCCATTCGATAGGCGCGATCGAAGCATACACCGTCAACCCGCGTTTGATTTCTTCCGCATCGTAATCCATGACGCTGGTCCCTTCAAGGGTTTTCCCCATCCGGTCGGTCGCCTTGGTGAAATAAAGCATCGCTTCGACGACGGATGTTTTCCCGCCGCCGCTATGGCCAAGCAAACAAATATTCCGCACTTCGTGTGCCAGATAATCTCGCATTGTGTCGTGTTCCTCCTATTTCAAGAACGGTTTCAAATCCGTGAAGTTGTGCTCGCGTACATAATGAATCGCCTTATTACCTTCTTTATCCGTGATTTCCTTATCGGCCCCGTGATCCAGGAGGTAGGTGACCAGTTCCTGATATCCGGAGTAACTCGCACGCATCAACGCCGTGCATCCGTTGGAATCCTGCGCATTGATCAACGCACCCGCCGCCAATAGTTTCTTGATGACTTCGACCCGAAACGCCAGGCAGGCTTCCATCAAGGCCGTACGACCCATTTCATCCGCCGCATTGGCATCCGCGCCATACTTCAGCAACAATTCGACGACATCGTCATGACCCAGGAAACTCGCACGCATCAGTGCGTTGCGTCCCTTGGCGTCCTGCACGTTCACTTCGGCCGCCAGTTCCAGCATCATTTTGACGATGGCTTCGTGCCCTTTCTTCGCCGCACCCATCAAAGCGGTCTTCCCGTTGATGTCGCGCGCATTCACATCGGCCCCGTTGTCCAACAGGTAGCGGACGACTTTCTCGTGTCCGCGCTTCGCACTGCGCATCAGCGCCGTTCTCTGTTCACCATTGCGAACATTGACGTCGGCACCCTTTTGCAGGTTTGCCACGACCTTGGCGAAATCACCGGCGGCCGCTGCTTCGAAGAAAACTTGATTTGTTTGATCCATAACATATTCCTCCTTTGTTTGTTCAAACGGGATTTTTCTGATAAAAAAAGATGGACATGATAAATCCACCTTAAAAATCATTCAATTTACGAAAACGGGCGCAGGACAAGTGTCCTCCATTACTTTGTTCTCCATTTTGGGGGACAATCAAGAGAAGTACCATATGGCAACACCCCGTTTCATGATTTGCTTTGTCCTGTTAATTCCATTTTATCCTTTTAGAAATCGATTACAAGTGTTTTAATACGACAATCTTCTCCTTTTTCGATTTTCTTCGTCTTTTGTCTTGTAACCACTTACATTGACCTTTTTAACCTGTTACCATAGAGTCACGGGAGGTGTTCCCATGATCGTCCTCATTCCTTTGAGTTCCCTGGTTTTCACAATCCTCTTGATCTTCGCGACGTTGAACGACTCCCCGGACCGTCTTTGGTTCAAGCTGATGGCTTGCGCGCATTTCGTCGTTTTGGGTCTCGGTGCGTTTGTCTACGCGGATCCGACGATACGCGAATACGGCATCTTGTTTGGCTTAAGTCTCTCGTTTCTCGGTGATCTGTTTCTAGCCCTCCGCCATCAATCGAAGCGTTATTTCGTATTGGGGATCGCTTTCTTCACGCTTGCCCAGTTCGCCTATCTTTCGATCTATCCCTGGACTTCGTTTCATTACCCGGTCTTCGTCATCGCCCTTAGCCTTCAGATCTTGACTTTATGGGCGTTTAGCCAAAAAGGCGTCCTGGAACTCCCGAATAAAATCCTTCCCTTATTACTCCTCTATGATCTCGCGTTGGTCGCGATGGTTTCGTTCGCATTTGGTCTCTATTCGTTCGAACCCAATCCCGTGACCCTGCTTCGGCTTGCTTCATCATTAGCTTTCTTTCTTTCCGATTCGATCTTATTCATGGTCTACTTCATCAAACCGAAAAAAAAGGCACGCGTTTATATCGCGTACCTGCTGCTTTATCATTTCGCCCAAACGCTGATCGCGCTTAGTCTTTGGTAGTAGGGAAAACATACTTGGCGAATTCGATGTACTCTTCTTCGGATAAGGTGGCGTCGCTGCTTAGGTCGAAGTGGTGTTTCCCGTCTTTCAGGAAACGTGTCTTATCCATTAGGAAATAGGTCAGCAGGACCCTTCCTTCCTTATCGGGGACGGGGTCGTTCCATGTCGCATCGATATAGAGCCAGTTTTCTCCGTCATAGACAAGGTTCCAGGCATGTTCCATCGACAAGGATGCAATATACAGTGTCGGGATGCCCCGGGTGCTCGCCAAACTCATCAATGCCTTACTGTAACCGCTGCAGACAGCGGTTTTGTTTGTAAACAAACCATAGGCCTCGAACGACGGATGCCCTCTATACTCCTCCAATTTGAGTTGTAGGACGGATGTGTCGTACTTGGTTTGTTTGACGAGGGTGTCGTGGATGCTTCGTAGCTGTTGCGCGTTCGTCCTGCCATCCAGCACCAAACCCGACAAGAATGCGTCCGTGTCTTCCTTCAATTTCAGATCCGCATCCCAATCGTGTTGGACCTCCGCGAAATAGACTTTGTCGACTGCGTTCCCGAAGCGAGTGTACTCGGTATAGCCCATCGCCAAGGTGAAGGGCGTGAAGACGATGCTTTCCAGATACATGAATGTCTTTTGCAGCGAAAGCAGATGATCGCTGCGATAATTGACTTTCGTGATCCCGGCTTCAAGCTTTTTCGCAACCAAAAGCGCGAGTTCGCTTTCCGAACCCACGGAGAAGAGTTCCCGCTCTTTCATATACGATTCAGGACGGATTTTATTGAAGAGGATGCCTGCTCCCAAATAGTCGGTCGCGGCGACCTGATACGTCGGTTCGAATTTCTCGAAGGGATTGCGGATCACTCCGCATCCTGAGATTAGTAGCACCAACACCAAAACGATGATTTTTTTCATTGAACCTCTTCGCTTTCATAGAGACGACGACAGACTTCCACGATTTGCTGACGCCCGGTCGCCAGGTTCAACCGAACCCAAACCCCGGTCGCAAAATAGTTACTGCCCAGGATGACATCGATCTTGCGCTTCTCGAAGAATTCGATCGCGCTCTTCTCATCTAGGAATCGTCGGCTGACATCCATCCAGACAAGATAGGTCCCTTCATTGGGATAGACGATGAAATCCGGTACGTTCTTCTTCAGGAAGGACGTGAAATAATTGATGTTGCCTTTGACGATTTCCTTGACTTCGTTGAGCCAGTCTTCGCCATAGCTATAGGCCGCGAAATACGCCGCATAGGCCAATCCGTTGTGGCTAGAGATCATATGCCGCTTCATCGCCTGCGTGAACTCGGCGAATCGTTCTTTGTCATGGATGTAGATCAGCGACGTCTGCATGCTTTGGAGGTTGAAGGTCTTGGATGCGCTCAGAAGCGTGATGACCAAGGGGTCGATCGACGAAGCCGAGGTATAGGGCACAAACGACCAATCGCAGTGGATCTCGTCCGCGACCACCAGGACATGGTATTTCTTCGCGATCTCAAGTAAACGACGCAATTCTTCATGGCTGAAGACTTTCGTGATGGGGTTGTGGGGGGAACAAAGGAAAAACATCGTCGAAACTTTGCAGGCTTCCTCGAAACCGACGAAATCGACCTCATAGTTCCCATGGTCGATCAGGAACGGGACTTCGCGTACCCTGCGGTTCTGATGGAGCGCGCTTAAAATGAACGGCGCATAGACCGGAGGCATGACGATGATTTCATCCTGTTCCTTCGTAAACGCTTCGACGCAAAGGCTTAGGACGGTGTTCATCCCGGGTCCGAAAATCAGCTCCTCGGATTTGATCTGGCTGAAATACCGGCGTTTATACCATTGCGTGATGACGCGTTTCAGTGCGTCATCGGCCTCGCAATAGCCCAACACCCCGTTTGTGATCTGCCGGTACAGCGCTTCCTTAACCTCGACCGGCGGCATGAAATCCATGTCCGCCAGACTCAGATCGATCTGACCTTCCCTTTTGGACGAACTGTTGCTTTTGACGGAACGCATTCCTTCGCGGTCGACCAACGCGGTAAGTTTCATAACATCACCCCGATTTGTTGTTTCTATTTTATCATATTCCATATGTCCCGGCGAAGTGAAATGAAAACGAAGCTTACGCTTCGTCTTTTAGAATGTATTGGATCGCTAGGCAACCCGGACCGCCCTGGGTGATCATCGCCGGGGTCAGTTTCAGGATTTCGATGTCCGCATCCTGGATCTTCGCGACCACCGCGTCGAACGCCTGCTTCGCCGCATCCATGTTGAGGGCATGCGAGATGTAGATCTTGTGTTTCGCGGAAACCCCGCGCTTCACCATTTCATCGATGACCGATCCGATCGAACCGCTCCATGTCCTGGCGACCGTGAACTTCTCCAAGCGTTCACGATTCTGCGATTGGGTCAAGACCGGTTTCATCTTCAAGAAACCGCTCATGGCGGCCGCCATGGGGGTCAATCTTCCCCCGCGTTTCAAGAAGTCGAAATCGACCGGCATCAAGAACGAATCGCATTCGCGCAGACATCCGCTCATGCGTTCGACGATTTCCTTGACGGATTTCTGCCCGTCGCGCAGTTTCGCGGCGAGATAGACCAGGTATTGCTGGGGACCGGCAAGCGTGGTCGTATTGAAGACCGTGACATGATGCGTCTCCATGCTTTTCACGACCGAACTGGCCGCGTCGTAGGCGGCGCTCAGTCCTTTGGCCATGGCGATATGCAAGGTTTCTTCCAAGGATTCAAACGCTTCCATGACTTCTCCGACGGCGGGTTGCGACGAATACGCCGCCTTGTTTCTGATCAACTCGACGAAATCCTCGGATCCGATTTCAAGATAGTCGCGGAAATTCTTTTCACCGACGGCGATTTGTAGGGGGATAAGCGTAATCTGATGCTTCTTGGCTTCTTCGACCGGAATCAGACATCCGGTATCCGTCACGATTTTCATGGGTTGGGGATCCTCCTGTGGGCGCATTCATTGTATCATACCTTGTGCATAAAGTACGGGTTTGTACGCTTTTGTTTTCCTTCCACATTGTGTACAATGGTTACAGAGGTAAAGTACATGAAATTTCAAGACTATGTCTACCAGCGTCCCGATTTCGATCGGATCTCGACGACGCTCAAATCGCTGACCCAAGAATTATCCAACGCACAAAGCGCGGATCAGCAGATCCTGCTGATCAAAGAAATCAACAAGGTGCGCAACCATGTTTCGACCATGAGCACCCTTTCCAGCATCCGCCATTCGATCGATACGAAAGATGCGTTCTATGAAGCGGAGAACGAATACTGGGACAATCAAAATCCTTTCTATGAAGAATTGACGGTCGACTTCTACAAGGCGTTATTGAAGTCCCCCTATCTGGATCAATTGAAAGCGTCCCTCCCCGAGCCTTTCTTCAAGATCGCGGACTATGCCTTGAAGTCCTTCGACCCGGCGGTCATCGAGGAAATGCAGGAAGAAAACAAGCTCTCTTCGGCGTACGGGAAGCTTTTGGCTTCCGCGCAGATCGAGTTCGACGGGAAAACCTACACCCTTTCGCAATTGACACCGTTCACGCTGAATGTCGACCGCGACATGCGTCGTCGCGCCATCGATGCGAAAACGGGCTTCCTCAAAGCCCATGAAGCCGAAATCGATGAAATCTACGACAAGCTTGTCCAATTGCGGACACGCATCGCCAAGAAACTAGGCTACGGCGACTTCATCGAACTGGGCTACATCCGCATGCAGCGCTTGGATTACGATGCCAAAATGGTCGCCAATTACCGTCGACAAATCTTGGAAGAGATCGTTCCGGTCGCCGATAAACTCTATGCCCGTCAGGCAAAACGATTAGGCGTCGATAAACTAAGTTATTTCGATACCAAGTTCGAGTTCTATGACGGCAACGCGACTCCGATCGGGACGCCGGAAGAAATCGTTCAGGCCGGTGTCGAAATGTACCATGAATTATCCAAAGAAACCGGTGAATTCATCGATTTCATGACCTCGCGCGATCTCTTGGATCTCGTGGCGAAGACGGGTAAGGAAGGCGGAGGGTACTGCACCTTCATCCCGGAATACCAATCCCCCTTCATTTTCTCCAACTTCAACGGGACGGCCGGCGACGTGGATGTTTTGACCCATGAAGCGGGTCATGCGTTTCAGGTCTATCAGAGCCGTTGGATCGATGTTCCCGAGTGCATGTGGCCGACCCTGGAATCCTGCGAAATCCATTCGATGAGCATGGAGTTCCTCGCCTGGCCGTGGATGGGGAAATTCTTCGGAGAAGCCCAACAGAAGTACAAATTCAGCCATCTTGGCGACGCGATCAAGTTTTTGCCCTACGGCGTGCTGGTCGACCATTTCCAACATGAAGTCTACGCGAAACCGCAGATGACGCCCCAGGAGCGCAAAGAAACCTGGCGTCGTCTTGAAAAGATGTATTTGCCGCATCAGAACTATGAAGGCAACGACTTCCTGGACAACGGCGCCTATTGGTTCCAGCAAGGTCACATCTTCTCCAGCCCCTTCTACTACATCGACTATACACTCGCCCAGATCTGTGCGCTACAGTTCTGGAAGCGGACCCAGGTCAACGATCCCGAGACATGGAAGGATTATCTGCACCTGTGTTCCTTGGGCGGAACGAAATCCTTCGTCGGCTTGGTGAAGGAAGCCCATCTGATTTCCCCCTTCGACGACGGTTGCGTCAAGTCCGTGGTCAAGGAAATCGACGCCTGGCTGGAAAGCATCGACGATACGAAACTCTAGAAAAAACGACATCCGTGCTTAGCGGATGTCGTTTTCATGTTGAGTTTAAAGAAGAGACTATTTCGATTCAGCCCGTTCAAGCTTATCGACTTTATGGATGAAGTAATACCCGATGATGAAGAGGACAATCAAGAACAAGACGCCGTATTTCGACGAATTGAGGAACTGGGCGGCTAGCGCCAGGATGATCGGTCCAAGGAAGTCCGCGAATTTACCGAAGATGTCGAAGAAACCGAAATATTCGCTGGATTCTTCCTTCGGAACAAGCTTGCCGTAGTATGAGCGCGACAAGGATTGGATCCCGCCTTGCGCCAAACCGATGACGATGGCCAAGAACCAGAATTCCCATGCCTGGTCGAGTTGGTAGCCGAAGACGCAGGCGAACATGTAGATGAGGATGTAGACTTTGATCAACTTGATGGCGCCGAATTTCTTCGCCAACATCCCGGCGAGGATCGCAAACGGGAACGCGACGAACTGCGTCAGCAAGAGCGCCAGGATCATTTCGGTCTGTCCGATGCCGACTTCCCCGCCATAGGTCGTCGCCATCGAAATGATGGTATAGACGCCGTCGATGTAGCAGAAGTAGGCGATGATATAATACAGCATCCGTTTGTTCGCACGGATTTTCTTCAAAGTGATGAAGATCCGCTTGAACGATTCGGACACGATGTGCGGTCTGGGTTCAAGGTAGAACTTCTGGTTGACGTTCTTCAGCATCGGTAAGGACAACAGTGCCCACCAAAGGAAGGTAATCAAGAACGAGATCTGGGTCGCCAGCACGGTGGAGATTCCGATGGTTTCCGCATTGAGGATCAAGACGATCCCGACGATGAAGGGGATGGTCGAACCGATGTAGCCAAACGCATAGCCGAACGATGAAATCATATCCATTCTTTCATCCGAGCTGACATCCACAAGCATCGAGTCGTAGAAGACGTTGCATGCGGAATACCCTAAGCGGGCGATGATGAAGAGGATCAGGAAGGCCAACCATTGGTTGATGGCGGTGAAGGTCAATCCGCCAAGAATGCCGACCGTCAGCGAAGCGACGAAGAGCCGTTTCTTCATGCCTTTATAGTCTGCGATCGCACCCAGGATCGGAGCGATCAATGCCAACGCAAGAACGGAAATCGAAGTCGCATAACCCCAATACGAAGTGACTTGCTGGCTCGTCACACCCTGCGCTTCCGCAAGGCCACGGAAATAAATCGGAATGGTCGCGGTGATGATGAGGATGAAGGCGGAGTTCGCAACGTCATAGAGAACCCAACTGCGTTCAGCTTTAGTGAGTTTCATAATATACCCCTTTAGTTTGAATTTATTATATCACTCTTTAATTGTAAAAAATCCCCGTGACAGGGGATTTTTGTGAACATTAGGTTAATTCCGAGAAAATCCGATGCAGGATTTTCTCCATTAACGGGATGCCTTCCTGGTCGAGATTGACGCGGACGTTGGTGATGCCGTTTTCTTTCAGGTAGGGGATCTCGTCCAGACGATCGAATGCTTGCGATTCGTACACCCGCATCGCACAGGTTTCATCCCCTTCCATGCGATAACGCGCCCCTTTGCGGTCTTTCAGATAGAAATTCCGTTGGTGGCAAAGCGAACACTTTAAAGGGATCGTGTTATAGAGGGCGCTGATCGGGCAGGATCGCATGACCATCAACTCCCTCTTCCCGTAAAGCAGGACTTCCAACCCGTCGCTGCTGCCATAGTCTTCCTGCATCTTAATCGCCATGTCAACGATGCGATGCAAGGGCAGTTCGACCGAAGCCAGGACGGTGGATAGCCCTTGGTCAAGGTAGTATTTGGCGCTGCGGGCATTGGACACGTTGAGTCCGAAATCCCCGCTGCGCTCTGTCTCTTGGTCGATGTAATAGGGCAACATGACACTTCCTTCGTATTGTTTGCCTTCATGATCGGCACGCGGAGGGATGAACCCCGTGTTCTCATCCAACAGATCGCGATTCTCGGTGTACACCCTTGCCCCGTAGCGGAGGGCGATGTCTTTCTGGGCTTGGGTTTTGACACAGACGGTCACGATATTTCGTGACCTGTTTGGATTCGGAGTGAATTCTTCCTTCGCTTTTTGATAAGGCGTGAAATGAATCGAACGCTTTGATTCCAATGCCTCCAGACACTTCCTGCGCAGCGCATTCAGCTGCGCCACCGGCATGAACCCTTGTCCGATGATTTCGAAGTCGAGCTTGTTGACGGTGAAGATCGTGTCCTGTACCTTCAGGCAGACTTTGGCGAGTTGTTCCTCGCCCATCGGCGCATTCTTCGCCGCCTGGACAAGGTCGTCGCTCGACATCGTCAGTGAAACCCCGTCGCTGATGCATTCCATCACCGCCGGTTTCCCCACTTCGAAACGAAGTCTGAGATCGACGGGGACCCGTCGATTGTTTTCGTTGATCTGACGATTGAGTTCATCCATCTGGAGAATATCGGTTGTTTTATAGATCGATGCCCCCGTCGGGACATCCACATGGCGTTTGAGGGCTGCTTTCCCCTTCGCTTGGTTGACCAGACGTGTTTCCTGGTAGAGGAAGTTCACGGTGAACCCTTCCTCGAAATCCCCCTTCACCAAGCGGATCCCGTCCCCTTGGCGCAGCGTCTCCCTCAGATTGAGATGGATGTATTTCTCATCCGACCCCGTGACTTCCCCGATCAAGAGTCCGACGTGACTGTTGGTCTTGGGGTTCAACACGTCTTTCGGCAGTGCCCCGAAAAGAAACCCCGGGGTGAATCCACGCGAAAACAGTTGCGCCATCGCCTTGTCTTCTTCTTTCAGCTCGTTCTTCGATAAGGCGTGGTCGAGTTGTTTCCGATAGGACGAAACGACTTGGGCGACATATTCGGGACGTTTCATCCGTCCTTCGACCTTCAAACTGGTGACTCCCGCTTCCCTGAGTTCTTCGATGTGTTCAAGAACGTTCAAGTCTTTGGGCGAGATCAGGAAATCCCCGTCCGTCGGGATGTCGATGTATTTCCCTTGTTTCTCTTCGACCAAGGTATACGGCAAGCGGCAAGGCTGGGCGCATTCGCCCCGGTTCCCGCTTCTTCCCCCGATCACGTTGCTCATCAGGCATTGGCCGGAATAACTCACGCAGAGCGCCCCGTGGACGAAGGTTTCGATTTCCATCCCGGTCTTGACCATCGCTTCGACGATGTGAAGCGGGGTTTCACGCGCCGCAACGACGCGGGTGAAACCTAGCGTCTTCGCCCATTCGACTTGTTTTACGTTGTGCAGGTGCATCTGGGTCGACGCATGCAGAGGAAGATCGGGATAGCGCTGTCTCAAGGCGACGGCGACCCCCGTATCCTGCAGGATCAATGCATCCACATGCAGGTCGACCAACTGGTCGACATAGGCGAACAGTTCATCGAATTCATCATCGAAAATCAGGGTGTTGACGGTCACATAGACCCTTACCCCGTATTTCCGGCAATACGCCATGACCCAGGCCAGTTCTTCCATACTGAAATTGGCGGCGTTGGCACGCGCCCCGTACATCTTCCCGCCAAGATAGACCGCATCCGCCCCGCTTTGGACGGCGGCGATCAATGCTTCTTTACTGCCCGAAGGCGCTAATAGTTCCATGGTTACCTCAATATGAAATAGCCCCGAAGGACTATTTTTTCATTTTCACGAATTCTTTGACGTTGTCCGCCAATTGGATGTCCCCGACGACGATGACCGTATCCTTCGCTTGGAAGACCGCGGTGGCCCCCGGTGAAAGCATCATTTTCCCGTCGCGGATCAAGGCGATGATCGTCGCCTGCGTGTGCTGCCAGAACATGGACTCGCCGATCGATTGCCCGATGATGTGCGAACCTGCGGGAATCGGGATCTCGAACTTCATCAACGGATCGGAATGGCTGTATTTCTGGCTCCGGTCGGCGATCTGCGACACCAGATTGACGATTTTATCATCGAGCTTCTGTCGTTCGACCATCAGGAGTTTCAAGTCGTGTTTCAACTGGTGGATATCGTTCTTCCCGCTGAAGCGTTCAAGATAAAGCAAGGCTTGCTGCTTGGATTTGATGATCGCTCCGCTGTTGTGGCGGACTTCGACGATGCCCGTCTCTTCAAGAAGCCCCAGGGATCGACGGATCGTTTCAGGCGACACCCCGTATTCGCTCGACATCAACGAACGGCCTGAAATCCGCGTGTTTTCTTTAAGGTCTTCACGGGCGATCCTGGCTGCGATGTCCAAGGCGATTTGCGCATATACCGGTTGGGTCGTGTTTCGTTTCATAAGTCTCTCCGTTTTTCGCACTTATTATATCACGTCTTGTGAAATGCGACGCAAATAAAAAAGCCCGGTCGCCACCGGGCAAAAGGAAAGGGGTTCAAAAGGATTAGAGGGAATCCTGGAAGTTGTTTGCGACTTCAGTCCAATTCACGATGTTCCAGAATGCGCTGACGTAGTCCGGACGACGGTTTTGGTAATGAAGGTAGTAGGCATGTTCCCAGACATCCAATCCTAAGATCGGTTTGCCTTCATTGAAGGGAACATCCTGATTCGGGGTGGAAGTGACTTTCAAGGTCTTTTCCGGGGTGACGACCAACCATGCCCAACCGCTTCCGAAGCGGGATTTGGCGGCTGTGTTGAAACTTTCTTTCAAGGCATCCAGGCTACCGAAGTCGCGCTTGATCGCTTCAAGCAGAACACCTTCGGGCAACTGGCCGCTCGCAGGGGCGAGGATCTTCCAGAACAAACTGTGGTTGAAGGTGCCTCCGCCATGGTTACGGACGACGTTGCGGATATCTTCGGGTACTTTTTCCAAGTTCCCAAGCAAGATATCCAGCGGAACACTTTCGAGTTCCGGATGTTTGAGAAGCGCGGCGTTGAGGTTGTCGATGTAGGCTTGATGGTGTTTGGTGTGATGAATCGTCATTGTTAACGCATCGATATGCGGTTCAAGCGCATCGACGGCATATGGGAGTTCAGGTAAGGTGTATTTCATGTTGTATCCTCCTAAGATGATTTAAGTCTATCATAATGAGAAACATTCTCAAATTCAGATGCCCATAAAAAAACATCCCGAAGGATGTCAAAGAGCTATTTACGGATACGCCGCAACGCGGCCAGTACGATCGGAACGATGACGATGGCCGAAATCAGTTCGACCGAACCGTTCAAACTGAGGACGACCTGTACGATCACCGTGAAGGTTTGGCTAAACGGCCAAGCGATCGTCGATGCAAACAAGCCGATGGCGGAGAGGACAAGGACCGTGTTGGTCATCGTACCCACGATCGCCAAGGTGACGTCGCGTACATGCGTGTTCGCGAAGAATCGCGCGATTTTATTCTTGGAATCCGATTTCAGAACAGGCCAGACCGAACCGAACCCGACGACCAGACCGACGATGATGCGCGGAACGACCGAAATCAAAGGGTTCATGAAGATGACGCCTTCGATCGGATATTGCAGGGCGTTGATCCAGTTGGTGATCCCCCAGGTCGCGCCGAGGATCAATCCTCCGACCGGACCTAAAAGCACGGAACCGACGATGACCGGGATATGCAAGGTCGTGATCGATAGGACGTTGATTTGGATATAGCCTAGGTTGGGGATGAACGTCATCACGATGATGATGGCCATGAAGAGGCCGGTCGTCGTGATTTCCAAGATCCGTTTTCGGTTAGGGTTCATAGGGAATCCTCTTTTCGTTAGTCGTTGGTCCCAAAGAGCGCGGTCGAGAGATAGCGTTCCCCGCTATCGGGGAGCAGGACGACGATCGTCTTGCCTGCGTTTTCATCACGGCGTGCCAGATTCAGCGCGACATGCAAAGCCGCCCCCGAGGAAATCCCGGCCAAGACACCCTCCGTCCGCGCCAAGTCGCGCGAAGCGGCGAACGCTTCTTCGGTTTCCACGGTTACGATTTCATCGTAGATGGATGTATTCAGGATCGAGGGGACGAATCCCGCCCCGATGCCTTGGATCTTATGGGGTCCGGCTTTCCCTTCGCTCAACATCGGTGAATCTTTGGGTTCCACTGCCACAATTTTAACATTTTTATCCTTCGATTTCAAATATTCGCCCACGCCGGTGATGGTTCCGCCCGTCCCGATTCCGGCGACGAAGATGTCGACCTTGCCGTCGGTGTCGTTGTAGATTTCAGGACCCGTGGTCAAGAAGTGGATTTGCGGATTGGCCGGATTGTCGAACTGCGACGGCATGAACGAATCCGGTGTTTCTCTTACCAGTTCTTCCGCCTTGGCGATGGCGCCCTTCATTCCCTTCGGCCCTTCGGTCAACACGAGTTCAGCCCCGTACGCCGCCAACAATTTGCGACGTTCGATGGACATGGTCTCGGGCATGGTCAAGATGATCCGATACCCTTTCGCGGCGGCGATGAACGCCAAGCCGATCCCGGTGTTCCCGCTGGTCGGTTCGATGATGACCGAACCTTCCTTCAACTTGCCTTCCAGCTCGGCGGTTTCGATCATGTTTTTGGCGATGCGGCACTTCACCGATCCCCCCGGATTCTTGGATTCCAGTTTCACCAGAACACGCGCCTTCAGATCATATTTTCTCGCGAGATTCCCAACCTCCAACAGCGGTGTATTGCCAACCATTTCGGTGACGCTCGTATAGATTTTACTCATCTTTCCTCCTATCATAGTATACAACTATGTTTTGTATGTTATAATTATGACGGATTTTATCCCGCCTGTCAATCAGGAGGCAAGGAGGAAACATGCGAATCTCGACCAAAGGAAGATACGGACTCGCCGTCATGGTGAAATTGGGGGAAGAACCGTCGCAATGGGTTCCGATTTCCAAACTAAGCCAAGACCTGGGCTTGTCCAAACTCTACCTGGAACAAGTCCTGTCCCTTCTGAAAAACGGGAATCTGGTTCAATCGACCAAAGGATCCCAGGGCGGATATCGTATCCGTGAGCTGAAAACCACGCTCTTCGAAATCCTCGGTGTTCTTGAACCCGCCTTGTTTGAACAAGAATCCTCAATCGGATCAAACACCGACCTGCAACATACTCTGATCGACCATGTCTTTCACCCCATGCAAAGTTCTCTCGACCAGACCCTCAGATCGATCACATTGGAATCGCTCGTCGAAACCTCCAGACATAAACGCGAAGCGATGATGTTCTACATATAAAACACCCGTCATCACTGACAGGTGTTGGTTCAATCGGCAAACGAGTCCATCTTCATTCACTTCGTCGACGTAAGTTCAAAAACGACGCTTGGGACGTTGGGAGTCTTTCAGGATCAATGCCATTAAGTCCCAACAGAAGGCAAAAGGAAACAACCACAACCATTTTCGATTCCGATACGACAACAACATCAGGAACTCAAGCATGTCTCCCCCTCTTTCCCGTCGTTACTCGCTCAGCGAGGCGGGAAATCGTTCGTCGATCCCCATCCGGTACCGATCTTACTTTCAGTGTAGACATGCTCTATGAAAATAACAATAATATCCATCGCTCATCGAACCCAACACTCCGGTTAACCCTCTTCTTGTCCCAGTTTATGGACAGGTTCAGTGATTTTATTCGTCTTCACTCAATGAAACGACCCGCCGTTGATCGCCCGTAACCAAGAGTACCGAAACCTCGTCCCCCCTCTGTTTCATATCCATCCTACGATACCCTGCGCTTTCATAAGCGCGTACGATGGTTCGATAGAAATCGACGCACATGGAAAACGGTTCTGGGTCGGAATGATAGGTCTCGATGTCGTTGCAGAGGAGCGTGATGCGGTATCGTTTCATTTCAGTTTCCTCACGATATACTCAGAGTCTTGCTCGGTTCGAAATCAAAATTATTTGAAGGCTATCGGTGATGCGCTTGCATCACTTTTTCTTATAGTTCTCGACGAAAGGTTCCATGTGCGTGATGACTTGGACTTTCGAGGGATGATAATGGGCTTGCAGGTTCTGCTCGATCCGATGCGCCAACTCGTGGACACTCATCAGAAGCATCTCTTTATCCGCCAACACATGCATGTCGATGAACAGGTTTTGTTCGGTCCCGCGCGATCGGATGTGATGGAGCCCCTTGATTTCCGGGATCACGCTCAACGACTCCCTGATTTCCTTTTCGTCGGCGGCTTTCGAGTCCAACAAGATCGCACTCGCCATCTTGAAAATATCGTAGGCGGCACGTAGGATGAACCCGGCGACGACCAACGAAACCAACGGGTCGATCCAGACTGGCATGCCCAACTTGACCGCAACCAAGGATGCGATGACACCCAAGGTGACAAACAAGTCGCTGCGGGTATGCAACGCATCACTGATCAAGATCGAGGAGTGGAGTTTCTTCCCTTGTTTGTGTTCATAGGTCGTCACGAACACGTTGATCACGAAGGTCAACGCCATGACGATGAAGGTCGAAGTTTCGATGCGGGGTACGACGGGGTTCATGAATTTCCCGTAGGCTTCCGAAGCGATCTGGATGCTTAGAAAGACAAGCATCCCGACAATCACTAAACTAGCCAAGGTCTCGAATTTCGCATGACCGTAAGGATGGTCGTCATCTTGTGGGCGACTGGCAAGGGCGATGCCGACTAAGCCGACGATGTTGCCCGAACCGTCGGTGACCGAATGAAAGCCGTCCGCCAATACCGATGCCGAATCGATCGTCACCCCCACGAAAATCTTGGCCAGTGCGACGGCCAAGTTCGCGATGAGGATGATCCATAAAACGCGCTGAATGTTTTTGTACGTTGACTCCATGGTTCCTCCCAGGTCTTCCCCTCTGTTAAAAAACACATCCGGGGATCAATATCGTCCCGCAGATGTGTTGAATCACTCCGCTGCCTTAAGGCCCGGTGCATTGCCTTGGCAACCACCTGTTCGCTTTTCTTTCCATCAAGAATGACGGATAAGTTTCTCAATTTATACCATTTTCCCCCAACAGTTGTCAACATCCCATTATTTCTTCAGGAATGTCCCTTGATTGAGTTGGGTGAACGCCAGATCTAGTTCTTCCCGTGTATTCATGACGATCGGGCCACCCCATGCGATGGGTTCTTTCAGTTTCTTGCCCTGAAACCACATGAACCGGCTGGCATCCAGGGAGTGGATCGTGACTTGATCCCCTTCCCCAAACAACACGGCACAGCGTTGTTGGACATCGGTTTCTTCGATTTGAAGGCGACCATAATAAACATAAAGGAAAAGCGTGTGGTCTTTCTCCAGATCGATCGTAAGCGTGGTCCCCTCATCCATCTGAAGATCCATCAGACGGACGTCGACCTTGGCTTGGTCAACGTTGACTTTCCTGCCCGCATATTCCCCGGCGATCAAACGGACCTGGATTCCCTCATGGTCGATTTCGATCATGTTTTCCGTTGTCAAATCACGATAGACGGGAGTGCACATTTTCTCTTTTTTCGGCAGATTCACCCAGAGCTGCAGCCCCAACATGCGATCGCTGGCCTTGGGCATCTCCTGATGGATGATCCCCGACCCGGCGGTCATCCATTGCGCATCCCCGCTTTTAATCAAGCCCTTGTTACCTAGACTATCCCCGTGTTCGATCAAACCCTCCACCAGATAGGTGAAGGTCTCGATCCCGCG
>JBGSTC010000021.1:0-11840 GCA_041736705.1 Erysipelotrichaceae bacterium
ATGAACCCGGAGGGATGGTAGTGTTCAGAGCCGGATCGATGGATGAGGCGCACAAGATCGCGCAAAGCGATCCGTTCATCAAGGAAGGATACAAGACGTATACGATCCGTACAATGGAAATCGCGGATGCATCGAACCATTACCTACTCTAAAAAAAGACAAAAACCACGGAATCCGACTTGGACTCCGTGGTTTTTCTAAATTCCCTTCTTTAATCTTCGTTCGACATAGAAAACCGGATAGAACAGAAACGGGAAGCTTCCAAACGTGTTCGCAAGCAAGACCGTATCCGGATCGCTCCAACCTAAACCTTTGGAGAAGAAGATCAATGGAAGAAGAAACAGTGCTTCGATCATCCAGATCTTGCCGGCGGTCGTGTTGGCGTAGTCCCAGTTTTTCTGGTTCGCCATCGATCGACGGGTACGATACCCCATGATCCCGTTGATGGTCTTGGGAGGAAAGCGATGCATCCACAATCCGATGAAAAACATCATGCAAGGGATCAAAAGATCGAAATCGTAGACATTCATTGTTCAAGCGCCCTCTTCGCCAAGGCGAGGGCTCCGCAGAGCCCTGCGTCATCCCCTAACCCGGGAGCCATGATATAGTTATCCCGTTGTTTTAGGATCGAAGGATGCTGAAGGTAACCGTTGAGTAAGGTTTTGACCCGTCCCCGTATTTTCGGGAAGAGTTGTTCCTGATGCATGACGCCACCCCCCAGAATGATCCGTTCAGGCGATACTGTCAGGATATAGGACATTAAGGCTTGTCCGATGTAGAAGGCTTGAAGGTCCCATGCCGGATGATCGAAACTGAGGCTGGCCGCCGGGGTCCCCCAACGACGCTCGATCGCGGGACCGCTGGCCAATCCTTCAAAACAACCTTTATGGAAGGGACAAACCCCTGAAAACGTTTCGCCGGGATAGGATTGAAGCAGGATATGCCCCATTTCGGGATGAAGCAGACCATGGACGGTTTGTCCGTTGATCACCAACCCACCGCCGATCCCCGTACCGATCGTAAGGTAAAGCAATGAATTCACACCTCTTCCGTTCCCCCACAACGACTCACCGACCGCGGCGGCGTTGACATCCGTGTCGAAACCATAGGGGACATCATATTGCGACGATAAGTAGCGCAAGATCGGGGTGTTCGCCCATTTCGGTTTCGGCGTGGACGTGATCTCTCCATAAGTCGGACTGTTTTTATCCAAATCGACCGGCCCGAACGAGGCGATCCCCACCGCATCGGGTTGATGTTTCAAAATGAATTGGGAAACGGCCTCCAGGGTCGTTTCAGGGTCTAGGGTCGGAATGCTTTCACGAATCAAGATGTTTCCGTTCTCATCGCCGATCCCGAGAACGAACTTCGTTCCTCCCGCTTCGATGCCGCACAATTTCATAGAAGAACCTCGCGGGGGATGCTGACCATCACGACGCAATCACCGACGATTTCAAGCATCTTTTCATCATGGGTCGTGATTGCATGGTCCCCGAGCTTGAACGGGATCCCGTTGATTTTCGCTTCCCCTTCCAAAACGCCGATCAGACTGAATTCCCCGCGCAACAGATAGCTTCCGCCACCCTGGACCACGACTTTCGACAAGGCGAAATAATCCTCGTCGAGATAGGTCGTGACGCTCATCCCTTGGCTTGTGACGGTCAAGGGGCGGGGGGCGACGCTGCGATGCGGGACTTGCGTGACTTCCAACGCTTGTCGGATATGGAGGTCGCGGGTCTTCCCATGCGCATCTTTCCGGTTATAGTCATACACGCGATAGGTCACGTTTGAATTTTGTTGCACTTCGTAGACCAAGCTTCCGGCGCAGATCGCGTGGAGGGTTCGTGCGGGGATATAGTAGAAGTCGCCGGGGTTGATTTTGAATGAATTCAGGTACTTTTCCAGCGTTCCGGTTTGAATCGCATTCAAAAGTTCCTGCGTTTCGCTTGCGGTGTGACCGATGATCATACGGGTGTCTTTTTCACAGTCCAACACATACCAGGCTTCCGTTTTTCCATAGGAATTCTCGAATTTCTGCCCGTATTCATCATCCGGATGCACTTGGACGCTTAAATCCTGGTTCGCATCGATGATTTTCACCATCAATGGGAACTTCGTGTTCTCCCCTTTCCCGAACAATCCGCGGTGCTCGCGATAGACGTCGGAGAGTCGTCGCCCTTCGAATTCACCATTCAATAAGATCCCGTCCCCGTCCGGATGGGCGCTGACGACCCAGGCTTCCCCAGTCGTCTTGGAAGGGATCTCGAATCCGAATTTCTCATTCAGGCGTGACCCGCCCCATATCATTTCCTTGAATACCGGTTTGATTTTATAGAGTCCCATTTTCATATCCTCATTTCATCTCTATTTTACATAGGTTGTCCGCGCTTCTCAACTTATTTCGCCCAAGCGTATCGCCCGGGTTGACTTTATCGTCATGGCTTTGTAGAATGGTAAGTATTCTTATGAATCAAGGAGAAGCCATGGAGACCTACACACTGTTTTTCATCGCCGTCGGGTTGTCGATGGATGCCTTCGCCGTCGCCCTGGTCAACGGACTCTGTGCTTCCCAAAGCCGGATCCGCTATGCCGTACGGGTCGGTCTGTTCTTCGGGTTCTTCCAGGGATTCATGACCTGGTTGGGTTATATGCTTGGATCTTCCTTTAGTGCCTCGATCAATTCGTTCGACCATTGGGTCGCCTTCATCCTCTTGGGGATCATCGGAGGAAAGATGTTTTATGAAGGGATGCAACCCAAAGACCTGAGCTGCGATGTCCATCAGGAAAAGGATTGGCTTCACTTGTGTTACTTCTCGATCGCCACGTCGATCGACGCCTTGGCCGTCGGGGTAAGCTTCGCCTTCCTCTCGGTCAACATTCTCGAATCTTCGCTCCTGATCGCCGCGGTCACCTTCTCTTTATCCGCACTCGGTGTGATGATCGGCAAGAAATTCGCCGTATTGCTTGATAACAAAGCGGAAATCATGGGCGGGATCGTCCTGATCCTGATCGGAACCCGTATCTTGTTCACCCATATCCTATAGAAAATGTGCGATCCGTCGCACATTTTATTTTTGCTTGAGTTCAAGGATTTTCTTGGGATTCAGTACGCCGACTAACTTGTATCCCTGCTTTTTCACCTCGGCATCGATCGTCTTTCGGATGGAAGCCACATCCATCTTGATTTCACTCTGGTCGGGTCGCTTGAAATATACGATCTGCTTCATCGTGCTTTCACTGACGAAGTTTTCGTTGGGCGTGCAGCAGGAAGAATATTTCAGTCCGAACTCTTCCGTTTTCTCAAATAAGTACACCGTCTTGTTTTCTTCATCGATTCCGATCAAGGCTTGATACTTGATCCGTTTCACACCGAAGAAAATGCTCTTTGTGTAAAAGTTGGCATCGAAGGCCAGGTCGGCGAAGTCATGGGGTTTAATGCTAAACTGGAAGTCGGTAATCAGTTGCTGCAGTGATTCACGTAGGTTCATGGTGTCTCCTGTGTCATGATGGCGAGATAAGCGATGATCAGCATCAATCCGCCGCAAGCAAGCCAGAGCCCGATGCGCAAACCCAGGTTTTCGTTATATTTCCGGTTAAGGTAGAGAAAGACGACCCAGACGATGAAACCGATGACGTAGCCCAAGGGGGAGGTATTCAATACCATGCCCGTGATGACGAAGATGACGATCCATGCGAGATAGAAAAGATTGATTTCCGTCTTCTCTGTGTTGGGTCGGATCGGTTCTTCGAATCGTTCTTCCACGCTTGTTTCTTTTGCGGATTCGCTCCAAGCGTTGAAAGACGGAATCTCAGGTTCGGCGATGTTTTCGATGATTGCATCCGGAACGACAACCGGTTCTGCCACGGGGGTAAAGTCGAAACCACCTTTGGCGAACTCGACTTTCTGTACCGAATTGACAAGGCGGACTTTCCACGGGTCATTTACGGCACTCCGCAGCGACTTCACGATCGACCCGACGTTCAAGCGGACGACTTCCGTTTTCCCGAAAGGTTTACTGACGATGCGTTTCAGTTTCTTCGCGGCGAACTCCCCGTTCACCCCGTCCAAGGTTTCGTAGAGATAGATCACTTGGTCGCGAACGTCGGCACTGATCAGCGCATGATACACGACCGGTTTTTTCAATGAAGAGACGGAAGCATCCAAAAACTCGGCATCGGCCTGCAGATCCGCGTTCTCCGCGCGTTTCACGACCAACCCCGCTTCTTGTAAGGTTTCCTGAATGATGCCTAGAACCTCTTCTTTCATGATTCGACCTCGTGAAACATCCTGTTTCGCTTGCTTTTAGGATAACACTTCCCTTTCAAGTGAACAAGTGCCAACTCTTTCAAACGGTGGATAATCGGTAAAGAAAAGAACCTTAGCTAAACAAAGGTTCTTCTTCCTCATCTTCATTGATCGGCGGGAGTACATCCTGAAGATACTCGACCCATTCGGGGTGTTGGGCCAAGGCATCGAACATCACCGTCAGCAACTGCCCCGTGTCCAGCATCTGCATCCGCTCAAGCAAACGGCCGACCGCTTCTTCATCGAACTCTTCTTCTTCGACTTCTTCCATTTCTTCCGGTTCGGTACGCATCGCAAGCAAAGCGGCTTTACGATGTTCGCAGTTACGATGGGGGCAGGTGCATGCACATTCCACGACTTCCCCGCTCTCGCTTAAAAGAATCCTGACATAATGCGACTCCGGTTTATCGAAGGCATAGACCCTCTCGGATTCGTTGGAGAAAATCAGGCGAGGTTCGCCTAAACTTATTTTTTCACTGTTTTGGATGGTCGGCTCTTCCGACGTCATCGGGACACTTGTTTTCATCGCCCCTCCTTATCTTCCAAATCGAACGCGTCATCGCGGAACACGATGCTGACACGTTTGTGTTGAATGGTTGTATGATACTCTACCAAATCGTCGCGACGCAAGGTGAATGCATCCAGATGGGCGGAGTTGAAATCGGCTCTTCGAAGCGTCTTGATCTTGTCTCGCATCAGCGTGAGAAACTGTGCATCCAAGGGGGAATGGCGGTGTGAGGCAAGGATGAATTCAGGTCCCAACTCAACCAGTTTTGTTAGTGATGAAACGACCGTGGATTGTTTCATCCCGTCGCTGAAATACAGCCACATGACATAGTTCAAGGCATCCGCCGTAAACAAACAGCGGTCTTCTTCGATCCAAAGCGCCAAATCATGGCGAGTATGCCCGGGGATGGATATAAACAGTGCGGTTTTCCCACCCAAATCAAACACCATCGATTCGTTGAGGTCTTCATAGATGACTTTGGAATAGTCGTGGTGCGGCACGTCGCCGCCGTCAAGGATCCGCTTCACCCCAAGGCTACGCAAGGCATGCGAGGTCATCATCACCGCTTCCGCGACGGCGCCCAAAGGGATCAACACCTTCTCGAATGCATAGTTGCCTCCCACATGGTCGATGTGACCGTGGGAGTTACAAACGATCAGTTCCTTATCCGTCAAACTGCGGATCAAAGGCATCAGTTCTTCGATGCCATAACCGGTATCCCAAAGCAAGGCTTTCTTTTCCCCGACGATTAAATCGAAGTGGACGGCCGCTTCTTTGATATGGTAGATGCCGGGTTTGATCTGGGATACGTTGAACTTCATAGGCACCTCGTTTCGTATGGGGTAATTATACGCAAGCAAGGTTTATTATACAACTATTTTCCGCTTGCGCCATAGTTACTTAACACACGTGCGCTCGGGTCGTCGACCGCGCACCCCGGCCAACTGGCGTTAGGCATCCAGAATCCGTCGATCATGTTGGAGCGTCCGGGATAGAAACCTTCGAAGATGACGCGATACAGAAGGGCTTCCGGCGTATGGGGCGGACAGTGCGTATATTTTTCCCGTGCGAACAGGACATCTTCCTTGGTGTAGAGACTCGCGGCGTATTTCTTCAGTTCCTCCACCATCGAATGTCCGACCGCATCGCTGAACGCGGCTTTCTCGCGCCACAAGATCTCATCCGGCAGTAAACCCGTTCCTTCGAACGCTTTCCGCAACAAGTATTTCCCCTGTCCGTTGGTGTTCATTTTGAGTTCGGGTTTGATTGCCATGACATCACGGACGAAATCCAGGTCTCCGAAAGGGACGCGGGCTTCCAGCGACCAAGCGGCGATACAACGGTCGGCGCGTAGTACATCGTACATATACAGCTCACGGATCCGCTTCTCGCTCTCCTTCTGGAATTCATCCCCCGAAGGCGCGAAATCCGTGTACTTGTATCCGAAGAGCTCGTCGCTGATTTCCCCGGTCAACAGGACCTTGATGTCCGTCTTTTCTTTGATGTAGCGGCATAACAGATACATGCCCATGCTTGCGCGGATGGTCGTGATGTCGTAGGTTTCCAGATGATAGATGACGTATCGCAATGCTTCCAAGACATCTTCCATACTCATGGTCACTTCATGATGGCGGCTACCGATATGATCGGCGACGATGCGGGCATACTTCAGATCGATCGCGTCTTTCGCCATCCCGATCGCAAAGGTATCGATGTGGACCGGCGTCGCTTTCTGCGCGATCGCACAAACCAAGGACGAATCCAAGCCTCCGCTCAGCAAGTATCCCAGCGGGACATCGCTCATCAAACGCTTGTCGATGGCAGTCGTCAATCCTTCACGGATGCGACGGTCGATTTCTTCCAGGTCAACCAGTTCTTCCGCGACATCGGTGATGTGGGAATAGTCGGTGAAGACGCCGTTGTGGTAGACATGTCCCGGAGGGAAAGGATACACGTCTTGACAGAGGGAATGAAGGGCTTTGGCTTCCGATGCGAACGCCATCTTTTGGTTCTCTTTTAGAATCCCGTAAAACAGAGGACGGATCCCGATGGGATCCCGGGCGGCTACGACCGCCCCTTTTTCTTTATCATAGAGCACAAACGCGAATTCCGCGTCCAACTTTTTCGCCATATCCGCCCCGTCGGCACGATAGAGCGGAATGAGCACTTCGCAATCGCTATGCGAGATGAACGGATACTCCGCGAACATCGTCCTGAAAAGATGCTCGTTATAAATCTCGCCGTTACAGACGACACGGACATCGATTGTGTCGAACGGTTGCATCCCGTGTTCGCTGGTGTCCATGATGGATAGCCGGTGGAATCCGAAAATCCCCCAGGGTTCCTTCATCACTTTGCTTTGGTCGGGTCCGCGATGTTGAATGGTCGCGAATGCTTCAAGAAACGCTTGTTCCGAAATTTCACCTTCGGTAAATAGAAATCCGCACATGGTTTGTACCTCCGTTGAATATAAAAAGCAGCCCTGTCCCCTAAGGGACGAAGGCTGCCTCCGTGGTACCACCCTAATTATCGGTTTTCCCGATCGCTTTCCGGGTCGCTGATGAACCCTTCGGCGGTTAACGCTGCCTATGCGTCGAGGGCTACTCCAAACGTTTCGCCGTCGCACTCCAAGGGGTTACCGATTCGGGTTATTCCTGTTGGCTTGCACCTTCCCAACTCGCTGTGTAGACCTTGCCCGATCGACCTGTCCTCGTCAATGTTTTTTATAGTGTAACGCGAATCGAATGAAATGTCACGCATTATTTTACATTCCTCTGAAAATCTTTCTGAAAACTAATGTTCAACGCTCGGGAAACCGATTCCCGCACGAAGAACAGTACACCGCGTCAAGGGGTTCCGCCTTCCCGCAATGGATGCAAATCTTGAAATCCTTACCCGCTTCGCTACTGGTGACGTCGATTTCAGGCAGGTCTTTGGGATCGATGCCTTCTTCTTCAAAGACGATCTTCTTCGGCAAGAATCCGAGAATGATTCGGAAAACACTGAAGAGCGCGATCATCCCGGAGATCGCCACGACCGGAAGATTCAGGGTCGCGATCTCCTTGGTGTCTAGATAATCCAATCCGCCCGCAAGCAGGATCAGAGCGATCGAGATGATCAGATAGATGAGCCAGAGTATGGTTTTCTTTGATTTCATATGTCCCCTCCGAATTGTTTATCCTTCGCCTAAAACAACGCTTTCCCGCAATTCTTACAATAGATGTCTTCTTTACTGACTAATTTTCCGCAGGAGAGACAGGTACTGTTGGGTCCGACTTTCCTCATTCCGTAATACCCCGCATTACGTACCGCATCGCCTTTTCGATCATCCGACGTACGATTCGAATTATAGGCGCTTTGATCCTTGCGAACCAGATCGTTAAGGCTCTTATCGAACGTCATCGCACGATGATCCGCTTTCTGTGTCGCATCCGATGTCTTGTTTACGCTGAACGCACTTTGTTCGGCCTTGTCCGCATATCGTGATTTTTCGATGACGTTGGAACTCGACTGTTCAGCCTTGTCCGCGTACCTGTTTTTGTGGTCGATCTTGAATGCGTCTTGATCAGATTCTTCACCATACGCTTTCTTACGTTGGATCGCAAACGGATCCTGATAGGCATCGGGGGTCTTGGTCCAACCTGTCACCCCGGTCCGGCTAGCATTGATGACATAGGCGAAAACCAGGATGAAAACAAAGAGGATCGGGAAAATCAAGAAGAAGAAATTTTCGCTAGCGATGCCGAAGAAAAGGAAAACCAGGATGAAAATCCCAATCACTGGAAAGAACGCCGGGTTGATTTGCCCTTTGACCGTGCTTTGGGAAATCGGACGATAATTCTGGGCGAAATTCTGCGGCGTGACTTGACCCCGTCTTACCACTCTTACGATGATCGCGATGAAGATCGCGATGAAGGCGATCTGAAAGAAGAAGGTGAAGAAAAATCCACCGATCAACGAGTTCCCGAAGGGTAGAAAGAAGAAAAAGATGAAAAGGATTGGAATAAGCAACACCAGGAAACCTGTGTTTCGATTCGGGTTTTGATTCATGCGATACCTCCGTTAACTGCCGGCACTGTTATAGCTGGCTAAGCCGAACTTCCAGAAACGATAGGCGACGATAGAAAAGATCGACGAAGCGACGACGCTTCCTAACACCACGAACCACGGGTCGCTCATCCCTAAAAGATAACTCGCCGGGTAGAAACTTACGAAAGCGAAGGGGAAGACGACGGTCACAAGCAACTGGATGAAACGCGGGAAGATGATGGTCGGGTATTTCGCGAAGTCCGCGATCCCGTAGACGAAGGTCATCAGGGGCATCGAATTCATGATCCAGAATCCGGTGGTCGCCCCCAAGAGTTTGATCGACGTATAGATCATCGACCCACAACTCAATAGTACCACAGTCAAGGCGATTTCAGTGAAACCAAAACTCAAACCCATGCGCATGGATGTCCAAGCGATGAGAATCGAACCGATGATCAATTCGCCGAACGCTTCGGGTTGGAAGCGTTCCGCGACACATTGAAACAAGGGGTTGATCGGACGCACCAGATAGCGGTCGATGTCCCCTCTGCGGATCTTACTGGGGATCAACCAGATGTTGTCGGTGAAGAGATGGTCGATCCCGCGCGGGATTTGGAAGAAACCGTAGAGGAAAACCATTTGGTCCAACGACCACCCGTTGAGTGAGTCGATCGATTCGAAAATCAAACCGACGAAAAGGATCCCTGAAAACTGGATCAGCAGGAACGAGAGGATCCCGATCGAGAAGTCGACCCGATACTGGATCAACTGCTTGAGATATTGCGCGAAGAAGACGCGATAGATTTTTAGGTAACGTTTCATATCAGCCACCCATCACTTTCATGCGGGAGAGGGAATGCGACCAAACCAGATGGGCGGCAAGCCCTAAGAAGACGACCCACAATACTTGCACCCCGATTGCGCTCAAAAGATCGTTTCCGGTCGTGCGACCTAAGAGAATCATCGCAGGGATGTATTGAACCCCCGCATAAGGAAGAAATCCGGCGAGGGTACGCAACCATCCGGGGAAGAAGTTTAACGGGATCAGCGCACCGGAGAAAATGCGGACGATCGCTTGGTTCAACTGAAACATCCCGAAGGTCGCATCGGTGTAGAACACCAGGTTCGAAAAGATGAAATTGGCGAAGTAGTTGATGAAGAGACCCAAGAGGGATGAAAAGAGGAAGATGGGGAAACTCAACCACGCCAAGCTTTCCGTCTGATGGGTCGCCAGTGAAACCATCGCGATCAAAAAGAACGTCGGTAGCGTGATGAAGAGATTCGAAAAGAGATTGTTTCCCAGATTGCGGAAGAAGAGCTGGATGGCATAGGATGCCGGCTTGATCAGCGACATCGAAATCCTGCCGTCGTAATAGTCTTCCGCCACATCCGAAAGCGGGGACATGTAGGTGATCGAGCCGGTCAAATGGATGACGAGGTTATAGAAAACCATCTGGATCAAGGTGAATCCGCGGATCATTTCCGTCGGCGAGTTCGCATAGATCGCGACCCATAAAAGGACGGTGAGACCTAAAGCGAAAAAATCACCGAACACCCAGAGGAGGATGTGCACGCGATACATGATGGCGACTTCGAAGCTTCCTTTGGCGAAGGCACCGTATTTACGCAGGAAACGTTTCACAGCGTCACCTTCCCTTCGTCGTAGATCCGGGCGACGATGCGCTCGATGTCCGCGTCGAAGATACTAATGTCCTGGACGTCGAATCGACGCAGGATTTCTTCCGTCATCTGTGCGACGCTGATCTTGAGTTTCGGGAATACGATCGATAGTTTCTTGTCTTCCCGTGTGATTTCCAATTCATCCGGATGCACGTTGAACACCGACGCCAGGTTCAGACTGTCATCGTTCAATTCATCGCGCACTTCGAACTCGATGCGCTTGGTCGTCCCGTATTTCTCTTTGATTTCGTGCAGCGACCCGTCATAGATGACTTTCCCGTTATCGATGATCAAGATCCGGTTGCAAAGCTCGGCGATGTCGTCCAAGTCGTGGGTCGTCAAAATGACGGTCGTGTTGTATTTCTGGTTCATCATCTTGATCGCATCGCGCATCCTCTGCTTTGCGTTGACGTCAAGTCCGATGGTCGGCTCGTCAAGGTAGAGTACTTTCGGGTTATGCAGCAGCGATGCGGCGATATCCGCCCGCATTCTCTGCCCAAGGGACAAGGTACGGACAGGCGACTTGATGAATTCATCCAAGTTCAGGATGCGGTTGAAGAAAGTCATCTGTTCTTCATAGAAGGCATCGGGCATTTCGTAGATTTCCTTCAGAATCAAGAAACTCTCGCTCAAGGGCAGATCCCACCATAGTTGCGTGCGTTGCCCGAAAACCACACCGATCTTCTTCGCGTTCTCCACCCGGTTTTGATACGGGATGATCCCGTCGATCCGGACTTCACCGGAGGTCGGTGTCAAAATCCCCGTCAGCATCTTGATGGTCGTCGATTTCCCGGCGCCGTTGGCTCCGATATAGCCGACCATTTCCCCTTCGTTGATCGTAAAGGAAATGTTGTCGACCGCCTTCTTGATCACTTTCTTCGCATTGAAAAACCCTTTGACAAGACCTTTCAATCCTTTTTCTTTCTCATACTTCACGAATTCCTTCGTCAGATTTCTTACTTCGATCATCGGTTCTTCTCCTCCCCAAACCATTGTCTATAGGTAATGTGTTACCTATCAGTGATGATACCTTGCCTGTGTGCGGTTGTAAAGGAAAATCTCATTCCTTCACACTTTTACATCGATTCTTTAATCCCATTTTTACTTTTTCAGATTATTTGGTTTCTTCATCGGTCTCGACTCTTGTCTTATTATAGCACCTGAAAACTATGGCGAAAATCATAACTACCGGCTTAGCCGGTAGTTTGCCTTCGCCCTATAAGGGCTTGTTGCTGCCGTCCCCTCCGGGACGCCGAGGGCCTGACAGCCGCAGCGTTTCCTCAGCTGGCACCTTACGGTGCCTTTTCTACTGCTTTA
>JBGSTC010000006.1:0-196285 GCA_041736705.1 Erysipelotrichaceae bacterium
TTTAGCTCAGCTGGTAGAGCACTTGGTTCGCAATCAAGGGGTCAGGGGTTCGAATCCCCTAATCTCCACCAAATCAAAAGCAGACCCGGGTTGAAACCCGGGTTTTTTATTTGTCACTCATAGTAGTTATTGTTAAGTCTTCTATATACTAAATTTTATAGAATCACACACAGTAGAATTGACGGAATGATAATCACTCACGATTCGTGGACGCTCATTAACAAAAATTATATACTAAATCGCAGATAAAAATGATATTGTTGAGATGAGAAAAGACACATATTTTTTTCATGAAGTTCACTCCAAGATTAAAGATGGGACAAAGTGATTACAAAAATGTAACGAAATAATGGGTGGCGGATACAAGATGGTTCTAGAGTTATATTAAGGAGGAATGAAACATGGATATGATTGAGTTTAAAAATTTATGCGCGAAGTCGTTTGGAAATTACGGATTAGAAAAGAGAAAAAAAGGATATTTTATGGAGAATAATGATTTTCTTTTGTCAATCTTTCTTCAGAAATCGAATTTCAGTATGAGTTACTATATAAACGTAGGTTACTCTATCAAGGGTTATAACATGAAAATACCCGATATTAATGATGAATCTGATCAAGATTTCAGTTATAGAATAAGGTTTCCATTTAAAGACGGAACAGAAGTAAAATATGCATATGTGTTAAAACTAAAAGATTTTGATATAGTTGATATTGAACCATATTTTGACAAAGCATTTGAGGAATGGATTCTACCCATTTTTGTTGGTGGTAAAAAGGAAGCACTAAACAATATAGACATTCACTTTGGTTCACCAAAGGATTTCTTGTCTTTAAAAAAAGGACTATATGAATATTTACTTGAAGAGGCAGATTAATAAACGCATTAATGCGTTATAAGAAATTCGGTAACTTGTGTATGTACCGCGAAAGACCTTGCGTATTGCTTTTTATACAATCTTAAGGGATAAACAAGCACCACAAGGTAATTGATATAATAGTCTGACTTGTGGGAAAATCACCAAACATATCTTCAAAAAGTCTAGTCCTAAACACAGTTCGCAAAAGTATAAGCAAACAAAACCTACACCATTTTCATGTGGATAGGAATATTCTGTTGAAATATGATTGAATGGATTAACTATTGGATTGATGAAACTAGAATACCCAAGAGATGAACTGAAAATGATTAATAGGATCATTGAAGCTTATAGTAAGCTGTGCTGTAATTGAGAACGGAGGCTACAATGGAAATTATTCTAGCAAAGGAGTTGAATGGATTTGTCGATAAGTCGTGCGAAGAGATATTTATGTTTTTGGACAATTTGAATGATATTTCTATGCTGATCGAGGAAAATATCCAAAAAACGGCAAGAATCGTTCATGGGACTGAATCGACTCTTCACTTTGGTTATTTGAATCCAAGTCCAACAAGAGAAATGGTAGTCGGTTGTAACAAAAGAGGAAGACTATTAAAGAGACCTCGAAACGAACACAGTCCATTCGAATACTTTCTTGATGAGCATAATAAACTAGTGATGATTATGAGAAACCATCACAAGAGGGAAGGATTTCACGAACAGGAACTATTCTTCTATCATGAGAATATCGTGACTTCATTGAACTTTAGAGACAAGCGACCGAATTCAAAGAATGCGGTCAACATATCACAGATGAAATATAATGAAAACGGTTTGATTTCAGAGTATGTTAATATGCAACTAGATTCAGTATATTTTCCACGTGTTTACAGTGACAAACTGCCACTAGAGGAAAAAATGAAGTTGGTTAATCATGTGGATATTGAAAGATATCATTATCAAAATGGTCGACTTCTTGTTTGCGAGATGATTGATTTCTCAACGCATCTTAGAAATTCGTTTGCAGACTATTTGCCATACCACGATGTAGTCAGTTTGCGATACAATGGTGATGAAGAGATAGAGAGTTATGATCTTTCTCACACTTTATATAATAGGAAAAATACATTTCAGCAAAGAAAACCATTTAGAATCAACAAAGCCTTCTATGAGTATTGGAATCAACTCATGATAGGAGAACCGAAAATCGACTAGATTATGAGTTGTATCAATAGATTTGGTCGATATCGCTGGGTATTTGAAGGCGATAAACTAGAATCGATATGAAATCTAAGAGGTGATTACAGAATAGTAGAAGTAAAAAGAAGCGGTCGATCGGAGGAAACATGAAACCATTCAACGACGATGTATTGACGTATACCGAAGCATTGAAAGACGGGAAGATCCAACGCGCTTATCGGGGGATCATGGAGTTCATGTCATCATTACGCAGTCGACTTGAAGTGGCCTATCCCGATTATGTTGTGAGCGCAATGTATGCCGGGTATATGGACATGACCTACTTCGCGTTTACTCCGTCGCTCCTTAAGGAAAAGCGACTCAAGATCGCCATCGTCTATCTTCATCCCGACCAACGCTTCGAAGTCTGGTTGGGGGCTATCAACCGGAATGTCCAGAAAGAAACCTTTAAGCAAATCGAAGGCAAGGACAGTTTGGGATATAAACGTGGCGAGATCAAGCCCAGTGAAGACGCGATCCTTTCATCGATCCTCGTCGATCATCCCGACTTCGATGCGAAAGAGATGCTAGAATCACTGATTGAAGAAGGGACCCTGAAGTTCATCCAAGATGTGGTAAGGATACTAAATTAAGCGTTTTTCGACGATAAACCATCCTTCATGAATCCATAAGATCCGGTGGAAGCACCGGGTTTTTGTTTGAAGTTCAAATCAGAAGAAGGAAATGAAATGAGAAGAAAGGTGTTTGGATTCGCGACACAATCGTTCATTTAATTTCCATGGAAGCGTGCTATAATAAACAAATCCGAAAATGAAAGGGATGGGATCATGAAGAATCGATACCTTACGCTGATCACATTGCTGATCTTCGGGTACACCGTCTACATCGCATATCTGTTGTTTTATGCCAACCGCACGATCGATCTTTCGTGGATCACCCAAGGCGGGATCGATGTCCTGGTCCAACGAATGAAGGACAATGTGAATCTTGAACTCTTCGCGACCATCAACAACTACTTCTACAAATATTCGATCGGAGCGATCTCGTTTAGGCGGGTTTGGATCAATGTTTTCGGGAATTTGGCGGTATTTTCGCCGTACGGCTTGTTTTTCCCGCTGATTTATCCGAAAATGAGAAACAGGTTTCATTTCTATCGGTTCTGGATCATGACCTTGGTCTTGGTCGAAGTCGTCCAATATGTGACGATGAGCGGATCGCTGGATGTGGACGATGTGTTTCTGAATCTTTTGGGTTTACTCATCGTCTATGAATTGTTTGGAAGAAGAATCAAAACAGGGGGTTAACATGAACGAATATGTCATTTTGACGGACGCGACAAGCGATTTGAGCGCCGAAGATTGCCGGAAATACGGCATCAAGGTTTTAGGGATGAACGTGAAGATCGGCGAGGAAGAGTTCGAGTTCCATCCGGACACGGTTTTCGATGTCAAAGGGTTTTACGAGAAACTGAAACAGTTTCCCAATGCGACGACGTCGCAGGTTTCCATCTATCGCTTCCACCATTGTTTCGAAACTTTGGTGAAAGAAGGAAAAGACATCTTGTATATCGGTTTCGCTTCGGCGCTCAGCGGGACGTTTCAAAACGCCTGGGTCGCCCGCAACGAAGTATTGGAAGCGTATCCTCAGGCGAAGATCGTCGTCGTCGATTCTTTGTCGGCGACCTACGGGGAAGCGCTCTTGGTTGTAAAAACCGCGCAAATGAAACAAAAGGGTGCTACACTTGAAGAAGCGTCGCGCTATGCCGACCTGCTTCGCCATAAGATCGCGCATTGGTTCACGGTCGACGACCTTCAGCATCTTGCCCGTGGCGGACGATTGTCCAACGCGCAGGCGCTCTTGGGGATGCTGATGCAGATCAAACCGATTCTGCGATGCGACGAAGAGGGAAGACTGGTCCCCGTCGACAAGGTGCGCGGACGCAAGACCGCCATGCGCCGCTTAAGCGAGAATTTCCGTTTGACCTGCGACGATCCTTCCTTGGTCAGCGTGGTCCATTGCGATGCGTATGATGAAGCCTGCCAACTCAAAGCGATGTTGGAAGAAGAAAACAAAGAATGCGATGTCTTGATCCGGGACATCGGACCGATCATCGGGACCCATTCCGGTCCCCAGACGCTGGGCGTCGTCTTCATCGCCCGTCAGAGATAACATGCACAACAACGTAACGAAACGAAACCTGAAAACCATCCTACCGATCCTGATCGGGTTTTTCGTCGTTACGGGATTCATCTGTCTGCCGACACCCCAACGGTTCATCGAAGATTTGCGTGACGAGAGTTCGCAATGGATCGATCAACCCGGTGTCGATACATCCTCTTCCGTAATCAAGTCGCCGATCTATTCGATGCCTGCATTGATGTCGGATGTACAGCCTGAGAGCTATGAACGACGGATCGTCATCGATTTTAAGATCGAAGATACATTTATCCATCTTAACCGTCTTTATCGTCATGTCTTGGTCGCACGGGCTCCCTAGCCTTGTTTTCAACATGAAAACAACAAAAAGGAGAACCCATGACCAACCTACTTAAACTCGTGATCGATCCCGATCACCGTATCCTAGCCAAAGCCTCGAAGGTCGCGAAAGCCGTCGAGGACTACCGTATCAAAGAACGACTGCGGAGCGATGAAGAGCTACGCAACCAAACCCAACGCTATCGCCAGCGTCTCGCCTCGGGCGAAACCTTGGATAAACTCTTGCCCGAAGCCTTCGCGACCGTCTGTGAAGCCGCCGTCCGGGTGTTGGGCGAAAGTCCGTTCCCCGAACAGATCATGGGGGCGTACGTCCTCCATCAGGGCGATATCGCCGAAATGAAAACCGGGGAAGGGAAGACCCTGACCTCGATCCTGCCGATCTACCTTCATAGTTTGGAAGGGAAAGGCGTCCACGTGGTCACCGTCAACGAATATCTGGCGCAACGCGACTCCCAGTGGATGGGACAGGTCTTTACGTTTTTGGGATGCACCGTCGGGTTAAACCAGAACGGCTTGTTCCCCCAAGAGAAACGCTACGCCTATGCGTGCGACATCACCTACACATCCAACTCCGAATTGGGGTTTGACTACCTGCGCGACAACATGGTCGTCGCGCCCAGTCAGCGCGTCCTACGGCCTTTGGCCTACGCGCTGATCGACGAAGTCGATTCGATCTTGGTCGACGAAGCACGGACCCCTCTGATCATTTCCGGTTCCGAGCAAGCCGAGAATCCGATCTATCGGATGGCGGATCATTTCGCCAAACACCTTTCCCCCAACGACTATGTGGTCGATGTCCAGCACGGCGCCTGTTTCCTCAGTGAAAGCGGGATCCGTAAGGCGGAGACTTCCTTCAATATGCCCAACCTTTATGGCGAAGAAGGCGTGGCCATCGTCCACGCCGTCAAACAGGCACTCAAAGCCAACTACCTCATGAAGAAAGACGTGGAATACGTGGTCTCTGAAGGGGACATCCACCTGGTCGACGAGTTCACCGGACGGGTCATGCAGGGAAGACAATATTCCGACGGTCTCCACCAGGCCATCCAGGCGAAGGAACACATCCAGATCAAGGGGGAAACCTTGACCTTGGCGACCATCACCTATCAGAACTATTTCCGGCTCTATGCGCATCTGTGCGGGATGACGGGGACGGCGAAGACCGAGGAACCCGAATTCCTCACCGTCTACAATATGCGGGTCGTTCCGATTCCGACCCACAAGCCGGTCATCCGTCAGGAACAGCCGGACCGGGTGTTCCGCAAAGCGCATGAGAAATACGACGCGGTGGTCGAACGGATCCAGGAATTGCATTCTGAAGGTCGGCCGGTGTTGGTCGGCACCTTGTCCGTGGAAGTCTCCGAGATCGTTTCTCGACTATTGGATAAAAAAGGCTTGAAGCATGAAGTCCTCAACGCCAAGAACCATGCGTATGAAGCCGGGATCATCGCCCGTGCCGGATACAAAGGCGCCATCACCGTGGCCACCAACATGGCGGGTCGCGGGACCGACATCAAACTGGCGCCGGGCGTCGCTGAACTCGGCGGCTTGGTCGTCCTGGGGACGGCGCGTCATGAATCCGCCCGCATCGACAATCAACTGCGGGGGCGGTCTGGTCGTCAAGGCGACCCCGGACTCGCCCAGTTCTTCGTCAGTCTGGACGATGAACTGATCCGTAAATATGCCAGCGAATACATGCAGGAAAAACTGAGACCCTACATCGAAGGGAAAGAAATCACTGCCCAGCTCAATGCCTGGATCGACAAGATCCAGAACTACGCGGTCGGACAACACTTCGATTCCCGTAAGAAAACCTTGGAATACGACGAAGTCATGCGGAAACAGCGGGAAAGCATCTATGCCTGGCGCAACCAATTGGTCGATAGCGAGGAAATCCTGCCGACGATCGAAACGATGACCAAGCGGATTCCGGAGAAACTCTTCGAAGGGGATCCGAAAACCTGGGGCATCGCAGACAAAGACCCCTGGGTCGCCCAACTGCGCGAAATCGGCATCGGGTTGGACGAAGGGGCGAGACGCAAACTCGTCGAGGACAAGAATCGCAAAACCATCCTCAACAATCTGTTCAAACAACTCTTAGCGCCGCTATCCAAAGAAGACCCACTGGTGCTCCGCGGCGCGCGCATCACCTTGATCCGCATCATCGACCGCGAATGGATGGACCATGTCCGCGAAATGGAAGCCCTAAAACAAGGGATCTATCTTCGCTCCTACGCCAACATCAAACCCGAACAGGCCTATGCGGAAGACGGGATGATCCGTTTCAAGCAAATGATGGATCAAATCGCATTGGATTGGACGGCCTATCTGATCCGCAGTACCCAACCGAAGGAGTAAACATATGGTAGAAACCCTTGTCACTTGGTTTATCGAAACGTTCGGCGGCCTCATCTCGAAAGAAGCCCTGGTGTTTTTCATCTCGACCCTTCCGATCCTTGAACTGCGCGGCGGGGTTCTCGCCGGTTATTTCCTTGGATTACCGATCCTGTCGACCACGATCTTCGCGCTCTTGGGCAACATCCTTCCGATCCCGCTCTATCTGATGTTTATCGAAGCGGTGTTGAACTGGGCGCTGAAACACAAACTTTTCGTGAAGACGATCACTCGTCTGAAGAAACGCGCCCAAAGCAAAAGTTCGGAAGTCTCCAAATACGAATTCTGGGGTTTATGCATCTTCGTGGCCATCCCTCTGCCGGGAACCGGTGCGGTGACCGGCACCATGATCGCCGAAGCGCTCCAGATGGACCGCAAGAAGGCGATGGCGTCGATCACGATCGGCGTTTTGATCGCCGCCGTCATCATGCTTTCGATTTCCTACGGACTTCTCAATTTCATCGGACTCTAGACCTTCTTCGGAAGGTTTTTTTAGTTTCCGGCGATTCAACCCTTCGCTATATTGCAATACTACATAGAGAGTGGTATAGTGAATGGGCAACAAATCATCGCACTCGATCTTCATTAGTCCATTCTGATCATCGTAGAAGGAGCATCCATGAAATTCTTCAGTCAATACCGCGGTCTTCAAAAGGAAATGTATGTCCTTTTCATCGGTCGCGTCATCTCCGCCCTCGGGACGTTCATCTGGCCTTTGATGACCTACATCCTCTCCAATAAATTCAACCTCAGCCTGGGGACGATCTCGCTGATTTTCGTCGTTGCCCAGTTATTCATGATGCCGGCGATCTTCATCGGTGGCAAACTCGCGGACAAGGTCGGACGCAAGAAACTCATCGTCTGGACCAGTTACCTGGGGGTCGCGCTCTATGTCGTGTGCGGGTTGATCCCGCTTACGTATGTGACGATTTTCCTGTTCTTCCTTTCGAGTTTCTTCTTCAACATGCAAGGTCCAGCCTACGAAGCGCTGATCGCGGACAAATCGACACCCGACCAACGCCAACGCGCCTTCTCGTTGACCTACCTCGGATTCAACCTCGGGTTCATCCTCGGACCTTCGATCGGCGGTTTCCTTTTCAAAGACTTCCTGTGGTTAGCCTTCATCCTCGACGGGTTGACCACCCTGATCGGAACGATCTTCATCCATGTCTTTATCAAGGATGAAAAAGTGGGCTATGTGGAAGAAACCCTGGGCGTCTATGAAACGCCGGAAGAAGAAGGGTCCGGTTGGTCCTTCATCGTCGCGAAGAAGTCGCTGGTTTTGTATCTGCTGGTTTCCGCCTTGGGCGGTCTGCTTTATATGCAGACCAACATTTTGCTTCCCATCCAACTGGATACCCAATACGCGGATAACGGGGCGAAGATCTACGGGATGCTTTCAAGTTTCAACGGCTTGATCGTCATACTTTTTACACCTTTACTGACCCAATGGATGCGGAAGATCCGCGAGATCGACAAGATCGCGATCGGCACTGTGTTGTTTGTTTTGGGGATGTCGTTCTACGGGGTTTTCCCGTTCATCCTCCCGATGTTCTATGTCGGGATGACCTTGTTTACCTGGGGCGAGATCGTCAACACCTTATCCCGTTCCGCCTATTTCACCGTCCGGATCCCGGCTTCGCACCGCGGAAGGGTATCCGCCGTGTTCTCGCTGGGGGCGATGGTGATCGGAGGCTTGGGACAAGTGGTTTTCGGCATCGTGGCCGACAAGCTGCCGATCGGACAAGCCTGGGCGCTGGTCGCCTTCATCGGGGCGATCGTCCTCTTCTTCACCTTCATCATGAAATACTTCGATAAAAAGGAATTCCATCTGCTCTATGAAACGATGGAAGTCAAGACGCAAGAGGAGTAGGATAAGTGGACGAAGTTCTTTATTCACAATGACTTGGAAAAACGAGGAAGCGATAAATTATGTAGAAATATGGGAGAGCACCTTGACGGAGCCCTCCTTTTTCAGTATACTTTGAAAGTATTTAACATTAACCTTCAATATAATGTCTGTAATATGGTCAGACAGTTTCTACCGGATCACCGTAAACGATCCGACTACTGTGGTTAAGAAAACACTGGTACGGATCATCGCACTTTTTGTCGTTGATCCCATCAAGTCGGTTTCTTCCCGGCTTTTTTTGTTTGTTACTGTTAAATAACCAGAAAAAGGAGAAAGAAACATGGAGAAATTTTTCAAATTTAAACAGTATGGAACCACTTTCCGTACCGAAGTCGTCGCCGGTTTTACGACGTTCTTCACCATGGCTTACATTTTGATCGTCAATCCGAGCATTCTATCGATGACCGGATTGGACAGAGGTGCCGTCTTCCTTGCGACGATCTTCGCTTCCGCAATCGCGACCCTCATCATGGGCTTGTTCGCGAACGTTCCTTACGCCTTGGCGCCGGGGATGGGCTTGAACGCCTTCTTCACCTTCGTCGTCGTCTTCGGCTTGGGATTCACCCCGTACGAAGCGTTGGCGATGGTCTTCATCTGCGGTTTGATCAACATCTTCATCACGGTCACCCGCGTACGCAAACACATCGTTAAATCGATTCCGGTATCCCTCCAGCACGCCATCGGGGGCGGGATCGGTCTCTTCATCGCATTCATCGGCTTCAACGATGCCAAAATGCTTCTGTTGTCCCCGTTCACCGAATTCGGCACGGGTTACACCGAACTGTTGGCGTTCAAATCGCCTTCGCAAGTATTGTTCATCTTCGGCTTGTTGCTGACGATCGTCCTGATGGCCCGTAAGGTCAAAGGCGCCATGTTGATTTCCATCGTCGTCACGACGCTGGTCGGTATTCCTCTGAATGTCGTCAACTTCGCGACCGCCAACATCGACCCCAACGCCGTCGTCAATGCGTTTACTCAATTAGGTTTAATCTTCGGTAAAGCCGTCACGGAAGGTCTGCCGACCTTGTTCGCGGACGCGACCCGTCTTCCGGTCGTCTTGACCACCATCTTCGCCTTTAGCTTATCGGATACCTTCGACACCATCGGAACCTTCATCGGTACCGGACGTCGTACGGGCATCTTCTCGGAAGAAGACGAAAAAGCGCTTGAAAACGGTAAAGGTTTCTCCAGCCGTATGGATAAAGCGTTGTTCGCCGATGCGATCGCGACTTCGGTCGGCGCTCTGCTCGGTACGTCCAACACCACCACGTACATCGAATCCGCAGCCGGCATCGAAGAAGGCGGCCGTACCGGTTTGACCGCCGTCGTCGTCGCGTTGTTGTTCTTGGTCTCCATCGTCGCCGCTCCGTTTGTCGGTCTCGTCCCGGCATCCGCCACCGGACCGATCTTGGTCGTCATCGGGGTTTTGATGGCCGGTGCTTTCGCCGACATCAACTGGACCGATTTCGCCGAAGCCGTCCCGGCGTTCTTCGCCGCCGCCTTCATGGCGTTCTTCTACAACATTTCCTACGGTATCGGCTTCGCGTTCATCTCGTATGTCGTGATCAAAGTCGTCCAAGGAAAAGTAAAAGAAATCCATCCGATCCTCGGCGTCGCCGCAGCGTTGTTCGTTTTGAACTTCGTCTTCATGGCGATCTAGTTTCTCGCAAATTCGCTCTGAAAAATCTATACAAGTGTTTCATCGTATGATATTATACCGTCAGTAATGGTCCTTTAAGTCGATCCCGAGAGGTCGGCAAGGCGCTGCAGTTGGTTTTGCCGAAACCAAGGGTCCGTGTACGCACAGACCCTTTTTTTTGGAAAATGGACCTTACGACGTATTCCCGAAAGGGAAAAAAGGAGAAAAACCCATGAGTACGCTTATCCACGGTTATTTACCTGAAGAACGTCCGACATTCGGAAAACTGATCCTGTTTGCCTTACAGCAAATCCTGGTCATGTTCCCGGCGACGGTCCTGGTCGCATTGCTGACCGGTTTCCACATCAGTACGACGATTTTCGCTTCCGGTTTCGCCACCCTCTGCTTCATCTTCGTCACCAAAGGGAAAATCCCTCTCTATTACGGATCCAGCTTCTCCTACATCGCCGCGATCGTCGGCATCACGGGTGCGAAGTTCGGGGTCGTCGCTTCCGACGCCTTGATCTCGGCCGCCCAGTTCGGCGTCATCATGTCGGGTTTGGTTTCCATCGCCGCCGGGTTGGTGGTCTCGCGTTTCGGCCGTGAAGCGATCGAACGCGTCCTGCCTCCGACCATCACCGGGTCCATCGCGATCGTCATCGGGATTTCCTTGACAGGCGTCGCCATGACGGGTGCGGTCCTTGAAAACGGCGTCGCTTCCAATAACGCCGTGACCGTCGCTCTCATCACCTTGGTCTCCACCATCCTCTTTTCGGTCTATCTCAAAGGCGTCTGGGCGCAGTTGCCCATCCTGCTTGGCATCTTGGTCGGTTACGGCGTCTCCATCGCCTTGGGCATGGTCGATTTCGCCCCGGTCTTCGCCGGCAACGTCATCCAAGCCCCGCACTTCACCTTCCCGACCGTTTCCTGGCCGGCCGTCTTCGCCATCATGCCGATCGCGATTGCGACCATTCCGGAATCGACCGCGCACTTGTTCCAATTGGACATCTACGTCAACGACTTGGCAAAGAAAAAAGGTGCGAAACATTATGACATCGCCGAAAAACTCGGCTTGAACCTCATCGGGGACGGCATCGGGGACATCGTATCTTCCTTGATCGGCGGACCTGCCGGAACCAACTACGGGGAAAACCTCTCCACGATGGCCATCACGAAGAACTTCTCGGTTTGGGTATTGGGCGTGGCTGCCGTCATCACGATGGTCATCTCCTTCGTCAATCCCTTAAGCGCCTTGGTCTTGACCATCCCCGCGTCGGTCATCAACGGCGCCTGCATCTACCTGTTCGGCATCATCGGGGCGCAGGGGATCGCGATCATGATCGAACGTAAAGTCGACATGTTCAATTCGAAGAACCTCGCCATCATCGCGACCATCCTGACCATCGGGTTGGGCGGAACCTACGGTTTCGCAGGCGGCATGATCCCGGCGTTCGGCTTCCAACTTCCGGCGATCGCGACGGCTTCGGTCTTCGGGATCCTGTTGAACCTCGCGTTAAGCTTCACCAAAGAATAATCGTTCAAGGCAGGGGAAACCCTGCTTTTTTCATGCCTGATAAACATTTCACATTGACAAATCAATTTTTAGGAATCAGAATTAAATCATTAGGGGGAAGTCGGATGAAACCATCTCGCACCCCCAAGGGATTTACCTTGATCGAACTTCTCATCGTTTTCGCCATCCTCGCCGTTCTCGCCGCCCTGATCATCCCGCGATATCTCCACCATATCGAACTCGCCGTCGATGCGACACACCAGGCGAATTGCCGTACGAAGTACTTCGAATATGCCTTGGCGGTCTATGAGGCGAAAGGGGAGGAAGCGGAAGTTCCGACGCTTCCCGAGTGTACGATCACGGCGACGCAAAGCGGAGAGAAAATCACGAGTTTCAGTTGCGACTTCGGGTCCGGGAAGATTTTCTCGGCGCCGGATTTCCAGAAGTAAAGCCCGAAGGGGCTTTTTTGTTTGAGGAAGCCTTGTGAAAAAGGAAGGGAAACAAGTTCTAGTTTCGAGGGGAAAACAAGTCTGTAAATGACTTGAAAAAATGAAAGCGATTACTTGTGAAAACGTAAACAAAACCCTTGACAAGAGAAAACGGGGTTGGTAAACTGTGCTCGTGAAAAGAGTAACAAATCACAAGAGGACAAACACATGGCAAAAAAAGAAACGAACCCGACCGTAGAAACCACCAATGAAACCGTGCTCTCGTTTGAAGAAAAAGTAAGTCTGGAAGTCGATGCCTTGGTTCAGAAGGGATTAGTCGCCTTGGATCTGTTCCGTGAACTCGACCAGGAACAAGTCGACTTGATCGTTGCGAAAGCGTCGGTCGCCGCCTTGGACCAACACGGCGAATTAGCCCTTATGGCCGTGAAAGAGACCGGCAGGGGCGTGTTTGAAGACAAGGCGACCAAGAACCTGTTCGCCTGCGAATTCGTCGTCAACGACATGCGTCACCTGAAGACCTGCGGGATCATCAGCGAGAACGATGTCACCGGCATCACCGAAATCGCGGAACCGGTCGGCGTCGTCGCCGGGATCACCCCTGTCACCAACCCGACGTCCACGACGATCTTCAAGTGTCTCATCGCGCTGAAGACACGCAACCCCATCATTTTCTCCTTCCATCCGGGGGCGCAGAACTGTTCTGCCGCATCCGCACGCATCGTCCGCGATGCAGCGGTCAAAGCCGGCGCACCGGCCGATTGCATCCAATGGATCGAAACGCCTTCCAAAGAAGCCACCGGCTTTCTGATGAACCACGACGGGGTCGCCACGATCCTTGCGACCGGCGGCAACGCCATGGTGAAGGCGGCGTATTCCTGCGGTAAACCGGCGCTTGGTGTCGGTGCCGGAAACGTCCCAGCCTATATGGAAAAGACCTGCGACGTCCGTCAAGCCGTCAACGACATCGTGATGTCAAAGGCGTTCGACAATGGGATGATCTGCGCCTCCGAACAATGCGTCGTCGTGGATCAGGAAATCGCGGCGCAATCGTTTGAACTCTTTGCCCGCTACGGCGTCTACTTCGTCAACGAAGAAGAAAAAGCCAAGCTTGAAACCTATATGTTCGGCTGTTCCTCCGCCAGCGGCGCCTGTACGCCCTCGGCCAACCTCAACCCCAACGTCGTCGGGAAATCGGCGTTGTGGATCGCCGAACAAGCCGGATTCAAGGTACCCGCCAACACCATCATCCTGGGTGTGAAGGTTTCCGAAATCGGCTTGAAGGAACCCTGCACGAAAGAAAAACTCAGCCCGGTCCTGGCGTTCATCGTCAGCACGTCGACCGAGGAAGGCATCCGTTATGCCCGCGAAATGGTCGAATACCACGGCTTGGGCCACTCCGCCGCCATCCATACGGAAGACAAGAAAATCGCGGATGAATTCGGTAAACAATGCAAGGCGATCCGCATCATCTGGAACTCGCCGGCGACCTTCGGGGGGATCGGGAATGTCTACAACGCCTTCATCCCGTCCTTGACCCTGGGCTGCGGATCCTACGGCCACAACTCCGTCTCCAACAACGTCTCCGCCATCAACCTCCTCAACATCAAACGCATCGGTCGTCGTAACAACAATATGCAGTGGTTCAAGATCCCCTCGAAGATCTACTTCGAACGCAATTCCATCCAATATCTTCAGCAAATGAAGGACATCGAACGCGTCTTCGTCGTCACCGACCGTTCCATGGTCGATTTGGGCTACTATGCCAAAATCGTCGACCAGCTCAACCTGCGCCGCAAGAAAGTGCAGATCCAGTTGTTCTGCGACGTCGAACCCGACCCTTCGCTGGAAACCGTCCGTAAAGGCTTCGAGTTGATGCAATCGTTCAAACCCGATACCATCATCGCCCTGGGCGGCGGTTCCCCGATGGACGCCGCGAAAGGGATGTGGTTGTTCTACGAACATCCGGAAGTCGACTTCGACGATCTGAAGCAGAAGTTCATGGACATCCGCAAACGCGCCTTCCGTTATCCGGAACTCGGCAAGAAGACGCAGCTCGTCTGCATTCCGACGACGTCGGGGACGGGAAGCGAAGTGACGCCCTTCGCGGTCTTGACCGATAAGCGCGTCAATAAGAAATATCCTCTGGCCGACTATTCCTTAACCCCCACGGTCGCGATCGTCGACTCGACCTTGACGATGAATCTGCCGGCCGGCGTGACGGCGGATACCGGGATGGACGTCCTGACCCATGCGACGGAAGCTTATGTTTCCACTTTGGCCAGCGACTTCACCGACGGGCTTTGCCTGCAAGCCATCAAGATGGTCTTCGAATTCCTCCCCCGCGCCGTAGCCAACGGCAAGAACGATCCGGAAGCACGTGAGAAGATGCATAACGCTTCCACGATGGCCGGGATGGCGTTCGCCAATAGTTTCCTCGGGATCAACCACTCCCTCGCCCACAAGATCGGCGGGACCTGGCACGTGCCCCACGGACGCGCCAACGCCATATTGATGCCGCATGTCATCCGCTATAACGGAACCTTCCCGAGCAAACCGGCGACCTGGCCGAAATACAACTATTACAAAGCCGATGAAAAGTACCAGACCTTGGCGAAAATGCTGGGTCTGCCCGCAAGCACCCCGGAAGAAGGCGTCAAATCCTATGCGGACGCCTGCGATCAATTGGCCAAAAGCGTCGGAATCAAGATGACCTTGGCTGCCCAGGGCATCAGCGAAGAAGCTTTCAAGCAAGATCTCGATATGGTCGCGATGCTGGCCTATGAAGACCAATGCACCCCTTGCAACCCGCGTCTGCCTTTGGTCAACGACATGAAGGAAATCCTACGTCAAGCCTACTACGGTTCGAAAGAATAGAATCAGAAGAGCATCTATGCTAAAATGGCATGGTAACGAAACCAACCCCGTTGCGACGGGGTTTTCTTAAGGGAGAAACATGAGCGAAAAAACACTGGATCCGAAATTCAACCCCTTCTTCGCACGACCGAAGAAATCAACCAAGATCGCCTCGATGATCGCCATCGTCTCAGGGAAAGGCGGGGTCGGGAAATCGACCGTCACCAGCCTCTTGGCGACCCATACCCAACGATTGGGATTACAGACGGCGATCTTGGACGGCGACATCACCGGACCTTCGATGGCTCGGATGTTCGGCATCAAGGAAAACGCACGGGGGGATGAAGAGGGGATCTATCCCGCCATCACGGCTACCGGAATCGAACTGATGAGTTCCAATATGATGTTGGAGAACGAAGACACCCCGGTCTTATGGCGTGGACCGATGATCGGCAACGCCGTGAAAGAATTCTACACCGACGTCCTCTGGGGCAATGTGGATGTGATGTACGTGGACATGCCTCCGGGCACAGGGGACGTCCCCTTGACCGTCTACCAGTCTCTCCCCCTCAAAGGGATCATCCTGGTCACCACCCCCCAGGACCTCGTCTCGATGATCGTCTCCAAAGCCGTCTCGATGGCCAACCAGATGAACATTCCAATCCTCGGGATCGTCGAAAACATGAGTTATATGGAATGCGGACATTGCGGAGAAAAGATGTATCCTTTCGGTCAAAGCAAACTGGAAGAATTCGCCGCGAACTATGACCTTCCGATCTTGGCCAAACTCCCCATCCGTCCCGAATACAACGAAATGGCGGACAAAGGGCAGGTCGAGGAGATCGTCAGCGAAGAATTCGAAGCAGTCGTCGAAAAACTCTTCCCCTTGGAATGAATCGCTTCCTTTTCGGAAGTGGATGTGATAGACTATTGTTTCTCAAAGGATGGGTGCTATGAAAAAGATGTGGGATACCGCAAAATCGATCTATACCCGCGACCCCGCCGCCAAAAGCGTTTGGGAAGTGGTTTTCCTTTATCCCGGCTTCCATGTCTTGGGATTCTACCGCATCGGGAATTTCTTCTACCGTCATCATCGCTTCTTCATTGCCCGTCTTTTCGGACAATGGGGACGCTTCTGGACGGGGATCGAAATCCACCCCGGGGCGACCATCGGCCGCCGTCTGTTCATCGACCATGGTTTCGGAACCGTCATCGGCGAAACCTCGATCATCGGCGACGATTGCCTGATCTATCATAACGTCACCTTGGGCGGTACGACTTTGGATGAAGTCAAACGCCATCCGACCTTGGGCGACAATGTCACCGTCGGCGCAGGGGCGCAGATCCTCGGTCCGATCCGACTCGGCGATTATTCGCGGGTCGGAGCTAACGCGGTGGTCGTCCGCGAAGTCGAAGATTTCCAAACCGTCGCCGGTATCCCCGCGCGACCCATCGAATCCAAATCGAAAGAATAAGAAAACCTGTCGACGCAACGACAGGTTTTTTAGTACATTTCACGCCGGCTTTCCTGATACTCCGTGAAGAGCGCCAACCCTTTTTCCGGGTCGCATTGAACGATCTTCACCAATTCCGGATCGTTTTCAGGTTCGACAAGATACCGACGGATGAAGTCATCCCGAAAACCGATCCGCGCGGCGTCTTTCGTCGTACACCCATAGATGATCGTCGCGATGTTCGCCCATAAAGCGGCGCTCAGGCACATCGGACAAGGATAGCAGGTGGTGACCAGGATGCATCCTTTTAAGTCATGGGTGCCGAGTTTTTTCCCAGCGCTTCGGATCGCGTTGATTTCGGAATGCGCCGTCGGGTCGTGGTCGCGCAGGACGGTGTTGGACGCCACGCAGACCAATTCATGGTCGGGATCGAGGATCACGGCGCCGAAGGGACCGCCGATCCCTACACGCATCGTTCTTTTCGCTTCTTCCACCGCCAGATCCATCGCTTCCTGGATCGTCATCGACATGTCTTGTCATCTCTCTTTCTTTATCGTGCATCAGTAACTAAATTATAAGCAAGATGAGCGATTCGTGTTGAAACATGATTAAACGGCGAGAATCGCGGATGCGCGAGCGAGAATGATTGAGACACCGACGTTATAACGCTTCAATTCCGCCCTTTTGGTTACCGCGGAAAAAAGTAACAATTCTTTCGAAAACCTTTTCGTGAAATGATTCTTTATGTTATGATGTTAACGTAATCGTACAAAGGGGAGTGGTTTCATGGTCGATATTCGCGATATTGCGAAAATGGCCGGCGTTTCGACCGCCACCGTTTCAAAAGTTCTCAACAATTATTCCGAAGTCAGCGAAGCGACGAAAATCCGGATCCTGAAGATCGTCGAAGAAGTCGGCTACATCCCGAACTCCAGCGCACGCGCGCTGAGTACCAAACGGAGCTGGCTGATCGGCATCGTCTATTCCGAGCATCTGCATATCGGTCTGGAGCACAATTACTTCTCCGGCGTTTTAGAAGCGTTCAAACGCGAAGTCGAATCCTTGGGTTATGACGTCGTTTTCATCTCGGGGAAAGACATCGGATATCTCAAACGTTGCCAAGTGCGCAACGTCGACGGCGTGTTCGTGGTCACCGCGGACATCTCCGACGAAGGCTTGCGTGCGTTATTGGATAGCGACATTAAATGCGTCACCACCGACGTCCCTTATAAATCGATCCCTTTGGTCTATTCTGACAACCGGCATGGAAGCCTGCTGGCGGTACGCCATCTGGTCGAACTCGGTCATCGCCGCATCGCCCACATCGCCGGACCGCTCTCTTCGATCGCCGGACAGGAACGGTTGGACGGCTATCGTCAGGGATTGGCCGAAGCCGGTCTTCCTTATGATGAAAGCCTGGTCGTGGAAGCCGGGGAATACGATGCGAAATCCGGATACGACTGCATGAACCGGCTCTTGCAACTGCCCCAAGCCCCCACCGCCGTCTACGTCGTCTGCGACTTGTCGGCACTGGGCGTGGTACGATGCATCAGTGAACACCATTTGGTCGTCGGCAAGGACATCTCCGTCGTCGGGTTCGACGACATCGAACTTGCCGCCCATGTCCATCCCGCCCTCACCACCCTCAGACAAGACCGCAAAACGATCGGGAAGATCCTGGCCGAAACCCTCATCAAACGCATGAACAACGAAACCGTGGAAGAGAAGACGGTCATCCCCACGAAATTGATCGTGCGTGATTCCACCTCCAGAATCGATTAAAGAGACGAAATCGAAACAAGGGACCTGCGGGTTCCTTTTTTAATGAACTTTTAACGAAAACGTTTACTTTACCTCTTGAAGCGCTTTCACACCATGATATAATGGGGGCGAAAACGATTTCGAAGGAGGAAATCACATGGAAAGAACTTTGGTGTTTGAAGAAACGTTCGTTTCGGGCACAAAACTGAATGAGGAAGTCTGGTCCTATGAACTCGGTGCGGGGGGATGGGGAAACAAAGAGTCCCAGTATTATACCCGATCCGATAAAAACGTACGGATCGAAGAAGACGGATTGAAAATCACGGCAGTGAAAGAAGAGATCGAAGGCAGTCATTACAGTTCCGGACGCATTTTGACGCGTGGTAAGAAAACCTGGCAATACGGAAGATTCGAGATCCGGGCTCAACTGCCCGTCGGTAAAGGGACGTGGCCTGCGATTTGGATGCTGGGGGTCAAGGAAGGAAACGAAGGGTGGCCGGCGATCGGCGAGATCGACATCATGGAACATGTCGGACGCACGCAGGACATCGTCCATTTCAGTCTACATACGAAGAAATACAACCATCGCGACAAGACGCAGATCACGCATGTCGAAACGATCGCCGACGTGACCACGGGTTTCCACGACTATGTGTTGGATTGGGACGCCGAAAAGATTTCATTCGAAGTCGACGGAAAACAACGGGCGTGTTTCTATAAGAAAGACTATGCGGATTCCTGGCCGTTCGACAAGCCGTATTACCTCATCCTGAACCTGGCGGTCGGCGGCGGTTTCGGCGGTGAAATCGACGATACCATCTTCCCGCAAACCCTACAGATCCAATCGATCCGTATCTATCAATAAGGAGAACCCATGGACATCGCATCGATTCTTGCAAAGATGACGTTGGAAGAGAAGTTATTGATGCTCGGGGGAAGCGACGGGTGGCATTTCTATGGTGTCGAACGTTTGGGAATCCCGGGCGTGCGGGTCTGCGACGGACCCCACGGCATCCGTGTCCACCGTGAAAACGTCAAAGAAGGCGAACCGGATCTGGATCCCGCCACCAATTTCCCCTGTGCCTCGGCGATGGCGGCGACTTTCAACCCCGAATTGATCCGCAACGTCGGACGGGTGATCGGCGAAGAATGCCGGCACTATGGCGTCGACGTCTTGCTGGGTCCCGGAAGCAACGGGAAACGCTCGCCGTTGGCCGGTCGTAATTTCGAGTATTATTCCGAGGATCCGTATTTGAGCGGTGTCATGGCGACATCCTTCATCCAAGGGGTCCAAAGCACGGGGGTCGGAACCTCGATGAAACATTTTATCGCCAACGAACAGGAAACCAGCCGCCTTTTCATCAGCTCCAGGGTCGATGAGCGCACCTTGCGCGAAATCTATCTTCTGCCGTTTGAAATGGCGATCAAGGAAGCCAACCCGTGGACGATCATGGCTTCCTACAACCGGATCAACGGGAAGTACGGCTGTGAAAACCCCGAAGTCCTGATCGACATCCTGCGTAAGGAATGGGGATACGACGGGGTCGTCGTTTCCGATTGGGGTGCGGTCAACGACAAGATCGAATCCGTCAAATACGGACTGGACATCCAGATGCCCGGAAAAGTGGATATCGACGACCGCTTGCGCAACGCCATCGAGAAACAAGAAATCACGATGGAAACCCTGGATAACCATGTGCGCAACTGCCTACGCTTGATTCAACGTGTCCAGGACAACAAGAAAACCTATGCTTTGGATCTGGAAAAGAACCATGCTTTCGCCCAACAGGTCGCACAAGAAGCCATCGTCCTTTTAAAGAACGACGGGATCTTGCCCTTACAAGCGGGGATCAGACTCGGGGTCATCGGACGATTCGCTAAGGATAAAGTCCGTTATAACGGCGGTGGAAGTTCCTATTGTCTTGCCTATAAGGTCGAAAAACCGATCGAAGCGCTGCGTTATTATGCGACTGTGAGTTATGCTTCAGGATATGACGAAGAAGAAACCAACGAAGATTTACTAGGCGAAGCGATCGAAGTCGCACGGAACGCGGACAAGGTCGTGCTTTTCGCCGGGACGACGTCGAGAATGGAATCCGAAGGCTACGACCGTTGGACGATCGAACTCCCCGACGGACACCATCGTCTGATCGAAGAGGTGGCGAAAGTCAATCCGAACTTGGTCGTCGTCCTCAACAACGGCGCAGCTGTCGCGACACAAGCAATCGAAGCCTCTTCCCGCGCGATCGTCGAGGCTTGGTTTTTAGGATCGGCTTCCGGTCAGGCGATCGCCGACATTTTGTTCGGGAAAATAAACCCCTCGGGGAAACTCAGCGAGACCTTCCCGATACAAATCGAACATACCCCGGCCTATCTCAACTTCCCCGGCATCAAGGACGAAGTCGTCTATCAGGAAGGGGTCTTGACGGGATATCGCCATTACGATACCCGTGAACTTCCGATCGCCTATCCGTTCGGTCACGGCTTGAGTTATTCCACCTTTAATCTATCGAATCTGCACGTCGACGACCGGTATGTTGCCGATGGGAAAATCATCGTAAATGTCGACATCACCAATGCCTCCGACCGATATGGCGGGGAAACGGTGCAGCTCTATCTCCACGACCAAGAATCCTACGAAGTCAAAGCGCAGAAGGAACTGAAGCGTTTCGCGAAAGTCTTCCTACAACCGCAGGAAACCCGTACCTTGACATTCACCCTTGAACGGCGCGACTTCGCCTATTATTGCGAGCCGCTGCATCGCTTCGCGGTGGAGGAAGGGAAGTTCTCGATCCTACTCGGGACATCCAGCCGCGACATCCGTCTTACGCATGAACTCTTCATCCCGTCAAACGACATCGTCCGCCCGCCGCTGACGCTTGATTTCCCCTACAACATGTGGATCAAGTATCCGAGTGAAAAAGCGAAGATCGACGAACTGGTCGCGAAAACCCGTACGCCGAACTGGTGGGAAACCGAACCGCCCCTGAAACGGTGGCTGCATGTGTTGCGCCACGAATTCAACTGGAGCGATGCGGAATACGAAGACATCAAGCAACGGTTGAGCGCGTGAATCACTGAAAAAATTTCATCGGAAGCCGGGAAATCTGCAAATTTTACAGCAAAACCACCATCATTGTCAAGCGAACCATAAAAACAGATGGTAACGCTTACAAATTCCAAAAGATTTTACGAAAACGGTTTATAAAACAGTTGAAACCGTTTTCGGACTATGTTAAGATGAATTCAGAAGTAATCCACAGGAGGGACACAATGAAAAGAATCATTACATTATCGTTGGCCGTATTCCTGATGGCTTCCATGTTGACGGCCTGCTCCAGCTACAAGAAACTGGACACCAAGATCGAAGGCGAAATCTCCGTTATGCTTTGGTCGGGGGATGGAACGTTCGCGGAAGACATCGGGCACAAGGACCTTGCACCGGAAGACCTTAAGGGTCAAAACCAGGCTGCCGCCTATGCCGTTGCCAAAGCCTTTAACGCTATTTATCCGAATGTTAAGATCAACGTCTATGCCAAGAGCGGCGGACCCAACGACAACGGGACAAGCTGGGCTCAAGAACTAGAAAACTTCAAAGCCGAACACGGCCGTTATCCCGATGTCTACGCATCGACCGATTTGGTCGGTGACGTCGCGAAGGGTTTGGTCGCCGACCTCTCCCAATTCAAAGACGATCCTCTGTATAAATCCTTCAACAAGTCCGTCATGGGCATGATGAACTACTACGGCTTCCAAGCCGGGATCCCGCAGTTCCTGCAACCGTGGGGCGTCTACATCAATAAAGCCTTGGCCGAAGAAAACAACATCGACGTGCCGGGCGTCAATTGGACCATCGAAGAATACACCGACTTCATCAACGAAGCCGACAATGAAAACTTCTGGGGCGCGATGGACACCGAAATCTACTTCATCCGCACCGGTTCCACCTCGTTTGAACAGATGATGTTCAACTATAAGGGAACGGGCGACCATGTCGACCTCGATTCCGATGAAATCAAAGCCTTGTTGGACTTCGTCCCCGAATGGTCGAAATCCGCGATCTACACGCAACGCGACCTCGGATTGGTTTCCGACGAAGTCATGAACGCCAACTGGTGGTGGTCGCACAAATTCTTCATGGAAAACAAGATCCTCACCAACGGGGGCGATCCTTGGATGATGGGCGACTGCGCCAATCCGGATCCTTCGCACTGGGCTGCTTGTAAATCCACGGACTGGGATATCTACCCGCGTCCTTCCACCGACTATCAACCCAACACCGTCGGCGTCGTCCTCGACCCGATGGCGGTCACCAACTACTGCATGATCGACGGCGATGCGGATTGCACCGACGAAGAAAAAGAACAAGTCAAACTTTCCTACACCTTCGCATCCTTCTGGGCAGGGGACACCCGTTCCTGGCAAGCCCGCGCCGATCAAGAATTCCTCGACGGCGAAATCCTGAAGACCGCGATGAACGACTCCCTACCGTTGGTTACCGGCGATGATTTCGACGAACAGATGGAAATCTGGTACTCCGCGCCCAACCACACCCGTTTCAAAGACGCAGCCGTCATGCCGGGCTTCCACGAAGTCTTGAAGATTTGGGAAGCCGGTCAATTCTGGGCCGTTTCCGACAAAGCCTATCCGTGGACGTATGATTTCGAAGGCACGAGCCGTCCGATCATCTACGAATGGGATAACATCTGGAATCCGGATGTCGCCGGCGCACGTCGTACCGATGCCAACTGGGCAGACTCCGTCAAATCCAAACTTTCCGACTGGAACACCGCGATCAACCAACGCTTCGAAGATGCTTCCGCATCCTTGAAGAACGGCTTGAAGACGTTCTACGGATTCGAAGACTCCGATTTCAAATAAATCCTACGATTGCGGGGGACATCGCAAGATGCCCCCTTCTTTTTTTTATCCAGAACGAAAACGTTTTCTTGAATTATTGTAAGCGCTTTGATAGAATAGAGACAGGAGGGATTCGGTATGCGGAAAACGAAGATCGTGGTGATCGGTGCGGGTAGCGCATCGTTCGGTCTGGTCAATCTCGGAGCGATTTTAAGAACCGAAGAACTAAACGGGAGTACATTGTGCCTGGTGGATGTCGATCCGGTCGGATTGGACTTGATCACGAAACTGGCACGGCGGATGAACCAAGAATGGCATGCGGGGATGGAAATCATATCAACCACCGAACGAAACGAAGTTCTAGAGGGTGCCGAGTACGTCATCCTTTCCGTCGCGATCGACCGGGAAGCCTGTTGGAAGAGCGATGTGGAAATCGCGCTGAAGTACGGGATCCGTCACTATGGCGAAAACGGGGGACCGGGGGCGCTGATCCATACCGCCCGTAACGTCAATTTAATTCTACCGATCCTAAAGGACATCGAACGTCATTGTCCTGAGGCATGGGTGTTGAACTTCACCAACCCGGTGCCGCGGATGTGCATCGCGGCGGCACGTTTTACGAAATTGAAAATCGTGGGCATTTGTCATGCGATCGATTTCGCCTATGTCATGCTTGCGAAATTCTTCAAAGAAGATTGCGGATTCGATATCCCCGACGATTATGCCTTTACCTGGCAACAGGATTGGTCGACCTACGGGAAGATGGCGCAGCTGGGTAAGGAACGCTATGACGTCAAAGCCGCTGGCATCAACCATTTCACCTGGATCGTAAGCATAAAGGATCGCCAAAGCGGAGAAGAAGTTCTCCCTGAACTTAAGAAAAGATTCTTGGACTCGCATTTCGAGTTCGAGCCTTATACCCGTGAAATCCTGTCGGTTTTCGGCGAATTGCCGGTCTCCGGGGATTGTCACATGCTGGAATACCTGCCGTTCACCCACAATGTCCAACGGAAATCCTGGGAACGCTTCGATATCCAGATGTATCCGTTGGATCAGGCAAGTCAAAATCGTGACGAGATGTGGGAAAAAATCGAAGCGATGTCGCGCGGCGAAGGATCGATCGAAGAACTGCGTCATGCCCACAGCGAGCGTGCCGAACAGTTGATCGTCGCGATGTTGACGGGCAACCCACTGTACGACCAAGCGGTGAACCTGCCTAACCGGGGGTACATCACGAATCTGCCGGAAGGCGCGATCGTCGAAGTCCCCGCATTGATCGATGCGCATGGCATCCATGGCATCGGGGTCGGGAAATTGCCGGATACGGTGGCCGAATGGTGCCGTAGGGAGATTTTCCTTGCGGAGAAGGTCGTCGCCGCCGTCGTGAACCAAGATAAAAAAGCCTTGCTTGAGGCGATGGCGCTGGATCCGATGGTCGACGATTTGACCGTCGCCCGAAACTTGCTCGAGGAGTATCTTTCAGCGAATCAAAAGTACTTGCCGATGTTCGGTGATTAGATTTCGTCACTATCATGAATCCGAAATAATATGAAACGGAGGAATCCTATGAAACGCATCGCACTCATCTTTCTCAGCACGGTGATGATCCTGACCGGGTTAACCGCCTGCGCAACCCCCAATTCGAATACGACGCCCAGTCGTGAGGAGTCACAGGCGGCCTATGATTTACTGAGCGGGAGTCTGAATCAACCGATCTCCCTGCATATCGATTATTGGCGCGACAAAGAGATCGCCGACTTAAGCACGGCGATCAGCGGAATCGGCGAACAATCGCAGGTCGATCTGGGCGCCATGGAATCCGTGACGTACACGTTCACGACCGAGGATGCGGTGCGCGTCCATTTCAGCGCGTTATTGAAGATCGCCGAAGGGACCCTCTTGAATCCGATTTTAAAGATCGAGGTCAACGATGTGGTTCCGTTCCGCGAAGCGTTGACCGTCGACATTCCGATACAATGGCGCGACCTCAGTAAGGACTTCGCGCTGGATAGTTATGGCGATGAATCCTTACCCAATCAATTGGCGGATCTCGATTATCGCAACGTCACCCTCTATAACAACACCTATTCCACCGTGGAACCTCTGAGTTTCGCTTTGAACGCGGGAGTGAACACGGTGAAAATCACCAACATCTCCTCCGATCCGGTTTCGTTGCGCGGCTTAAACGCCATTCAACCCTGGACTTACCCGACCTATGCGTCCGTCAAGCCCGCCATCAATCCGGCAGGGGAGTTCGAACAGAGGATCGATGCGATCCACTACTCGGGGAAGAACTCTTCGTTCGTGCGTATGAGTTCCTATGCTTCCGCTTCGGTCGCTCCGTTCGACCCGGTGGATAAGCGCCTCAACATCATCGCCGGTGTTTCGTGGAAGAAATCAGGTCAAGCCCTCGATTATGAAATCGATGTCCCGGCCGACGGCTATTACCATTTATCCGTCCACTATATGAACGAGAAATCGGATTTCGCCGTGTTCCGTTCTGTCGCGATCGATGGCGAAATCCCCTTCAGGGAAGTATCGGCCTATGCTTTTCCCATGACCGGAACCGGTAAATGGGCGATCGAAACATTAAGCGATGAAAAAGGTGACCCGTATTACTTCAAACTGGAAAAAGGGAAACATATACTGACCCTACGCGCCGAATCGGCGCCTTTACAGGAATCGTTGGGTTCGCTTCAACTTTTGATCGACCACATCAACCAGTTCGCCCTGGACATCCGTAAAATCACGGGAAAGGACATCGACCGTAACCGGACATGGAAACTGACGAATTTCCTGCCCGAGACCGAGGGATACCTTGAAGCCTACGAAATCCTGATCGAAACCATCTTGGCCGAGACTTCGGTCTACGCCCCCAACGGGATGGAGTCTTCGACCTTGTCCTATCTCCAAAAAGCCCTCTATAAAATCCGTCAGATGCGCGAAATCCCCGATGAACTTCCGCTCTATCTCGACGATCTCTACAGCCAGACCGGATCGGTCACCGAAATGATCGGGAACACCCTGACCGGATTGGCCGACCAGTCGATGTCGCTGGATGAAATCGCGATCGGAAACAAGAAAACGACGATGGTCGCGGAAGCGGGATTCGTCGAATCCGTCCGAGCCGGCGTCATCTCCTTCGTATCTTCGTTCACCTCCAAGAAATACGTCGCGAAGAACGATCCCAAGGTTCTTAATGTCTGGGTCAACCGTTCGATCACCTACGTCGATACGATGCAGAAACTGGTCGACGCGGATTTCACGGCGAAAAGCGGCATCAAAGTCAAGATCTCGGTCATGCCGGATGTCAATAAACTCATCCTGGCTAACGCCGCCAACCAATCGCCCGACATCGCGTTGGGGCTGCCTTCCTATATGCCCTTCGACTTCGCGATCCGCGGCGCCGCGTATAAGCTTTCCGATTTCGATGATTATTGGGAAGTCGCCGGGCGGATGACGCCGGGCAGCCTGATCCCCTACATCTATCAGGACGATGCCTATGCGTTACCCGAGACGTTGGATTTCCATACCTTGATCTACCGTACCGACATCTTCGGCGGCTTGGATCTGAGCGTCCCCGACACCTGGCGGGATGTGTTGGATCTGTTGCCCGAGTTGCAGCGCTACGGGATGAACTTCTATTATCTGACCGCGGGTGGCGGAAGCTTGAAATGGTTCTACCAGACCAGTCCATTCATCTATCAATACGGCGGTTCGCTCTATGACAACACCGGGCTGCGGAGCGGCATCGATTCGCCCGAAGCGGTCGCCGGGGTGAAGTTCCTCAGCGAACTCTTCACCACGTATTCGATCCCCGAACAAGTCCCGTCCTTCTATAATTCCTTCCGCTACGGCACCTTGCCGATCGGGATCGCGGATTTCGCAACCTACCTTCAAATCAAAAACGCCGCCCCCGAACTGGCCGGGCAATGGGCGTTGGCGCCGTATCCCGGAACCGTCAACGAAGAAGGGGAGGTCGTCCGTTGGGACATCGTCAACGGTACCTCGGGCATGGTGTTCTCCAACACCGACAAACCCGATGAAAGCTGGACCTTCCTGAAATGGTGGATGGAAACCGAAACGCAGACGTCGTTCGCCTACAACCTGCAGTCGACCTACGGGCCGGAATATGTCTGGTTGAGCGCGAACCTGGAAGCGGTCGCCAATTCGCCCATCGAATACGACGACAAATCCGTCATCCTTGAACAAGTCCGTTGGCTCAACGACGTACCGCGTACGCCGGGGCAATACATGCTGGAACGCGGGATGTCCGACATCTGGAACACGACCGTCTTCGACGGAACGCCGGTACGGGTCGCCATCGACCGTCAGAAACAGACGATCGATCGTGAAATCCGCCGCAAGATGATCGAATTCGGATTCCTGGATAAGGACGGCAATGTCCTGAAAGAATACATCGTCCATGACGTGGCGTGGATCATCGAGCAGATCGAAGCGGCGAAAGGGGAATGATCGTGGGAAAGTTCAACCAATTGAAATCAAGCATCCGGCGCAAACGTGAAAACGGGACCTTGAGCGATGCGATTTCCGTCTTCTTGCTTCTTCTTCCTTACGCTTTGATGTTCTCGCTCTTCGTTGCGATCCCGGTCGCCATCGCGATTGGTCTCTCGCTGACCTACTTCAACTCCATCCAAGCCCCTGAATTCCAAGGCTTGCTCAATTACATCACGCTTTTAACCCAGGACGAAATCTTCCTGAAATACGTCTTGCCCAACACCTTCAAGTATGCTTTATTGGTCGGTCCGGGAGGCTACTTCCTCTCGTTCATCCTCGCGTGGATGTTGGCGCAGATCCAATCCAAAGCCCGTACCGTCCTCGCCCTGGCCTTGTATACGCCGTCGATGGTCGGGGGTGTCTTCATCTCCGTCGTCTGGCGTACGCTTTTCTCAGGCAGCGAATCGGGCTATATCAACGCCTTGCTCATCCAATGGGGATGGATCACCAAACCCGTCCAGTTCCTTCAAGACCCCGCCTACCTGATGAACATCATGATTATCGTCGGTCTGTGGAGCGCGATGGGGATCGGGTTTTTGGCGATGTTGGCCGGGATATTGAACACCAACGAAGAACTCTACGAAGCCGCCTACATCGACGGCATCAAGAACAAGTTCCAGGAAGTCATCTACATCACGATCCCTTCCATGCATTCGCAGATGTTGTTCGGTGCGGTCATGGCGATCGTCGGGGCGTTCAACAGCGGCTGGATCGGCGTCGCGCTCTCCGGCAGCAACCCGACCCCGCAATATGCCGGCCAACTCATCATCAACCACATCGAAGACTATGGCTTCCAACGCTATGAAATGGGCTATGCCGCGGCGATCTCCGTCGCCTTGCTCCTGATGGTGTGGGGCTTCTCGAAACTGGCGTACCGCCTGTTTTCCGACCGGGATTAGGAGGAAAGAACCATGGCATTCCAAGGCACGAAAATCAATCCCAAACGCTTCGATAAATCGCAGCTTAAATTCTACGCTTTCCTGATCCCGATGGCGCTTTTCATGGTGCTGCCGGTCGTCTACATCGTCAACCAGGCGTTCAAGCCGTTGGATGAGCTCTTCATGTTCCCGCCGCGCTTCTTCGTCCTCAAACCGACCCTCAAGAATTTCATCGACCTCTGGCGGACATCCTCCACGACCGGCGTACCGATGACCCGCTATCTTTTCAACTCCATCGTGGCGACCACGATCACCGTCTTCGCATCGATGCTGGTGACGGCCGGCGCCGCCTACGTCTTGTCCAAGAAGAAGTTCAAGTCGAAGAACTGGCTGTTCAGTGTCAACCAGATCGCCTTGATGTTCGTTCCGATCGCCGTCGCGATCCCGCGCTATCTCATCATCAAACAGACGGGATTGACCGATAATTTCCTCGCCCATATCCTGCCTGCGTTGGCGATGCCGGTCGGTTTGTTTTTGGTGAAACAATTCATGGACCAAGTCCCCGACGCGGTCATCGAAGCCGCTCGCCTGGACGGCGCCAACGATTGGCAGATTTTGATCAAGATCGTCATCCCGCTGGTGAAACCGGCGTTGGCGACCGTCGGGATCCTGACCTTCCAAGCGTCTTGGAACGCCACCGAAGCCTCCAGCCTCTACATTGCCGATGAAACCTTGAAGAACTTCGCGTTCTATCTCAGTTCCTTGACCAACGCGTCCAACGCGATCGCCGGGGTCGGCATGGCCGCCGCGGCCGGCTTGATCATGTTTTTGCCGAATCTGATCATCTTCATCTTATTGCAATCGAAGGTCATGAACACCATGAGCCATTCGGGCATCAAATAGGAGGGGACCATGAAAAAGAAACTCCTCTCCGCCTTGCTTGTCCTCTTCTTCCTCATCCTCTCCTCGACATCCGCTTTTGCCTCCTCCGCGACCTCGCGGACGCGTACGCTCAATGCGAAATATGAAATCGTCTGGACGCAGGATGCTTATCTTCCCGAGAGGACGGTCACCAACCTCGGCTTGAAAGCGCCACAAGACGCCTTCATGGATGCGCGCGACCATCTTTTCATCGCGGACCGCGACAACAAGCGCATCGTCGAATACGACACGGCCAGCGACAAGGTCGTGGCCTACATCACCCATCCCGACATGAAGACCCCCACCGGCGTCTATGTCACCGGGGATGGCGACATCTACGTCGCCGATCCTTCTGCCGCCAAAGTCTTCCGTTTCTCAAGCACGGGCGAACTGATCGAATCCTTCGGTCGGCCGACCACGGCATCCTTCTCCGACACCACCTACAAACCGATGCGCGTCGCGGTCGATAACCGGCGTAATCTGTATATCCTATCCGAAGGCGTCTACAACGGCATCATCCAACTCTCCAACTCCGGTGAGTTTTTGGGCTACTTCACGTCCAATAAAGTCAGTCTGAACCTGGTGCAGATGCTGCAGGACATCTTCTACACGGAAGAACAGAAGGCATTGCTGCTGGGTCGGGTCCCGACCACGTTCACCAACGTCTATCTGGATCCCAAAGGGATCGTCTACACGACGACCATGGGGACCAACCTGCACGGGGTGAAGAAGCACAATACCGCCGGTCAGGACATGTTCAGCGAACAATACACCTGGGGTCCCGACGATCTGGTCGACATCACGGTCGACGATAAAGGGATCATCTATGCGGCATCCAAATCCGGCATGATTTTCATCTACACCAACGACGGACAATTCATCTTTATGTTCGGCTCGGCCTACGGTCAATACGACATCGCCGGTCTTTTCAGCAGCATGACCTCGATCAACGTTGATTCCCAGGGAAGAATCTGGGCGACCGACGGGGAACAGTCCTTCATCCAGTCGTTCAAACCCACCGAATACTCCAGCCGCGTCTATTCCGCGATCGACTTGTTTAACCAAGGGAAGTACGAAGAAGCCACGATGTTATGGGAAGACGTGCTGCGTTTGAACCAAATGTCGGTCTTGGCGCATAACGGCATCGGGATGAACTATCTCTACCGCCAGGAATACGATTCGGCGATGGTGCACTTCGAAATCGCGGGGAACCGCTACTATTATTCCCAGGCGTTCTGGGAAGTTCGCAACGAATGGCTGCAAGCCAATCTCGGGACGATTTTCTCTCTGATCATCGGGTATACGCTGTTGATGTTCGTCACGAAGAAATGGCGCAAGAAACACGACATCCTGAAACCTCTTCGGGACGCGGTCCATCGATTGAAATCGGTCCGGATCATCGACGACGTCCTCTTCGTCTTCGCCTTCATGCGTCATCCCATCGATTCGTTCTACGACCTGAAACGCAAGCGCAGGGGTTCTCTCTTGGGTGCGGTTCTGATCTATACGATCTTCTTCGCCGTCTTCCTCTGGTACATGCTGGGGAAAGGCTTCATCTATCAGTTCATCGCGATCGAGGACATCGACATGAATTCGGTCATCATCGGGTTCTTCTCGATTTTCTTCCTGGCGATCCTCTGCAACTACCTGGTCTCTTCCATCAACGACGGCGAAGGTTCCTTCGTCCAGTTGGTGAAGATGGTGGCCTATAGCCTGGGTCCGGTCTTAGTTATCTATATTCTGATCATCGGACTTAGCTACATCCTGACCTACAACGAATTATTCCTGCTTCAGACAGCCCAACAGGCGGCCTTCGTCTGGACCGGCGTCAACCTCTACCTCGGAATTCAGGAAACGCACAACTATACGGTGCGCGAATCCGTGAAAAGCATCCTGATGACGATCGTCTTTATGTTGGTGATCGCGGTCGTCCTGCTGATCGTCATCATCATGACCGAACAAGTCTACATGTTCTTCGAAGCGATTATCAAGGAGGTGATCCGTAATGTCACGGCGTAGAAAAATCTGGATCCTGCCCGCGCTGTTCGCGCTGATGCTGACGGCGGTTTCCGCTTCCGAATACATCCCGTCTTCCCACGATACGAAACTCCCTCCCGAATCGGTGACTTACGATCTCGTTTCACCGAGTGATTTCGAGAAACTTTATGAAACGGACAACCTGACCTATTACTTTAAAGAAGATCGCGATGTCATCGCGATCCAGGATAAGCGCAACGGCTACGTTTGGAAAACCGGGTTGGACATCGAGTACAACAAGTACCTCGAGGACCAATGCGATCTGGTTCCCGACGATCAGAAAGTGAATTGCGCCCCCTTGGAAGACCGGTTGAACACGACCTTTACCGGGATCGCGAATTCCTTGGTCACGATCGAATACTACGATGTCTCCAACTCCATCAAGCGGATTTCATCCGCTTCCGACAGCGGGGCGAGCTCGACGCTCGCCACCGTCAACAACGATCCGGCGCATCGTCGACTGGACATCCGTTTCGGTTCGCTGCGTATCGACATCAAAGTCCACATCTACTTCGACGAAGCGGGGATCCGTTATGAAATCCGCGACGAAGAACTGGGCGGCGACGGGATCGATTCGTTAGCCGCGATCCAATTGTCTCCGTTCATGGGGGCGGCCGGCGGTCAGAAACTGTATTGGGATGTGGAAAAAGACGACTTCAAGAAAGAAGTCCCCAACGAAATGATCCCGGGATATGTCTTGGTTCCCGACGGTCCAGGGGCGCTCATCCGCTTCGAAGACCGCAATACCGGACTGACGCCCTATGTCGGGGATGTCTATGGAACCGACCCCACCGAATCCGACTACTATTACACCCATGAAACGTCCTATCTGCCCATCAAGAACCCCTTGATGCCGGTCTTCGGGATCGCCCACGGTAATCGCCAGGCGGCGTTCGTGGCCTATGCGACCCAGGGCGGGGAATACATGGAAATCACGGTATCCCCGGAAGAGAACATGACGTTCTATACCTATGCCTATCCGCGTTTCGAATACAATAAACTCTATCATCAGATCTACAATAAACAAGGCGACGGCTACTTCACGCTCATGAAGGACCGCAATCGCTTCGACCTTTCGATGCGCTACGATTTCCTATCCGGCGACGGAAGCGAGGACGGACGTCCCGCGGATTACGTCGGCATGGCGTTGACGTATCGCGATTACCTGAAATCGGTCGACCGCTTACCGACGACCACGCGCAGCAGCGGCGATGTGCCGGTCCGTTTGGATTTCGTCATGGCGGACATCAAGAAGAGCGTCTTCGGGATGGAAGACGTCGTGGTGACCAGCGCGGATGAAGTCAAGGCGATTTTAAACGACGTCAAAGAAAACGGGATCGCAAACGTCACCAGCGGCTTGCTGGGATGGCAGAAGGGCGGCATCACATCCGGCGATCCGTTTGAGACGGATTGGTCCAACGAAATCGGGTCTTCCGGCGACTTCAAAGCTTTGATCAACGAAGCGAAGGAACTGGGCTATGACGTTTCCTTCTCCCAGGATTACGTCACCATCCATCGCGACCAGGTGAGTTTCTTAAACAACGCCGCGAAGCACATGAACGGATGGTATATGGAATATCGCCTCAGGGATGATTTCCCGGTCACGGTTTTCGGCTATGCAAGACCGACAAAGAGTGCATCGTGGATGCTGACACAGACCAGGAAACTTGAAAAAATGAACGTCGGATCCTTGACGGTCGAGGGGATCCCCCGGATCCTGTTGAGCGAATACAGCAAGACGAGTTCGGAAATCCACAAGACCATGGAAGCCAACCTCGCGGCGTTTGAGAAATTGAACCCCGACCTCAAGATCGCGGCGACCTCCCCCAACGACTATCTCTGGGGCTATATCGACCGTTTCCTTGAAACCCCCGTGTTCTCCAGTCAGTTCCTCGTCGAAACGGATACGGTGCCTTTCCTACAGATGGTCATCAACAACAATATGGAAATGTACGCCCCGTACTCCAACTTCTCCTTCTATACGACCAAGGATGTCCTGCGGATGATCGACTTCAACCTATCGCCTTCGTTTGTCCTGACGCAGGATCCGTCCTATCAGTTGACCCTCACCAACTCCGCCCGGTATTACTCGACGGAGTACATCCAATACAAATCCTTGATCAAGGAAATCTACGACCAGGTCAACGATGTCCTCAAGGAAGTCGCTTCCGCCGAGTGGATCGACCGTACGGTGGTGGAAAACGGCGTGATTCTGAACACCTATGACAATGGCAAACACGTTCTAATCAACTATACCGACCATGCGGTCACGTTTGACGGGATCCTGGTACCTGCGCTTTCCGCGCGTACCTTGGACTAGGAGGGAAAGACATGAAACAGCGGAAAAACAAACCGAGTCGTTCTTTCCAAAAGCAACAGTCCCGTACCGGCTACGTCTTCTTCTTCCCGTGGATGATCGGGTTCCTGATCTTCACGCTCTTCCCGTTCTTGTATACGATCTATCTCAGTTTCCATAAAGTCAGTTTGAACGTATTAGGGTGGACGACCGCCTTCAACGGCATCGACAACTATGTGACCGCGCTCTTGCGCAACCCCAACTTCAGTCCGGCGCTGATCCAGTTCTTCCTGAGCGAGATCGTCTATGTGCCGACCATCCTGATCATCTCCTTCATCCTGGCGATCCTGCTCAACGGGAAGTTCCGTTTCCGGACCGCGTTTCGGATCATCTACTTCCTGCCCGTCATCGTCATCTCCGGTTCGGTCATGAACCAGCTGATGAATTCGGGCAACGTGCAGATCGGCAACGTCCGACGCATTTTCATCTATCAGATCATGGAAAGCTACAGCCCCGCCTTGGCGGACGTCATCGCCTTCCTCTTCAATAACTTCGCGATCGTGTTGTGGTTTACGGGCATCCCGATCGTCCTCTTCCTCAACGGTCTGCAGAAGATCAACCCGCAGTTGTTCGAAGCCGCCCAGATCGACGGTGCGACCTCGTGGCAGATCTTGTGGAAGATCACCATCCCCATCATCCGTCCCATCCTTTTGGTCGCCTCGATCTTCACGGTCGTCCAATTGGGGATGTTTCCGATCAACCCGGTCTACGGGATGATCCAGACCGCGATTTTCGATACGGTCGGCGGTTTGGGGGTCGCTTCGTCCTATGCCTGGATCTACAGTCTGGTGGTCCTGGTGCTGATCGGAGCGATGTTCTTCATCCTGCGTGATCCGTCCAAAGATGTCTATGTGGTCAATATCCGCGAGGAACAGGCCGAGAAACGACGCAAACAACTCAAATCGGATCAATTCAGGGCGTCGATGGAAAAATTCTTTAAGAAAGGAAAGGAGGCGAGTGACGATGAAGCGTAAACTTGAACGACCGAAAATCAACACAAGCAAACTGAAACGCAAACTGTTGGGGTATAACATCTCCGATGGCTTGATCTACCGCATCGCCGTCTACATCCTGCTTGTGGCGATCGCCTATGTCTTCCTCTATCCTCTGCTTCGCATGATTTCGATGACCTTCATGTCCTCGGCCGACATCATCAACCCTGAGATCGACTGGGTCCCGCAGAACTGGTCCATCACCAACTTGCGAGTCGCCTGGAGCGTCCTCAGTATGCCTACTACGATCCTGAATTCGCTCTGGTATTCCGGTACGCTCGCCTTAGCGCAGACCTTCATCTCCGCGATGACCGGTTTCGCCTTCGCCCGCTATCAATTCAAATTCAAGAACTTCTGGTTCGCCATGGTCCTGATGTCCTTCATCATCCCGGTCCCCGTCGTCTTGATTCCGCGCTGGATGATGTTCATCACGGCGCAAAACGTGACCGGCATCAAAATGATCGGGACGGTGTTCCCGCAACTCTTGATGGCGATCGCAGGGCAGGGGGTCTATTCCGCCATCCTGATCCTGATCTTCTTCAACTTCTTCAAAATGATCCCGGTCGTCTTGGATGAAGCCGCGAAAATCGACGGAGCTTCCTCATGGCAGGTGTTCTATCACATCATATTGAAGATGTCGGTCCCCACGATCGCGACCGTCTTCCTGTTTTCCTTTGTCTGGAATTATAACGAAAGCTACATCACGGCGACCTTCCTGCGGTCCGCGCTGAAACTCATGCCGTTACAATTGGGCTTGTTCGACTCGATCTTCGAAAAGATGTCGGCCAACGTCCCCGGCGCTTCCGGCGCCCCGGGCGGCCAGTTCAGGATCAACGAATCCTTCAAGATGGCGGCGACTTTGATCACGATGGCGCCGATGATGATCATGTATCTGTTTGTGCAGAAGCAGTTTGTGGAAGGCATCGAAAAGACCGGGATCACCGGCGAATAAAGGGGGAGACATGGACAAAATACGAGCCGTCAATCTAGGCGGTTGGTTTGTGCTGGAGAGATGGATGTCCGAATCGTTGTTTGAAGGGGTGCAAGGCAAAGACGAGACCTCGTTCTGTCTTCAAAAACCCGATGCGTATCATCATTTAAAGAAACACTGGGAAACCTTCATCACGGAAGAGGATTTCATCTGGTTGGCCGCGCGGAAAATCAATCTGGTACGCTTGCCGATCCCCTGGTGGTTGCTCGGGGAGATTGAACCGTATTTCTCCTGTCTGCCATGGCTGGATCAAGCCATGGATTGGGCACATAAACACAAGATCCCCGTCCTGTTGGACCTGCATACCGCCCCGGGATGTCAGAACGGCTTCGACAACGGCGGCTTGGAAGGGGTATGCACCTGGCATCATGATCCCAAGAACATCGCGATGACAATCGATGTCCTCAAACGCATCGCAGAACGCTATGCTTCACACGACGCGCTCTGGGGCGTCGAGGTGCTTAACGAACCAAGGTGGGATATCGACCTCGGATTGCTTCAATCGTTCTATCTGGACGCTTATCGCGCATTGCGCGACGTTTTGGATGAGAAACACACGGTCGTCTTCCATGACGGGTTCAGAAACGATGCCTGGGTCGACTTCTTCACCGCGAATCCTTTAAAGAACGTCGTCCTCGACGTTCATCTTTATCAGAATTTCGATTCCAAATTCCACGAAGCCGGCATCGTCGGCAACCTCGCTTTCCCGCTTGAAACCCAAGTCGGCGTGATCGAGCGCATCTCGAAATCGGTCCGCTGCATCGTCGGGGAATGGTCGCTGGGTCTGCATCCGAAGAACTTCGACGGATTGGACGAATTCCAGAAACTCGTCGCCTACCGTGCCTTCGCCGCCAACCAATTGATGGCCTGGGAAAAAGGGATGGGTTGGGTCTTTTGGAACTATAAGATCGAAAGCGGACGATTCGGATGGAATTTCAGAAAACTAACGGAAGCGGGGGTACTGCCAAATGACTATGCGTAAACTGATCGTCTATATGATGGTATTGGGATTATTGTTGGGCGGATGTGCCAAACCCGATCCGAAACCCGACGACACCGAGCCGACGATCGAAGAGAAAGTCGCCCAGATGATCCAGGCGGAGCGATACTCGCTCTCCAAGAGCGATCAGGAAACCTATCAATTGGGTTCGGTGCTAAGCGGCGGAGGATCCGTACCTTCATCCAATACGCCGCAGGGCTGGATCGATCTGATCGCTTCGTATCAAGAAGTCTCGGACATCCCCGTGATCTATGGGGTCGACGCCGTCCATGGGCACAACAACGCCAACGGGGCGACGATTTTCCCCCATAACATCGCTCTCGGGGCGACCAACGATCCCGAATTAGTCAAGAAGATCGGCATCGCCGTCGGCAAGGAACTCCTGGCCACCGGCGTCCATTGGAATTTCGCCCCCTGTCTGGCGGTCGTACAGGACATCCGTTGGGGACGCACTTATGAAAGCTATTCCGAGAATCCGCAGTTGGTTTCCGACCTGGGGACGGCGTTCATCCAAGGGATTCAATCCACAGGGATCGCGGCGACCGCGAAACATTATCTTGCGGACGGCGGAACGATATTCGGTACGTCCGGCGGATCCTACAAGATCGACCAAGGGGATGCGCAACTGGATGAGGAGACCTTACGGGCCATCCACCTCTATCCTTACCTGAGCGCGATCGCGCAAGGTAACGTTTTGAGCGTCATGATTTCCTTCAGCAGCATCAACGGGCTGAAAATGCACGCCAACGACTATTGGATCAACGATGTCCTCAAAGATGAACTGAACTTCAAGGGCTTGGTGGTCAGCGATTGGGAAGCCATCCATCAACTCGAAGGGTCGCTGTATATGCAATTGGTGTCGGCCGTCAACGCCGGCGTCGACTTGTTGATGGAGCCCAACAACTGGAAGAATGTCTACACCACGATGTTGCGTGCCGTGAAGAACGGCGACATCGCCGAAGAACGCATCGACGATGCGTTCTCCCGCATCCAATACGTCAAGGAACAACTCGGGTTGATCGATGCGAGTTTCCCGCAAGGGAAGGCATCCGACTTCAACGCCGAAGAACATCGTGCGTTGGCCAGGGAAGCCGTATCGAAATCCTTGGTCCTGCTCAAGAACAACAACGTCCTTCCGCTTTCCAAATCCTCCAACATCCTTCTGATCGGGCCTGGCGCGGACAACGCGGGCTTGGGAACGGGTGGATGGACGGTGAGCTGGCAGGGTGAAATGAACGATGCGAAACTACCTCAAGCCACGACCTTGAAAGAAGCCTTCGAGTCGGTCGCAAATGAAAACGGCGCGACCATCTTCAGTGATGTCGCGCAGGTCGACCAAGCGGATGTCGTCGTAGTCGTACTCAGTGAAACCCCTTATGCGGAAGGGGTCGGCGATGCATCCGACCTTGGCTTGACCGGCAACACGATGCATCCTGACAATATGGCGGCGATCGAGTTCGCACGCACATCCAAGAAACCCGTCGTCGTGCTGCTCAATTCCGGGCGACCGCGGGTGGTGGGCGACGAGATCGACGATTGGGACGCCTTGGTCATGACATGGCTCTATGGCAGCGAAGCGCAGGGGATCACGGATGTCCTGTACGGGGATCTGGATTTCACCGGGAAACTGCCGGTCACTTGGCCCAAGACCAGCGATACGTCCGACACCAGTTCGATGGCGGGCGACCGCGATACGGACAACGTCCTCTTCGATTTCGGATACGGATTACACTACTGAACGAAAAAGAGTTCGATGCCTTGCGGTATCGAACTCTTTTGTATGTAACCTTATTTACGCGTCATGATTTGTTCGCGTTTGGGTCCGTTGGAGACCAGGGCGATCTTTACGCCGACCAATTCTTCCAAACGGTCGACGTATTTTTTACAGTTCTCGGGAAGTTCTTCGTAGTTGCGGATGTGCGAGATGTCGCAGTTCCATCCGTCGACGTATTCCAGAATCGGCACCGAGTGTTCCAGGCGGGTGATGTTGGGGAAATGTTCACGGCGTTTCCCGTCGGTTTCATACGCGACGCAGACCGGGATCTTGTCCAGATATCCCAGGACGTCCAGGTTCGTCAAGACAAGGTGGGTCGCACCCTGGACTTGGCAGCCGTAGCGGGTCGCCACGGCATCGAACCAGCCCATGCGGCGTGGACGACCGGTGGTCGCGCCGTATTCCCCGGCGTCGCCACCGCGAATTCTGAGTTGATGGGCGGTGTCGTCGAAGATTTCGCTGACGAAGGGTCCGGCGCCGACACAAGAGGAATAGGCTTTGGTGACCGCCCAGGTTTCATCGATGTGGCGGGGTAGACCGGCACCGATGGGTCCGTAGAGGGCCAAGGTGCTCGAAGAGGTCGAGTAAGGGTAGATCCCGAAATCCGGGTCGCGCAATGCGCCGAGTTGCCCTTCAAGCAGGATGCGTTTATTGTCGTCGAAGGCTTCCTGGAAGTATTTGAAGGTATCCGTCACATAAGGCGCGATGACGCTGCGGTAATGAATCAGTTCGGCCAGGATGTCTTCCTTGACGAGGGGTTGGTGGTTGTACAAATGGACCAACAAGGTGTTCTTTTGGGCAAGTACCCGGTCGAGCTTGTCGCTGAGCCATTGTTCGTCGAAGAGTTCGGAGATTTGAAAGCCGATCTTCGCGTATTTGTCGGAATAGAAGGGGGCGATGCCGGATTTCGTGGATCCGAACTGCGCCTTACCCAGGCGCTCTTCTTCCAGTTTATCGAAGAGGATATGGTAGGACATGACGATCTGCGCCCGGTCGCTGACCAAGATTTTGGGCATCGGCACGCCTTTCTCGACGATGGCGTTGAGTTCCTTCATCAGGGCGTCGATGTTCAATGCGACCCCGTTGCCGATGATGTTGACGGTGTGACCGTAGAATACGCCGGAAGGCAGCATATGCAATGCGAACTTCCCGTATTCGTTGATGATGGTGTGACCGGCATTGTTGCCGCCTTGGAAACGTACGACGATGTCAGATTCGGCTGCGAAGACATCGGTTAACTTACCCTTGCCTTCATCGCCCCAGTTGGCGCCTACGACCGCTCTTATCATGGTGGATCCTCCTTAAGGTACTGTGTAAAAAAGAAAGACAGGACATACGATGGGTGTGTCCTGTTACACTTCTAAAGATAACAATATCGAAGTGCGATGTCAAAGGTTATTTCGTGAAATCGTACTTCTTCAGAAGCAGATCCGCGGCATAGAGCCCGTTGGCGGCCGCTTGGGAGAGGGAACGCGTGAATCCCGCGCCATCCCCGATCGCATAGCATCCCGGGTACTTGGTCAATTCGAAATCGACGCATTCGGGACGGGCGGAGTAGTATTTGCACTCCACGCCGTACAGTAGGGTGTCGTGGTTGGCGGTCCCCGGTGCGATTTCATCCAAGGCGTACAGGGTCTCGATGATGTTGTCGAGCTGACGCTTGGGCATGCAGAGGGAGAGATCCCCCGGGACGGCCTTCAAGGTCGGGACGACGGTGGAAGAGGACAACCGTTTTTCATCCGTACGGCGCCCGACGATCAAATCGCCGAAACGCTGGACCAGCACGCTGCCTCCGCTGATCAAATTGCCCAGCCGCGCCACATGGCGGGCATAATCGATGGGTTCGTTGAAAGGCGTGGTGAACTTGATGGTCGACAAGAGCGCGAAGTTACTGTTGGGCGACTTCTTCGCTTCGTCCTTATAGGCATGTCCGTTGACCGTCAGGATGTCGTTGGTGTTCTCCATGACGACCTGCCCGCGTTCGTTGAAGCAGAACATGCGGGTGACATCGCCGTATTTCTTGGAACGGAACCAGATCTTGGGTTCATAGATGACGCTGGAGAAATGTTTCCAGACTTCATAGGGGAGTTCGACACGAACACCGATGTCCACCTGGTTGTTTGAAAGTTTGATCCCGTGATGTTGGCACCACTTCGAGAAGAAATTGCTTCCCGCGCGGCCGACCGCGAAAATGACGACGTCGGCTTCGAGTTTGACTTCTTCCTTATTGTGGACGTACGTGACGATCTTCTGTTCGCCGTCCACATCCGTCACGGTGCACCGGGTCCGGATGTCGACTTTGTCCCGTAAGGAATCCACCATGTTTTTCATCGTGGAGAAGTTCGCATCGGTTCCAAGATGTTTCAGTTGGGCTTGCTGCATATGGAGATCGTGCTGAAGGCACAAGGTTTTCAATTCATTGCTTGGGTTGAAGCGTTCCGTCGTCGCCCCGTTTTCAACCAGGATCGCGTCGGCTTGCTCGATATACTTCATGACGTCGGGTTTTTCCATGAAATCCGTCAACCATCCCCCGTATTCGGTGGAGATGACGTATTTCCCGTCGGAATAGGCGCCGGCACCGGCCAATCCTTCCATGATCCCGCAGGAATTGCAGCGGATGCAGGTGGGGACCTTGCCGGTCACGATGGGACAGGTGCGGGTATTGATATCGAAGCCTTTTTCCAAGAGAACGACTTTCAATTCAGGACGGGTTTGAATGAGACGCGTGGCGGCCATCAAACCGCTGATTCCACCGCCGATGATGACGACATTTGCTTTTTCCATGGAAATCCTCCTTTAGACCGCAAGGATTATACCAACTCCATCGGTAAAATTCAAGAAAATCCCGGTTTTGCTTTTCAGTTAAGTTGACATCGCTTGATGCCTATGGAATAATCAACTCGTTCGATGATTTGAAGTTCAATTCATCGGTCATCGTGAAACGGAGGAAAACCCAATGGCATCCCATGTATCCGCCCGTCTGCATTTCGCACAGGGCTTTGACGGAACGTTGATCTTACGTGAGGGCGAAGTCGCGATCGGCGTACAAGCCGATCAAGCCAGACCTTACGACCTATTGCAAGCCGCGCTTGTCGCGTGCCTCCATTCCACCTTCCTAGAGATCCTTGAAAAGAAACGGATCGTATTGCCTTTCGCCGACTATGCGGTCGAAGGAACCAAGCGTACCGAGATCCCGACCATGCTTGAAGAAGTGATCGTCAGAGTATCGCTCCCCAATGGTCTAAACAATGAAGCCCTTGAGAAATCCATGCTTCTGGCCACGAAATATTGTTCAGTCTATAATACTTTGGCCTCCGTCGCCAAAATGTCGTGCATCGTTGAGTTTGTCGAAGCGGGCGAATAGCCCGTTTTCGTTTGCATGCCCCCCTAAAAAGGAATAAAATGGGATTGACAAGCAAAACTCGCTTTAAGTTGTCAATTTATGTTGATTCCACTTGAATTTCCAAATTTTCGGAGTATATTAGATTAAGTGCTTGACATGGGAGGTCCTATGGACGCTTGGATAGAGAAGTTTGCGTGGTTGAAGCGGTATACTCCCGCCCAACAAATCGCGATGAGTTTCGCATTCGTCATTACGACCGGCGCGCTCTTACTGTGGCTGCCGATCAGTAATAAGGTCCAAGGGACAGGATTCATCGAGCACTTGTTCACATCGACCTCGGCGGTTTGCGTGACGGGGCTTGCGACCATCGTTCCACTGGACCAGTATACGATTTTCGGGCAGTTCATCATCATCGTCCTTATGCAGATCGGCGGATTGGGTCTGATGACCTTGATCGCCGTCTTCCTGATCTTCGTCGGAGGGAAACTCTCCCATGCGGAGAAACTCGCGATGTCGGAAGCGGTCAACCGCCCGACCTTGGGGAATCTCGGACACTTCCTGAAGTTCATTCTCGTTTATACCGCGATTTTCGAAGGTTTCGGGTTCGTGCTTCTGTCGTTTCGCTTCGTCCCTCAATTCGGAATGATTTCCGGTTTGTATAAAGCCTTGTTCGTCTCCGTTTCCGCGTTCTGCAACGCCGGTCTCGATAACCTGGGTCCGAGCAGTTTGGTCGGTTATGTCAACGACCCCTTGGTCAGCCTGACGGTCGCCGTGTTGATCATCATGGGCGGCTTGGGCTTCGGAGTCTGGTTCGATTTGACGCAAAGCGCCAAATCCATCCTGCGTAAGAAATGCACGTTCAAGTCCGCCGCCCAGCATCTTCGCCTCCATACGAAAATCGTCTTGTGGATGACGATGATCCTCTTGGTCAGCGGTACGGTATTGATCCTTCTTATCGAATTCACCAACCCCTTGGGCTTGGCGCCGTTAAGTTTCGGTTCGAAACTCATGGCTTCCTTCTTCCAGTCCACGACCTTACGCACCGCCGGCTTCAGTACGCTGACCATCGGCACCCTTCGTCCGTTCACCCAGTTCTTCATGATGATCTACATGTTCATCGGGGGATCGCCGGGCGGAACCGCGGGCGGGATCAAAACGACGACCCTGGCCATCCTGGTCCTGATGATCGTCGCGGAAATCAAAGGCCGTTCCGAAGTCGTCATCTTCAACCGTTGCATCCCGCGTCAACTTTTCCGTAAATCCTTCATCATCGCCTTTATGATGTTGGTTACCCTGATCACCGGCATCTTGTTGCTGACGATCACCGAAGACGCGGATTTCCTGGTCCTCTCGTTTGAAGCCGTTTCCGCCATCGCGACCGTCGGGTTGTCGATGGGTGTCACCGCTTCCTTGTCGATCCCCGGGAAAATCATCATCATCGCCCTGATGTATCTGGGCCGCATCGGTCCGCTTACCCTCATTCTTTCGTTGGGAAGATCGCACCATAACGCTAAAATCAATGAAATCAAATATCCGAACGCGGACATCCTGATCGGATAAGGAGCCAACCTCATGAAACAAAAAACCTACGCTATCCTCGGACTTGGAATCTTCGGTTCGACCATCGCCAAAACCTTAAGCGAATACAACTGCGAAGTCATAGGTATCGACAAGGACATTTCCTGTGTCGAGCGCGTCAGCGAATTCGCGACGCAAGCCGTCCAAGCGGACTTCACCGACATCGATCAACTACGCGCCATCGGCGTGGAAGACGCCGACGTCGCCGTCGTCGCGACGGGCAGCCGCCTTGAAGAATCGATCATGGCGATTTTGAACTTGAAAGAATTAGGGGTTCCGTACATCTTGGCGAAAGCGAAGAATAAAATGTACATGCAGATCCTCCTGAAGATCGGCGCCGACAAAGTCGTCCGTCCCGAAAAGGAAATGGGCGAACGCGTTGCCAAGACCCTGTTAAGCCGCAATGTCATCGAAATGGTCGACATCGACGACGAATACAGTATCATGGAACTCCATTCCCCCCGCAGTTGGGTCGGAAAAGCCTTGATCGATCTGGATCTTCGTACGAAATACGGGGTCAACATCCTGGGGATCCGTAAACATCCGGGCGAAAGCCTGAAGATTTCACCGGCGGCGGATTATGTCATCGAAGCCGACGACCAACTCTTGGTGATCGTTCAAAACGACGAATTCGAAAAATTCGAGTATCTCGGAAAAATCTAGAACGGGAAACCGTTCTTTTTCTTGTGGTATAATCAATACATTCGATGAAAGGATTGACTCATGAAACTACGACGAATCGGCGCCCCCGTCAATGAAGGATGCGATATCCATGGTTCCCAACTGGCGATCTTGGCGTTACAAGCGAAGGGATTGAACTTTGGGACCGTTGTGACGGTGGATAAGAAAAACGAAATCGAAGGCGAGATCCTTCACTTGAATACGCTCCATGATTTTCTATCGAGACTAAAACTTGAAGTTTCAAATACAAACCAAGCAGGGGAGTTCCCCCTTGTCTATGGCGGGGATCACTCCCTGGCGATCGCGACGATCGCGGCTTTACCCAACAAGAACCGGGGCGTTCTATGGATCGATGCGCACGGGGATTGCAACACGCATCTCTCCAGCGAATCCAAACGCATCCACGGGATGCCCTTGGCGGTTGCGCAAGGGTACGGACATCCGAAACTGCTTGAAATCGTAGGAAACAACACGGTGGACAGCGACAAGATCCTGTTGGTGGGGATACGGAGTCTGGATGAGAAAGAAGAAGAGTTGATGACGTCATGGGGACTCAAGTGGATTACGCAGGACGAAATCGATACGAAGGGGTTCGAGTGGACGAAATACCAGGTAAAATCGTTTCTTGAGACCTTGGATGAAATCCATCTCAGTTTCGATTGCGACAGTATGGATCCCGCCCTATGCCCCGGTGTCAGTACGCCGGTAAGCGGCGGTCTGACCCCCGATCAAGCGTTGGACTTGGTATCGTTGGGGTTTGAGTGCGTCACGGTCTCATCCATGGACATCGTCGAGTTCAACCCGGTCCACGACCAAGGGAAAACCTCGGAACTGATTCTAAGGATGGATACGTTGGTTCAGACGAAAGTTAACGGGGAATGTGCATAACGGGGGAATCGATGTTCGATCCCACCGACGCATTCCTTTTCTTTTTTGCTTCTTTTTGATAGAATGGATGGGCTAGGAGGAAACACCATGAACCGCTCCGATAAAATCTTCATCGGCATCGTTTTGATCGCCGCGCTTGTCCTGTATGGAACGATGCAATGGTTCGTGACTTCCAGTACGGGGGCCAACACCGTCGCGGTGGTTTCCTACCGCGATAAGGAAGTGTTGCGCATCGACATGTCCCAGAATAAGAACTACACGGTCCAGGGAACCTTGGGCGACGTGTTCATCGAAGTGAAGGACAAGGCGATCCGGGTCGAGAAGGAAACCTCCCCGTATCATCTTTGTTCGATCCAGGGTTGGGTGCAGTATGCCAACGTCCCCATCGTTTGTCTTCCCAACCACATCGTCATCATCATCGAGAACGCGACCGAGGATCCGGATGGGGAGGACACGCAGGTAAAATGAATTCAAAAAGCAAAACACGGCGTTTGTCGTTGCTGACGATGTTGTTGGCGATGAGCATTCTGCTGCATATGATGGAACCATCGCTTCCGATCCCCATTCCCGGCGTCAAACTTGGATTGGCCAACATCCTTGGATTAATCACCTTCTTTATGTTTTCCTACAAGGAAATGTTCAATGTTAATCTCATGCGCGTCTTGATAGCATCGCTATTGCGTGGTATCATTTTCGGGACGGGGTTCTGGTTATCGTTGGCCGGCGTACTTCTGAGCACCTTGATGGTGGTCATTCTACGCAAAACGACACGTTTAAGCATCATCGGACTGAGCGTCGCTTCGGCGACCTTCCACTGTTTAGGTCAAATCCTGGTGATTTGTTTCCTCAACAGTACCTGGCTGATGGTGTATTGGCTGCCGATCATGTGGCTCAGCGCCGTTCCGACCGGGATCATCACCGGTACGCTCGCCCATCAGGTGCTTCGAAGAATCATGAAAGGAGGATATTCCGTATGAAGAGAACCAAGGATCAACATCTGGTTTTCAACGTTACGCGGGATGTCTTTTTTCTTGCGGGGGGAATCGCGGTATGATCCTTGTTCAAGAATCCAATCAAAATCTTACGTAAGGTGACGCACTGGTTTCGTCCGCTTTGATGCGGTGGAAAACGCGGCACCCCTCAGGTGCTTTTTATTTGAAATAAGGAGGGAAAGTATGAAACAAGCGAAGTTCGTCTGGCGGTTTCTGTATGGAAACCGACTGAAAACCCTCGGAATCATCCTTGTCGTTTTGCTGTATGTCTCGATGACGCTGATTTCGCCGCTGCTGTTTAGTTTTTTAATCGACAATGTCATCAATCTCAATCCGATCACCAACCCGTTCATGATCGCAATCAGCGAAGCCTTGGGCGGTGTGTTGGCGATTCGGGAGAACCTCGGGATCGGAGCCGTGCTCCTGGTCTTGATCCAATTATTGATCGGGATGTTCATCTATCTTCGCGGACGCTGGAACGGACAAGTCTCCGAATTCTTCGCCGAGAAGGTCAGAAACGCGATGTACGAGCATCTCCAACGTCTACCGTATAGTTACCATGTCAAAGCCAAAACGGGGGATCTCATCCAACGCTGCACTTCGGATGTCGACACCTGCCGTCGTTTTCTGGCCGGTCAGATTTCCGAACTGGTCTATGCCGTCGCCATCGCGGGCATCGCGATGAGCATCCTCTTCAGCATCTACGCCCCCTTGGCATGGATCGCCGTGATTTCACTTCCGATCATCTTCCTCTTCGCCTACATCTTCTTTAGGAAGATGCAAAGTGCGTTCCAGAAGTCAGATGAAGCGGAAGGCGCCATGTCGGCCGACCTGCAGGAAAACCTGGCGGGGACGCGCGTCGTCAAAGCGTTCAACCGCGAAGAATACGAACTCAAGAAGTTCGATAAAAAGAACGGCGAGTTCCGCGATTTGACTTTCCGGCTCATCCAGTTGTTGGGCTTTTACTGGGGATTCTCGGATTTCGTCTGTCTGCTTCAGATCCTCGCAGTCGTCATCTTCGGGATCTTCTTCGCCCGCAGCGGGGAGATCACCGTCGGGAATTTCTTCGTCTTCATTTCCTATGAAGGCATGATCCTGTGGCCGATCCGCAACGTCGGACGCATCCTGTCCGACATGGGCAAGATGAGCGTCTCGATTTCACGTCTCAACGAAATCCTCGACACCCCGATCGAAGACATGATCAACGGGACGACGCCGGACGTGAAGGGCGACATCGTGTTCGACCATGTCTACTTCAAATACGACGACGGGGACAAAGATGTTTTGAAGGATGTCTCTTTTAGCGTCAAGCAGGGTCAAACCCTCGCGATCCTCGGTCCGACCGGGTCGGGGAAATCCTCGCTGATGCATCTTTTGACCCGCCTTTACGACTACAACGCGGGTTCAATCACGTTAAACAATCATGAACTCAAAGAAATCCAGCGCCATCACTTACGGAAAAACGTCGGGATCGTCCTGCAGGAACCTTTCCTGTTCTCAAAGACGATTTTCGAAAACATCCGGATGGCCAACCCCAAGGCGAAGGAACCGGAAGTCTTGCGCGCCGCGCAGATCGCATCGGTCCACGATGTCATCAAAGAATTCGAACTGGGGTATAAAACCTTGGTCGGCGAGAAGGGGGTCACCCTTTCCGGCGGGCAGAAACAACGCATCGCCATCGCCCGCACCATCATCAACAATTGTCCGATCCTGATTTTCGACGATTCACTGTCCGCGGTCGATACGCAGACGGACGCGTCGATCCGCAGCGCCTTGCGCGAGGTTTCGCGCGGCGTCACGACCTTCCTGATCACCCACCGCATCGCCTCCGCCCAGAACGCGGATAAGATCGTGGTCCTTCAAGACGGGGAAGTCACCCAGATCGGCACCCATGAAACCCTTTCGAAAGAGGAAGGGCTGTATCAGCGCATCGTGGAGATCCAAAACGCGATGATCGAAGGAGGTGACGACGAATGAGCGAACATTTCGAGGAACAAGAATTTAATACCGATAAACTAGACACCGGGCTGTGGAAGAAGATTTTCAAGCTTCTTTGGGTCCACAAAAAGAAACTGGCCGTGCTTTATTTCTTCATGATCATGGTCGCGACCGTGGACGTCGCCTTCCCGTATTTAAACAAGATGGCGATCGACACCTTCATCAGCGGAAACGGCGACTTGTCGCAACTCCCGTGGTTCGCCCTGGCCTACTTCGCCTGTATCCTGGCGCAGGGCATCAACGTCTACTACTTCATCAAACAGGCGGGTCTGATCGAAATGGACTTCGCCTACGACGTCCGCAACCGCGCATTCACGAAACTGCAGGAACTTTCCTTCAGTTACTACGATAAAACCCCTCTGGGGTGGATCATGGCGCGTGTCACCAGCGATATCGGACGTTTGGCGGAAATCCTTTCCTGGTCCTTGATGGACCTGGTCTGGGGATCCTCCGTCATGATCGGCATCACCTTCGTCATGTTCAGCGTCAACTGGCGTCTGGCACTCTTGGTCCTGATGGTCATGCCGGTCCTCGCCGCGATCAGCGTCTGGTTCCAGAAACGTATTTTGAAGAGTTATCGCGAAGTACGTAAAGTCAACTCCAAGATCACCGGCGCGTTCAGCGAAGGGATCACGGGGGCGAAAACCACCAAGACCTTGGTGTTGGAAGAAATCAACTACGGCGAATTCAACACCCTGACCCACGACATGCGCGCACAATCGATCCGCGCCGCCGTATTGTCCGCGATCTTCATGCCGATCGTCATGAGTTTGGGGTCGATCTCCAGCGCCGCGATCTTATGGTATGGCGGGAATCAAGTCCTGCTTGGCGCGCTCCAGTTCGGTACGCTGATGTTGTTTACCCAATACGCCGGGCAATTCTTCGAACCCTTGCGTCAAATCGCACGCTTGTTGGCGGAATTCCAGATGGCGCAGGCCTCGGCGGAACGTGTTTTGTCGCTTTTGAGCGCAGAGCCGCAGATCGTCGATACCCCGGAAGTCATCGCCAAGTACGGCACCGTGTTGAATCCCAAACGCGAAGCCTATGAAAAAATCAAAGGAAACGTCACTTTCGACCATGTTACCTTCCACTACAACCCCGAAGAACCGGTCCTGCGCGACTTTTCGCTGGATGTGACTTCGGGCCAGACCATCGCCCTAGTTGGGGAAACCGGCAGCGGGAAGAGCACGATCGTGAATCTGCTCTGCCGCTTCTATGAACCCGTCGACGGTAAAATCCTGATCGACGGCGTCGACATGCGCGAACGCTCGATCGGCTGGCTGCACTCCAACCTCGGCTACGTCCTTCAATCCCCGCATCTGTTCTCCGGATCCGTCCGCGAAAACATCCGTTACGGGAAACTGGATGCGACCGAAGAGGAAATCGTCGCAGCCGCCAAACTGGTCAACGCGCATGAGTTCATCGAAAAACTCGAACAAGGCTACGATACCGATGTCGGTGAAGGCGGCGGGCGTCTGTCCACCGGTCAGAAGCAATTGATTTCCTTCGCCCGTGCGGTCTTGGCCGATCCCGCGATCTTCGTCCTTGACGAAGCCACCTCCTCGATCGACACCGAAACCGAACAGATCATCCAACACGCGATCGAAACCTTGTTGGTGCATCGCACCAGCTTCATCATCGCCCATCGTCTCTCCACCATCGTCAGCGCCGACCGCATCCTTGTCATCAAAAAAGGCCGGGTGGTCGAAGACGGTACGCATGGCGAACTGATGAAGAAGAAGGGCTACTATTTCAGACTCTACACCAATCAGTTCAACGAAGAACTGCAAGACAAGCTATTACGTATCGCTTAACCCGCTTCGGTGGGTTTTTTCTATGCTTATTCGCTTAGTGATGGAATCATGGAGCGAAACGATTCGAATCATACTATAATCAATATTGAACAAATCTTTCATTCTTTCGTCGAAATCGATGATGGAAACGTCTAATAGGTAAAGGGGGAAACAGGATGAATGCTGAACTCGTGAAAAGTGCGCTTCAAGGCGATGATGAAGCGCTTATACTTTGTCTACAATCGATCACCGATCAACTGACCTGGACAGCCGTTTCACTTTTGGGTGATCGTGAGTTGGCGAAAGATTGCATCATGGAAACAACCCTAAAAGTCTATAAGAAACGTAAAACCGTCAAGAAACCTGAATTCTTCAAGACCTGGGTCATCCGAATCTTGATCAATGAATGTAAGGACGAGTTGAAACGATCGAAAAACTACATCCCGTTGGATGAACACTTCGAAATTGCTTCCAGCGAGAGAGAAAACTTCGATTACGTAAATGATCTTGTCGCAAAGTTACCCCTTGATCTGAAGCAAATCATCGTTTTGAAGTTCTTCGACGAGATGAATTTCAGGGAAATCGGAGAAGTCCTGAAAACACCGGAAAGCACGGTCAAATCCAGATATGCCGTAGCGTTGAAGAAACTGCGCATGGAAATGGAGGAGTATGAACAATAACAATCTCGATCGATGGCAAGAAACCATCAAGTCGCAGAGAATTGAAGGAATCGATGATATGATCCGCTCGAAAATCGAAAATCAGGTTCGTCGTCCGCTGTTTTTCCAATGGAGAATCGTTTTCACAGGTATGGTCGCCGTCTTTGTATCCTTCGCATTGTTGGTGAACCTGAATCCTCAGTTCAATGCGTTTGCGCATAACAACGAGATTCTCAGATCGATCGCGGAAATGATCGATTTCACCAAAAGAAATGACGTTGAAGACGCCTTCGACCTGGACTATGCCCAACAAACCGATATCCACCTGGTTGCCGGCGATTACAAGTTGGATTTGGAGTATGTGATTTCCGATTATTTCACGATTTCGTTGTTTTATGAATTGACATATCAAGGTGAACCCTATGAAGGGTTCACCCCTCCCAAAACCGGTCCAGAAATTGAATTGGTCGACTCGGATGGAAAGCGAGTTTGGACTTCTGCCCATAATACATACTTCGAGGAATATCAATGGATGGAATTGGAACTCACAGATTTGAATACATTTGAACCTTTGTCGATTCGAATCATTGCGGATGACGATGAAAAAACAGAAAGCGAATCCGCGATTCTGCAAAACAACCCCTACAAAAAAGTCGAAATGATCAATCAAAAGTTGAATCAATCCATCGAGATCGATGGTCAACGAATTATATTGGATTCCCTTGAAGTCGGAGCGTTTGTCTCTCGGTTGAAATTCCATGCGGACCCGGAAAACTCCGAAAGAATCGATCAGATGACCTTCAGTTACCAAAACGGGAAGAAACAAGCGCAGACGGTGAGTGCGAACTGGACGCCGACCGATTACACCTACATCTTCGGTGTGGGTCAATTGAATCAGTATGGTCACGTTGAAGTAAAGATCGTTGAAGCGACCTTTATCCAAAAAGAGAAGATCGACATCGTCATGGATACGGAAACCCTTCAAATCGATGGGTTACCGATTGAAATCCAAGTGATCGACCGATCGAAAGACGAGGATGAGTTTCGATTCTCTTTGTTGAATTCGAAGGGGAATTACTTCAGTGCTGTCTCAAAAGAACTCGGTATTTTTGGCGTATCCCATTCACTTGAGAATCCATCGCGCACCGATTTCTACTTTAGGGCGACAGAATTCACCCCTCGTCGAATCGAAATCGAATTGCATGAAGCTCGGGACTTGAAAATCGAAGGTCAAAAATTCAGATTGGATTGGTAAAATCGAAACGACAGAAAAAATTATGAAAAGTATCTACGGAATCTCGAAACAAAGGGCTTCCGTTTTCATTTGCTCGATAGAAAATTCCGTAAAAAAGACAAGATATGTAGAGCAGGATAGTGTAAACTAATAGGAAAAGGTAGGTAAGACCATGCTCTTCACGATAACACAACTCAGGGAACTACAGGGCGAACTCGATGCCCGCATTTTCAAACAACACGACACGGATCGAAACCGGACAAGGATCGACCGTTGCTTGGCCTTGTCGGTCGAAATCGGGGAACTGGCGAATGAAACCCGCTGTTTCAAATATTGGAGCGTCCGACCCGCAAGCGCAAAAGAAGTCCTGCTGGAGGAACTTGAAGACAGCATCCATTTCCTTTTGTCATTGGGAATCGACCTTGAAGACAAGAGTGATTTCATCGAATGTGAAGATGACGGGAAACATCTTTCCGAAACATTCCTGGACTTCTATCGTGCAACAAGTTCCTTAACGTTCGACTTCACGCTCGAGAAGTATCTCGCGTGCTTCAAGTTCGTGGCGGTTTTGGCCGAGAAACTGGGATTCAGCGAGTCGGATCTCGTGGAGTTCTACTTGAAGAAGAATATGAAGAACCATCAAAGGCAAGATACGCATTATTAGACATTCCGCCTTGAATGACGCGACGAATGAAGTGTATAATGAAAACATTGAACGAAGGAGTCAGAAAATGGCCGAAAAAAAAGCAACGAAAATTGAAAAAGCTTACGGAAAAGTCGATCTGAAGATGATGCGTGAATTCACCGACGCCGACGGGATCTCGGGATGCGAGAAAGAAGCGACGCGTGTGATGAAGAAGTGGGTTTCGCCGGTCGCGGATGAAATTACCTACGATACCTTGGGATCGCTGATCGCATTACAAAAGGGGACCGGGAACGGTCCGAAAATCATGTTGGCGGGACACATCGATGAAATCGGGTTTGTCGTACGCAACATCGACGATAAAGGATTCATCCGTATCGCGGCGATCGGCGGCTGGTGGGGTCATGTGCTCCTTTCCCAACCAGTGATCATCACGACGCGTGAAGGGAAGAAAGTCTTCGGGATCGTCGGTTCGCAAGCGCCCCACGGGATGCCTGCGGATGTCCGCAATAAAGTCCGCGAAGTGAAGGAAATGTTCGTCGACATCGGATGCAAGGACAAGAACGAAGTCGAACTGGCCGGTGTCCGCATCGGAGACATGGTCACGCCGAAATCCGACTTCAACGTCATGGCGAATCCGAACTATCTCTTGGCGAAAGCCTGGGACGACCGTGTCGGCGCCTTGATCGCGACGGAAGTCCTATTGAACTTGAAGGATGTCCCGCATGCGGCGGATCTCTATGCGGTCGGTACCGTGCAGGAAGAAGTCGGCTTAAGAGGGGCGAAGACGGCGACCTATGCGGTGAAACCGGATCTGGGTCTAGCGATCGACGTCACCATCGCGGAAGATACCCCGGGCAGCGAAGCGCGCATCAAAATGGGCGTCGGCGTGACTCTGGGTGTGTTGGATTCTTCCCATCTGGGTCATCGCGGCTTGCTGCATTACCTCGACGGACTGGCGAAAGAACTCAAGATCGACGTCCAATACGAAGCCTTGTTGGCGGGGGGCACCGATTCGGGTGAAATCCATAAATCCTTTGAAGGTATCGTCAACCTGACTTTATCGATCCCTTCGCGCTATATCCATTCCCACCGCGCCATGATCCATCGCAAGGATTATTGCGATACCGTTACCTTGTTGACGGAGTTCTGCAAACGCGTGGATTGGAAACTCATCGAAGAATTGAAAGAAACCAATCGTTAACCAAGTCCCTTCGGGGACTTTTTCTTTGATTTGCGAAGAATTCGATGCATCTGTCGCTAAATCGGCCTTTATAGCGTACAATGGAACTATGGATACATAAGGAGGCGGCACCATGAAATTCTTCAATAACGAAGCCGAAGAGGAGTTCGTTAAGGATAAATTCTCTTTCTTGCTTGATCGAGGGTATGAATACTCCTATGAATGTGTCTTGTATGAGATCCATGTCCATAAGTTCAGTCGTCCGGATGGGAATCTCATCCAACTCAACGACGACTTCAGGGAACATTTCGTGAATCTGCGGATTCTGAAAAAAGAGAAAACGACCGTGATCGATTTTTCCTACGGGGCGAATGCGTGGACCATGGATTGGGTCGGACTGAAGGCGGCGTTGGACGAGACGAAAGCGTTGCGCGAGAAATACGTCAAAGACCGTTCGTTCTCCCACAGTAAGTATTCAAGGGCGGTCTACGACGTCTTTGTGAAATTGATCCAGGAAAACCTGGATACGCTTGAAGATTGAAGGACAAAGGAACCGACGGACGGTTCCTTTCTTTCCCATCAGTGTGCTTTCTGTTATAATAAGACGGTAAATAAGGGGAATAGTGAATGAAAAAACGTGAACTCTTCGTGCTGGTCGGCGTCCTTGCGCTGGATCTGCTAAGCAAATATTGGATCGAATCGATCTTGGACCTCTATGATTCGATCACGGTCATCCCGGGGTTCTTCTGGCTGACATATCTACGCAATACCGGCGCGGCCTGGAGTATTTTCGAAGGCCAGCGTTGGTTCTTCCTCGTTTTAGCGGCGGCCGCGATGGTCGGGATGGCGTATTTCTTCTTCAAAACCGACAAGAAGAACCAGGTACTGCGTTTCGCATTGATCTTCATGTTCGTCGGGACGATGGGGAACTTCATCGACCGGCTCGTACTGACCTATGTCCGCGACTTCTTGTCGTTTAATACGTTTGGTTACATGTTCCCGGTCTTCAACGTCGCGGACATCTCGTTGAACGTCGGAGCCGGACTTTTGATTCTGGATGCTTGGCTTGAAAGGAAAAACTGATGGAAAATCTCGAGTATATCGTAACGCAGGAATACGCCGGGGATCGGCTGGATAAAATGCTGGTCAAAGTCTGCCCGGAATTTTCGCGTACCCGGATCCAACATTTCGTCGACAACGGTTTCGTGTTGATCAACGATCTGGAAACCAAAAGCAGCGCGAAAGTGAAGGTCAACGATGTCGTCAGCGCCGAATGGCCCGACGATGTCGAACTGGAAGTGTTGCCGCAGGAAATGGATTTGGACATCCTCTATGAAGACCACGACGTCATCGTCGTCAATAAACCCAAGGGGATGGTCGTCCATCCCGGTGCCGGAAACATGGATAAAACGTTGGTGAACGGTTTGCTTTTCCATTGCAAGGACTTGTCGGGCATCAACGGCGTCATGCGCCCGGGGATCGTCCATCGGATCGACAAGGATACCAGCGGGTGTCTGGTCGTGGCGAAGAACGACAACGCCCATCAAAGTCTGAGCGCGCAACTTCAAGACAAGACGATGAACCGTACCTATCTGGCCTTGGTCCACGGCGTCATGGAACATGAATACGGGACCATCGAAGCCCCGATCGGACGCGACAAGAACGACCGTCAGAAGATGGCCGTGACCTCCACCAATTCCAAAGAGGCGCTGACGCGCTTTACGACGCTGGAACGCTTCAAGGACTGCACCTTGCTGGAATGTCGCCTGGAAACGGGACGGACGCATCAGATCCGCGTCCATATGCAATACATCGGATTCCCGATCGTCGGGGATCCCAAATATTCACTGAAAAACACACCGGATACGCAGGGACAGTGCCTGCATGCCAGTGAGATCCGTTTTATCCATCCTAGCACGAAAGAAGCGATGCACTTCAGCGCACCGCTTCCGAAAGTCTATTCGGATTTCTTGGATGACTTAAGACAAGGGAGGTAAGCATGGCGATTTTGAATCAGGATGTCTGGGCGCTCCATTGCGCCAAAATATTGATCGAACGGTACGCCTATTCCATCATCGACGTGCGTACCAATGCGAAGGAAATCTGGTTGGGGAACCCCAACCGCGAGGATTACCCTTTATTGCGTCTGACCGGGGAGAATTTCTTTCGGCGTCCTTTCGACACGCAGAGGGTCCAACGGATCCGCCAGGCGATCGAAACCTTCTTCAAGCGTGAGATGAACCTGACGGAAGTCGAATTCTTCACCGATGCGCCTCTGGAAGAAGAAGGACAGGTCGTCAAACTGAGTCCGGAACTCTGTACGGACCCGCATTTCTGCGAAGCCTTCCCGGAAGTGAAGGATGTTCTCCAGTTCGCGGAAGATCCGCAAAACGAATACAATAAACTCTCCGAAGCCATACGGGCGGTAAGGGACAAACAAGTCAAGGAAGCCCGCAAGCAGTTCGCCAAAGGGATCCCCTGGGCGAGTTTCATCATCATCGGGATCTGCACCGCGATCAGCGTGACCATCAACCTGTTGGCGGCCAACTACGACATCATCGCGTCGTCGATCTTCCTGGGCGCATACTATAAAACCTTTGTCTTGGCCGGATATGAATACTGGCGCTTCTTCACCACCGGTTTCGTCCATATCGACCTCTTCCATCTCCTCATCAACATGATGGCGCTGACCAACATCGGGATGATGCTGGAACGTTTTTACGGACGCAAGAAATACCTAAGCATCCTCTTCAGCGGGATCATCGTCGGTTCGCTCTTCGTCTTCATCGGACAAGAAAACATCGTCAGCGTCGGGATCAGCGGCGGCTTGTATGCTTTATTGGGATCGCTGATCGTCTATGCCTATGACAACGGATGGCTCAAACAACCCGCCTTCCGCAGCCAACTCGTCTTCATCCTCAGCATCAACCTGCTTGTCAACCTCATCCCCAACGTCTCGGTTCTGGGTCATGCGGGGGGCTTTGTGAGCGGGGTGTTGTTGGGGATCATCTACAGTGAAACCCCGCATCTGGCGCTGCTTCGCAAAAACGCGAAGATCGCCGCGCTTGCACTCTTGGTTCTCTTAATCCCGATCAGCCAGGTCACCATCAAACACGGTCCGTTCTATGCCAAGACCGATCAATACGTGATCGATCTAGCCCTTGATTTCGGGTTCGACAGCTATGCCGAGCATATGGCCGACCGTTTGAGCGATTACTACGAGGAGGTGGCGCGATGAAACGTCAGAACGTCTTGAGTTGGGATGATTACTTCATGGGTTTAGCCCATCTTTCCAGTTTCCGCTCCAAAGACCCTGGGACGCAAGTCGGCGCGGTCGTCGTGGATACCGCGCACAAAGTCGTCAGTATCGGCTACAACGGGTTTCCGATCGGTTGCGACGACGATGAATTCCCTTGGGAAAGGGAAGGGTCGCTCTACGAAAGCAAGTATGCTTACGTCGTGCATGCGGAACTCAACGCCATCCTCAACAGTCCCCGGTCTTTACAGGATTGTTTGATCTATGTTTCTTTATTTCCATGCAACGAATGCGCCAAGGCGATCATCCAATCCGGCATCAAAACGATCGTCTATGAAGACGATAAATATGCGGATACGGAAGCCGTCAAGGCAAGCAAAAGGATGCTGGCATCCGCCGGGGTAACGATCCGTCAGTTGCCGCATCGCGTACGAATCCATGTCGACATCGAGGGGTAACCCTCTTTTTCATGTAAAAAGGCGCGATGCGCCTAGAGGTTCTTCGTATTCTTGAAATGCAGTTTCGCGACTTCATTGAGTCGTTCTCGTCCATAGGTTTCGACGAATCGCTTCGCGGCGGCGTCGACAAGGGAAGACGCCCCTTTGGGGAAGTCCATCTTGTATTCTGCCTTCATCGCATCGAAGGTCTGCAGGAAAAGGTAACGGGCGATCACGGAAGCGCAGGCGACGGCGAAATATTTGCTTTCCGCCTTTGTCTCGAAGGTCAATCCTTTGACGACCTCGTTTTCCTTCGCCAGATAGCGATAATAGAGGCTCTCCGGCGCGAATTGGTCGACGACCGTACATGAAGGCAGTTTCTTGATTTTGCCTCTGAGATGCACGTAGGCGGCGTTATGCAGGATCGCCTTGATGGCGTTGAGGTTATGTTGCTTCTGCACTTGGTTGTATTTCGAATTCTGTACGACCAACACACTGTAGGGAATCGTTTCCATCAGGATCGGTGCGACCTTGCGTACCTGGACATCGTCCATCGCTTTGGAATCGGTGATCTGAAAGGACTTCAACGCTTCATAATGATTCTGCGTGGTATAGCAGGCGCACACGACCACCGGTCCGAAATAATCCCCGGTCCCCACTTCGTCGCTGCCGGCCATCGGAAAACGATCGTCTTTCTTCTCTTCCGTCACAAGAAAAACCTGGGCGTGTTCCTCGGCGTTCTTCCCTGCGAACACGACCTTCTTGGAATCATACACGGTGATCACGCAACCCCCCGCGTCGATCCGGTATTTCGTATACGGCAAACCCGTGGTCTTTTTCTCTTCCGAATATAACTTATCGAGAAAAACCAATTGTTCGTCGTTCAATGTCAAAGATATCGTAGTTTTCATTGTTTCACCGTTCTCATGATAGCATGAACCCCCGTTTTTCTCCATACTTGCTTCAACCCCTTAAATTCATCGGTTTGCCCATTTGCATGTCGAGCCAAAAACCTTTATCATGAGAGAGAGGTGAGATTATGACCATTCCCGTATCCTTTTTCCCGTACATCGACTTAGTCTTGATCCTGATCGCCGTCTTCGCGATCATCGACGGATACATGCACGGATTATTGCTGATGTTGCTGAACATCGCGAGCCTGTTCGCCGCGATTTTCCTGGCATGGTGGCTATCGCCCGCGATCGCCGCCCAATTCCCGCTCTATCCCAAAAGCACGTCCGAATTCGGGGAAGCGATCGGGGAACTAATCTATCAAAAACTCAACGCCGGCTTGTGGTTCCTCCTGATTTTCATCGGGGTGATGCTGCTGACGGTCTTGCTGCGTCCCTTGGTCAAACTGGTCGGGAAAGTCCCGCTCATCAAACAGACCAACAAGATCCTGGGCGCCGTGTTCGGTCTGCTTCAAACCGCGTTTTGGCTGCTTGTGTTGACCTTCGTCTTGTCGACGCCCTTGTTCCCCAACGGGAAAGCCGCGATCGAAGCGAGCTGGCTCAAACCCTTCAGCTTGGCCGGCAATCAAGTCCTGGGCGTGATCGGCGACCAATTGGGCGAAAGCGTGTTGGTCCAGCGGATCATCAGCGGACAACCCCTGACCCAGGATGAATTGGATGACATTACGGAATGGCTGATACAAAACAACATCGATCAAGATGCGATCGACGACTTCATCGAAAAAATAAGGTAGGACACTATGAATCGTGCATATGACGTTTTGGAATTTAATGAAATATTGAACGAAGTGGCGGGGCACTGCCGCTTTTCGTTGGGTGTGGATTTGATATTAAGCAGCACCCCGCAATTCAACCGGCTTTGGGTCGAACGGGAATTGAAACGGACAAAAGAAGCGATGACGATGATCGACTTGAGCGGCAGTATGCCGTTTGGGGGGATCAGCGACATCCGTTTGCCCTTGCGTGAAAGCCAGAAGGACCAGACCTTAGGCATCCCGGATTTATTGGCGATCGCCCGTCACGGACAAGCCGTGAAGACGATCAAGGAATATTTGCGGAAATGTGAATACAAAGGGGAAGAAATCAGTGAAATCGTGAGTTCGATGCGCGAAAGCATCGAACTGAGCAACGCGATCGAACAATGTTTCTCCACTTCCTTCGAAGTATTGGACAGCGCTTCGGTCACACTCAAACACATCCGTCGGCAGATCCGGCTGAATGCGTTGGAACTCAACAAAACCACCGACCATTTCATCCAGAAAAACGCTTCCAAACTCACCGACACCATTTCCACCCTGCGTAACGACCGTGTGGTCGTTTTGGCGCGCATTTCCGACAAGAATTCCTTCGGGGGCATTCTGCATGGGGAATCCGCTTCCGGTCAGACCGCCTACATCGAACCGCCGGTTCTGGTCGAACTCAATAATAAATCGCAGGAACTGAAGAGTGCGGAAGAAGAGGAAATCAAACGGATTTGCTTCGAGTTGAGCCAAAAGACCAAGGTGCATGCGGAAAACTACCTGGCGAACCTGAGTTCGCTGAGTCTGTTGGACGCGATTTTCGCCAAGGCGCGCTTCGGGATCGAGAAACACGGCGTCACCGCCAAATTGACCGACCAACGCATTTTGACCTTCGAGAACGCGCGTCATCCTCTGATCGACCCGTTGCATGTCGTCAGCAACACCTACCATATCACGCAAAACCAATCCACCTTGCTGATCACCGGACCCAATACGGGCGGTAAGACGGTCAGTCTGAAGATCATCGGGTTGTTTACCCTCATGAGTTATACCGGCATCCCGGTGTTGGCGGACGAAGCCATTCTTCCGATGTTCGACCAGGTGTATGTCGACATCGGGGATGACCAGTCGATCCAGGCATCGCTCTCGACCTTCAGCGCCCACCTTCAGAAAATCTCGACCATTTGCGAGAAGGCGACCGGAAAGTCGCTAATCATCCTGGATGAACTGGGAGGAGGGACGGATCCCGTGGAAGGGGAAAGCCTGGCCATGGCGGTGTTGAACGAACTCCGATCACGCAACGCGATGATCGCCGCGACCACACACTATTCCAAACTTAAAGTCTATGGCAGCAAGCATCCCGACATTTTGCTCGCATCGGTCCAGTTCGATCTGGAGAAACTGCAGCCGACCTATCGCTACATCGAAGGGTTGCCCGGTTCGTCCAACGCCTTGGCGATCGCCGAGAAATTCGGCTTGAGCGCGAAGATCGTCGCGGAAGCCAGGGAAATCAAGAACGCGGCCAAGTCCGTCGAGGAACAGAAACTCGAGGAATTGGAAAACGCGATTTTGCTTGCGAAACAAAAAGAAGAAGAATTAAGAGTGAAAATCAAAGAGAACGAAGAAGCGAAGCTCGCTTCCGAGAAAATCCGTGACAAATACGAGACGCAGAAAGAAACGATGCTGGAGGATGCGCGCAAGGAAGCCAGAAACATGGTGGAAGAGATCAAGGCGGAAGCGGAAGAACTGCTCGCCGAGATCCGCGAGGCGCAGAAAACCAATACGATGCATGTGGCGATCGAGAAGAAGTTCCAACTCGACCACCTGCAAGAACCGACCATCGAAGACGAAGATGAAAACACACCCTTGGTCAACCCCGAGATCGGACAATGGGTCCGCATCCGCAACGCCAACCAGACCGGACAGATCATCGCGGTCAAACGCAAACTGGTCACCGTGAACGTCAACGGGGTGAAAGTGGACGTCCCCTTGGAAAAAGTTTCGAAAACCCATGCGCCGGCCTTGAAGAAAAAGACGGCGGGGATTTCCTATGACCGTCCCGCAACCGTTTCGATGGAACTCAACATCATCGGGCTACGGGTCGAAGAAGCCTTGCCCTTGGTCGACAAATACCTCGACGATTGCATCCGTTCACGTTTGAATAACGTCCGTGTCGTCCACGGACACGGGACGGGGGCGCTTCGTTCCGCCGTCCACCAAGCCCTTAAAATGAACCCCCAGGTTTCGACCTATCGTTTAGGCGGACAAGGGGAGGGCGGGGTCGGAGCGACCGTCGTTTCCTTCAAAGGGATGTAACATGAGCCTCAAGGACAAACTCGCCACCCTACCTGCCGAACCCGGTTGTTATCTGATGAAAAACAAGGCCGGGACGATCATCTATGTCGGGAAGGCCAAGAAACTCAAAAACCGGGTCAATTCCTATTTCGTCGGAGCCCACGACCACAAGACCACCAAACTGGTGAGTCAGATCGACGACTTCGATTATTTCGTCACGGCCACGGAAAAAGAATCGCTTCTGCTTGAAATCAACCTGATCAAGAAATATCGTCCGCGCTTCAACATCATGTTCATGGACGATAAGTCCTATCCTTACATCAAAATCACCAACGAACCCTATCCCATCGTCAAAGTCGTCCGGGAAACGACAAAAGATAAGAACGCGAAGTATTTCGGACCCTATCCCGACGCGACCATCGCCTATCGCGTCATGGACCTCATCAACGGGATGTATCCGATGCGCAAGTGCCACATCCTCCCCAAGAAAGTCTGCCTGTACTATCATCTTCACCAATGCCTGGGTCCGTGTGAATACGAGGTCGACCCGGCGGTCTACGTGACGATGCGGGAAGAAATCACCCGTCTACTCAAAGGGGACACCAAGGAACTGCGCGACAAGATGACGCGTCTGATGAACGAATCGACCGCCGTGATGAACTATGAGAAATCCAAGGAATACCGCGACTACCTGCGCTCCCTCGACTACATCAGCGATCCGCAGATGGTCATGAGCGAAACCGTGAAGGACCGCGATGTCTTCGCGTACTTCGAAGACAGCGGCTATGTCGCCATACAGGGTCTCTTCATCCGGGGCGGGAAACTGTTGGACCGCTCCCTCACCGTCCAACCGATCTACGACGATCCCGACGACGCCTTCATCGCCTACATTCTTCAATACTACCAATCCAACCCGCTTCCTCAGGAAATCCTCCTGCCCCAGGGGGAAGCGATTTCCGCCCTATCCGAAGTCCTAACGACCCATGTCCTTCAACCTCAGCGGGGGATGAAGAAAAACCAGGTCGAACTGGCGAAGAAAAACGCGGAAAACAACTTGAAACAACGCTTTCAGGTTTTATCCAGACAAAGCGCGCACCAGGAAGAAGCCAACCGACTGTTGGCGATCGCCTTGCATGAGAAAAACATCTCGCGGGTCGAACTGTTCGACAACTCCCACATCCAGGGGCAACACGCCGTGGCGGGGATGGTCGTCTTCGACGACGGCATCCCGAACCGTAAAGAATACCGTCTATTCAAAGTGCATTCCAAGAACGACGACCTCGCCAACATGAAGGAAGTCCTGTATCGCAGGTACCTGCGTCTTCTGAAAGAAAACGGGGTCCTCCCCGATTTGATCCTGGTCGACGGGGGGCAATTGCAGGTTTCGGCCGCGATCGAAATCCGCGACATGCTGGATCTTAGCATCCGGATCGCCGGCCTGGTGAAGGATGACAACCACCGTACCGCCGACCTCATGAACGAAGACCTTCAACTTTTACCGGTCCCGAAGGAAAGCCCGTTGTTTTTCCTCTTGACCCGCATGCAGGACGAGGTCCATCGCTTCGCCTTGGGTTATCATCAGAAACTTCGCTCCAAAGCGCAGACCAAGTCGATTCTGGATGAGGTGGAAGGCATCGGTCCGACCCGTAAGAAAGAACTGATGAAGCATTTCAAGACGTTCAAGGCGATCAAGGAAGCGGATGTGGCACAGTTGGAAGCAGTCCTGCCCAAGGAAGTCGCCCAACGCGTCCATGAACTTTTCCATGCACCGCAAGACAAAGAAGAAACGTTCTGATATACTATAGGACGTATGAAAAGAAGGGAGGAAGACGATGAACGCCATCGGTATCGTCGATTCAGGGTTAGGCGGATACACGGTCTATGCAAGTCTGCGACAAGCCTATCCCAACGCATCGTTTGTCTTTCTGGCCGATCAAAAACACGCTCCCTACGGAAACAAATCCCCGGAGGAAATCATCGCGATTTCCTACCAAAATATGATGTGGTTCTATGAACAGGGGATCCGCGAAGTCATTCTCGCCTGCAATACGGCGTCCTCGGTCGCCTTGGAATTCATTCGTCCGATCTTTTCGGAGATGAAGATCCACGGGATCATCGACCTGACCGTCGAACACATCGACTTATCCAAAAACGACACGGTCCTCATCCTGGCGACCCAAGCCACCATCAACAGCGGTTCCTATCCCGATTCGATCGGATTCATCGAACCCGACGTCAAGGTGGACGGGATCGCGATGGTCGATCTGGTCAAGCATGTGGAATCGTTAAGCGACGACACGACCGTGAGTGCTTACTTGAAGAAAGAATTCGCCAAGAAACCGGGAAATTATACCAAAGTCGTCTTGGCTTGTACGCATTATCCCATCGTCAAGGATCTGATCGCGAAAGAACTGCAGGGTGAAATCTACGATTCGCGCCAAGCCATCGTCGACCTCTTGAAAGACCGCGACCTCCCGCAAGGGGAGAGCCGCTGTTTCACGACGGGGAACCCCGACCATGCGAAACTCCAGGTCAAGACTTTGTTTTCGCATGACCAAGTCTTCGTAAAAGCCATCACGGAAGGGATGTCCTCATGGAAATAGTCGTCGTCAGCGATAGCCACGGAAGGATCGAAGTCCTGAAACAAATCCGCGACCGCCATCCCGACGCCGACGCCTACATCCATTGCGGAGACAGCGAAACGGACGAAGCGCATCTGGATTCGTTTGTGAGCGTGCAAGGGAACAACGATACTTATTACGACTACCCGCAGTTTCGGGTCATCGACCTTAACACCGAGAAGCTGTTGGTCATCCACGGTCATCAGTATTACATGGGGACCCGGGTCAAGGAAATCGCCCAGCGCGCCAAGCACATCCACTGCACGATGGCGTTCTTCGGACACACCCATGTCTTTCTTTCCACCATCGAAGACGGCGTGTTGATCGTCAATCCGGGTTCGGTCTATATGAACCGCGACGGGACCCCGCCGTGTTATGCCTTGATCCATGATCATGAAGGATCTTGGAAAGTCGAACGGATGATCGTCCCCAATGTCGCCCCGTCACAGAAAAAACGGTGGTTCTGACAAAGGGTTGTTGAATTGAGACGGAATATTTGGTAAAATGTTCCGGCAGTGTCCTCATAGCTCAGCTGGATAGAGCATGCGCCTTCTAAGCGCACGGTCGGGGGTTCGAGTCCCTCTGAGGACGCCATTTGTCATCTAAAGCCCTAATCCGGGGCTTTTTTGTTTGACTTGATCGAATTCGCAACTTCAGATATGAATCCTCATCGAAAACGCTCGATTTGACATCGATGAATTGGTATCATGAGCGTAGTGGATGAATCGGGTGATCGGGCAAGGATGCCCCGGGAGAATGCGATGGATTTCAAGAAAGTAAGGTTTCACGGCGAGTTTCGGCGATATCAGGCCAAGGTGCTTGAAAACGTCGAGAAACATGTCAAAGACAAGAAAATCCATATCGTCGCAGCCCCAGGGAGCGGTAAAACCATCCTTGGTCTTGAACTGATTCGATATTTCGGCGAACCGACCTTGATACTGTCTCCCACGATCACGATCCGCGAACAATGGGGTCAACGATTCAAAGAGAGTTTCCTGGATCAAGGCGAAACGGTGGCGGATTACTTTTCAACCGATCTCGCCGATCCGAAGTTGATTACCTGCGTAACATATCAAGCGATTCACGCCGCGTTGAATAAAACCATCCTCATGGAAGATGAAGAAGATGAAATAACGGGATTGGAAAACGTAGATCAAGTCGTGAAAATCGATTTCGATTTGTTTTCCATGATGAAGAAGGCGAAGATCAAGACGATCTGTCTCGATGAAGCCCACCATCTTCGCAGCGAATGGCAGAAATCGCTGGAAATCCTGATCAATAAGCTAAAGAACGATGTCATGATCATCGCCTTGACGGCGACCCCGCCGTATGACTCGATCCCGAGTGAATGGGAAAAGTACATCGCGGTGTGCGGCGAAATCGACGACGAGATTTCAACCCCCTTGCTTGTCGCACAAGGCACGCTTTGTCCGCACCAGGATTATGTCTACTTCAACTATCCCACGGAACAAGAATTGAAGGTACTAAGCGACTATTCGCATCACGTCGATGCTTGTCTTCAAGAAATCATCGAAGAGGATCTTTTATCGCGACTCATCAAAGCATCCGGTATATTTGAGTATAATCCTTTGATCGACGAGTTGATCCTCGATTCGCCGAAAGGATTCATTTCGCTCTTGGTTTTGCTTGAGTTCTCAGGAACCTCCATTCCCAAATCACTGGTTCGACTCGTATCACCGAAAGGTAAATTACCGGCATTCTCGTATGACTTCGCTGAAAACGCCCTGAACTTCGTCATCGAAAACCCGACGTTGTTTACTGAAGAAAATTCACAGGAAGTAAGTCGGATCGTCGCCAAACACGGGTTGCTCGAACGGAAGAAAGTACGATTCGTCACCAATGAGAAAATCAAACGGATGATTCTTTCATCGGTCGGAAAACTCGCCAGTGTTTCAAACATTGTCGAATTTGAAGAAGAAGCGATGGGCACTTCGTTAAGAATGCTGATTCTGACGGACTATATCAAACGTCCGCAACTTTTAAACATCAATACGAATCAACCCTTGAATTCGATCGGTATTGTCTCGATCTTCGAGACGTTAAGAAGAAATCCAAAAATACGACTCAATCTCGGTGTTCTATCCGGGACGTTGGTCATCGTACCCGACTCGACGCTTGCGGGCATTGAAGAATTGGCTATGGATAGGTCGGTCGAGTATTCAATCTCACCCATCAACGATTCAGGGTACAGCGAGTTGGTTTTCACAGGGAACAACAAGCAAAAGGTCGCCTTGATGAGTGAAGCCTTCCAGAAAGGCTTGATCCAGATCTTGATCGGGACGAAATCGCTTTTAGGCGAAGGTTGGGATTCACCCAGCATCAACAGTCTGATCCTGGCAAGTTTCGTGGGGACGTTCATGTTGTCGAATCAAATGCGTGGACGCGCCATCCGGAGGGATCGAAACGACCCGCAGAAAACGGCGAACATCTGGCATCTGGTCACCATCGAACCTCAACGATATGTCAGCGATCTTCTACTGAAAAAAGCGGTTGTACCCTTCATTACACAAAACAATGCGGAGGGGGCGGATTACGAGTTACTGGAGCGCCGGTTTTTAACTTTCTTTGCACCTTCTTTCGACGGGAAATCCATCGAAAACGGCATCCAACGATTATCGATCATTAAACCGCCCTTCAATCAACACAACATCCAACAAATCAATGCGAAAATGATCGATTACGCCAAAGACCGATCGGCGATGGCGAATCTATGGAAGGGGATCTTGAACGATCAATCCAATCCTGAAATCATCTCGGTGAGCGAGATCCCCAAACAGAGCATCCCGACGAGTTTTTTGTTTGTGAATCTTCTGAATCTTTCGACGATCGCACTCCTAATGCAAATCGCCGTACGTCCGTTTTTGTCCATCGGTCTTGAAAGCGACAGCCTTTCATTCTTTCTGATCGGATCCTTGATGACGTTCGCGTTATTTCTTCTCGCCGGTAAAATCATCGTCAATCTATCGAGGATGCTTTCTCCCGAGAAGACGATCAAGATCCTCGGGGAATGCATTCTAGGCACATTGATCGATCTGAGTGAAATCACCAGCCGAAAGGCAAGGCTTGTCATAAAGGCTGACACAGAAAGCGTGAACATCCATTGTGCTCTGATCGATGCGACAACCTATGAGAAAACCATCTTCGCACAAGCGATGAGCGAACTGCTTTCATCCATCGAAAACCCGCGATATGTTTTCATCAGGAGAAGGTTTGTTTTGGGAATCCCTATGTCGGATTATTCTCAAAGTTATGCTTGTCCGACGATCGTTTCAAACAAGAAAGAGAACGTCGAAATCTTGTCGGACTATCTGCGACAAAAGGCGGGTCGATTCGACATCCGCTATACACGAAGCGAAAAAGGCAGGAAATTCCTATTGAAGTGCAGGAAACAGTCCTACATCAATCGAAACGAAGTATTCATTCGAGGTAAGAAGAAGGTTTTGTCGAAGTGGGAGTGATTGTTCTGCAATAATGTTAACTTAGGTGGAACTCAACAACATAAAGATTAAGTTTCTTCATGTTGGATTTAAAACCATTCGACCATTGGTGAGTTCTGGTGCATTTTATGGATATAATGGGAGTAAACTTAGAGTGGCTAGCGCAAAAACACTTCAAGAAACAGCAAAAACAAAACTTGATCTAGGGATAAAGAAAATGATAAAGGGCTAATGAGAAACAGTAGTGCCACTTGTGATACTGGGAATCAAATCTGGAAACAAGTTATCGAATTGTTAATTGAAAACGGATTAAGATATGGAGTGAACAGTGGCATTTGAAGTTCAGTTTGCATTTTAGCATATCCAATGCTAAATCAATGATTGGAGATAACAATGGAAAAAAGCGATCAAATAATTGTACGCAAACTTAGTTATGAACAACTTGAGCAAAGATTCTCAAAAATTGGTCGAGATTTTAAGGAATATAAGAAGGAATGGGTGTTTAATGTAGTGAGAAACAAGAATATATTTACGATTTCGGCTTATAGTACTAAGAAATTCGTCTATATCGATTATCGATGTAATGTACAAAGCGCCAAAAATATGGTGATTTCAGTTGAAGAGAAAGAAGCTTACCTTTTATTGAGTAAATCATTTAAATTTAGATCTTTAGATTTTTTCTGGGTAAAGATTATACCTAATCTGACGTACATTATGTTAATTGTAAACACAACATATATTGTAATTTCCTTTTTACAACAAGGCAGGATAAACGAACTATTTGGAAAAATTGAGTTAGTAATAATAGTTTTTTCTCTTGGATGGTATTATAAATTACATGGTTCAAAAAGACTGGAAATTGAAAGGAATCAAATTATCGAAGAGATCTTACAACGACTGATATATGATTAACTGAATTGACAACTGGGGGGTAATATGGAAAAGAGCGATCAAATAATTGTACGCAAACTTAGTTATGAACAACTTGAGCAAAGATTCTTGAAAATTGGTCGAGATTTTAAGGAATATAAGAAGGAATGGGTGTTTAATGTGGTGAGAAATAAGAATGTATTTACGATTTCGGCATACAACACTAAAAAAGTTGTTTATATTGATACCCGGGTTAAAAAGCAAAGTGCCAAGAATATGGTAATTACAGTTGTAGAGAAAGAAGATTATTTCTTATTGTATAAATCATATAATTACGAATTTTTGGATAACCTTTGGATAAAAATCATACCGAATCTAACCTACTTAATTTGTATAGTTAACACTGTATTGATTCTAGTCTCATACTTATACCAAAAGAAACAAAATGTGTTGCTAGAAAAGTTTGAATTTGTACTGATTATTATTTCACTCACGCAGTATTTCTCATTTCGGAAGTCGAAAGAAATTGAAATGACTAGACGTAAAATTATCGAAGAGATCTTACAACGATTGATATATGATTAATTGATTTGCTGCAATTCAACGATCAAAACGTAATGATCATGAGAAGTGACGGGTTATTAACCCGTCCTTTTCATCACTAAATTCCTGTTTCTCATATCAACCACACATAGAAAAAACCGGCGATCGCCGGTTGTTAGTGCCATTGGGCTTGCTGAAGTTTCTTTTGCAGTTTCTCACGCAATTCGTCTTTGAATCGGATACGGACGATACATTGAAGGACGTCCCGACCCCGTTTCGACATCGATTCAAGATGAATGGTCTCGACCCAATGGATATAGGTCAAGATGGATTTCCGATAAAGTTCGGGAACCAAACCCAATACGACTTTTCCCGCAAGGATTTCGATATTCTCGGTTTTCTTGTCCACTTGATAATCTAATATATTTTCTTTGGTCAGTTTACGCAACGACTTCTGCGACTTTCGACCGGTAATCCCGATCAAACGGAAATCGATATAGAGTCCCGATTCATCCACATACCAATCATCAAACAACAGTTTCGGGTCTTCCCTGATTTCGACGACGGGTTCGACATTCCCGAGCTCAACAAGTACCGGTTGGATCTCCACCGGATCGATCGTTACGGACTCGACGATCGTGGATTCGGGTTCGATCTTTTCAGAGGGTTCAGGGTCGATGGATTCTTCCTTCACTTCGTCAGTCTCAATCGACGAATCCTTTTCTTGATTCGTCTCAAGGCTGGGTTCGCTCAGAACCGGTTTGACGATGATTTGGATCGATTCATGGGGTTCCTCGGTCGAAACGGTTCGGCGCGACAACGTTTGAATCAGCATCACCAAACCGAATGAAATCAACGCCAGCGAACCGGCTAAAAAAAGGCCGGCGTCCTCCAAGTTGGAGGCATCGAAGGCGAGATAGGCGAAATAGGCGACAATCACGCCGCTAAGCGCGACAAGGATGAAAAAGAGCGATTTCAATGTTTTCATAAGCTTCCCCTGTTGTTTTTATTGTATCATAGAACATGCGGCAAAATCACAACACGAGAGGTATCGAAACGGGATTTGTGGCATAATAAGAGGGAGGAAACACGATGGACACCAACTACTATACGAAAATCATCCAGACCATCCGCGAATCGTTGGGGAACGGGGACATCGAGAGAGCCCGTTCGCTTTGCGATGAAGAACTCGGCATGCCCTACGTTCCGTCCGCCTACCTCGGGGAATTGGAAGCGTTGAAGAGGGAAATCGCTGCGCTGCTAAAAGAAAAGCAGCGGACGACGCGGATCGAAGACCCGCAGGAGTTGATGGACCTGCTTGACGACGAGAACGGACGCTTCGGCGTGGTTGCCGCCTTGTCCGGATTGAACCTGCGCGAGTATGACGAAGTGCTGAAGAAAGCGTTCGCCACGATTTCGGACCGGGGCTTGCTGAGCGTGTTGGTCGAGCTGTGCGCGCGTCAGCAATTGCACACCGAGTACACCTTCACCTACGACCATACGACCTATTCGTTCATCCCGGCATCCTTGGAGATGCCCGAGGAGAGCGAAGGGGTCGACGCCTGTCTGGCATTGGCCGATGAATGGCTGTCCAACGAGAATCCAAGCATGCTGAAACTGGCCAACGAAGCCCTATTACGGATCGCACTGATGCGCTTGCCGGAGGGGGTAAGCCTGGATGAAGCCGAACCCTTGACCTTGGCGGTCGTCAAAAAACTCTATGAACAACTCGCGAGTGTACAAGAGTGGCGGGAATTTTGCGAAAAGAATACAATAGATGAGAATCGAATTGAAGAGATCGGGATTGAAGATTTGATTTAGCACTCAAAAGTTGACAGTGCTAAAACCTATGGTATAATAGGAATGCTAAAAGAGGAGGCCCCCATGAAAACAACTTGGACCGTAAAAGAAAAATCCACCGGTGAACTACAAATCACCATCAACGATGACGCTTGGAAGAAAGCGCAAACGAAGGCATTCGACAAACTTGTAAAGAACGTCGACGTGCCGGGATTCCGCAAAGGACAGGCCCCCAAAGAACTCGCCCGTAAGGCGATCAGCGAACAAAGCATCCTGATGGAAGCGGTCGACCATGTCGCGACCGACGCCTTGTTTGAAGGCATCAAAGAACATAACCTATCCGTGATCACCCGCCCGGAACTCAACTTGAACAGTGTGAGTGCGGACGAAGTCACCATGACCTTCCTGATCACCGTCAAACCGGCGGTCAAACTGGGTCAATACAAGGGATTGGATGTCAAGAAGGAAGAAGTTTCCGTATTGCCCGTCGAAGTCGATATGAAAATTGAAGAGTTGCGTGAACAATTCGCCGAACTCGTTTTGAAGGAAACCGGAAAGATCGAAGACAAAGACACCGCCGTCATCAATTTCGAAGGATTCAAAGACGGGGTCGCATTCGATGGCGGTAAAGGTGAGAACTATCCGTTGGAAATCGGATCGAACTCCTTCATCCCCGGATTCGAAGAAGCCTTGATCGGTATGGAAACCGGTGAAGAGAAAGATGTCAGTCTGACGTTCCCGGAAAACTACGGCGCCGAACAATTGGCCGGACAGGACGTCGTCTTCAAAGTGAAGATCAACGAGATCAAGCAACGCCAGTTGCCCGAAGTCAACGATGATTTCGCCAAGGAAGCCAACCACCACGGGACCGAAACGATCGCCGACCTGAGAATGCATCTTGAAGAGCATTTGTTGGAAGAAAAACAACACAAGGCGGACGATGAATTCGGCAACACCTTGTTGACGAAGATCGTCGATGCGTCGGAAGTCGAGATCCCCGATGTGTTGATCGAAGAAGAAACCGACAGTTTGGTCGCGGATTTCAAGAACCGCATTTCCCAACAAGGCTTCTCCTTTGAACAATTCACGCAGATCACCGGACAAAAAGAAGAAGAACTGCGCGAACAGATGAAAGTCGACGCAGGCAACAAAGTAAAAGTACGTCTCGTACTGGATGCCATTGCGAGTGAAGAAAAGCTTGAGGTCGCAAGCGACGAAATCGAAGCGGAATACATCGCGATCGCCCAAGCTTATAGCATGGAATTGGCCAAAGTGAAGGAATTGGCGCCGGAAGACACGATCGCCTATGATCTTCGCCTACGCAAAGCCTTCACCCTCATCCGCGAATCCGTTCAACAATAAGACGCCCTGCGTCTTATTCCCTTATAAGGAGGTGTAACGATGGATAACGAAAAAATGGAAATCAGCGTGCCCGTGATTTGTACGCGCGGGATCATTGTTTTTCCCAACCAGGATGTTTTGATCGAGGTCGGACGCGAAAAGAGCGTCAACGCGATCGATGAATCGAATACCTACTTCAACGGCCATGTTTGGGTCGTCAGTCAGAAAGACGTATTGGTCGACGAACCGCATGAAGACGACCTCTTTAAGTTCGGAACGTTGTGCCGTATCAAGAACGTCAAACGCAAAGAAGGGTTCATGCGCGTTACCTTCACCGGACTCGAACGCGCCAAGCTTGTTCGACTCAGCGAGGACAACAAGATGTTCTTCGCGACGGTCCAACCGGTCGCCGACATTTCGGGCGAAAGCCTGGAAGAAATGGCCTTGATCCGTCAGATCGCCAAAGGCTTGGAACAAGTCGCCACCAGCAACGCGAACTTCCCGACCGAAATCATCAACCAACTCACCAAGGGCGTCTCAGCCCAACAGTTATCCGACCAGATCGGACAGTATTTCCCGATGGGTCTGGACGACCGTCAAGCCATTTTGGAAACGCTCAACCTCAACGAACGTCTTCTATTGATCATTTCCAACCTACAGAAGGAAAAAGAACTCACCAACATCGAACAGGGGATCAACGATAAAGTCAAAGAACGCATCGAAGAGAACCAACGCGAATACTACCTGCGCGAGAAACTGCGTGCCATCAAGGAAGAATTGGGCGATGTGCCCAACGCTTCCGACGACATGGACGAACTGCGTCGCTACGTGGAAGAGAACCCCTTCCCCAAGAACATCAAAGAAAAAGCCTTGGAAGAAATCCAACGCTATGAAATGCTGCCCAGCGCCAGCGGGGAGAGCGGCGTCATCCGCACCTACCTCGACTGGTTGATCAAAGTGCCTTGGTGGCAGGAATCGACCGACAACGACGATCTCAAGAAAGTCCGCGCCGTGTTGGACCACGACCACTTCGGCTTACAGAAGGTCAAAGACAGAATCATGGAATATTTGGCGGTCAAGACGATGACGAAATCGTTGAACGCCCCGATCTTATGTCTCGTCGGCCCTCCGGGGGTCGGTAAAACCTCCTTGGCGAAGTCCATCGCCAATGCGCTGGGACGGAATTTCGTCAAAGCGTCGTTGGGCGGGGTACGCGACGAAGCGGAAATCCGCGGACATCGCCGTACTTACCTGGGATCTTTGCCCGGACGTGTCATCCAAGGCATGAAGAAAGCCGGCGTCGTCAATCCGGTCTTCCTGATCGACGAAATCGACAAGATGGCCAGCGACTACAAAGGCGATCCGAGTTCGGCGATGCTTGAAGTCTTGGATCCCGAACAGAACTTCCTCTTCAGCGACCACTACCTGGAAGAACCCTACGACCTCTCGAAAGTCATGTTCATCGCGACGGCGAATTACCTGGAAGACATTCCGGTGGCGCTGCGCGACCGGCTTGAAATCATCAACCTCTCTTCGTACACCGAAGACGAGAAAGTGAACATCGCCTTGAACCACCTCATCCCCAAACAAGTGGCGATGAACGGGCTCAACGAAAAGCAATTCAAACTCGGCGGACCGGAACTGCTCTATATGATCCGCCACTATACCCGCGAAGCCGGGGTTCGTCAGTTGGAACGCCTCGTGGCGTCCTTGTGCCGTAAATCCGTGCTCGCCATCCTCAAAGACAACAAGAAATCGGTCAAAGTGACCGAAAAGCTCATCAATGAATGGTTGGGTAAGGAAATCTTCGAATACGGCAGAAAAGAAATCGAAAACCAGGTCGGTGTCGTCACCGGGTTGGCGTATACCTCCTTCGGCGGCGACGTGCTGCCGGTCGAAGTGACCTCGTTTGAAGGCAAGGGTCGTCTGATCGTCACCGGCCAATTGGGCGATGTCATGAAGGAATCCGCGGAGATCGCGTTCGGTTACGTGAAGTCCAACGCTCGTCGGTTCGAAATCGACCCGAAGTTCTTCGAGGACCACGATGTCCACATCCACGTCCCCGAAGGCGCCGTCCCCAAAGACGGTCCCAGCGCCGGGATCACCCTGACCACCGCGATCATGAGCGCACTGACCCATCGTGCCGTCTATGCCGATTTGGCGATGACGGGCGAAGTGACCTTGCGCGGAAACGTCTTACCGATCGGAGGGCTCAAAGAGAAATCCTTGGCTGCCCACCGTTGCGGCATCCGTAAAGTGCTGATCCCTAAGCTCAACATGAAAGACATGGACGAGATCCCCCAAGTCGTCAAAGACCATATCACGTTCGTGCCGGTCGAGACGATGGACCAAGTCCTCGCCGAAGCGTTGGTGCGTTAATGAAGACCTTTGCGACTTCGAAGTGGTTGATCACCGCGGCGAAAAAAGAACAGTTCCCCGCGACGGACCTCCCGGAGATCGTACTGGCCGGACGTTCCAACGTCGGGAAATCCAGCCTGATCAACGCGTTGGCCAACGTGAACGCCTTGGCTTTCGTCGGGAAAAGGGCAGGGAAGACAAGATATCTCAATTTCTTCTCCATCGGCGACGTCTTCCATCTGGTCGACGTGCCGGGATATGGATTCGCCAACCGTTCCAAGGAAGAACTGAAGCAATACGGACGATTGATGGAAGACTACTTCGGATCGCGCACCCAGTGCATCGCGGCGATCCTGGTTGTCGACATCCGGCTGGGATTGACCAACGACGATTTGGATATGTTGGAATATGTGCGTGCGATCGGGTTACCGACCAAGATCGTCGCGACCAAGAGCGATAAACTTTCCTACAGTCAACGTCTGAAGGCCAAAACGGTCATCACGACGCAGACGGCGGACAACGACATCGCGGTCTTCTCGGCGGAAAGCAAAGAAGGCGTGGAAGAAGTGCGTGCATGGTGTTTGGCTCAACTCGAGGCATCCCGATAAGGGATGCCTTTTACATTTGATGAAAATAAATGAAAGTGTTGTAAGAAAACCATGTAAATGATAAAATGATTCAGTTCAACAGGAGGAACTCCCATGAAAGAAGCACTGTATCTTCACGAATCGACAGCCCTCATCAACTTTTCGGCGGCATACTGCCAGACCACCGATGAAATGCTGTCGAGCGATACGTTTAAATATGTGTTAGGCCGCTATCTCGCCGCGTTGCGCAAGAGCGATCTCGACTTGTACAACTGGGCGATGAAAGATCGTCCCCTGACCGATGCGGTCAACGACATCACGCGTCTCATGAAGATCCTTATGGTCCTTGAAATCAGCGAAATCACCCATCCTTTCCTCGATGAACCCGAATTGCTGACAAAACTCATCGAAGAAGGCTATAACTTCTGGCGTAACCACCAACGCTGTTCCGTCATCCGTACCGGATCGACCAGCAGCCTGCAACTGGCCAACTTCATGGACGCCGACAGCCGGTTCAACCAACTCGTGTTGGCGGTCTATCGCGGCGCCCAGGAAAAAGTACAAGGGCGCAAGAACCGGATCTACCGTCAATTGCAAGCCGGGACCAACGCCTCGATGGTCATCCGCGACATCCGCTGGAATGTCCCCGAAGGCTATGAAGCCCTCAAGGGCATCCCGTTCGTGGATTCGATGCTGCTGCGTACGCCGCTTCTCTTGCATCCCCGTTCCAACAAGCGGAAAGGTTCCTTCAAACCCACCGACGTCAATCCGTTGAGCTATGCGCAGATCAACCGCGACGAATGGTTCTGTTACCCGGCGAAAGTCGGCAGCCTCTTGATGCACATCTACTTCCATCGCGATTATTCCTTCTCGGGGATCACCTTGGCCAACTTGTTCGAACTGGCGACCGACGTCGAAGTCAGCAAGCGCAAACCGGACTGCATCGTGCTCTTCGGGATCAAGGACGAAGATCTGGAATGCAACTACCATCTTGATCAAAACACCGGGATCTGGATCGGGAAAGTCCCCTCGCAGACGATCATCGAATATTTCGGCTACATGAAGAAAATGTGTCTGACCCTGCATAACGTCGCGATGATGGCGCGGGGCTGGTTGCCCTTGCATGGTTCCATGGTCAACATCCACCTCAAGAACGGACGTTCCAAAGGCGTCGTGTTCATCGGGGATTCGGGCGCAGGGAAGAGCGAGACGATCGAAGCCATCCAGATGCTGGGTGAAGACGAAATCCTCTCGATCGACGTCGTGTTCGACGACATGGGCTCTTTACACGTGGAAAACGGGCAGATCGTCGCCCAAGGCACCGAAATCGGCGCCTTCATCCGTTTGGACGATCTTGACAAAGGCAGTCCGTACAAGACGATGGACCGTTCCATCTTCATGAACCCGGAAACCGTCAACGCCCGCGTCGTCATCCCGGTCGCGCCGTACTCCTTGATCGTAAAAAACCACAAGGTCGACTATTTCCTCTATGCCAACAACTATGAAGACAAGATCGGTGTGAACCTGGCGCAAAACGCCGCCGACATGAAGGCGACGTTTGTGGAAGGAAAACGCTGCGCGATGCAGACGACGGACGAAGTCGGTCTTTCGACCACGTACTTCGCCAATCCCTTCGGACCCATGCAGCACCCAGACATCTGCGACCCTTTGCTTGACCGCTATTTCATCGCTTTGGATGAAGCCGGGGTCAAAACGGGTGAAGTCTATACCGGACTCGGGGTATCGGGGGCCGACGACGACCATCTGGAACGTACCGCCCGTGCCGTATTGCATATGATCGATGAAGACTGACCGGAGACAACTCCGGTTTTCTTTCGAAAAAAAACATCGACGTCGGTCGATGTTACTTGATATAGCCCAGATGTTTCAGTCCGTTGTAGATGCCGTCTTCGGATACGCTGGTGGTCACATGGTCCGCGATCGCCTTCAATTCGTCGACCCCGTTGCCCATCGCGACCCCGATTTTCGCGTTTTGAATCATCCCGATGTCGTTGAGCGAATCCCCGAAGGCGGTATACCCGTCTTCTTCCCATCCCATATGGTTCAAGAGGGCCAGGATCCCGGCGGATTTGTCGGAGTCTTCGGCGATGATGTCCGCATAGGTCGAAATGCCCGGGAAAACCGAAATCCCTTTGATATTGCGAAAGGGCGTCCAATCGAATCCTTCCGGCGCATAGACCAAGACCTTGTCGATCGGTTGATCGGTGTATTCATCTTTGGGGTAGATCGGTTCGTTGAAGAAATGGTGCGCCCGTAACATGTTCTCATCGATGTCCGTGAGTCTGAAATTCGTTTCCCCGTTGAAGGTCGAAGACAACCCGAACTTCTCGATCAACCCGATGATTTCCAAGATCGCGTGGCGTGCGATGGTGATGTGCAGGATTTCCCTGAAGGCGCGGTCGACCACGACCTGCCCGTTGGTCAGGATGTACCCGTCCCAATCCAGGATGGAAAGGACGTCATGCGTTTTCACCATGAGCCATTCGCGACCGGTCGCGATGCAGAGTTTATAGCCGTTGCGTTGTGCTTCGCGCAGTGCGTGGACGGTCGAAGAAGGGATCTTATGGGTGGCGCTGTCGATCAGCGTGTTGTCCATGTCGAAGAAGATGGTTTTCGGAAGATGGTTCATTGTGCTTACCTCGTATCAATTATATCCGAAACTTTTCGAAAAAAGTGCTATAATGTACACCGTGCAAGGAGATTCCCCATGAAATTCACCCAAAACATCCCCCTCGAGGCCCTTACCCAAGCGAATGTACGTACGTACTCGTTCGCAGTGGCCGATCTCATCGATCGTCCGACCGGTGTCAGCGCGAAGATCCACCACGGGGAAATCATCCACGAGACATCGCGACCGAACGCCATCCTGTGGGCATCGTCGTGGTATGCGTTTGAACTTGCGTATCAATTCTTGGAAGAAGGTTCCTTGAAACTGGAGTCGACTTTAGGCGAAATCCTGCCTTTCCTGCAGTTCAACGATGCTTCCCAACATACGATCACGGTCGAAGACGTGCTGCGTCAGACGACGAATCTACCCAACGCTTTTTCCTACGGGTTCTTCACATCGAAGCCCGACCGAAATTTCCTGAAATATCTGGTGAAAACCTCCCGGTCGTTTCGTCAGAACCCGCGCAGTGCGAAACTGAACGTCGTCGACCTGAGCCTACTAGAAATGATTTTGGAGAAGGTGTCCGGCATGGACTATGCCCAATTGTTCGAATCGAGGATCGTCAAGCCCCATGGCTTCCACAACACGCTTCTGTGCGATGAAGTCCTGGAAGGTACCTCCAACCTCCAAAAAGGGAAACAACGTTTCTATTTCAATGCCTTGGCTTTTGCGGGCGTATTGGCCGACGCCAGCGAATTCGCAGCGTTCACCCAGCATTTCCAATCGACCTTGGCGGCTTTCCATTCGAACTATTCGCTGGATACTTCCGCCTGGTTCAACGGTTTCTCCGTCGATCAGACCTCAAACTATCTCTACGTCACCTATCAAGACATCCATTCGTTCGCCCTTACCCATACGCAAGGACGAACCTTCGTTGCGAATCTCAAAGCCGATCAGGACCTGCTTCCATTGTTGCTTGATGAAGCCTATCCCCATGGATTTGACGCCATGGCCTATACGGACGTGGCGGGAGATACCTCGGTCTTGGAAAACGAAGACGGTCTTTTTGCGGGAAAAGGGAAACTCCTGACCCGCGAGGAAATGACAAACGACGGATCATTCGTAAAGGTTGCGGGACGAAGCTACCGGCAAGAAACGACCCTCAGCGAGCAGGGGATCCGGATCACACGTACGACGCTACAAAAACTGGATTCCGTCCCATCGATCACCTGGTGGCATTCCGCCCAGGCAAAATGCATCTTGACACGGATCCATCCGGGTGAAAACCTGAGCGATCTTCAGTGGCTTCTGCATCCCGTCTTCCGCAAGGAAGCCCCCAATACGATGCTTTGGGGTCCGGTCTACCATGTGGTCGATTCCCATCTCGCCCTACCCGGCGTCGACTTGCCCTCCGATTGGGACAACGACACGGAAGAACTGCGCCACGAAGAATCTTCGCTGATCCAAGGCATGCATGAATATTCGCCGATCCATACCATCCCATCGAACCTGACGCAATTCAGGATCGAAGACAACCACATCACCTGGACCCGTTCGAGAAAGAATCTGGACAGTCTCAAGTTGATCGGGACGATCGTCATGATCATCGTTGATGCCCAAGGGAAACTTTGTTTCGACAGTCGCAAAAGCACGGGTCTGATTGCGTTTGAAGAAGAAATGTACTATGGCTTCTTCGGTAAGAAAGACAGCGAAGTGTTGGCGACCTGGGAGAACGATCTCCCGCTTGCGGACGTCGTCTAAAGAATTTCCAAATCAGTTAAGGGGGAGTCTTCCATGATCAAACTCTTCGTCTGCGATATCGATTTTACGCTGCTGGACGCCTATGCCGGCGGTTTGCCTTCCCGAAACATCGAGGCGATGATCCGTCTTCAAGAAAGCGGCGTGAAGGTCGTCCTGGCCTCGGGTCGCGTCGAGAGCGGCATCCTGCCGATCGTGAAACAACTCAGGATGGACGAGTTCGGCGGGTATGTTGCATCGTCCAACGGGACGCGCATCATCGAAACCCTTCGTTGCACACCCCTCCTTGAGAACCTGATCCCGGTTGATGACTTGCTTGAGATGTATCATCATGCCATCAAACTGGGTTTGCATTTCTCCGTCGAACAAGGCGACACCGTCTACACCAACGGGTTCGACGATGAACTGGACTACGACCGAGATGTCGTGAAACTGAAGTTCAACGTGTGTGACGACCTGAGCGAACATTTAAGACAAGGTGCACCCAAATGCGCCGTCACCGTGGACTGCGGTCAAAAGAGTCAAGAAATCAAAGAATTCTGCGATACATTCAAGGATCGCTTTGAGATCGTGAATTCGATGGGCGGGTTCATCGACATCATGCGTAAGGGTTCTTCGAAAGGCCATGCGATCGAATTCTTGTGTTCGCATCTCGATCTTACAAACGACGAAGTCGCGGCGATCGGCGATTCGACCAACGATCTGGAAATGCTTACGTTCGCCGGTATCGGCGCTTGTGTCGCCAACGCCCGCGAGGAAGTCAAAGCCATGACGAAACATCATGTGGCCAGTGCACAGGAAGGCGGCGTCGCCGAATTCATCGATATCGTTCTCTCGTTAAACAAACGACCCGTCAAGTGACGGGTCGTTTTTAGTTGAATCGGTCGTCTTGGACGACGATTGTCACATCGTGGTGTAGCCAGAGGAAACTGGCGGGTAGCTCCGTGTCGACTTCTTGATTTAGTAGCTTCCGATAGATTTCTTGTTTCCCATCGCCGCTGACAATCAGCAGGATTCTTTTCGAATTCAGGATTTCCTGCATCCCCAGGGTGAACCCTTTGCTTACGACGATCCCCTCGATCATGGGGTGGGTCTTGGTCTGATCCGCCAACTTCGCGACATGCGCGAAGGGGATCAGGATCCGTGAGGGTTCGTTGAGTCCCAGATGCCCGTTCTTGCCCAAACCCAAGATGCAGAGGTCGATCGGTCGGTTTGTCAGTGCTTCATGGATCCGTCGTCCTTCTTCATCGAAGAGTGTCGTCATCGAGTCGAAGGAAAGATACTGATCAATTGGGATTTTCAGCGGATCGAGTAGTTTGGTTCGGATGAAGGATTCACAGGTGGAAGGATGGTCCATCGGGATACCGCACCATTCGTCGAGTTTTGTGAATCTGAGGGTGGAGACATCGGTATTGCGGGTGTGTACATGGTCGATGAAAAGGTCGTAGGCAAGCGAGGGTGACGAACCGGTCGCCAAACATAAATTGGCTTCGGGGTTCGCTTCGACCGTCTCCACCATCATTTCCGATACTCTGATACTCAACTCTTCATAATCCTTCGCATGGATGAAGTTCATGTTACAATCTTTCAGTAAAAAAGCAGGGGGGACCTGCTTTTGTTAACGCGCTTCGATTTCAATCAAAATCGCTTCATGTTTCTTCTCCGTCAAATCATAGAAGAACATGGGGAGGATACTCAAGACGGCGGCGATCGCCGGGAAGACGGAAATCAGGGAGAAGATCCCGGTCAGGGCGAAGGCGGTCTGCGCGGTGTTCTCGACGAACCCGACATAGGTCAGCACGATGCCGATCCAGAAGGACCCGATCGCGGATTGCAGCTTGGTGGTGAAGGTGTGCAGGGAGAAACACAAGCCTTCGGTACGGCGGTTGGTCTTCCATTGGAGGTAGTCGACGCTGTCGCCGACCATCGTATAGGTGATGACGTCGTTCATGCCCAGAGACATACCGCAGAGGAACAACAAGCCAAAGACGACCACAAGGTTGCCGTAACCGACGAAGAACATGGCCAGATGCGAGAAAGCCCCCAGCAACAACGATGCGTTGTACATCGTTTTCTTGGAGTAGCGTTTGGTGAAGAAGGGGGTGATGAACATCGCGGCGATCATCGAAGCGATCAGGATCCCGCCAAGCAGGGAGAAATAGGCTTCGTCGCCCATGTTGTATTTGGCGAAGTAGGTGCCGGCGATCCCCAGGACCATCCGGAATGCGCCCAACATGCGGGAAGACTGCAGCGCCAACAACGGTTTGTTTTTAAGAAGCAGACCGAGGTTTTTGAAGAAGGATTCCGGCGGTTCGGTGTCCCTGACCCGCTCCTTGGTCCCAATCGACGCGAGATAGAACAACATCCCGCCGATCGTCACCAGGATGACCGTGGTCCAGAAATAACCGCTTTTCTGGTCGGGGAACATGGCGAACATCAACGGAGGAAGGATGATGGAAATCGCCATCCCCAGATTGCAGAGGATACGCGCCATCGTCACCAGACTCAAGCGTTCCTTGGGGTTGCGCGTCATCGCGGCCGATAAACCCCAATACGGGACGTCGGAGACCGTGAAGACCATGTCCCAGAGAATGAAGGTGATGTAGGCGTAGAGCACTTTCATCCCGTAGTCGAAACTCGGGGCGTAGAACAAGAGGATCGTGGTGATGATCATCGGGATCGGCACCCAGAACAACCAAGGGCGAAGCTTCCCGTGCTTGGTGTGCGTCCGGTCGACGATCGACCCCATGATCGGGTCGTTGACCGCATCCCAGACCTTCGAGACCAACATCAGAACGCCGACCGTCACCGGCAATAACCCCAGGTGGTCGGTGTAGAAAATCATCAAAAAGGTCGCAACGAAATTATAGATGATGTTTTGACCCAGACCTGCGAAACCGAAAGCCAACTTCTCACGCAACGGCAGTTTTTCATCATGATCCATAGAAAATCCTCCAGTTGTCTTTAGTATAGCCATTCTTTGAAATCAATGGAAGAAGCATATGGTAAAATAAACCCAAGAGGGTCCAAATATGAACGAAAAACATCTACAGGACAGGGTCAAGACGATCGCCGTCCAAAGCGCGGAACTGTTGGAGTGCTTTCAATGGAGCGAAACGGACTACGACCGCAAGAAAGCGCGCATCGTCGCTTTGAAACTCGCCGAACAGGTCGCAGCGTTGTTGGAGGATTTGAAGTAGGGAGTCGATGACGGGATGCATAGAAGGAAGCATAGGAGGATGAACCCATGTCATCAACTTTATTGCTTTTCGTGGCCGTAGCCGCGGGGATCGCGGCCATCATCAAGCTTCTCTCCGCCGGACGGGGGAGGGTCAGTATCCCGGGCATCAGTATCAGTTGGAGCGATTGAGGACGCAAGTCCTCTTCCTTTATGTTGGAACTGAAAGAAATGGCGGTATCGGACCGTCCTAGAGAGAAAATGATCCGCTTCGGCATCCGTTCCTTGTCGCATGTGGAACTATTGGCGTTGATTTTGCGTACGGGAACGCGGAAACACTCGGTGTTCCATGTCGCGGAAGACCTGTTGCGGAGTGCCAAGAGCGTCAAACGTTTGGCGCAGATGAGCTTGACCGACCTCTGTGCGATCCATGGGATCAATCAAGCCAAAGCCTGTGAAATCCTGGCGGTCGCCGAACTCTCCCGCCGCATGGCGTTGGAGGAAGTGTACGAGACGGATGTGGTCGATCAACCGGGAAGACTGGTGGAATGGTTGCGAAGGGAGTTGGGCTATGCGAAGCAGGAACATTTCCTGGTCGTCTTCCTGGATACGAAAAACCATATCCTGGGTCACAAGGTTTGTTTCATCGGGAGTCTGGACCGATCGGTGGTCCATCCGCGTGAAATCTTCAAGGAAGCGGTCGCTTACAGCGCCGCCCGCATCATCGCGGTGCACAACCATCCCAGCGGGGATGTCACCCCCAGCGAGAACGACCTCCAGGTGACCAAGTCATTGGAAGAGGCGGGGGTGTTGATGGGGATCCCGCTCTTGGACCACATCATCGTCAGCCATCGGAACTTTTACAGCCTACGCCAAACCTTCGGGAATCGATCGCAGGATAAGGAATAGAGTTTGATCAATCCCACGACATGAAAACGACGGAAGCGTGAACCTCCGTCGTTTTCGTTTGCTTTGCCCCTCATCACGTGAGAAAGGTTGAATCCATCGGCGTTAGCACGTATAATAGGCTAAGGTGATGACATGAGGAAATGGACGCGGACGCAACGCATACTGATCGCTACGATAACTGTCTTACTTTCACTGACGGTTTTTCTTAATATACTACGCATCTCCTCACCCCTTGATGGGATCAACGCGGCGGGATACGACGTTTTCACGATGCTGCGGTATTCGCTGATCGAACGTCCGGTCTCGTCGATCCAGGATTTCGTCGGTGATTTCACCCAGTTGTGGAAAGTGAAACAGGAGAACGAGAAACTGCGTACGCAGCTTGAACTCTTGGCGATCTATCAGGCGAAACTGGCGGAGGCCTATCGGCAGATCGAAGCGCTGAAACAGATTGCAGGGATTGAATTGGCCATGAACGGCTATGAATTGATCAACGGGACGGTGATCTATCGCCCGATCGAAGCCTTCGACAACTCGTTGTCCATCAACATCGGGAAAAACGACGGCGTCAAAGTCGACGATGCGGTGATCAGCAGTAAAGGTTTGATCGGCAAGATCGAGGAAGTGTTCGATGACCGCAGCGTCGTCCGTCTATTGACGACGGAAAGCGGAAACAATAAAGTGACGGTGAAAATCCAACTGAGTGCCTCACAGACCGCGGAAGCGATCCTGGAGCGCTACGATGTGGAACACGAAGCCTTCGAAGTCCGTCTGGTGACCACGGGCTATGCGATCACCAAAGGCATGAGCGTCATCTCGTCCGGTTTGGGAGGCGTTTTCCCGTCGGGCTTGCTGGTGGGGTATGTGAAGGAAGTCGTCGAATTGGATAACGCGGTCGGTATGAACATCTATGTCAGCCCTGCCGCCGATTTCAAATCGTTCGAGTATGTCGCGGTGGTGAGCCGCCGATGAAAGTGAACCTTCATCTCGTGTTTTTCGGATTATGCATGCTCATCGACGCGATCATCGGGATCGTTTTCCCCTCCGATTTCGCCTTCACGACCTTGGTTTTCATCCCTCAGATCACATTGGCGGCACTGATCCTGAGCGCCCGTGAATTGAATTTGACCCAAGGCTTACTCTTGGCGTTGGGGATCGGGATCCTGTATGATTTCGCACATTTCGGCGTCGGATTCATGATGACGATCGCCTATGTCGCGACAATCCTCGTCCTCTTCGTGTGGTCGAAGCACATGAGCGAGTCGATCTACGAACTGGTGATCCTGGTCGTCGTCGGCGTGTTTGTCAAGGAACTGGTTTTCTACGGTTTGCTTTCCTTTACCGGGGAAGTCAGAATGGGATTGACGACATGGCTGGGTCGAAGGGAATTCCTGACGATCCTGGGGAACCTTCCCCTGATTCTTTTGTGCATCTACCTCAACGGGGTGAAGGAAGAATTGTTGTCGCGGCAAGAGAGAATCAAACGATCCAACGAGAAGGTGCGTTGGATGAACGTGGACCAATAGGATACCCTTTGAAAGGACAGCTTCCATGAAACATAAACTGAAACTGCTACTTTGCGTTTTCCTGATGACCCTGGTTTTGGGCGGATGCAAAACCGGGAAACCCTTGATCGGAGTCACGGTCTACCCGGTTCAATATTTGGTCGAGAGATTGGCATTGTCCAAGGTGGACGTAGTGATGTTGAGCCATGGATCCATCATCCAACGGGCGACCATCATCGACGATTACGAGGAACAACTTAAGAAGATGGATGTCCTGTTTCGGATCAACCAGCTCGAATCCTACTACAATGTCTATCGTAGCGAAATCGAAGCGTCGGACGTGAAGGTCATCGACCTGAGCATCAAAGCGGCGGTTTCGGGTTTCAGACGTTTCACGATCGCGACCGTCGCGGGGAGTGAAATCACGGTCGAATCGGACTATTACAAAGGTACCGCATTCCAAGCGATCGACCTTTACGATAACGATCCGATGTTATGGATGGATCCGATCGCCATGACGTCCATGGCCAAGACCATCCTGGAATGGCTGGTCGACCATTATCCGGAAGAAGCGAAATTCTTCAAGGCGAACTACGAGGAACTTGAAAGCGAACTGGCCAGACTGGATGCGGAATATCAGAAACTACGTCTTCAGAAGAAATACGTCGCTTTCGTTTCGATGACCCCCTCGTTCGGGAATTGGCAGAAAACCTACGGGATCCAAGTCTATCCGATCTTCCTGTCCCGTTTCGGCGTCTATCCAAGCGATACTCAGCTTCAATTGATGAAACAGAGGATCATGGAAGACGGGATCGAATACATCGCGCTTGAACCCAACCTTCCCGAAGACATGAAAGCCGTCTATACCCAACTCATCACCGACCTCGACTTGAAGGCGATCAGCCTCCATAATCTCGCCTTTTTGTCCGAAACGGACATGAACGGGAATAAGGATTACATCACCTTGATGTATGAGAATCTGGATATCTTGGAAGCCATCGCACGTTAGGACCCCATGGGTCCTTTTCAAACGGCTTTCTTTGAAAAGAAGAAACGGCATGATACAATGAACCAAAGAGGTACACTATGAAAAAGATGCTATTGGTCGATGGAAACTCGATGCTATTCCGTGCGTTTTACGCAAGTTCCTATACCCGTATGAGCAGCGCTTCCCAATCCGTCAGCACCAACGCGGTGTTCGGGTTCGTCAGCATGCTGAACAAGGCGATCGAACTGGTCCAGCCGCAGACCTTGGTCGTGGCGTGGGACAGCGGGAAGAAAACCTTCCGGCACGATGCCTATCCCGAATACAAAGGGACCCGTAAGGAACTTCCCGAAGAACTGATTCAACAGTTCCCATTGGTGCGTGAATATCTGGATGCCGCACGGATCTGCCGCATCCAGGAAGATGGCTTGGAAGCCGACGACATCATCGGGTCGTTGGCGAAGAAATACCCTGACTGGGACATCAACATCCTGAGTTCCGACCGTGATCTGCTTCAACTGATCGACCCGACCACCTCGGTCTGGCTGATGAAGAAGGGGTTGACGGAAATCGTGGAGATGGATGAAGCCGCACTCAAAACCGAAATGAACCTGACCCCCGTCCAAATCACCGATCTTAAGGGATTGATGGGCGATGCTTCCGACAACATCCCGGGCTTACCCGGCGTCGGGGAGAAGACCGCATTGAAACTGTTGGATGAGTACGGATCGGTCGAGAACGTCCTTGAACATGCGGAAGAACTGAAGGGCAAACTCAAGGAAACGGTAACCAATAACCGTGATTTGGCGCTTTTCTCGAAGTTTTTGGCGACGATCAAGACGGACGCGCCGATCACCCTCGGGATGTCGGAAATGGTCTTTCATCCCGATGTTCAAGGGAGTTACGAGTTCTTTAAGAAATACGACATGTATTCCTTGGCGAAGAAGGCGGAAGAAAACCTGGTCAAACAAAACCACAAGACAAGCGTCGATGTCGATTCGTTTAGCGCACTCAAGCGCGAAAACGGGTTGACCCTTTTCGCGCAATACGACTTGGACGAGAGTTCTTTCCCGCATCCCTTATTGTCCTTAACCTTCAGCGACGGGGAAGCGTCGATCTATCAGACCGCGTCGCAGTTCCTCAAGAACCAAGACATCCTGAAGTATCTTGCCTCCGATGAACTCAAAATCGGTTACGATGTCAAACGCATCCTGCACGGACTTGGCGTCCTTCGGATCGACGCACATCTGAATGAGGACTTACTGATCCTCGCTTTCCTGGTCGATTCCAACCTGAGTTCCTATGAAAAAGCGGCCGAAGTCCACGGATGGCCGGCCATGCCTGCCGCCAATTCGGATCCCTCGACCATCGATGCCTGCAAGGAAATCGCACTGCGTATGCATAAGACGTATACGACCCTAAAACCGATACTGGAAGAAAAAGGCATGTTGGACCTCTACCGCACCATCGAAATCCCCTTGGTGAAAGTACTGGCGGGGATGGAGAAGGAAGGCATACGCGTCGATCTTGAGATCCTCAACCGCATCGCGGACGAAACCCTCGCCAAGATCAACGAACTGACCGACAAGATCACGGAAAAAGCCGGGATATCCTTCAACATCAATTCCCCCAAGCAACTGGCGGAAGTCCTCTTCGATAAATTGAATTTACCGTCCAACAAGAAGCGTTCCACGTCGATCGACGTCCTTGAAGAATTGGCGAGCCAGCATGTGGTCGTCGCCGACCTGATCGAATACCGCAAATACCAGAAACTCTATTCCACCTACGCCCAGGGATTGAAGAAATTCATCCAGGCGGACGGAAAGATCCATACCGATTATAGGCAGTGCGTGGCTGCGACCGGACGTCTTTCATCGACCGACCCCAACCTGCAAAACATCAGCGTACGCAATGAGGAAACCCGCGAAATCCGTCGCGCTTTCGTCGCCGATCCGGGACACTACCTCTATTCATGCGACTACTCCCAGATCGAACTTCGTATTCTGGCGCATATGGCCAATGAAACCGCGATGATCGAAGCGTTCCGTAGCGGCGACGACATCCATACCCGCACCGCGAAGGATGTCTTCCATGTGGAAACGGTTGATTCGACCCGTCGTCGCCAAGCCAAGGCCGTCAACTTTGGGATCATCTACGGCATCAGCGATTTCGGCTTGGCCCAACAGATCGGCGTCTCGCGTGAAACCGCCCGTCTTTTCATCCAAAACTACCTCAATACGTATCGCGGAATCCAGAATTTCATGGATGAAACCGTGGCATTCTGCCAGGTCAACGGCTATGTGGTGACGATGTTCGGTCGCCGCCGTGAAATCCCGGAAATCCACGACAAGAACTATGCGATGCGCGAATTCGGAAAACGCGCGGCGATGAACGCGCCGATCCAAGGCAGCGCCGCCGATTTGATCAAGGTCGCGATGATCCGCATCGACGAAGCATTGAAACAACGCAACATGAAAACAAAGATGATCCTGCAGGTCCACGATGAACTGGTGTTCCATGTCCCATACGGCGAACTCGAGGAAGTAAGAAAACTCGTCACCCATGAAATGTCCACCGCGGCCGTCTTGAACGTCCCGCTGGATGTTTCCGAAGCCTGGGGGAACGACTGGTACGAGGCGAAGTAGATGCCCGAACTCCCCGAAGTACAAACCGTCGCCGACAGCATGAAACATTCCTTGGTGAACGCCACGATCCATGAAGTCATGTTTCTTTGGCCCAAGATCAGCGGAAACCTTCCCGCTGAGGAAATGACCCGACGCCTGGTCGGAAAGCGGATTTTGGATGTCGGACGACGCGCGAAATACATTTTGATCCGACTTGATCATGGGACGCTGATCGTCCATCTGAGGATGGAGGGACGGTTCTACATTAAAGAATCGACCGAAGCGGTCCATAAACATAGCCATGTCTTGCTTCATCTTGACGATACACGGCGCGTGGAATACAACGACACGCGCAAATTCGGACGATTCTACTACTATGACGAAGGGCAAGCCCTCACCGTGTTGGACGGATTGGGAAAGGAACCCTTCGACGATACATTGACCGCAAGCGAACTCCACAAAAGCACGCGCAACAAAAAAACAAGCCTGAAAGTCTGGTTGTTGGACCAAACGCACATCGCGGGCATCGGGAACATCTATGCGGACGAAATCTGCTTCGCAGCCCGCGTTTCACCCAAGCAACCCGTGGGTCGGATTTCGCTCAAACAATGGGAAAACATTCTTGAGAACACACGCTCGATCCTCAGTCAAGCGATCCTGTCCGGCGGGACGACCATCCGCACCTACACTTCCTCGCTGGGCATCACCGGAAGATTCCAGATCGAACTCAACGCCTACGGAAGAAAAGGGGAAGCTTGCAGACAATGCGGGACCCCCATGAAACGCATCGTCGTCGGACAGCGCGGGACGATCTATTGCCCGGTCTGTCAGAAAGTGAGGTAACATGCGCATCGCGATCACAGGAAGCATCGGTTCGGGAAAATCCGAAGCGGGGAAGATCCTGAAGGAATTAGGGTACACCGTGATCGATACGGACGAGTTGGCGCATCGAACGTTACTCAACGGCAACGACGTCTTTGCGTCGATCGTCAATGAATACGGAAACAAGGCGATCGGCGTCGACGGCAACATCGACCGCCGATTCCTGGCGGATCTGATCTTCGCCGACCCTCAAGAAAAAAAGAAAGTCGAAGGCTGGATGCATCCGGTGATCTGGCGCATGGTCGATGAAGAGTGCGAGAAGCATCGTCAAGAAGACCTAGTTTTCGTCGAAGTCCCGCTTTTGTATGAAACCGGTTCGCAAACACGCTTCGACCGTAGTATACTGATACTCACCACCCAAAAGACCGCGATCGAGCGTTTGATGCGCCATCGCAAAATCAGCCAGGCCGAAGCGAAACGAAGATGGAAAAGCCAGATGGATCCCAAACTCAAGGCGAGATTCGCCGATGAAGTGATCCGCAACGACAAAAGCCTGGAAGAACTGAAACTGAATATACAAAAAGTGATCGAGAAACTCAAGAAAAACACGTAGAAGGGGAAACACGATGGAACTCAAAGCGAAAGATACCTATCGGATCGAATCGAAGGACGGATTGTCGATCGAAGATCTGGAAAGTCTATGGAATCCGTATCTCGCCCTTTCCTGTGCGAACACGATCGGACTTTATTGTCTTCTGCACACGGAAAAAGCCAGCGGCGTGAGTGTCGAAACCCACGGCCATCTATGCGAACTCTTGGACATCCGCATCGAGACGCTACAGAAATCCTTCCGCCTCCTTGAACAAATCGGATTGGTCGAAAGCTATCTGCGCGATAACGAAGACCACCAGGACTTCATCTACGTCCTGAAGAAACCCTTGACCCTGCAAAACCTACTGAACCATGAAGCCCTGGGAAGGGCGCTCTATCAAAAAATCGGTAACGCATCCTTCGATCTGATGAAGAAACGCTTCGCCCGTTCCGTCTACGATAAAGACGGATTCACGCAGATCACTGCGAAGTTCGACCCCTCCGCCCTCATGCGTTGGGACGAAACCGTTGAAGCGCAATACCTCACCCAGCAGACCCGTCCCCAAACCGTCAAACTGACCCATCTGACCTTCGACTTAAAGAAATTCCTGCAACGCTGTTCCTCCGTCGTTTTCCCGATGGAAATGCGGACGCAAGACACCTTGGAGAAAATCGAAGAACTCGGCAGCATTTTCGGGATTTCAGAAGACGACATGGTCCGTTTGGTCGGCAAGTGCGTCAACTTCAAATCAGGGAAAGTCGATCTGGAGGCGCTGCATAAACGCATCACCCACGAACCCCTCCATCAAACCAAACTCCCCGACGACCCCTATCGCTGGCCGCCGGTGATCTTCCTGAAAAACAAGCAGAACGGGATCGAACCGGTCGACGCCGATAAACGTCTCTTACTAAAGTTGGTCGGCGAACTCCGCCTCAATCCGGAAGTCGTCAACGTCCTGGTCGAACACATCCTCGCCACCAACAACCAACGCCTCAACAAGGCCTATGTGGAGAAGATCGCCATGACCTGGTCGCGACTAGGCATCAAGAGCGTGGAAGAAGCGAAGAAAGAAATCGATTCCCCGCAGGTATCCTTCAAATCGGCGGGTACTAGGAAACGTAACGACGTGATGCCGACCTTTGAAGAAGAAACGCAGGGACTCAGCGAAGCGGAACGCGCCGAACTGTTTGAAAGTTTGAACGCGTTGGGAGGGAAGAAGCATGGAAAAGATTGAAATCGCACGCAACGACGATCCGAAACTACTTGCGCTCCATCGCGAACTGGAGGAGAGAGTCCTTCAAGACAAACGTGTGCAGGTATTCATGAAAACCTACGACTATCCGGAAAAGAACGTCCGGATTTTCGCGCAACGTTTTTCCGACTGGCTCGACGGACTCAACCTTTGCATCGGTTGTCCGGGTTTACATGCCTGTAAACAAAAAACGACGGGCTCCGTGATGGAACTCGTCGCCCAACCCTTACTGATGAACATCGTCACGCCCTGCGCCTACAAGCGGGCGGATGACGAAGGAAGACGCCATGCATCCAATTACCTCATCAACGACGCCGCCCCCGAGATGATCCTCACCGACCTTGTGAAATTGGCGTCTCCCAACGAAGACCCGGTCTACCTCAAAGCGGTCAAAGCGGTCTTGGACAAAATGAAAAGCGACGATAAAACCGGATACTTCCTCTATGGCAACCCCGGTGTCGGTAAAACCTACTTGGCCGCGGCCATGACCAACCACTTCGCCAAGGAAGGGAAGAAAGTCGCCTTCCTCCACGTTCCGACCTTCACGCAGAAGATCAAGAATTCATTGGACGACCCCGATTACATCGACACGATCCTCGCGACATTGCGCAACGTCCCCCTCTTGGTGATGGACGATATCGGGGCCGAATCGGTCACTTCCTGGATCCGCGACGAGATCCTCTTTCCAATCCTTAATTTCAGGATGGAATCGAAGAAAACCACCTGGTTCACGTCCAACGAGAGCCTGGAAAGTTTAAAAAACCACTATATGTACAACCAACGCGCCGAGAAGGAAGAGATGAAAGCGGTTCGAATCATGGAACGCATCGAGACCCTTGCGAAACCCCTGTATCTAGGCGGTAAAAACCGCCGGCGCATGTAATAATTACTGAAAAATCCTCCTGGAAATGGTATGATAACCGTGGACAACAGGAGGATTCTTTTATGGTAAAAAGAATCGGCGTTTTGACTTCGGGCGGAGACGCCCCCGGGATGAACGCCGCCATCCGTGCGGTAACCCGATCGGCGATCGCGCGCGGAATCGAAGTCGTGGGGATCTACGACGGGTTTAAAGGAATGTATGAAGGCAAAATGGAGTTGCTGAGCACGAAATCGGTCAGCGACGTCATGATCCGCGGAGGCACCATCATCGGTACCGCGCGTTTGCCTGAATTTAAAGATGAATCGGTGCGTAAAGTCGCGATCGAGAATTTGAAGAAATTCGAAGTCGAAGCCGTGGTCGTCATCGGCGGCGACGGTTCTTACCGCGGGGCGATGGCTCTGACCAACATGGGCATCAACTGCATCGGGCTTCCGGGAACCATCGACAACGACATCGTTTCCACGGAATACACGATCGGTTTCGACACCGCGTTGAACACCGTCATCCAAGCCATCGATAAACTGCGCGACACGAGTTCTTCGCATCATCGCTGTTCGGTGGTCGAAGTCATGGGGAACCGCTGCGGCGACCTCGCTTTGTATTCGGGCTTGAGTTGCGGGGCGGAAATCATCATCACGCCGGAAACGGGCTACGATGAAGTCGAAGTCTTGAACAAGCTTCGCTATTTCGAAGAAGTCAAACATAAGAACCACGCTATCGTCGTCATCAGCGAGAAGATCACGGATGTGGAGATGTTGGCACAGAAGATCAGCAACGCGACGAAGTTTTCGGGAAGGGCGACCGTGCTCGGCCATGTGCAGCGCGGCGGCAGCCCGACGGCGTTCGACCGCGTTTTGGCGACACGAATGGGGGATAAGGCCGTGGAGCTTCTGGCAAACAATATCGGGGGTCAGTGTGTCGGCATGATCAACAACAAGATCGTGGCCATCGATATCAACGAAGCGCTGGCGATGCCCAAAGCATCGCGCAAACACTTAAGCGAATTGCACGAGCGCTTGGTTTAAACCAGTACAAAAAGGAGAAACCATGTACAACCAATTTAGAAAAACGAAGATCATCTGCACCTTGGGTCCGGTGAGTCAAAGCACGGAAATGATCGAGAAACTGGCGAAAGCGGGGATGAACATCGTCCGTCTCAACTTCTCCCACGGCACCCACGAAGAACAAGGCGCCCGGATCGACACGGTTCGTGAAATCAACGATCGCGCGGGATACAACCTCGGGATCATGTTGGACACGAAGGGACCGGAAATCCGCTGCGGCGAGATGGAAAACGGCGCGCTTCACTTCAAAACGGGGGACGTCGTCAACGTCGTCCGTGAAACGGTCCTTGGCAACAACCAACGCTTCCACATCACATGCCCTGAAATGTACGACGACATCGTACCGGGAAACTACCTACTGATCGACGACGGGAAAATGCGTTTGACCGTCACCGACATCCCTGAAAACGGCGTTCTGACCTGCTGCGTCGAGAATTCGGGCGTCATCAAGACGAGAAAAGGGGTCAACGTCCCCAACGTCAAACTGTCGATGCCGTTCATTTCCGAAAAGGACGACCAGGATCTGCGTTTCGGTTGCCGCAAAGACGTGGACTTCATCGCCGCGTCCTTCGTACGCCGTGCCGAAGACGTCGTCGCCATCCGCAAGATTCTATTGGATGAAGGGAAGAAGAAAATCCAGATCATCGCGAAGATCGAAAACCAGGAAGGCTACGACAACCTTGAAAGCATTCTGAGCGTCGCCGACGGGGTCATGGTCGCACGCGGGGACCTGGGAGTCGAAGTCAGCACCCAATTGGTCCCGATCTATCAGAAGAGCATCATCAAGAAAGCCAATGAAATCGGGAAACCGGTCATCACCGCGACCCATATGCTTGAATCCATGATGGCGAATCCGCGTCCGACGCGGGCAGAAGCCAGCGACGTCGCCAACGCCGTGTTGGACGGCAGCGACTGCATCATGCTTTCGGGGGAAACGGCCGCAGGGGAATACCCGATCGAAGCCGTAACCACGATGGACATCATCGCGCGCGCCATGGAAGAATTACTTCCGTATCGCGAACGTTTGGACAGCGCCATCCGTTCCAGCAATAAAACCGTGCAGGACGCGATCGGGATTTCCGTCGCCGACGCCGCGCTACAACTCGACAAGGTCAAGGCCATCGTCGCGTTCACCCAAGGCGGAAGCACCGCGCGCCGGATTTCGAAATTCCGTCCGTGCGTCCCTATTTTCGCCGTCACCTTCACCAAATCCGTCCAGCGTAAACTGGAAACCAGCTGGGGGGTCATCCCCATCTTCTCCGATGTCCAAAACGCCATGACCAACGACGACGAACTCGCCAGTATCATCGCAAAGGACAACGGTTTGAAGGAAGGCGATTACGTCATCATCACGGCGGGTTACCCGACGGGTGAAGGCACCGCCAACATGATGAAGATCGTCGAAGTCAAATAAAAGGGGAAACACCATGAAAACATACATCGGGATCGATTTAGGCGGAACCAACGTACGCGTGGCGAAAGTCACGGCGGACGGACAGATCTTAAATGAAGTGAAAAGCCCTTCCTATGCCTTGGAAGGACCTGAGAAAGTCATGACGAATCTGATTTCTTGCATCCATAAAATCGAAAACTGGAAAGAGTGCAGCGGCATCGGTGTCGGCGTACCCGGTCCGGTGGATACCCTGCGCGGTGAAATGATCATGGCGACCAACCTCCCCGGATTCGTCCGCTACCCGATTGCACAGACCCTGCAAACCGAATTCGGACTCCCGACCTACGTCGACAACGACGCCAACGTCGCGGGTTTAGCCGAAGCTTTGGTCGGTGCGGGCAAAGGACAACCCGTCATCTATTACCTAACGCATAGCACAGGCATCGGCGGTGCCTTGGTCGTCGACGGAAAAGTCGTCTCCGGTAAAAACGGACATGCGGGCGAAGTCGGCAACATCATCATCGACCGCCACCGTCAGAAATACAATCATCTCAACGTCGGTGCGATCGAAAACGAAGCTTCCGGCACCGCGTTGATCCGCATCGGACGCGAACGCCTGAACCCGGACATCAAGAGCGCGGGCGAAGTCTTCGCCGCCGCCAAAGCCGGCAATGCGGTCGCCTTGGACATCGTCGATAAAATGGCCTACGATTTCGCCGCCATGTGCTCCGCGATCGCCCATACGGTCGATCCCTATATGTTTGTCATCGGAGGGGGCGTCACCAAATCGCGCGACCTCTACTTCGATAAAATGGTCGGGTATTTCAAATCCATGGTCCACACCGGCATGCAGACGATCGAATTCGCGATCGCACAGTTGGATGAACCCGGATTGATCGGAGCGGCGATGTTGCCGATCTCCCACGGAAAGTAAGAGGAAAAATCATGCCAAGTCAAAATCGTCTACGTAAGTATGCCCGTTTGGCCGTTTTGGTCGGGGCGAACGTCCAACCGGGACAAATGCTGGTCATCCAAGGGGCGACCGACACCCGTGAATTCATCCGTTTGTGCGTCGAGGAAGCCTACGAAGTCGGCGCGAAATCGGTCATGGTCCGTTGGAGCGATGATCCGATCAGCCATACCACCTATCTGAAATCGGACGTCGAAACGTTGGAAGAAGTTCCGGCGTGGATCGTCGCGCAGTTCGAGTACTTTATGGAAAAAGGCGCCGCGCTCTTAAGCGTCGCGTCGCCGACCCCGGGTCTTTTGGCCGATGTCGATCCCGTTAAACTCCAACGCGCCAATATCGCGACGCGTAAAGCGTTGACGAACTGGCAGGCGCATATGATGGGCAACAAGACCCAATGGTCCATCGTCGCCGTTCCGACCGTCGCCTGGGCGAAGAAGGTTTTCCCCGCACTCAACGACGATGAAGCGGTCGATGCCTTGTGGAATGCGATTCTAACCGCCGTACGTGTCCGTGAAGACAACGACCCGGTCCAAGAATGGCGTGACCACAATGCACGCCTGAGCGCACATAACGCGGCGTTGAACGACCACAATTTCAAATCCTTGCACTTCAAAAACAGCCTCGGCACCGATTTGGTCGTCGAACTCGTAAAGAACCACATCTGGGCCGGCGGCGATGAAAAGAACACCCAAGGCGTCCATTTCAACCCCAATATGCCCACGGAAGAAACCTTCACGATGCCAGCGAAATTCGGCGTCAACGGGAAAGTCGTCGCAACCAAACCCCTCAACTACCAAGGACGTCTGATCGACGGTTTCTGGCTGGAATTCAACGGCGGGAAAGTCGTTGCCTACGATGCCGCAAAAGAAAAAGAAGCTTTGTCCAATTTGTTATCGGTCGATGAAGGCTCCTCGTATCTTGGCGAAGTCGCTCTGATCTCCCACGATTCCCCGATTTCCAACGCAAACATCCTCTTCCTCAATACGCTCTTCGATGAAAACGCATCCTGCCATCTGGCCCTGGGACGTGCCTATCCGATGAACCTGAAGGGCGGGTTGTCGATGAGCCAAGAAGAACTGGCCGCCGCCGGAAGCAACCATTCGATGGAACACCAGGACTTCATGTTCGGCAGCGCCGACATGTCGATCGTGGGGATCACGCAGGACGGCAAGGAAGTCGTCGTCTTCAAAGACGGGAACTTCGCGTTCTAGTTGACAAAAAAACCAAGGAAGTGTATAACTGACTTAACTACAAAGAACAGAACATGGGTTGATCCGACGGTGTCAAAGAGAGGAAGCGACGGTGCGAGCTTCCACACCACGATCCAACTTACCGCCTGGGAGTAGGGCTTTTGAAAAAGCCCCGCGGATTCGGCGTTATCGACAAGAGCACAGCAATGTGAATTAAGGTGGTACCGCGAGACTCTCGTCCTTTCAGGATGAGGGTCTTTTTTATCAAAAAGGAGAAAAAACATGATCAACGTTAAAGAAAACGAACAACTCAACGTATTGAACCATTCGTGTGCGCACTTGATGGCGCAAGCCGTCAAACGCCTCTACCCCAAGGCGATGTTCTGGGTCGGACCGGTCATCAACGAAGGGTTCTACTACGACATCGATCTGGGCGAGGACGTCATCCGTGAGGAAGACTTCCCCAAGATCGAAGCCGAAATGAAGAAGATCTCCAAGGACGGGAAACGTATTTCCCGCGAGGAACTCACCAAGGACCAAGCCCTTGAAATGTTTTCGGACGACCCCTACAAGATCGACCTGATCTCGCAGATGGACGGCGACAACGTCGTGATCAGCGCCTATCGCCAAGGGGAATTCGTCGACCTTTGCCGGGGACCGCACGTCGAAACCGTCAAACAACTCAAGTTCTTCAAACTGCTGAAAGTCAGCGGTGCCTATTGGAAGGGCGATGCCTCCAACAAGATGCTTCAGCGGGTCTACGGGATCTGCTTTGAAAACCAGGCCGACCTTGATACCCATTTGTTTATGCTTGAAGAAGCGAAGAAGCGCGACCACAAGAAACTCGGCCGCGAACTCGACCTCTTCATGATGAGCGAATACGGACCGGGCTTTCCGTTCTGGCTTCCCAAAGGCATGCTTCTGCGCAAAACCTTGGAGAACTTCTGGTATGAAGTCCATACCAAAGAAGGCTATGATTTCGTCCAGACCCCCATCATGCTGAACCAACAATTGTGGGAAGTCTCCGGACACTGGTTCAATTACCGTGAAAACATGTATACCAGCGAAATCGACGATAAGATGTTCGCCATCAAACCGATGAACTGCCCGGGAGGGATGTTGGTCTATAAGAACGGACTCCATTCCTACAAGGATCTTCCGTGGCGCGTCGGTGAACTCGGCTTGGTCCATCGCCATGAAGCTTCGGGCGCCCTCAACGGCTTGTTCAGGGTACGCAACTTCACCCAGGACGACGCCCATATCTTCATGACCGAAGAGCAGATTGAGAGCGAAGTCGTCCGTTTGATCCAGTTCATCGACCGCGTCTATTCGATGTTCAACCTGAGCTATACCATCGAACTCTCGACCCGCCCCGAAGAGAAATACATCGGATCGATCGAAGTGTGGGATAAATCGGAAGCCGCCCTTGAAAAAGCCTGTGCGGCAGCCGGGAAGAAATGCAAGATCAACCCGGGGGACGGGGCGTTCTACGGACCCAAACTCGACTTCCATATCCAGGATTCCCTGGGTAGGGTCTGGCAGTGCGGAACCATCCAGCTTGATATGAACCTGCCTGAACGTTTCGATCTGACCTATGTCGACCGCGACGGGGAAAAGAAACGTCCCGTCATGTTGCACCGCGTCATCTTCGGTTCGGTCGAACGGTTCATCGGCATCCTGATCGAACACTTCGCCGGGGCGTTCCCCCTGTGGTTGGCACCGGTCCAAGTCAAGATCCTACCGGTCAACGCCGAATTTCATCTGGGATACTGCGAAAACCTGAAGACCCGCTTGATGGAAGAGGGGATCCGCGTCGAAATCGACGATCGCAACGAAAAGCTCGGCTATCGTCTACGTGAAGCGCAAATGCACAAGATCCCGGTCCAATGGGTCGTCGGTGACGGTGAAATCGCCAACAACGAAGTCAATGTCCGTCGTTACGGGAAGAACGAAAGCCGGACCGTGAATGCGGATGAAGCTTTCGCTAAATTGGCAAAGGAAATCAAAAACAGAAGTCTATAGACGCTTGTCAAAAGTTAGTGAACATTTTCGCAAAGAGAGTGTTATAATGGGTACGTTATTCGTACCCGTTTTTCTTTTTGGGTCGGTTAACGATAAAAGGGAGCAACAAATGAAGAAAATCTTATCCGCCGTATTGGTTGGCTTACTTCTATTGAATGGCTGTACGAAAGTGAAATTATCCGACCTCAAGGTCCTCACCCCCGCGGGCGCCCCGGCGATCGCTTTGATCCCCTTGATGATCGAGAATTCCGAAGATGAAGTCGTCGTGGTCGACGGGACCGATGTGATCAGCGCAGAATTGGTGAAAGGGGACTACGATGCGATCGTGGCTCCGGTGAACCTCGGATTGACGTTGGCCTCCAAAGGGAATTCCGACTACATCCTCTATGGCGTATTGACCTGGGGCAACCTCTATGTGGTCGCCGCTGAAGGGTCGACCTTGGATCAGGCAGGGGATATGGCCTTGTTCGGACAGGCGGCGGTTCCGCAGAAAATCTGGAACACCGTGAAGTCCTCCCTCGGCAGTGTACGCAATGAAGTCTACTACAACGCGGTCACCGATGTGCAGCTGCAACTCCTGACCAAAGCGATGAACATCGGTCTGATGGCCGAACCCGCCCTGAGTGCGACCATCGCGAAAGCCAAGACGCAGGGGATCACCCTAAGCATCGTGGCGGACGTGCAGGAATCGTGGAAATCGGTCACCGGGTCGGACAACTACCCGCAAGCCGGTCTGTTCATCAAGAAAGATGCGGAAAGCGGAGTGAAGAATTCCGTCAAGGCACGCTTCGTCGAAATCCAGGAATTCCTCGCGTCGATGAATTCCAACCCCGATTCGATCGTGTCTTCCGTGGAAGAAGTCGGTGCCGAACGTTTGGGCATCGCCTCGGCCGCGATCATCAAAACCGCCTGGGACCGCATGAATGTGGAAGCCGTTTTGGCCAAGGACGCACAAGATGAAATCCAGGCGTTCATGGATCTCTTCGGGCTATCGGATGTTAGTGAATATATTGACAAGTAAAATCAAGTTAGGAAAAGTTAGTGAACTAGTTAGCAAGCTGGATGCTATAATGGGTACGTAAAACGTACCCGTTTTTTATTACGTGAAGAAAGGGAAGATGCCCGTGCGACGACTTGTGAGTTGGCTGATGATCCTAACAATCTGGCAGCTTGGGTCGATGGCGATCGGCAACGATATCCTACTTCCGTCCGTATTCGAGGTCGTGAAACGCATGGCTAGCCAAGTTTCCGATTCCTCGCTCTATCTGAGCCTCGGGGCGACCTTACTAAGGGTATTGGGCGGCTTCAGCGTCGCCTTCATCGCCGCATTGATCACCGGGCTTCTCAGCGCCAACCACCGCAAGTTCCACGACTATTTCGAACCTCTGGTCACCTTGACCCATACCATCCCCAACATCACGTACATGTTCATGGCGCTGATCTGGCTGGGGTCGGAGGGGAGCGTCACCGTCATTGTCTTCTTCATCCTCTATCCCGTCCTGTATCAATCGATCTATGGCGGCGTCCTCTCGTTTCATCCCGAACTCCTGGAAGTCGCACGACTCTATCCGGAAACGTTCTTCTATAAACTCTTCCATGTCACGCTGCCGATGTTGGGTCCTTCCCTGAAGGAAGGCGTGAGAGGTTCCCTCTCCCTCGGCTTGAAAGTCGGCGTCATGGCGGAAATCCTCGGGCAGGTCCAAACCGGGATCGGCCACCAACTCTATCTCGGACGGGTCAATCTGGAAATGGCGGACATCTTCGCCTGGACCGTCTGGATGATTCTTCTCTCACTTTTGATCGATCTGTTGTTTCATCAGGGTTTTGCGGCCGCGAATCGGGCCGTTACCGATAAAAAAGGAGAATAGGGTATGGAAAAGTTGAATGGGAAAGCAATTGAAATCATCGACGAAATCGTCAAACGGCATTCCGACCGTCCGGGTCCCGTCAAATTGATGTTGCATGACGTGCAGCATGAGATTGGCTACATCCCGATGGAAGCGATGCTGAAGATCAGTGCGGCGACCGCGTCTTCCGTGGCGGAAGTCTACGGCGTCGTGACCTTTTACTCACAGTTTACGCTCGCTCCCAAAGGGAAACATGTCATCAGCGTCTGCATGGGGACGGCATGCTATGTCAAGAGCGCACAGGATCTATTGGATAAGATCCAGAAATTAACCAACAGCCCGATCAACGGGACAAGTACCGACGGATTGTTTTCACTGGATGCGACCCGTTGTTTAGGTGCGTGCGGTTTGGCTCCGGTCTGCGTCATCGACGGCGTCGTCATCGGCAACGCGGTGAAGAACCCCAAGGTCGACGAACTCCTGAAGAACTGCAAAGCCGAAGCGGCTGCGACGTTGAACTAGTATGGATCTTCGGCCGCTGATCCAAGAATTGAACGCCGAGACCTTGATCCTCGGCCATCCACGGGTTTTGGATCGCGACTATACCTGCGTGTTCGCCGCCGATCTCATGAGCGACGCGCTGGCGATGGTCAACTCCGACTGTAAGAAAACCTTGTTGGTCACCGGCCTGCAGAACGCGCAATCCCTGCGTACGGCCGAGATGCTCGACATCGATACGATCATCTATGTCCGCGGGAAACATCCGACGGAAGATGATCTGAACATGGCCGCCGAAATGGAAATCAATGTGTTCTGCACGTCGAAGACGATGTATGAAGCCTGTGGCATCCTCTTTAAGCTGGGGCTTGTCTCAGCCGTCAAAAATGATTGAGCAGCGCTATACGATCGGACATGCGGATTATGCCAACGCCGGCAAAGTCTCCAGCCAGATCAAATCGTTTCTGAAACAGATCGGCTTGGATCCGACCTTGTTGCGGCGGATCGCCGTCGCCTGCTATGAAGCCGAAATCAACATGATCATCCATTCCTACGGCGGGGAAATCACGCTGGCCATGGATGAGAACAGTTTGGACCTGAATTTCAAAGATAACGGTCCGGGAATCCCGGACGTGGAAAAAGCCATGACGCCCGGATGGTCGACCGCGAGCGACAAAGCGCGCGAATTCGGATTCGGCGCCGGCATGGGTCTTCCCAACATCAAACGGATGGCGGATACCTTCGAAATCCAATCGACGCAAAGCGGTACGCATGTACACATCGCTTTCAAGGTGAACGAATGAGTGTGGTCACGTATACGCTGGCCAAGTGCCAGAAATGCATGAAATGCCTGCGCGTCTGTCCGGTGGAAGCCATCACCATGAAAGACGAGCGGGTCAGAATCAATAAGTCCCGATGCATCAACTGCGGGAAATGCATCGATTCCTGCGTCCATCAAGGTTTGCAGGCGAAGGGGAGCACCCTCGCCGAGCTGGAGTATTACGACGTGAAGATCGCCTTGGTGCCCTCCGCCTTACTGGCGGCCGCTTCCACGGTCGATCAGATCGAAGAACTCTTCGGGACGATCAAAAGCCTGGGCTTCGACGAAGTCGTCGACCTGTCCCCCTATGACGGGGCGATCGCCAACGAACTCTACGGCATGATCGCCGACCAGAAGGAACCTTACCTGATTTCCTCGTTCTGTCCGGTGGTCAACCGTCTGATCGAGGTGAAATATCCCATGTTGCTGGAATACATGGTGCCGCCCTATAAGTCGGCGGAACTCGCCAGTCGTAAAATCCGTGAAGAAACAATGAAATTGAATCAGAAAGTCGGGATCTTCCTGCTCTGCGAATGCATCGCGAAACTTCCGACCTCGAAATATCCCTACGGCGATACCACAAGTGAAATCGACCATGCCTTATCGATCGTCGACCTCTTCCCCCGCATCAGTAAGGAAATGGGGAATCACCGGGAATCGGTCGACCCGTCACGCGACGGATTGAAGTTGGCGAGCAGCGCCCACTTCACGACCAAAGGCTACGAATCACACATCCTGAAGGCCGACGGGTTGGAAAAAGTCCAGTTGGCGCTGGATCTGGCCGAATTCGGTCAATTGAAAGGCAGGCATTACCTGCATCTCTCCAATTGCATCAACGGCTGCGTCGGCGGGAACCTGCTTTGGGGCAACCCCTTCGAAGCCACCCAGCATGTCAGCGAACACTTGACGACGGTGCGCGGCACCAACGCGCAGGTCGTCTTCGAAGCCAGCGAAGAATCGTTGGACGAAGTGAACGAAAGAAAGTCCATCCAGGAAAGAATCCTGGAATACGCGCGGGTCAACGCGCAGCTGGAACAGTTGCCCGGGTATGATTGCGGGGCGTGCGGATTCGCTTCCTGCCGGATGATGGCGGAAGAAATCGCCGCCGGACGCGCGACCTTGGAAAACTGCAGGATCCGCAACCACGAGGTGAAATCATGAACATCGTAGAAATCGCCGCCAAGAACGGGTGGCAGATCGTCGTCGATACACAATTGAATCCGAAGGTCGAAGGCGTCTTCGTCGGAGACCTGCTCAGCTGGGTCATGGGACATGCCCAGCCCGGTGACCTCTGGGTCACGGTCCAAGCCCACGCCAACATCGTGGCGGTCGCGTCCTTACGCGAACTCGCCGGCATCGTCATCGCCCATGGCAGCGAGATAGAAGAAGAAACGCTTCAATTAGCCAAGGACGAAGGGGTGATGATCCTGCGTACCCCGCAAAGCGCGGCGGACTGCGTCAAAGCCCTTGCGACCCTAGGCATCTAGCATGGATTACGACCTGCATATCCACTCCGCCCTCTCACCCTGCGGTGATGACGATATGCGACCCACCAACATCGTACGCATGGCGCTTCTAAGCGGTCTGTCCCTCATCTCGGTGACCGACCACAACAGCGTGTCCAACCAACAGGCGATGGCGCGTGCGGCGAAAACCTACGGGATCGCGTATTGGTACGGGGTGGAACTCCAAACCAAAGAAGAAGTGCATGTCCTGGGTTATTTCAGAAGCGAAGCCGATGTCGAGGGTTTCGACGCTTGGCTGAGGACGGTCCGCGACACCACCGTGAACCGGATCGACCATTTCGGAAACCAGTATCTATTGGACGAAAACGACGAAGTGCTGGGACAGGAATCCGACAGTCTGATCTTGTCGCTTGACGCTAGCCTCAGCGAATGCGTCGCACAAATCAAGAAAGCGCACGGGAAAGTCGTCTTGGCCCACGTGATGGACCGCAAGAACGGCATCCTGCGCCAACTGGCCTTCATCCCGAAGAACCTGAACTTCGACGGGATCGAAATCACCCAAGCGGACCAACGGGACACGCTCATCGCGAGTTATCCCTGGCTAAGCGCAAAAACGTTCTTCCTGAATTCCGACGCCCATCGCCTGATCGACATCCACGATGCCGGCCGCGCGATGAGCGAAGAAGAGATCGAAGCGTTTTGGAGGAATGAACCATGATGCAAGACTTCGCCATGCATCTCTTGGACCTGGCGCACAATTCGATCAGTGCGAAAGCGACGAAGCTGCTGATCGATATCAACGAGTCTCCCTCAAACGATCGCTTTGAAATCGGTTTGACGGACGATGGCTGCGGAATGGATGAGGAGACACTTAAGAAAGCGCGTAATCCGTTCTACACCTCGCGTACGACGCGACGGGTGGGATTGGGGATTCCGCTCTTGGAGGGAACGACCAAGCAATGCGCCGGGAAGTTCAATCTTAAGTCCATACCGGGCAAAGGAACCTTCATCGGTTCGACCCTGCCCTATAAATGCATCGACCGTCCGCCGTTGGGGGATGTGGGTCAATGTATCGCGATGATCCTGCAAGCCTCGCCCACGATGCATCTGACGTTCGAATATACTTACGAGAATGAAACGTTTAGCTTGGACAGTGATGAAATCAAAGCGACCTTGGGCGATGTATCGATCGACGAGCCGGAAATCCTGCTCTTCATCCAATCCTATGTCCAAGAACATATCAAAGCGCTGCAACATGGAGGAAAAAGCCAATGAAAACATTGCAAGATCTACAAAAACTACGGGATGAAGCCAAAAAACGGGTCAGTATGCGCGAAGGGGACGTACGTTACCGCGTGTTGGTCGGTATGGCGACCTGCGGCATCGCGGCCGGGGCACGGCCCGTACTCAACGCCTTGGTCGAAGCGTGCGCCAAAGAACACTACGACTGCACCGTAACCCAGACGGGGTGCATCGGAATGTGCACTTACGAACCGATCGTCGAAGTCCTCGACCAAGACGGCAAGAAGACCACCTACATCCATGTCGACGCCAAAAAAGCCGTCGAAATCTTGGAAAGCCATGTCAAGAACGGCATCCTCTTGGAAGCCTATAGCTTGCAGTAAGGGGAACAACCATGGAAAGAATGCATGTATTGGTGTGCGCCGGGACGGGATGTACTTCCTCGCTCTCCGCACAAGTCGTCGAACAGATCCAAAGCGAACTGGTCAAACTGAATCTGCAGACCGAAGTCAAAGTCATCAAGACCGGATGTTTCGGCTTGTGTCAAAAAGGACCGATCGTGGCCATCCACCCCGACCGCGTCTTTTATTGCCATGTCACCCCCGCCGACGCGGCGGAGATCGTCGCCGAACACATCTATAAAGGTCGTCCCGTCAAACGTTTGGAATTGACGGACATCGACGAAGTGACCAAGGAAAAAATCTTCAACATCGACGAGATCAAGTTCTATGCGAAGCAACAACGGATCGCACTGAAGAATTGCGGCGTCATCAACCCGGAAGACATCGACGAATACATCGCGATGGAAGGCTACATGGCCTTGGGCAAAGCCCTCACCACCATGACGCCCCAGGAAGTCATCGATGAAGTCAAGAAATCCGGATTAAGAGGAAGAGGCGACGGCGGGTTCCCGACCGGTGCGAAATGGCAGTTCGCGGCCAACCAACCCAAAGGTCAGAAATACGTCATCTGTAACGCCGACGAAGGGGATCCCGGGGCGTTCATGGATCGCTCCATCCTCGAAGGCGACCCGCATGTCGTTTTGGAATCCATGGCGATCGCCGGCTATGCCATCGGCGCCAACCACGGCTACGTCTACATCCGTGCCGAATACCCGATCGCGGTCGAACGTTTGGAAATCGCCTTGAAACAAGCCCGTGAACTCGGGTTGCTTGGCAACAACATCTTCTCGTCGGGCTTTGATTTCGACATCGAAATCCGACTTGGCGCCGGCGCCTTCGTCTGCGGTGAAGAAACCGCATTGATCCAATCGATCGAGGGAAAGCGCGGGATGCCGCGACCGAAGCCTCCGTTCCCGGCGGTTTCAGGGGTATGGGGCAAACCCACCATCATCAACAACGTGGAGACCTTCGCCAACGTGGCGCCGATCCTGCGTAAAGGCAGCGAATGGTTCGCGAGCATCGGGACCGAAAAGTCCAAGGGAACCAAAGTCTTCGCATTGGGCGGTAAGATCAGCAACACCGGCTTGGTCGAAGTCCCGATGGGAACGACCTTGCGCGAAGTCATCTATGAAATCGGCGGTGGTTGCCCCGACAACAAGAACTTCAAGGCGGTGCAGACCGGCGGTCCTTCCGGCGGCTGTCTCACCGAAGCCGACCTGGATACGGGGATCGACTTCGACAACCTGGTCGCGCTGGGATCCATGATGGGTTCGGGCGGGATGATCGTCCTTGACGAAGACAACTGCATGGTCGACGTCGCCCGTTTCTACATGGACTTCATCGTCGACGAATCCTGCGGGAAATGCAGTCCGTGCCGCATCGGCACCAAGCGCATGCTTGAAATGCTGACGGACATCTGCGAAGGCAGGGGTACCGCGGAAACCCTCTCCGAACTGGAACGATTAGCCCATAAAGTCAAGGATACTTCCTTGTGCGGATTGGGACAAACCGCATCCAACCCCGTCCTTTCCACCCTGCGTCTCTTTAAATCCGAATATGACGCCCACGTTTTCGATAAGAAATGCCCGGCCCATGTTTGTAAGAACTTGCTGACCTACAGTATCGAAGCCGAACTTTGCCGCAAATGCGGACTCTGCGCCCGCAATTGCCCGACCAGCGCCATCACCGGTGTCTTGGGTAAGGAAGTCTATGTCATCGATCCTGCGAAGTGCATCCGTTGCGGTGCGTGTATGACCGCTTGCCGCTTCGGCGCCGTCTTACGCGGATAGGAGGAACCCATGAGTAAAGTCCATTTAAAAATCAACGGTTTGACCGTCGAGGCCGAAGCCGGCTCGACGATCTTGGAAGCCGCGAAAGCCGCCGGCATCCGTATCCCGACCCTCTGTTATCTCAAAGGCACGACCGCCAGCGGGGCATGCCGCGTCTGTACGGTCGAAATCAAGAACGTCCGTTCATTGGGTGCCGCCTGTGTCTATCCGGTCGCGGAAAACATGGAAGTGTTCACCCACTCCCAACGCGCCATCGACGCACGCCGTAATACCGTCGAACTGATCCTCTCCAACCACTCCAAAGACTGCCTCTCCTGCATCCGCAACCAAAACTGCGAACTCCAATCCTTGGCGCAGGAAGTCAACGTCCGCGACCAAGCCTTCGCAGGTGAAAAATCGATTCCCACCTACGACGACGTCGCACCCGGCATCGTCCGCGATACGACCAAATGCGTCCTGTGCGGCCGTTGCGTCGAAACCTGTAAGAGTGTCCAAGGATTGGGCATCCTGGATTTCCAGGAACGCGGTTTCAAAACGACCGTCGGTCCCGTCTTCAATAAATCTTTCAGCGAAGTCAACTGTATGCAATGCGGACAATGCATCAACGTCTGTCCGGTCGGCGCGCTCTGTGAAAAAGAAGAAATCCACGAAGTCATCCAAGCCCTCAACGACCCCACCAAACACGTCGTCGTGCAAACCGCGCCTGCGGTACGCGCTTCCTTGGGCGAAGAATTCGGAAACCCCATCGGGACCCGCGTCACCGGCAAGATGGTCGCATCGTTGCGTCGCATCGGCTTCGACCGCGTCTTCGACACCAACTATGCAGCCGACCTGACCATCATGGAAGAAGGGACGGAATTCCTGCACCGTGTCGCCGAGAAGGGCACCTTACCGATGATCACCTCCTGTTCGCCGGGTTGGGTCCGCTATCTCGAATTCGAATACCCCGACCTGATCCCCAATCTTTCCACCTGCAAGTCCCCCCACATGATGTTCGGGGCGATCTTGAAATCGTACTACGCGAAAACCAAAGGCATCGACCCCAAAGACGTCGTCGTCGTTTCGATCATGCCCTGCATCGCGAAGAAATCCGAAAAAGTCCGTGAAGAAAACAAGGTCAACGGCCTACAGGATGTCGACCATGTCCTGACGACCCGCGAACTCGGACGCCTGATCAAGATCTACGGGATCGACTTCAACAGCCTGCCCGATGAAGACTTCGACCATGACATGTTCGGCGAATATTCAGGCGCCGGCGTCATCTTCGGCGTTACCGGAGGGGTCATGGAAGCCGCATTGCGTACCGTCGCCGTCAAACTGACGGGTGAGGAACTCACCGATGTCAACTTCTACGGTGTCCGCGGCGTCGAAGGCGTCAAGGAAGCCACGTTGAATCTGGCCGGCATGGAAGTCAAAGTCGCCGTCGCCCACAGCATGTCCTTGGCTAAACCCTTGTTGGATGAAATTCGTGCCGGCACGTCGCCCTACGCCTTCATCGAAATCATGGGTTGCCCGGGCGGATGCATCAACGGCGGCGGTCAATCGATCGTCAACGCCAGTGTACGCAACGCACTCGGCATCAACTTCATGAAACTGCGCGCCAAAACGCTCTATGACGAAGATGTCAGCATGCCGCATCGCCAGTCGCACAAGAACACCCAGATCCAGGCGCTCTACGACAACTTCCTGCATGAACCGTGCGGACATCGCTCCCACGAACTCCTGCATACCCATTACACGCAGAAACCAAGATTCAAGTAATTCTTCATTCATCAGACACAAAAGGGATCCCCGGAAGGGAATCCCTTTTTCTTTCGATCTTTGGTTGAGTGTCTATGTGCGAGTCAATGGGTGAATGAATAAAACAGGGCGCGTCGAGTGACACGCCCTGTTTTTAGGTTATCGTTGGAAGAATTCTTTGACGCTTTGGTAGACTTGGTCGACATCGACGATCTTGACTTCGGTGTCACTGCGTCCTTTGATTTCGACTTGGTTGTTTTCGATCGTTTTCCCGACAGTGATCCGTAAGGGAATACCGATGAGATCCATGTCGTTGAACTTGACGCCGGCGCGTTCGTCACGGTCGTCCAGCAAAACATCATAACCATGTTGTTTGAGTTGCGAATACAAGAGGTTGCCCGCGTCGTTCTGCAGATCGACTTTCGAATTGATGACGACGATCGCGACCTGGTAAGGTGCGATTTCCTTCGGCCATAAAATCCCTTTGTCGTCATGGTTTTGTTCGACCAGATCCGCCAGACAGCGTCCTGGACCGATTCCGTAAGAACCCATCACGACAGGATGGAGTTGGTTGTTGGCATCCAGATATTCCAGACCCAAGGCTTTGGCGTATTTGTCTCCGAGTTTGAAGGTATTTCCGATTTCGATGCCTTTCTTGAATCCGACATGACCTTGATGGCAGGTAGGACAAACATCGCCTTCCTTGATCTGACGTACGTCGGAAACAAAAGAAGGTGTAAAGTCACTGAGATTCGCGTTCTTGAAGTGGACGTCGGTTTCGTTGGCTCCGACGATGAAGTTGCGCATCAAGGATACCTGGGTATCGACGATGATTCGGATCTTTAATCCGATCGGGCCGGCGAAACCGACTTTCGCGTTGGTCGCGGCGACCACGACTTCAGGATCGGCCAAATTGATTTCATTAGCAGCCAGCAGTTTACGTACCTTGGTTTCATTCACTTCCGCATCGCCGCGCACACAAACCGCGACGACTTCCTTATCCGTCTTATAGAGTAATGTTTTTACGAATTGGTTCGAGGATTCCCCCATGAAGTTCGACACTTCCTCGATCGTCTTCGCATTGGGCGTCGACACTTTTTCATAGGGTAGTTCGTCCGCACCGGAGGCTTCATCGAGGGTGACGCATGCGGCGACTTCGATGTTGGACGCGAAGTCGCAGGTATCGCAAAGCACCAGGACATCCTCGCCGATCTCCGTCACCGCTTGGAATTCTTCCGACAACAAGCCGCCCATGACGCCGGTATCGGCCGTGACGATCTTGTAGTCGATGCCCATGCGGTCAAACGAATTCTTGTAGGCGTCAAACATCTTCTTGTAGGCGACATCCAGACCCGCGAGATCCGCATCGAAGGAATAGGCATCCTTCATGATGAATTCGCGGACACGGATCAAACCGAAGCGCGGACGGGGTTCGTCGCGGAACTTCGTTTGGAATTGATAGAGATTGAAAGGGAAGTCCTTATAGGAACGTACCCGTGACGCTGCGGCCAGGACGAAGAGTTCTTCATGGGTCGGACCCAGGACGAACGGCTTGGCGAAGCGGTCTTTTAAGGAGAACATCGAGTTTCCGAACCCTTCGCGACGTCCGCTCTGGATGTAGACATCTTCGGGGATCAACGAAGGCATTAAGAGTTCCTGTGCCCCGGTCTTGTCCATCTCGTCGCGGATGATCGATTCGATCTTCTTAAGCACCTTATAGCCCATCGGCATGTACATATAGACACCCGACGAGCTCTTTTTGATCATCCCGCTACGGACCAGCAGGTTGCCGCTGCCGGAATCTTCATCTTTGACGCTTTCGCGTAACGTGTAGAAAAAGCTGTTTTTTAGTTTCATATTCCATCCCTCATTTTGTTACTAGTGCATTATAGCATATTTTTACATTGAAAAAAGACGCATGTTCTTGTAAGAACGCTGAAAGACGGCTATACTATCACAGACGGAACAAAAGCCGTCAAGGAAGCGGACTTGACACCATGGAGCGACTATGGTATCATAGCGATGCTGTTAAAAATGAATGTGGAAAGCAGAAGTCACTCTTCTCACCCGATGGCTCAAGTCATGGGTAGACGCTACATGTACCGATTCTATGTACAAAGCACGGGTGCGCATCTGCGTACCCGTTTTTTATCACTCGGAGGTGAAAGTTATAAGCCACAAAAAACCGCAACAGGACGAATTGGTCAATGAGGTCATTCGTTTCAAAGAAGTCTTGGTCATCGGACCCAATGGAGAACAACTTGGGATTTTAATGCGTCGCGAAGCGCTTGAAAAAGCGTATGAGTACGGATTGGATCTCTATTGCGTCGCCCCGGCTGCCGTACCGCCTGTATGCAAGATTCTCGATTTCGGTAAATTCCGTTTCGAACAGCAGAAGAAGACCCGTGAAGCGAAGAAAAACCAGCATGTCACGGAAATGAAACCGATGCGTTTATCGCCGGTCATCGACACCCACGACTTCGAAACCAAACTGCGTCAAGCACGCACGTGGATTTCGGAAGGGATGAAGGTGAAGGTCGACATGCGCTTCAGAGGCCGTTTGATCACGCGTCTTGAAGTCGGTCAGAAAGTCATGAGAAGTTTCGTAGAACAGATTTCGGATATCGCGCAAGTGGAACGCGCACCCTTACTCGAAGGGAATACCATGAGTATGGTCCTTGCTCCCAAACGCGGTAAATAACAGGAGGAACGAACAATGCCTAAAATGAAAACCAAAAAAGCGTTGGCGAAACGTGTCAAGGTGACCGGTAGCGGAAAACTGAAACGCTCCCACGCCTATGTTTCCCACTTCGCCGCCAACAAATCCCACAAACAAAAACGTAACCTAAGAAAATCCGCTCTCGTATCGAAGAGTGATTACAAGCGCATCAAACTGATGCTGCACAGTTAAGGAGGAATGAACAATGGCAAGAGTTACAAGCTCGGTTACATCGCATAAGCGCCATAAGGCAATCCTGAAGCTGGCCAAAGGTTACTTCGGATCGAAACACACCATCTATCGTACGGCCCACGAACAAGTCATGCACTCCCTGCAATACGCGTTCCGCGACCGTAAACAACTCAAACGCGAAATGCGTAAACTGTGGATCGCGCGTATCAACGCCGCGGCCCGCATGAACGACATCAGCTATTCGAAACTGATGCATGGCTTGAAGTTGGCGGAAATCACCGTCAACCGCAAGATGCTGTCGGAAATCGCCATCCACGACCCCAAGGGTTTCACCACGGTCGTCGAAAAAGCGAAAAAAGCGCTCGAAAAGTAGCCCTCGGGGAAACGTTCGATGAAAGACACGAAGCGCACGCTCAACGAGCTGCTGGTCTATCTCTTTAACCACATCTTGTTTCTTGAAGAAAAGAATCTGAAAGACCAAGGCATCCGTCTGTCCATGACGGAAGTGCACACGCTGGAAAACATCGAAAAAAGTTCCTCGAAGACCATGTCCGATATCGCGAAACTCCAAATGGTCACCCAAGGGACCCTGACCGTGGCGGTCAACCGCCTGGTGAAGAAGGGCTTTGTGTGGCGTGAGCGCGACAAGGAAGACAAGCGTGTCATCCGTTTGGAACTGACACCCGTCGCCAAGGAAGTATTGAAGGTTCATGACCGTTTCCACGAGTCGATGATCGATTCTCTGATCGCCGATATGAAAGTGGATGACGACGTCAACCTGATGACTTCATTGGATAAGATCATGGATTACTTTAAGAAATTAGGCTGAACCGTGACGAAAGTCGCGGTTTTTTCTTTTCATCATATAAAAAGCCGTCGATGACGGCTAAAGGTTGACATTGCGTTTCAGTGCTTCGTATTTGTCCTTGGCGATCGCGGCGTAGATTGCATCGCCCCGTGATTCATGCATCATCATCGCCCAGGTGCACCACAACAGATTATGAAATTTCTCGTAGCACGCAAGCGCATGCTTCGTCTTTTCATCCGGAACTTTCCCGAAATATTCAAGATAGAAGCGCTCGCGCGATCCTTCGTCTTCGATCTGGTTCTCGGTCAAGAAAGACATCACGTCGAACAACGGATCGTTGTCCCCGGCATATTCGTAATCGATCAGATAATCCCTCTCGTCGGTGAACCCGATGTTCCCCGCGACCCAGTCGTTGTGGCAAAGGGTCGGGGAGGATTCAAGTTCCAGCAGCTCTTCGATCACGTTCTCCGCGAATTTCGTGTCGTAGATCGGATGTCCCACATGGCTTGCATATTGGCGGTAGCGCGCGACGGGGTCGAAGGCAAACCCGCAGGTCGCGTTCAGTCCATGCAGTTTCTTCATCAAGCGCGCGGTCCGTTCGATCTTGTCGTCGGCGTCGCATTCATCGTAGGTTTTCAAGGCATCGATGTATAGTGTGACTTTGATGCCGGTGGCGGGGTCGAAATACAAGGTCGGGACATCCAGGTCCAGCGACGCGATCTTCTGCAGGGCTTTGGCTTCGTGGTGGAAGCGGACGATGCGGGACGCGTCGGGGTAGGGTTGACGCAGGACATACCAGGTTTGATCGAGCCTGACCAACGTGTTTTTATTGGTATAGCCCTTATTGAGAGGTTTGACATCGTCGCTTGACGCATTCAGGATGCGTTTGAGGAATTCTTCGTTCACGCTAGCCCCTCCTTTTCGTGTATATGATAGCATAAAACCCTCGGGTTTGTTAAAATGGATGAGGTGATGAAGATGCATGTGGTCCTATCGGCGTTGAATGCGAAATACATCCATAAAAACCTGGCGCTTCGCTGGCTTTACGTCAGCCGTCCGGTTTCTTTCGACGTGCACATCGTCGAAGGGGTCATCCGCGACGACCCGATGAACACGGCGAGACGTATTCTGGCGTATCAGCCCGACGTGGTCGGCTTGAGCGTCTACATCTTCAACGCGGAAGAAACCAAGGCGCTGATCGCTTGTCTTTTGACCTTGATGCCCGAAGTGCGGATCATCCTCGGCGGACCCGAAGTCACCTATCATCCCCAACCCTGGCTAGAATTAGGCGTCGAAGCCGTCGTTTGCGGGGAAGGGGAGACGGTGTTCTGGGATTACCTTCAAGGGAAATCCTCCCCAAGCATCCAAACCAAAAACCAAGTTTCCAGTGAAATCGCTCGGGTCGACCTTAGTTTGCTTGAAACGCTGGAAAGCCCGTATTTTCTTGAACTCGACGAAGCGGACATGGATAAGCGCTACCTCTACATGGAAACCGCCCGCGGCTGTCCCTACGAATGCGCATATTGCCTCTCCTCGCTTGAGAAGGGGATGCGTCGCTTCAGCGATGCCTTTCTCGACCAAACCTTCGACCGGTTGGCGGATTCGGGCGTAAAACAGGTGAAATTCCTGGATCGGACGTTCAACGTCGATCCCGTGCGTGCGCTTCAGATCGCACGACGTTTGACACAACTCCCAACCTCTGTTTCCTTTCATGTGGAATTGGTCGGTGATACGCTGGGTCCGGAAATCATCGAGTTCTTCACTTCACAGGCGAAGTCGCGCTTCCGCGTCGAAATCGGCGTCCAATCGTTCAACCGTAAAACCTTGCTTGAAGTCGGACGGTATTCCCGGCTTGATCTGCTTAAAAACGTCATCCTTCAGTTCAGCGAAGCGGGTGTGCATCAGCACACCGACTTGATCGCCGGGCTTCCCTATGAGGATCTTCATTCCTTCAAACAATCGTTCAACACGTTGTTTTCCTTGAATCCGTTTGAAATTCAGGTCGGAATCTTGAAACTCCTCCATGGGACGCGTCTGCGCCGTGACCATGAAAAGTACGGCTATACGTTCATCGACCGGGCACCCTACCCGATCACAGCTTCTTCCTGGATGAGCGAAGAGGATATGAAATCGGTGGAAAGCGTGGCGAACGCAGTCGAAAAGTTGTATAATTCCCAAAAGTTACGTGAAACGATGCAAATCTGGGTCAACGAAGAAGGACTGGATGCGTTCGGGCTTTTCCTGAAGGTCGGCAAGGGGTTACGTGAACTCAAACGCCCGTATTCACAGCGCGATTTCTTCCAGTGCATCGCACAAGCGCTCAAGGATGATCTATCGAATCCGATGATTCGGCTGAAATCGGACTATTACCGGTTAAGTCCCATTTTCCCACAACCTTTTTGGGAAGAAGGGGAACTGGATGAAAAAGGAAAAGAAGTGCGTAAAGAAATCAGGAATCGGCTGGATACAAGCAAAATACGAGTTAAACACATGAAAATCGTCGAACGGGCGGACGGGAAAGTAGGATCCGATGTCTGGGTATACCCGGCGCTGGGTAAGACGCACACCGTTTTGAGATTCGACGAGAAATACAACCTGGAAAGCGAGACCGTCTATGAAAGTGCTCATCGCGACGCATAACGAACACAAGAAAATTGAAATCAAGCATTTTCTAGATCAAATCGGCGGATACGAAGTGGTATCGCTCAGCGATCTTGGCATGCGTGACGAACCGGAGGAAACCGGGGCGACGTTCCGCGAGAACGCGCTGATCAAAGCCAACGACGCGATGCATCGGTCGGGATTATTGACGATCGCCGACGATTCGGGCTTGGAGATCGACGCTTTCAATCAAGAACCGGGGGTCAACTCCGCCCGCTATCTCGGGAAAGACACGCCGTATCAGGAGAAAAACGAAATCATCCTGCAACGACTTCAGGGCATCAGTGAACGCAGCGCGCGATTCGTCTGTGCGATGGCGATCGTGAGCCCCCTCTATCGTCCCGTCGTCTTCGAAGGCAGGATCGAAGGGGTCATCGGCCATCGCCAACTAGGGTCCAACGGATTCGGCTATGACCCGATCTTCTACCCCCTGGGGCAAGAGCGCTCGTTGGCGCAATATGACCTTGCGGAAAAAAACGAAGTCAGCCACCGGGCGATCGCCTTGAAACTGACGCTGCGCTATCTTGAAGAACTGAAAGGGCGTGAATGACATGCTGAACTTTAAATCCTGGCTATCGACCTTCTTCGGCTTCCTGTTGATATTGGTCCTTTTATTGACCAGCGTCGACATCTTTAGCTTCGACCGCGGGTTCTATCAGGACCAATACGAAAAACTCGATGTCGCCTTGAATATCGGCGTGAGCGAACAAGACCTCACGAAAGCCACCGACGTCCTGTTGGATTACCTTCAAGGGAAGCGCGACGACATGGATGTGGTCGTAATGATCGACGGCGACCTTGAACCAATGTTCAACCAACGCGAGATCGACCATATGGTCGACGTGGTTGTCCTCTATGACAACGCCATGCTTGTCCGCAACCTATCCTTGATCCTTTCCCTGGCGATCCTACTCATGCTGGGTGTGATGTACCGTAAAAAAGCGCTGCGACTTTTGGCACGCGGGATACAGAACGCCTCCATCGTCTTCGGCGTCATCCTGGCCTTCCTGGCCACCTACGCCTTGGTCGACTTCTACGGATTCTGGACCCAGTTCCACCATGTCTTCTTCACCAACGACCTTTGGCTTTTGGACCCCAACACCGACAATCTGATCTTGATGGTCCCGGGCGAGTTCTTCTTCGCCCTGGTCTTCCGCATCGTCGGCGGATTCGTCGCCGCATTGGTTGTGGTGAATGCCCTGGCGTTTATCGTACAGCGAAAGAAGGAAAGCGTATGAACCGTAACGTCTTGAAACTGATCGCCGTGGCGACCATGACGGTCGACCATATCGGCGCCTTCGTTTTGGTCGGCGACGAATTCTTCTGGATGCGCGTCGTCGGTCGCTTGGCCTTCCCGATTTTCATGTTCCTCTTCGCCGAAGGGGCTCGCCATTCCAAATCCGACCGTCGTATCTGGTTCGCCACGATCCTGGCGTTCGCGATCGTGACCCAGCTCATGTTCGAGTGGGTCGGGGCCGGTTTCGTCAACATCCTCTTCCTCTTCGCCCTGGGTTTGGTCGGATTCGAAGCGCAAGACCGCGGACAGGGTTGGTTGTTCATCCCCTTGGCCTTCACGGCCAGTTATTTCCATATCGACTATGGCTGGTACGGGATCGCGGCGCTGTATTTCTTCTATGTCTTCGAAGGGAAACGCAGCCTGCAATTCCTGTCCTTCGCGATGCTGACGCTGCTTTTCACCTTTTCACCCTTGATCGGACATCCGCAATGGCTCTATATCCTTCAAAACCTGTCCGTCTATTGGCGCTATTTCGTCCAGGCGTTCGCCATCGTCCCGTTGGCGATCATCGCCCTGTATGATCCGAAAAGAAATAAGCGGATTGAAAACCCCGTGTTGTATCAAGTTTGGAAATATTTCTTCTACGTCTACTATCCCTTGCATATCGTCATCTTATGCTTGATCGCGAAATAGAACCGGAGGGTAACCATGCTTCATATCGTATTATTCGAACCTGAAATCCCGCAGAACACCGGCAACATCATGCGGACCTGCGTGGCGTTCAAGATGAAACTCCATCTGATCCAGCCGCTCGGCTTTTCGCTGGATGAGAAATCGGTGAAACGTAGCGGGATGGACTACATCCGCGAGCTGGACATGAGCGTCTATCTGGATTGGGATGATTTCGTCGCGAAAAACGAAGGGGAGTTATACTTCATCACGCGCTACGGACAGAAGAGTCCCGATCAGGAACGATTCGACACTGCGAAAGAGATTTACTTGGTGTTCGGGAAAGAGAGCACCGGGTTCCCCAAAGCGATCCTGCGGGATCATCTGGACCGTTGCCTTCGCTTACCCATGGTCCCCGAAGCACGGAGTCTGAACCTGTCCAACACGGTCGCGATCCTTGCCTACGAAGTCCTACGTCAAAACGATTATCCCGGGTTATCGCGCCATGAAGTGATCAAAGGGGAAGACTGGTTGGTGCGCGATGCATAAGCTCGACGGACTATTCGCGACCTATTCCCGTCGCGTCGCTTTTTTCTGCGTCAGCATCGTTCTGGTTGGCGCTCCGCTTTGGATCGGTCAGATCCGGGTGGGTAACCTCTTGACTTCGATGGGGTCGACTTCCGATCTTTTCAAGTTGGCGCAGGAATCGATCACCTCTTCGATGTTCGCGACCCGTTTCCTCTTCACCTACCTGCAAGGCAGTTTTTCGCTTAATTCCTTGATCGGATCGTTTGTTTCCTCGTTTCGCCTCCATGAATTCCTCTTTCTGATGTTCATCGTCTATCTTGCCACGATGCATCCCGTAAGCTATCGCCAAAAAGCGATCCGGTGGGCCGCCATGGGGGTTTTCGCCCTTCAGGGGATTCTCTATGTCCTGGCGGGATATTCGCTCTACAGCGCCTATTACGCAGGCAGCGGGGCACAGGCGGTCGCATTGCTTCAAACCCTCGGTTTTTTCTGTATCGCCGTGTCCTGGATCGAGGCGTTCGCGATGACCTTGGCTTCGTTTCTCGCGCTTTCCCTGGTTAAACGCGAAGAAATCGATTAATCCGTTTGAATTCTGACGCTACTTTGCATATAATACACTTTGAGGTGATTCGACATGATCGAGAATATGAACGACCTGATTTCCCTGGCTTTGATTACGATCCTCTTCTTGGGTTTCGGGTATCTCAATCTGCGTAATTTTATCCATCACCGCCGTCGAAAAGTCATGGAAGAAGAGATCGAATACTATAAAGAGTGGTAACTCTAGAAACATCGGAGGTAGAACATGTTCACAAAATCCTTTAGCTCACCCAACGCCCCCAAGGCGATCGGACCGTATTCCCCCGCATTGAAACTGGGCGATTTCGTCTATCTGTCGGGCCAATTGCCGATCGATCCGACGACCGACGAAATCACCGGTTCGGATATCCAGGAACAGACCTATCAAGTCCTGAAGAACATGGAAGCCGTCCTGGCCGAAATGAACCTTGAAACCCGCCACATCGTCAAAACAACGGTGTTCATGACGGATCTCAGCGAATTCAGCGCGATGAACGAAATCTACGCGACGTATTTCGCCGATCCGTATCCGGCACGCTCGACCGTTCAGGTCTGTGCGTTGCCCAAGGGCGCGAAGATCGAAATCGAAGCTTTGGTCATCGATACCTTGGTCTATGAACAACAAGTATCCAACCAATCGGGTTGTGGATGCGGCGACGGCGGATGCGGTGAAGAAGGCTGCGGATGCGGCGACGACAGCTGCGGTTGCGGTGAAGAAGGTTGCGGCGAAGAAGGCTGCACCGACGGATGCTGCAGCGGCGAAGAGAAGACGGAGACCCCCGACCAAGTTTGTGAAGACGGCTGCTGCTGCGGCTAGCCGTCTTTTTTTTTAGGAACCGAACGTTCACTTCAAGGAAAAACGCCGTTGATTGCGTAAGAGTCTGATGAGGTGACCCCATGAATCCAAACGAAGTGCTCTATCTCCGTCCCACGTCCCACGGTACCTTGATGGTGACGGAGCAACAAACCTTGCATATCCATGAAAACGCCCAGGACTATCTTGCGGGCTGGTGCCTGGCGCTGGGCAGCAGTCTGCGCGGCAGCGCGGATGTCGTACGACATCATCTGGACGTCAAGCAGAAGTTACCGGTCCTGGTGGACCCCACCGACCGGCTCTTGTTTTTCCCCACCTTGTCGAAAGAGCATCCGGAGTGCGTATGGATCAACTATGCGAAAATACGTAAACTGAAGGCGTTGACGACGGGGACCCTGGTCGTCTTCGGCCAGCGGGAACTTGAAGTCGACATCGGCATCCGTTCGATACGGATGCAGGTGAGACGATGCGAGAAACTGGTGAAAAGCATCGGGCAAACCCCGTATTCATTGAAAAAAAAGAAGATCGGCGAAGAGTAGAACGATCGAAGCGAGGTAGCGATGGGTACGTTGAGAAAAAAAGATCTGAAGACCGGCTTGATGGTCGTGCTGTCCGCCTTGGTGTATTCCTTTGCGATCAAAGGGTTCGTCCGGGCAGGGGAGTTGTTTCCCGGCGGTTTCTCCGGCATATCCGTCCTGTTCACCCGCTCGATGTCCGAGTTCTTTTCCATCTCCATCCCGTTCGGGCTGGTTTACGGGCTTCTGAACATCGGTCCGACGCTTCTGGTATACAAGGTCGTCGGCAAGCGTTTCGCCCTGTTCAGCGTCCTGCATTACGTCCTGGTGTCGATTTTCACCTCGATCTTCCCCGACATCGCATTGACCGGCGACATCTTCTTGATTTCGGTCTTCGGCGGGATCCTGGGCGGTCTTGGCGTCTCCTTGGCGCTCAACGCCAACGCCAGTACGGGAGGGACGGACTTCATCGCCATCTACGCCTCCAGTAAAGCCCGCGTCCCGGTCTGGACCTATATCATGTACGCCAACACCCTGGTGCTGGTTTTGGCCGGATATCTGTTCGGATGGGAGAAAGCCCTCTATTCGATCATCTACCAATTCTGCTCGACCTACGTCGTCTCGCAGCGCCACATGCGTTTCAAACTGAAGACGATCCATCTGGTCACCGCGTTCCCCGACGAAGTGACCCGCAGCATCTATGCCTCGACCCGTCACGGTATCACGCGGATCTGGGGCGAAGGGGGCTATAGCCATCAAGAGAAATGCATGCTTTATACGGTCGTCAACGCGTTTGAGGTCGACGATGTCATCGAAGCGGCCAAGAGCGCGGATCCCCGCGTCTTCATCAGTATTTCAGGCGCGGAGCGGGTCATCGGCAACTATTACCAGAAACCACTGGAATAGGCTTGCATTTTTCGAAAAACAGTGTAGAATACAAATTGTCTTTTTATCAAGAGATGAGGTAGAGAGTTAGCTCGACGACCTCACGCCAACCTGCACTGCAAGGTGGTTCCGCTAACGACGATAAGGGAGAAACTTACGACACGTACACCTTCTCGTTTTTTAGCGGAAGGTGTTTTCTTTGATAAGACAACATAGGAGGAACCCCCATGAGAGAATATCTGTTCACATCGGAAAGCGTCACCGACGGCCACCCCGATAAAATCTGCGACCAGATCGCCGATTCCATCCTGGACGCAGCCCTGTCGCAGGATCCCTATTCCAAGATGGCGGTCGAAGCCACCATCAAAGACGACCTGATTTTAGTCTTTGGCGAAGCCAACACGAAGGCGACGATCGATTTCGAAAAGATCGCGAAAGACGTCATCCGCAGTATCGGCTACGATGAAGAATACACCGTGATGGTGAAGGTCAACGGCCAATCCGCCGAGATTTTCAACGCGGTCACGGGACATGACGAAATCGCCGCCGGCGACCAAGGGATCATGTTCGGCTATGCCAGCAACGAAACCGAAAACTATATGCCGTTGGCGATCGACACCGCCCACAAACTGTCCAAACGACTCAGCGATCTGAAATGGGAAGACAAGCGCATCCGTCCCGACGGGAAAACGCAGGTCACCGTCCTGTATCGCGACCATAAACCGGTATCGATCGATACCATCGTCGTCTCGACCCAGCACAGCGCGGACATGACGCAGGAAGAACTCCACGAAGTCGTCAAGACGCAGGTCATCGACCATGTGGTCGATCCCAAGTGGATCACCCCGGATACCAAATACTTCATCAACCCCTCGGGTTCCTTCATCGTCGGCGGATCCTTCGGCGACAGCGGCACCACCGGCCGTAAGATCGTCGTCGACACCTACGGCGGCATGGGACGGATCGGCGGCGGCTGTTTCAGTTCGAAAGACCCCTCCAAAGTCGACCGTTCGGCGGCCTATTACTCCCGTTTCGTCGCCAAGAACCTGGTCGCGGCGAAACTCGCGGAACGCTGCGAAATCCAGCTTTCCTACGCGATCGGACAAACCCATCCGATTTCGATCATGATCGACACCTTCAACACGAACTTGGTCGAACTCGAGGAAATCTACGCCTGGGTCAAACGTAATTTCGACTTCAGCGTCGGAAACATCATCCGGGAACTCGACCTCCTGAAACCCATCTACCGCAAGACGGCCAACTTCGGCCACTTCGGTCGCGACGGGTTCAGCTGGGAAACCATCAAAGCCACGAAGTAACGGGAAACCGTTGCTTTTTTTATGCGTTTCACTTTACAGAAAAGGGTGGATATGCAATACTTAATTCACTTAACTATTAAGCATCTTAAGTAAAAGGAGGACTATGGAAAACAGCTTCAAACAACAGAAAATATGCGACTTGATCGCTTCGATGGAGAGGATGCGCAGGGCGCAGAAAACCATGCGCAGCAAGCATTCCCATGATGGTCCGATCTTTCCCTTGATCGAATTCGCCAACGCCTGCGGGGACGAATCGGTCCCCATCAGCAAACTGGCGGAAGTCTTCGGCGTTTCCGCCGCGGCCGCGACGCAGTTCATCACGAAAATGTCGATGCACGGCTATGTGGTCAGGGAAGAGAACCCGCAGGACCGCCGCCAAGTCATGGTGAGGATCAGCGACAAAGGGAAGGCGACCGTCAAGGAAGCGCAGGCCGAGTTCATGGAAACGATGAGCGGTCTGTTGGATTATCTGGGCGAAGAAGACAGTCTTAAAATGAATGCGATCATCGAGAAGATCGCGGAATATTTCAACCAAGGAAAGCAAGAACAACATGAAAAAGAAAACAAAGCGTAGAGTGGTTTGGTTCGTCGTCGTCGCGGTGTTCGTCAGCGCGGGGTTTTTACTCTTGAACAATTTCCGCAACAATTCGATGAAAAGACTCGTTGAAGAAAGCACGATCGTGACCGTGGAAAAGGGCGAGTTGATCCTTTACAGCGTCGCGAAAGGGAAGATCACTTCGGCGGATACGTCTGAAGTGAAGTTCGAAGGCAGTCTTAAAGACAATTACGTCAAGGTCGGGGACGTGGTCACGAAGGATTTCAAGCTCGGCCAATACAAGAACGCGATGCAACAGGTGTACAACCTGCGCGCCAAGATCGACGGGATCGTCATCCAGGTCGCCAACAACGCGATGCCGTCCTATGTCGTCGCCAACCCGGATAAACTCCAGATGGAAGTACAGATTTCCGAAAAGGACATTGCGAAGATCAGCGTGGGACAAAAGTCCAAAGTGTTCATCGATGCCCTGAATCTGACCGTGGAAGGTACCGTCAGCAAGATCAGCCTGATCGGCAACACCTCCACCGATTTCACCACGTACACGGTCACCGTCGCTTTCGACAAAGGCGCCAACCCGATTTTCCTGGGGATGACCGGCAGCGCCAAGATCGAAACCTTGATTAAGAAAGACATTTATCTTGTGCCGGTCGAAGCCTTGATCCAAAGCGGGGGGAAGATCAACCTCCTCAGCGCGGAATGGTTCGACAACATGAACAAGCCTGAAAAAGACTATTATCTAGAGGTCACCGTCGGTAGCGCGGACATCGACGTTGCGGAAGTGAGCGCCGAAGGGTTGGAAGGCTTTGAAGCCGTCATCCTGCCGGAATCGACGTCCTTCACCGGTTTCGGGGGTCTCCGCAATGCTGACGCTGAGTAACGTCACCAAGCACTACAAGATGGGTGATTCCGTCGTCCGTGCTTTGGACGGGATCAGCCTTACCATCGACGAAGGGGATTTCACGGCCATCGTCGGTCCGTCGGGAAGCGGGAAGTCCACCCTGATGAACATCATCGGGTGTTTGGACATCGTTACCGACGGCGAATACGTCCTCAACCAGATCCCCATCAAAAAATACGAGGAAGACGAACTGGCGGAAATCCGCAACAAGCAGATCGGTTTCGTTTTCCAGCAGTTCAACCTGCTTCCTTCCTTCAGTGCGCTGGAGAACGTCATGATGCCCATGACCTATGCCCGCGTCCCCAAGAAACAACGCGAGAAGATCGCCGCCGAAATCCTGACGAAAGTCGGATTGGGCGACCGGATGGACCATAAGCCCACCGAATTGTCGGGCGGGCAACAGCAACGTGTCTCCATCGCCCGGGCGCTGGCGAACAACCCGGCGATCATCCTGGCCGACGAACCGACCGGAGCGCTGGACCAGAAGACCGGCAAGGAAGTGCTCGACCTTCTGACCCAGCTCAACAAGCAGGGGAAGACCGTCATCGTCATCACCCACGACATCGGGGTCGCCGCCTATGCCTCGCGCATCCTGACGATCCGCGACGGCAAGATCGTCGACGACTCACGCAAGGAGGCCGACCATGTTTAAGGAATATTTCTCGATCGCCTGGCGGTCGGTGGTCGCCCACAAAATCCGTGCGCTTCTCACCACTTTGGGCGTCGTCATCGGCGTTTCTTCGGTCATCCTTCTGCTTTCGCTGGGCAACAGCGCCAAGGCGGAAGCGGCGAACCAGATCCGCGCCATCGGCAGTAATCTCATCATCGTCCGGGTCACCGACCGCAACGGGGTGCTTCCGACCATCTGGTTGGATGAACTCAAAGACAGCGGGAAACTGGCCGCCTACAGTGAAATCATTTCAGGGAATAACTCCTACGTCGTCAACGGGCAGAACTTCGATGTTTCCGTCAGCGGCGTGAACCAGGATTACGGTTTTGTCTCCAGTCTCGAACTGACCAGCGGCAGGTTCTTGTCCCGGATCGACCTCGACAACAATCTTCCGGTCGTGGTCATCGGTCCCAAGGTCGCGGAAAAACTCTTTCCCTTGAAAGACGCGATCGGGGAAACGATGGTCATCCAAGGCGTCCAGTTCCGCATCATCGGGATCTTGACGGAGCGTGGGACCAACTTCAACGGCGACCTCGACGCGACCGCCTACATCCCCATCGACTTCGCCGGAACCCTGTTCCCTTACCGCTTGAATTCGAAAACCTATTATCTCGCCAGCGAAACGGAAGACACGGTCGCGACGTCGATGCGTAAAATCGAGTCGTATCTTACCTCCGTCCTGCCATCCGCCAACGAGTTCAACGTCTTCAGCCAATCGCAGATCCTGGGCGTCATGAACACCCTCATGGGACTCCTCACGACCTTGTTGGCGGGGATCGCCTCCATTTCGCTGATCGTCGGAGGCATCGGCATCATGAACATTATGTTGGTGACCGTCCGTGAACGGACCCGTGAAATCGGAGTACGGAAAGCACTGGGTGCAAAACGTTCGCAGATTTTGATCCAGTTCCTCATCGAAGCGGTCATCATCACCACCCTGGGCGGTTTGATCGGATTGGGCGTCAGCTATGTCGGCGCCGCCATCATCCAATACCTCTCCGACTTCAAAGTCACGGTCGGCTTGGATTCGGTCCTCCTGTCCCTTGTCTTCTCGATCACCATCGGCGTCGTCTTCGGGATCTATCCCGCAAACAAGGCGTCGCAGTTGGAACCGGTCGACGCTCTACGCTACGAATAAAAGAAATCCGCAATTCACGTTGCGGATTTTTAGTTGAGTCTGTACCAATCCCCGTCGATTTGGCCGAGGATCCAGATTTCATCCTCATCAAGTTTAGTCTGCGTATAGAGCGAGAAACCGTACTCGATCAAATCGTCCTCGAAATCGGCGTCTTGATAAATCGGGAACGCATCGTACTCGGTCTCGTCGACGATGATTTTGATGTTCGTGATCTTTCGACCAAAATCTTGATCGGTGAATCGGGCGTTCATGTAAAACAACGAATTCACCTTGGATGACGTCATCTGAACCGCGGTCTTTTGGCTAAACGGGGCAATCGTCGAGGAAGCATGCGGTTCGCTGACCAAGACGGGCGTCACTTGAAGAAGCCGGTTAAGATTCCGTTCGGCGATCTCGATCACTAACGTATCGATATCCATCGTCTTCACCTCGCGATAGTCATACGGAAAGACACGCGAATAGTTCACCCTTGCGAAAGAATCCGAAAGATAGGGAACCAAGGCGTTCGCGAACGAATCGCGAAACAGAAACAGATGTCCTTCTTTGGTCGGGTTGATCGATTCGAATTCCATGTCCTCGAATGTCCGGACGGCGCGCGTGAAGGTGAAGGCCTCGGGTAAATTATACGTGTACTGTATGTCATAATCGGACTTATCCGGATACAGCATGATCGAGAGATCCCCAAGCCAATCCTTTGACCGCACCGGGGTTTGACCAATCAGATGTAGACTCGTTTGACCCAGTTCGGCCATCATAAATTCATATCCGATCGCCGCACCGATAGCGTTCCAATGCGAATCGCGGGCATGATAGATCGGCAGCCCTGTTTCTTCCTTCGCTTGGATCAATGCGTCTTTCACATCGATGAAATCCATGGCGAGATCCATCTTTCGTAGCTGTTCCAGCAAATTCGTTTCTCCAACCGGTTTCAAATGCGCAGGCATCCTCTCGCCGTAGATCGACGCCTTGTTGGGGACGACCATAAAATAGGATGCGATGCCGAGTCTAGCCATCGCATCGCTTTGCAGTTGCATCGTACGGTTAAACCGAATCAGATCATTTTCGCTAAGCTGGCTTAGATTCAGGTAATCATCGAGGGTTTCTTCGAAAAACAAGTAACCGTCCTTACCGACCAAGACCTGGCTCGACCCGCTTTGTTTGAAAATGCCTTCGGTGAGACGATGATAGATCGAAATCATCGTTGAACGAAACGGAAACGACGTACTGAACGCATCATCGAGTTCATCGAAAAAGGAGACATTGACTTCATTGTTTTTCACGATGCTTGGCGAACTTGGCTGTTGAATGCCGGGGATCGTCGTTTTTACGTTGAAAAGATACCCGGTAAGGGGTAAAAGGGAAGTCAGGAGTAAAACGATACAGAAGAGAAGTTTCATCGGCTTTTTCATCGTTTCCTCCTAGAACCTGAAGTAAATGAACGGATTGTAGGTCGTGCTTGCCAGGTTCAACAGACACAAGCCCCATAGAACCAATGCGAATCCATAGGAAGCGTACTCGAACAAGCGTGAGTTACTTAATCGGGTTGAACGGATGATCGGTGTCGAAGCGAAGAAGGCGACTGCGAACATGAAGAAAGTGAAAGGGGTCATCAAGACCATCCATTCACCGAATGCGATGGGCGAAGAAGATGAAAAGAGGAACAGTGAGCGGATCATGACCAATGCCTGGGTGAAGTTTTCAGAGCGGAAAATCACGAAACCGACGACCACGACCAGTAACGTGTAGATACGGCGGATGAAACGCGGCCACTTTTCGACGTGCAGGAAGGATTGTTCAAGGAGAAGGAAGAGTCCGTGATAGAGTCCCCAGACGACGAAAGTCCAGGCCGCCCCGTGCCATAGACCGGTGAGAAAGAAGACGAGGATGCGATTCAGCATCGCCCTGTTTTTTCCTTTCTGGTTTCCACCCAACGGGATATAGACATAGAGTCGAAACCAAGATGAAAGGGAAATGTGCCAACGACGCCAGAAATCCTGCATCGAGGTGGCGATGTAGGGATAGTTGAAGTTCTCTTTGAAATGGAAGCCGAACATCCAACCCATCCCGATCGCCATGTCCGAGTAACCGGAGAAATCGAAATAGATCTGCAAGGCGTAGGCGATCGACGCCGTCCAGGCGACCAGCGTTGAAATCTGTGTGTTCGGTAAAGCGTATATGGTATCGGCGATCAGCGCCATCGCGTTGGCGATCAACACTTTCTTCGCCAAACCATAGACGAAGCGACGTAGACCGAGGGTCGTTTGCGAAAGATCGACGACACGCGATTGGATTTGAAGGGAAACATCGTGATACTTCACGATCGGTCCGGCGATCAGTTGAGGGAAGAAAGTGATATAGAGAAGCAAGGAAAGGAAATTCTTCTGGACCGGTGTTTCGCCGCGATAGACATCGAAGACATAGGACAAGGTTTGAAAGGTATAGAAAGAAATCCCGATCGGAAGCGGGAGGTTCAGTGTAGGGATCGCGGTGTTGAAAACGGAATTGATACCCAAGATCAGGAAATCGGAGTACTTGAAGACCGCAAGCATTCCAATGTTAAAAATGATCGACAGAATCAGCAGGTTTTTATGGAATCGTCCATGGCGATCCATTTTCAATGCAAGCCGGTAGTTCACAAAGCCTGAAAAAACCATAAGGAAAACGTAGATCGGTTCCCCCCAGGCATAAAACAACAAGGATGCGAAAAGCAGGAAGACGTTGCTGTATTTTGAGGGGAGGACGAGGTTGATAAGATAGACGAGGGGGAGGAAAAGGAAGACGAAGACCGGTGAACTGAAAACCATAGGACCTCCTGGGACCGATTAATCGACGATATGGAGATAGGAAATCGATGTCACGGTATCCTCCACGATGACAAAGGAGAGATCGCTTAAGCCCAGCGTATAGGTGTATACCCCGTATTCATCGGTGTATCCATCGCCATAAGCGGAGATCACCTGATCGAAACTTGAACCGATATGGATCCCTTCTTTCGTGGAAATGCTTGCGTCGATGAGATAGAAGCCCGTGAAGATTTCGGTACCTGAGGAAAGATAGGTGGTGATTTGGAAGTTTCCGTAATCATAGACGGTATCCTCGCCCTCAAACGCACAGGACGGGGAAGTGTATTGGTCCAGCGGGTTTCCGATTTTCGCCAAAAGTACAGATGCCTTCTCTCCGATTCTCAAATCATGTCCTTCGACCCGGAAAACGAAAGTTTCGTTATCAGCGGGTTTCGCGGCACACCCCATCAGTAGAATCAAGATTGAAAGAAACAAGATCGTTTTTCGCATGGGTGCTCCTTATTCCGTCGATTGACGGTAGGTGTAGGTGACGGTGATGTTCGATTCGCTAAACAAGCCGTTGTAGTTCGATGTTCTGGATTGATAGGTATAGCCAGCGATCGTCACGGCTACGCTCGAATAGGATGTCCCCACGTTGCCTGATAAAACGACGCTGTCCGCGATCTTCAAGCCCGAGGTTTCATCCACATGGTCGACATACACTTTTCCGATCTTCACCGGTTCGGTCGTTTCCCACAGGTCGTCTTGGATCGAGGATGAAATCAAGGCACGGTTTCTCAAATAGGCGTCCGATTGAAGCAAGACGCTATAACCGATGTCCACGTTTTGCCATCCGTTTCCGATGTCGACCTGATTCCAGGAGTGGACTTGGTTGTATTGGATTTGTTCGCGCTGGGGGATGCCCGCACGGATGAACAACGCTTCCATCGCATACATCCGACCGAAACAATTTCCGGTTCGCGTCGTCAGCGTCGAGAGGGCGCGTGCCTGCCATGGGGAGGCGAGGGGACCCGCCTGATAGCGGATGGTGCGTCCAAAGTCATAAAGGGCTTTGACGATCTCGTAGTCCGACATGTCCCCGTGCAAAGTCTTGGCGAAAATCGTGTCGACCAGTTGGTTCAACTCGCTATTCCCGGTATCGCCTTTCGCTGAAAACGGGGGATGCGTGATGACTGTGACCGTAATTTTCACACTGGATGAATTCCCGGCTTTATCCTTGGCGCTGAAGGTGACCGGGTAAACCCCGGCTTTCGTGAAACTAACCGAGCCTGAAACCGTAACGGTGACTTTCCCGTCGCGATTGTCGGTGGCATAGACATTCGATTTCACATTGAACGATTCACCGACATAGACCGTCCTGTCCTTCAACCCGGACCCGCTGATCACAGGGGCTTGCGTATCGCGGATAACGACGAGATTCGCCGTCAATTCGTTGACATTCCCGCCGGCATCGCGCAAGATGACCACCGGCGCATACGTACCGGCTTTCGCCGTCAGATTGGTATCGCTCTTAAAAGAGACGGTGACTTTCGAAGCATCGACGATGGTTGAGACAAACGCGGACGCCGAAAGCTTATCGCCGACATAGGCTGAGATCGAGCGGACCTTGGCCGTCGGGGCGACCGTATCCACGACCTCGAGAAACGAAATCAAAGTTCGGTCGCCCATCTTGATTTTGATCGGATATTTGCCGACCACAAGTTTCAGTTTCGAAAGGTCCGTGACGAATTCTTCATCTTTCTTCTCTTCGAGCAAGAAATCTTCGATCACCGGAGGTGTGGATCCGGCTTCCATCGTCACCGTGTCCTTGATTTGCGAAACCAGTACGGTCGAATGGGCGACGGTCGCATTCCCCCCGAGATCCGTCGCTTCGATTTCCACCGTCTGTACACCCGGTTGGGTGGTATCCGGCGCTACCACAAACGAATACGTGACTTCCGTATTGTCATGCGATTCTTCCACGAAATCCTGTGGGGTCAAGGTTGAGTTCACGGGGGCGACGATTTCCTTCAGTAACATCGCCGGTTTCGAGGTGTCCGTCACGACCAACATCGAGGTATAGGTCATGAACCCCACCTGGATTTTCACTTCGTAGTTGCCCGGTGTCTGAAGATCGATCTTGCGTAGTCTCGTGATGAACGACCCTTCTTCCTCCGTTTTAATGAACAAGGATTCGGTGAGCGTCGATTTCGACCCGGCTTCGATGTACATCACATCCACCAGCCGGTTGGGTAGATAAACCGCGGCGAAAAGCGCGGCGATCATCGAACCCAACAGGATAAGCGCGATGGCCACGTTCTTGATTTTCAGTTTTCGCTTCTTCTTTTTTTTCATCGGACCTCTTTTTTTAATACGTACTATCCGAATGAGTCCCTTGCGAAATGAAGTGAATCATGAGGATTCATTAAACGGAAAAAACGTAAGATAAACGTGAAGACGAAGACAATCTTGGATGTAATGGCTGGATAACCATGGCTAGATAGCCATATTATAGCGAGATTCAATCGAAAATACCAAAATTCGCCCGTGTCGGAGATGAAACTTTGAGGAAAATTCGATTCCTTACTCGATTCGCCTGTGCGAATCGAGTCTGTTTTTCTTTGAAATGAAAAGAAAAGCCTGTGTTTTTCAGGCTTGGCTTATCTTCAGTTTTTCACCCCATGGTGGGCGGGGTGCGAGTTGACATTCAGGGCACCAAACGAATAGCCCTCTTGTTTCGCATACGTTAGGATGTTCCGCAACGCTTCCAGCGTGCTTTCATGCCCGCTACTGTCATGCATCAATACGACATAGTTGGCGCGCGACCCCAGTTGTTTCAAGACATAGTTCGTGATGAATTCCGCATCGTGCTTACCGGCGTCCCCCGAAGAAAGATTCCAATCGAAATACTGGATCCCTTTTTCACGGATCGAGCGGGTCAAGAGGGTCATGATCCCGGGGTTGAAATCGCTGATGGTGTTGGAACTGCCGCCCGGAAAGCGATAAAGCCGCGATGTTTCACCGGTCAGACTCTTGATCCATGCCTGCTCGGCGTATAGATCCTGGAAAAATGCTTCTTCCGAGGCATAGATTCTTGAATAGACATGGGAATAGGAATGCATCCCGATGCTATGTCCTTCGCGATATGCGCGTTGGATGACTTTGTCGTAGCCCGATTTCTTGTTGATGAAGAAGGTGGCTTTCACGTCGAATTCCGTCAATAGGTCGAGGAAATCATCGGTGAGATAACTGGGTCCGTCGTCGAAGGTTAGAAAGATCGTCGAGGCGCTGTGCGATTTTTTCACATGGATCAGCTGGGTGAACGTGGCTGCGTTGCCCTTGGAGTCCTGTACGGAATAGGTGAGGGTCTGGTCGCCGACCACGGAGGTGTCGATGATCTTGTCCGTCGTGACTACAGCGCTCAAATCGCCCTCGCACCGGTCGGTCGCTACGATGCCGGGAAGCAGGCTGCCTTCAAGCACCGAAATTTCGTCGGGGGCGTCGAAGACCGGGGCGTCGATGTCGCGTACATGGATTTCACGGACTAGACTGACGGAATTCCCCGCAAGATCCGCAACTTGATATATGAGTTTGCCTTCTTCGGAAGTGATTTCGATACTCGATGTCAGGTCGCCGTCGACGAGATCGATGGCGCGCGCCCCTTCATCCGCATAGCTTTGTCCGGGACAGACGTTAGTGATGATGTTTCCGTTGAGAACCAAAGAGGGCGGGGTGGTATCGACGACTTTGATTTTCCGCGAGGTCTGCGCGACGATTTTTTTGCCGTCGACCAAGAGGTAGCGCATGCGGTAGATGCCTGGTTTTTGAGGGTTCAAATCGGAAGAAACCGCGAGCTTCGCCGATTCGCCGCTAAGGAGCGAAACCCCGGGTTCGAGATAGGGCTGGCCGGCTTCCAAGACGAAAACCGACGGACCGACGATGCGGATCCGCTGCGAAGCGCACGCTGTGAGTAAAGCAATCAAAAGGATGAACAAGATGGATTTTCGCATGGTTTTCTCCCACCCGAATTATAGCATTTCAAGTCAAAGAAAAACACGTTTTGAACGTGTTATTCTTCGGGGTCGAATTGGCTTTGGTAGAGTTTCGCATAGAACCCGTCGGCTTGGATGAGGGATTCGTGGTTGCCTTTTTCAACGATGGCGCCATGGTTCATGACCAGGATCAAATCGGCGTCGCGGATGGTGGAAAGACGGTGGGCGATGATGAAGCTGGTGCGTCCCCGCATGAGTTTCTCCATCGCTTTCTGGATGAGGACTTCGGTACGGGTGTCGACCGAACTGGTCGCTTCGTCCAGGATCAGGATCGAGGGGTTCGATAGGAAGGCGCGCGCGATCGTCAGGAGCTGCTTCTGTCCCTGGCTGATATTGGAGCCTTCTTCGTTGATCACCATCTCGTAGCCGTCGGGAAGCGTCCGTACGAAGTGATGCGCTTTGGCGGAGTCGGCGGCGTGGATGATTTCATCCATCGTCGCATTCGGGCTGCCGAAGGCGATGTTGTCTTTGATGCTGCCGTTGAACAACCAGGTGTCTTGCAAAACCATCCCGAAGGTGTCGCGCAAATCGTTGCGTTTCATCTCGCGGATGTCGATTCCGTCGATCTTGATCGCCCCGCCCTTGACGTCGTAGAAACGCATCAGTAGGTTGATCAGGGTCGTCTTGCCGGCGCCGGTCGGACCGACGATGGCGATCTTCTGACCCGGTTTGACATCGATGTCGAGGTTCTGGATAAAGATGTTGTCGTCGCTGTAGCCGAAGTCCACGTTTTCAAAGGAGACATGGCCTTGGACGCGCTCGAGTTTGACCGGGGCGTCGCTTTCATTCATTTCTTCTTCCTCGTCGAGGAATTCGAAGACGCGTTCGGCTGCGGCCACCGTCGATTGAAGCACGTTGGCGATCTGCGCCGTCTGGTTGATCGGCTGGGAGAAGTTGCGGGTATACTGGATGAACGATTGGATGTCCCCGATGTTGATCTTGCCGTCGACGACCAGATAGCCGCCCAATACGCAGACCGCGACATAGGAGAGGTTGCCGACGAAGGAAATGATCGGCATCATCATGCCCGAGATGAACTCGGCTTTCCATGTGATCTCCGTCAGTTCATCGCTGCTCTTATTGAAAGCCGTGATCGCCTGTTCTTCGCCGTTGAACACCTTGACGATGTTGTGGGCGCCGAAATTCTCCTCGATCATCCCGTTCAATGCGCCGAGTTTCGCGGAACGCTGACGGAAGAACTTCTGACCGAGTTTGACGATGTTCATGATGAGGAAGAGGGAAATCGGAAGGGAGACGATGGAGATCATCGTCATCTGGACGTTGATCGACAACATCATGACCAAGATCCCGATGACCGAAGCCACGGAGGTCACGACCTGGGTGACGGATTGGTTGAGCGAGTTGGCGATGGTGTCGACATCGTTGGTGATGCGGCTCAGGATATCGCCAAACGGCTCAGTGTCATAGTATTTCAGCGGAAGCGTATTGATTTTGTCCGTGATTCTCAAACGTAGGTTGAACGTGATCTTCTGCGAAACCCCGGACATGACGAAGGATTGGATGTAGGTGAAGGCCGAACTCAGGAAATAAAGCCCGAGCATCAACAGCAACATCCTCCGTACGTAGTCCAGGTCGATGGCCGCCCCCGGGATTTTCATCATGATCGCGATGAACCCCTCGACGATCTTGTTGGTGATTTCCCCCAGGATTTTCGGGGAGACGATCGAGAAGATCGTACCCAGGATGGCCATCACGATGATGATAATCAATTGAGCCCAATACTCTTTGGAGAAGAACACCAGTCTTTTCAGTGTACCTTTGAAGTCTTTGGCCTTCGCACCGCCGTGCATCGCAGCCATCGGGCCGCCTCTCATGCTCATGCCAATTCCTCCTTCGTCAACTGCGACGCCGCGATTTCATAATAGACGGGGCAGTTTTTCAATAAATCCCGATGCGTGCCGATGCCTGCGATCGATCCGTTTTCAAGGACGACGATCTGGTCAGCCGACATGATCGTACTGACGCGCTGACCGACGATCAAGACCGTCGCGTCACTGAGTTTTTCATGGATCGCCTTACGTAGGGCGGAATCCGTCTTAAAGTCCAACGCCGAGAAACTATCGTCGAAGATATAGATTTCGGGTTTCTTCACCAACGCCCGTGCGATCGACAAGCGTTGCTTCTGTCCGCCGGAAACATTGGTCGCGCCTTGCGCGATCAGATAATCATAACCGCCTTCTTTTTCCAAGATGAAGTCTTTCGCCTGGGCGATCGACGCCGCTTCCTCGAGTTCTTCCGGACTCGCCTCGGGTCTACCGTAGGTAAGATTCGATGCGATCGTGCCTGAGAAGAGGACGCCTTTTTGGGGGATATAGCCGATCTTGTCATGCAGGTCGCTTTGTTTCATGTCACGAAGATCGATGCCGTCGATCTTGATCGACCCGTCGCAGACATCGTAGAAACGCGGGATGAGGTTGACCAGAGTCGATTTCCCGCTGCCCGTCGAACCGATGAACGCGGTGGTCTTGCCCGGCCGTGCGGTAAAGTTTATATTGTGTAAAACATCTTCGTCGGCTTCCGGATAGCGGAAACAGACGTTTTCGAATTTGACTTCGCCGCTGCCGCGTACGGCTTGGACCGGCTCTTCGGGATCGATGATCTGCGGTTTCGTATTCAAGACTTCGGCGATCCGCTTGCCGGAAACCGCGGCGCGGGGATACATGATGAAGACCATCGACATCATGACAAAGGAGAACAACATCTGGGTGGCGTATTGTAGGAACGCCATCATATCGCCGATCAACAGGGAACCCGTGTTGATCTTCTCGGCGCCGACCCAGACGATCAAGATCGTGGTGAAACTCATGATCAGCATGATCCCCGGCATCATGAAGGACATGATGCGCTGCAGGATCGTATTGTTGTCGCGGACTTCGACGTTGACGCCGTTGAACTTGTCGGCTTGCGTGTCCTGTGCGTTGAACGCGCGGATGACGCGGATCCCGGTCAGGTTCTCGCGTGCGGTGAGGTTCAGTTTGTCGGTCAGTTTCTGCACCCGTTCAAAACGCGGGGTGACGAAGGTGAAGATCGAAGCGATCATGAAGACCAGCAGGGGGATGACCACCGCGAAGATCCACGACATGCTTGAATTCAGGGCATTGGCTTTCTGGAAGCCGATGATCGCGTACAACGGGGCGGAAACGACCATCCTTAGCATCATCGTGATCATCATCTGGACTTGTTGGACATCGTTGGTGTTGCGGGTGATCAAGGAAGCCGTCGAATACTTGTCGAACTCGATCAGCGAGAAATTCTCGATCTTCAGGTAGAGGTCTTTGCGGATCTTGTTGGACAAGCCGGAACCGACCCGCGCGGACAGGAAACTGGTGATGACGGAAATCGTCGCGACCGTCAAGGCGATCGCCAACATCTGGAACCCCTTGGTATAAATGAAGTCGATGTCCTGCTTGACGATCCCCGTATTGATGATATCGCTCATGTAGTCGGGAAGTTCGAGTTCAAGCATCGTTTGGGTGAAGACAAGCACGACGATGGCGATGACCTGCATCCAATAGAAACGCAGGTAGCTAAATACTTTTTTCATCGGGATTCTCCTTGTTGTAGTCGGATAAGACGGCGTTCGCCTTGGATAAGAGGGTAAACAGACTCAAGACTTCTTCTTTGCTGAACGCATCCATCAAAAGTTGGATCCGGTCGGTATAACAGCCGAAGCCGTTCTTGATTTCGCGGACAGGACCTTCCTGAAGGACGATCTTCGTCCGACGTCGGTCGCTGAAGTCGAATTCGCGCCGAATCAACCCCTTGCTTTCCAGTTCGTTGAGGATCGGCGTCAAGGCGGGACGCGAGAGATTCAATTCCTTACTGAGTTCAGAAGGGACCAAACTGGTCTCTCCCGACATGTGGCGATGACCCAACACCATCAGCACCATCATTTCGCTAGGACGCAGTTTCGCATCCTTGGGTTTGGGTCGGTTAAGACGTGAGAAACGATGGATCTGGTCCATCAATTGGTCAAGCGTGATTTCTTGGGACATGACACCTCCATGAATAGTTAACTAAAATTAACTATTAATATTACTGTATTATACGCTTCCATCCGTGCCTGTCAACCCCGATGATAAAAAAGGCTGACTTTCGTCAGCCGAGCATACGGGGCATCGCTTTTTCAGCGACTCGTTTGGTGAGATAGACAAGTAGGAAGTCCAAGCCGATGAGGATCAGGAAGACCAAGAGGGAGACCCAGCCTGCGGTGGGAAGCTTGCCGATCAGAAAGAAGATGCCGAAGGAGAGACCGGCCGCGGGGACCATCGTGAACACCGCGTTGAGGTTCTGTTTGACGGCCGAGGCTTCTTGTTCCCACACCAGTTTCGGGTGCAGGATGTCGACGATCATCCCAAGATAATTCATGAAAACGGACGTCAGGACGGAGGCTGCGAACGCGATGAGGGTTAGATTCAAGGGAAGCTTGATGAACCATGCGACCGGCAGGATGAAACAGATGATCCCCAACAGACTGATCGTCATGCCGCTGAGGACCTTGGCGCTCATCTGGGCGAAATAGGACATCGGAATGTACTTCATGAAGTAGGCGTTTTGACCTTCCCTGGAAATCGCGGTCGGCGTGATCAGGTTCAGACTCGTGATCACCCAACCGAAAGCGGCGCCTCCGGCCAGGATATAGAGCGACAATTGAGGCGAACCCCAGGGGATACTGTCGATGACCTGTTGGAGTTCGCTTGTATCGCCCAGTTGCATCGAGAAGGATGCGATCATGATGCCCGGGATCAATACCGCGGAAAGGACGCAGTTCATAAGGTAGATCGGCGTACGGAACAAGAGTTTCAGCTCTTTTAAGGTATAGGTGAGGATGACGTTGCCGGAAACGGTCGACTTCGAATAGGCTTTGCCTTTCAGGCGTTTACGGTTGGCCGAGGTTTCGTTGACCCCGATCGCGCCCCTGAAGTAGACGATCTGCGCCAGGGCGACAAACGCCAAGGATGCCAGAACGACGATCCCGACATAAATCAGGGTATCTAAAATCGAAATCTTCACCAAGGCTTCGACCGCGAAGCGGATGTTGGGGATGAAGAGATTGAAAACCGAGGTGAGCGAATTGTTGCCGCGCATCAACAGGTCGATCAAGACATCCTGCGAGACGGTCGCGGCGGAACCGGCGAGGAAATTGATGCCCAAAGCCAGACCCAAGGCGAAGAAAGTGCTCAGGTAGTTGAAGAAGTCGCGGTTTTTCGCGAAAGGCACCAGCCACATGATCAACATGATCAGGATGCTCGCGAAGATCAAGGGGACCACCGGCAACAAGACCAAGACGACCAACAAGATCGGATAGAAGGCGACCGGGGGTTGGATTTTCACGATGTAGGCGGCCAAGACGGGCAAGGCGAAGAAGAACAGGGTGAAATATTCATAGATGACGGTGACGACGAATTTCGACGCCACGATCACCCAGGGTTGCAGGGGAAGGGCGAGAAGCGTTTCCACGTCCTTGGAGAAATAATAGACGGAGGGGACAAGGAAGATCGCGAAGAAGAAGACGGTCACCGAGACGCCCATCATGAGCAGGGCGACGACGATGCCGGTCTGTTGGATGGGGGTGAGGATGCCGATCAAATCCTGGGTGAGGAAATACATGCTGGCGATGGAAGGAAGCAGCGCGATGAGGATGAAGACGGGAAGGAATCGGTTCAGTGCGCTTTTCTTCTGTTTTCCATAGGTCATGCTGAAGGTGTTTTTTAGATTGACCTTCACCAAGGCGAGGAAGTTATGCATTGCGTGTAACCTCGAGGAAGATCTCTTCCAGGCTCATGTCCGCGTAGTCTTTCTTCAGGTTCTCAAGGGTACCGAAATAGAAGATCTTCCCTTTATTGATGATGGCAACCTTGCTGCACAGTTTTTCCGCGACTTCCAACACATGGGTCGAAAAGAAGACGGTCTTGCCTTCGTTGGCATGGGCGCGCATCATTTCCTTTAGCGCGAACGCGGATTGGGGATCCAATCCCGTTAAGGGTTCATCCAAAATCCAGATGTTGGGGCTATGCACCAGCACGCCCATGACGACGATCTTCTGACGCATCCCGTGCGAATAGGACAGGATCTTGTCGTTCAGCGCAGCCGACATTTCGAAGGTTTCGGCCAATCGTTGGATCCGTTCACGGCGATCCGTTTCGCTGACATCGTAAATGTCGGCCATGAAGTTGAGGTATTCGATGCCTTTGAGGCGCAGGAAAACATCCGGGTTATCGGTGACCAAACCGAACTGACGTTTCGCTTCGATGGGCTGTTGGACGATGTCGATCCCGTTGAGAAGCACTCTTCCCGTATCGGGGGATAGGATGCCGGTCATCATTTTGATGGTGGTGGTTTTCCCGGCGCCGTTGGGACCGATGAACCCGATGATTTCCCCGTCCTGCACGGTCAGGGAAATGTTGTCGACCGCTTTGACTTTGCCGGAATAGACTTTGGATACGTTTTCGATTTGAATCATGGTTTCCTCCTAGAAACGGACAAGCGTTATCAGTAAGATGACGGTAAAGACACCGAAGATGATGATCGACGTCATAAAGTCGCGCCAAGGGATCTTCTCCTCGTTGCGGTGCATGCGCGCCGAGAAGACGTTGTAGCCAAGGTTGGCTAAGACCATCCCGATGACGACCGGGAGTTTCGGCAAGGTGTAGTTCACGTTACCGTCCAAGCCCCATTGCATCGGCAGTTGCGCGGGGAGGTTGGGGTAGAGGAAGACGACCAGGGCGACGAAGCCGACCATCATCGCATACATGATTTTTAGCTGAGTGGGTTTTTTCATAATTTCACCTCATGAAATCATTATAGACTTCCATTTCGACGTTTTCAAAGGATTGTTCAAGGATTAACAAGAAAAAACGCCTAATTTTCAAGGATTAGGCGTTGGGTCAGGGTCGTATCGCGAGGTTGTTTGTCTTGGGTGGCGACGCCTTTGGCGAAAGATTCGGGTTCGCCGATCAGGATCAGCGCCTTGGATGCCCGTGTGACGGCCGTGTAGATCAGGCGTCGCGTCAGCATGTTGCTGTATTCGCGGACACAGGGAAGCAGGACGATGGGGTATTCGCTGCCTTGTGATTTATGGACGGAGATGCAATAGGCCAGGGTGATGTTGATGAAGGTTTCGGAGGTGTACTCCACGATCCTTCCGTCGAAATCGACGATGATCCGGTTTTGCTTGTTCTCATCCAGAGCCGACGGAACGATCTCGATCAGCGTCCCGATATCGCCGTTGTAGACATCGTCCGTCGGCTGGTTCTTCAGCTGCAGGATCTTGTCTTGTTCACGGTAGGTCACATAGCCGACCTTCAACTCCCGCTTCGTGTCGTCCGGCGGATTGACCATCTTCTGCATCGCATGGTTCAATCCGTCGATTCCCGCCACGCCCGAATACTTCGGGGCGAGGATCTGGACATCGTTGACGTTGTATCCCTTGTTGAGGGCTTCGTTGACGACGTGGAGGATGACGTTCTTGACGTCATGGACATCGCAGGGGATCCAGCGGATATCCTTCGTGAAGTCCGAAGCGTCCGAATGGCCTTGACGGATCCGGTGGGCCAGTTCGATGACATCCGAGCCTTCTTTCTGACGATAGATGTGCGAGAGGGCGATGACGGGGAAACGCGAACTGAGGATCAAGTCGCGCAAGGTGCTGCCCGGGGCGACCGGGGGCAACTGGTCGCGGTCGCCGACGATCAGGATTTTCTTGAACTGCGCGCCTGCTTTCAGTAACTGGGCGAACAACCACGGGTCGACCATGGAGAATTCTTCGATGATGATCATGTCGATGCTTAAGGGGTCGGTTTCGTTCTTACCGAAGGTATTGGACTCAAGGTCCCATTTCAGAAGGCTGTGGATCGTAAAGGAATCCGCGCCGGTCAACTCGCTCATCCGCTTCGCCGCCCGGCCTGTCGGGGCGCAGCATGCGACGCTGGCTGAAGGGTAGAGGTATTTAAAGAGGGCGATCATGGCGCCGACGACCGTGGTCTTCCCGGTGCCGGGTCCCCCGGTCAAAATCGTACAAGGTTCATCGAAGAACGTCTTGATCGCCGTGACCTGGCTTTCATCGTACAAGATGCCCTTGGCTTCCTGAAGACCGGATAAGCCCGAATCCAAGGCATAGGGATCATAGGGGTCCAATAGAGCCAAAGGGAAGGTATCGAAGTAGCGCGTGATCGTCAGTTCGCTGTCGAATTGGGTGGGATGGTAGATGCGGTTACCTTCGCGGATCAGCTTTCCTTCTTCGACGCATCCGTCGATCGTCGCTTCCGGATCGAAGTCGATCCCGTAGAGTTGGCGCACCAACACGTCGACCAAGCGGTCGAAGACGACATAGCTATCCCCGCTACGCATGCATTCTTCCATGACGCAGGAAGTGGCGGCGGCTTTGACGCGCCGCGGGTCATCGAGTTCGATCCCCATCGACAAGCCGAGCTTATCCGCCGTCTTGAATCCGATCCCATCCACTTCATCGACCAGACGATACGGATTCTCCTGGATCAAGGTCAACACTTTGGGACCGTAGATACGGTCCAGCCGCATGATGTTTCGGATGCCTAACCCATGGGTCGTGAAGAAGCGGATCGCTTCTTCCTGGTCACCCGGAAGAACCAAGCCCTCTTTGACCGCTTGTTTTTTCTTCGGCGTGGTACCGATGATCCCGTCAAGCAAGTCCGGGTCGTCCCGCAACAGATACAAGGCTTGTTCGCCCAAGGTTTCCACGACGGTCTGGGCGTATTTGCGTCCGATCCCGGGGAAGAGCGGGGAACTCAGATAAGCGACGACGCTTTGCGCATCGGTCGGCAGGACCCGTCGCGCGGATTGCACAACGAACTGCATCCCGAAACGGGGATGTTCCTTGTATTCGCCGATCAGCGTATAAAGGACATCCTTCACCAACGCGGGGAAATAACCGGTGATCGTGATGTCCTTTTCGGTCAATTCATAAAGACGGAATTTCGCCACGGTGAAAGAATTGCTTTCGCTGCGGAAGATGACCGTCCCGATTTTCCCTGTGATTTCATCGCCTTCGTACATAGCCACCCCTACGCCAGCATCGCTAAGATCATACTGACGGAATTATAGATAAAGTGAAGCAGGATCGCCCCGTAGAGGTTCCCCGTTTTCTCATACGCGACGCAAAGGAAGACCCCTAACGTTCCGTATAGCGGGATGAACCAAAGTTCCGCGTAGTTCCCCATGGTCAAAGCGACGCTGATGTGGATCAGCGCGAACGAAAGGGAACTGAGGAGGATGGGCAGCCAAAAGTATCCTTTGGACCTGAAATAGCGGTAGAACGCACCCCGGAAAACCAACTCCTCGACGACGGGGGCGAAGACGATCGTCAACGCCAAGGTGAACATCGGGGATTCGGTGAACAATTGGTCGATCGCGTTCTCGTTGCCCGGCATCGCTTGACCGCTGACCCACATCGTCACCATCGCGACCGCGATGGAGGTCAGATACATGAGCGGGAAGATGACCCAGGGGGTCAACAGCGTTTTAGTGAAGTTGTGGCGTAGACCGACCAAGGATTCCTTCAATAAAGGCATGGCGATCCAGATCGTGGTCACGAAAGTGATCGTATGAAGTACGATCAAAGCCCAGATCGGGAATTCCAAGGCTTCCGGTTGAAGCCCCAAGACAATAAACGAAAGCAGGAAAGGATAGACGAATTGGTGGCCGATGAAATAGTTCGCCGCCAATAGGAACGCGCGGCCGAGACCGAAGCGTAGGGAAGGCAGATCGAGTTCAGGATTACGCATGCATGGCCTCCGTGATCCGAAGATCCAGTGTTTTATCGTTAAGATAGACTTCTTCGATCACGCCTCCGCCCAGACAAATCTCGCCCTGGTAGAATACCGCTTCCTGTCCCGGGGTGACGGATGAAACAAGATGGTCGAAGCGGACTTCAAGCAAGCCGTCTTCCCGGGTTTGGATGGTGACGGGATGGTCGCTCTGGCGATAGCGGAACTTCGCCGTGACCTGAACCGGCGAGGTTAAATCAAAATCGTTGAACCAATTCAGTTTCGAAACCGTACACTTGTCGGAAAACAACCAGGGGTTGTCCTCCTTACGCGCCACGTAGAGTTCATTCTTATGGATGTCTTTCCCGATCACGAACCAAGGTCCCAAGTCCCCGCCGATCCCCAAGCCCTTACGCTGTCCGATCGTATAGTAGAGCACGCCTTGGTGTTGTCCCAAGACTTGTTTGGTTTGGATATCGATGATCTTCCCGCTTTTGGCAGGTAAATAGTTTTTCAGGAATTCACGGAAATTACGCTCCCCGATGAAGCAGATCCCGGTCGAATCTTTCTTGGTCGCGACGTCCAGCCCCAAATGCAGAGCGATCTTGCGCACTTCTTCCTTCTTCATCTCACCGATCGGAAACAAGGTATGACGTAACGCTTCTTTGGGCATCTGGCATAGGAAATACGTTTGATCTTTATTTGTGTCCACAGCCCGCAACAATTCGCTGTGGCCGTCGAAATGCGCGACCCTGGCGTAATGCCCGGTCGCCAGCCAATCGAAGCCCATCTTCTTCGCGAAATCATAGAAGGCGGCGAACTTGATGTGTTGGTTGCATAAAATGTCGGGATTGGGTGTCCTTCCCCGACGGTATTCCTCCAAGAACACGGTAAAAACATCGTCCCAATATTCCTTTACGAAATCGACACGATGGAGTTTCAATCCCAGCTTATCCGCCACGGCTTTCGCATCGTCGTAGTCTTTCTCTTGCGAACAGACATCGTCGGCGATCGTCGGGTTTCCTAAAATATCGTTGTTGGTGAGGGAATCCCAGTTCCGCATGAACGCGCACTCGACCTCGTGGCCTTGTTGCTTCAGCACATATGCGGCGACGGCGGAATCCACGCCTCCCGACAACCCTAGTAGTATTTTCATCGCTTCACCTCAAATCTTGTTTATTATATCATAAAGAAGGGAAGAAAAAAGCGACCGCTCGGATCGCTGTTTCATGTCTTATTTGGAAAGGCCGATGGAACCGGCGACGCTGGGTCCGTCACCCTTGCGGACATGTCCGCAGGTGGGGTAGTTGGGACAGTTGGCATCGCAGGAACTGATGGCGATGTTGCGCAGTTCGGCAGGGATGAACGCACCGATTTCTTCTTCGTCATAACCGACCAGGAAATTCCGTTCATTCAAAATGATGGGGCGCTTCAATACGGAAGGGTTCTGTTGGATGAAACGGACAAGTTCCTTGATGGAAAGTTCGTCCAGGTCGATTTTGCTTTCCTGGATGATCTTCGAACGTTTCGAGATGATATCTTCCGTACCGTTTTCGCTACGCATCAATAAGTGTTTGATTTCGTTCTCGTTGAGCAGGGTAGAGAAAATGTTTTTTTCGATGAATTTCAAATTCCGGTCTTTCAGCCACTGTTTGACTTTGCGGCATGAGGCGCAACCGGGCGAGGTGTAGACAACGATCATTGGGAGGTACCTCCTTTTGCCCTATTATATCATGTACCTTACATTTTGAAAGTGGGAATCGTACAAAATAATGAAAATCATTCTCATTTTCACAGTACTTTCATTGTAATAACGCAGAAATATGTGAAGGGTGGAAAAAACATGCATCTTCTTCATTGTTTTGCCTGATTTTGCATATCATTCTCTCCTAATTGCGATGCTTCGAGTCGATTCTATCAATTAATTCTCAGGATAAACATCGTTCATTATACGATTCGATCGATGCAGGGATGCGCTTGCATTAATCGTCCGTTCGTGGTTAAATATCCTAAAGACAACGAATGGATCGAAGTAGCATGTTTTCCGGTCATCAGAGAGGTTTCGGTCGGTGTGAGAAATCCAAGGGAAAGGTGCGAAGTGGGGTCCGGGAGTCGAAAAAGGCAAGAGTCTTTTTCCGGGAGACCGTTATCAGAAAGCGGCCGAAAGGCAATCCGGGTGGTACCGCGCGAAAAGCGCCCCTATGCGGACTTTTTTTATTTTAAGGAGGAAAACACCATGAAACGGATGTTAAGCGGAATCAAACCCAGCGGTCAGTTGACCCTTGGAAACTACATCGGAGCACTCAAAGAATTCGTCAAATACCAGGAAGACTATGACATGGTCGTGTTCATCGCGAACCTGCACTGCCTCACGGTCTACCAGGATCCACAGGAGCTTCGCACCAACCTGCGCGATACCATCGCGCTTTATCTGGCATGCGGTCTGGATCCGAAGAGATCGACGATCTTCATGCAGTCGGATGTCATGGAACATGCCCAACTCGGGTTCATTTTGAGTTGCAACACCTATCTCGGCGAATTGAACCGGATGACCCAATACAAAGACAAGGTCGCTAAAGGGGAGAGCGCCTTGACGGCGGGATTCTACTCCTATCCGACCTTGATGGCTTCCGACATCCTGATGTATGACCCGGAATTCGTGCCGGTCGGCGAAGACCAGAAGCAGCATGTCGAACTGACCCGCGACATCGCGGAGCGTTTCAACAATAAATACGGGGAAACCTTCAAGGTCCCGGCACCGTTGATCCCCAAGATCGGAGCCCGGATCATGAGTCTGAGCGACCCGACCAAGAAAATGTCGAAATCCGAGGAATCCAACAAAGGATGCATCTATCTCTTGGACGATCCGAAGGTCGCAAGCAAGAAAATCATGTCGGCGGTGACGGACATGGTCAACAAGATCAACTACGACCCCGAGAACCAACCCGGCGTCAGCAACCTCTTGACGATCCTGTCCACCTTAAGCGGCCGCTCCATCGAAAGCCTCGTGGTCGAATTCGATGGCCAAGGCTATGGAACCCTGAAGAAGGCGGTCGCCCACGAGGTATCGGTTTTGTTGGGAGACCTGCAGGTGAAATACAAGGAAATCCTGGCTTCCGGGATCATCGACGACGTGTTGAAAGAAGGAAAAGAAAAGGCGAGTCGCCTCGCCACTGTGAAACTGAAGGAAGTTCAAAAGAAAATCGGTGCAGACCTGTAATAACCATCCGTGTCAACGGATGGTTTTTTTATCCGATCAGTCCGAGGAAGAGCAGGATTGGAAAGGTGATCACCAAACAGATCAACAGGATCTTGATGGTGTGGAGGTCATCGTAAATCATTCGCAGATAGTACTCTTGCGATAAACGATGGACTTCTGTCGGTTTGTCGGCGATCAACGTGAACGTTTCATTCTTTCTTAATTCTTTCTCTTCATCGCTCAGCCGGTCCCAGGTTTCCTTATCCAGATAAAGCGGCACCAACACAGTGGCGCATTCCGGACAGTTCACGATCCCCGACGGATTGCCGCTCCAGGCGGCATGGCACTTCGGACAAGCATGGATGGTCGATTTCATAACTTCCCCCCCGATCTACCTTGATTATAGGATGTCGTTTGTCCGACTTCAAGCCTCTTGGATAAGAATCGTTGACAGGGAGTAAAGATCAATCTATAATTCAATTGTATCAAATACAATTGAATCAAATAGAAAGGGGTGCAATATGGATTCGTACGATGCCTTGAAGTTGGAGAACCAGATTTGTTTCCCGCTTTACGCTTTGTCGCGTGAAGTCATCAAGCTCTATACGCCGATCCTCGATCGACTCGGATTGACCTACACGCAATACATCGTGATGTTGGTGATGTGGGAGAAGGAAACGGTTTTGTTTAAGGATCTTGCCACGACCCTCCACCTGGATTCGGGGACGCTGACCGCGGTCGTGAAGAAACTGGAAGGATCGGGATGGGTTTCCAAACGACGTAACCCCGAGGATGATCGAAGCGTCGAGGTGAAACTGACGAAACAAGGAGTTGAAGCGAAGAAGGAAGCGGTGGAAATTCCGCAGCGTCTCGCCGCGAATTTCACTGGGAACATCGAAGATCTTGTCCGACTCAAGAAACTGTTGGATGAGACATTGGAAAGACTGAATCAGGATAAAACGGGTCGCTGACCGGAAAGAGGAAAGAAATGGGCTTCTATGATTATTCCGCTCGTAAAATGAACGGCAAAGAAGTGAAGATGGAAGAATACAAAGGCAAGGTCGTGATCGTGGTGAACACCGCAAGCAAATGCGGATTGACCCCGCAGTTTAAAGGCTTGGAAGAATTGTATCAGGAATACAAAGGACAAGGACTGGAAATCCTCGGATTCCCCTGCAACCAGTTTTCCCAACAAGACCCCGGCAGCAATCATGAGATCGAAGAGTTCTGCCAACTGAACTACGGGGTATCGTTTACGATGTTCGAGAAGATCGATGTGAACGGCGAGAGCGCCCATCCGTTGTATAAGTATCTCAAAGCGCAGAAGAAAACGATCATCGGTTCGGAAATCGGGTGGAATTTCGCCAAGTTTTTAATCGACGCCCAAGGGAACGTGGTGAAGCGTTATCTGCCGACGACCCTGCCGAAAGACATGAAGAAAGACATCGAGAAATACCTCGGTGAAATCAAAGCGTAGGAATTCGCTTCGCACTTGGCAAAACGATGCGGTTATGCTATAATCCGAGCGTAAATCGTAACGAAGAAGAGTAGATGAAAGTTTGGGAGTCAGAGAGGGAACGGTCGGTGCGAGTTCCCCGAAAACGATCGTCGAAGCCGCTTCGCAGAGGACTAAAACCCCCGTTCGCCGCGTTAAGGCCTTGAGTTGCACGAAAGTGAAACAGGATGGTACCGCGTATCAAACGTTCCTGTACGGGAACGTTTTTTTATGCAATAAAGGAGAAACGAACATGAAGTATCGCAACAGTTGGGAAATCCGACAATTATTCCTGGACTATTTCGCCTCCAAAGGGCACATGGTCGAACCTGGGGCTTCGCTCGTCCCGATCAACGATCCGACCTTGTTATGGATCAATTCCGGCGTCGCCGCCTTGAAGAAATACTTCGACGGTTCCGTCACGCCTTCCAGCAACCGGATCGTCAACGCACAGAAATCGATCCGTACCAACGACATCGAAAACGTCGGGAAAACCGCACGCCACCACACGTTCTTCGAAATGCTGGGGAACTTTTCGATCGGCGATTACTTCAAGGAAGACGCGATCCAGTATGCCTGGGAGTTTTTGACCAGCGAAGACTACATCGGGTTCGACAAAGACCGGATGTATGTCACGGTCCATCCGTTGGATACGGAAGCGTATCGGATCTGGACGGAAATCGTAAAACTCGACCCAAAACGGATTCTGAAATCCGAAGAGAACTATTGGCAGATCGGGGAAGGTCCCTGCGGACCCAACACCGAAATCTATTACGACCGCGGCGAAACCTTCGATCCCAACCATGAAGGCGAAGAACTCTTCTTCAATGAAAAGGAAAACGACCGCTACATCGAAGTATGGAACGTCGTCTTCAGCCAATACGACGGGAAAGAAGGCGTGGATCGCAGCGAATACAAGGAACTGCCCCAACGCAACATCGATACGGGTATGGGTTTCGAACGCTTGGTCTGTATCGTCCAGGGCGGGGAAACCAATTACGACACCGATTTGTTTCTCCCTGTCATCCGCGTTTGCGAAGCGCTGTCGAAACATCCTTATCAGGGTGAATACAAGATGGCGTACCGCGTCATCGCCGACCATATCCGCACCGTGACCTTCGCTTTGGCCGACGGGGCGCTGTTTTCCAATGAAGGACGCGGTTATGTCTTACGCCGTATCCTGCGCAGGGCGGTCCGCTACGGCATCAAACTCGGGATCCGCGAAGCCTTCATGTACCGTCTGGTGCAGATCGTCGCGGAAAACATGAAGTCGTTCTATCCCTACTTGCTGGAGAAAATCCCCCTGATCGAACGCTTGGTGAAATCGGAAGAACAGCGTTTCCACCAAACCCTCAACGGCGGGGAGAACTTGCTGATGAACTTGATCGAACAAGCGGCGACCAAGGAGTTGGACGGGGAAAGCGTGTTTAAATTGTACGATACCTTCGGGTTTCCGGTCGAACTGACCAAGGAAATCGCCGAAGAAAAAGGTTATACCATCGACATGGATGGATTCAAACGCTGCATGCAGGAACAACGCGAACGTGCCCGAAACGCCCGTGAAGACGTTGAATCGATGGCATCTCAGTCCAAAGATTTGATGGAATTCACGCATCCGAGCGAATTCGTCGGATATGATACGTTCAGTGTAAGCGCGAGTGTCATCGGATTGTTTGTCAAGGGCGAGCAAGTCGACACCTTGGATGGCAGCGGGGAAGCGATCTTCGACAGGACGCCGTTCTACGCCGAAAGCGGCGGACAGGTGGCGGACATCGGGACGATGACGTTCGAAGGCGGAAGCGGTTCGATCAACGATGTGCGCAAAGCGCCGCATAAGCAAGCCTTGCATGCAATCACCCTCCATGAAGGCATCTTGAATGTCGGCGACGTGGTCGAATTGAAGATCGATGTGAAACGACGCAGAGCCATCACCGCTAACCATTCTTCCGCGCATCTTTTGCAAAGCGCGCTCAAGCAGGTGGTCGGGACGCATATCCAGCAAGCCGGTTCGTTTGTCGGTCCCGACTATATGCGCTTCGATTTCACCCATTTCGAAAAAGTATCCGAAGCGCAACTCATCGAAATTGAAGACTTGGTCAATTCGTTCATCTTCTCCAGCAGCCCGGTCGATATCCGGTATATGGAGATCGAAGAAGCGAAAGAGAACGGGGCGACCGCCTTGTTTGACGAGAAGTACGATAAAGTCGTCCGTGTCGTGACCATGGGGGAAATCTCCAAGGAACTCTGCGGAGGTTGCCATGTCTCCAATACCCAGGAAGTAGGCGTGTTCAAGATCGATTCGGAAGAGTCGATCGGTTCAGGAATCCGCCGGATCAGTGCGAAAACGGGAATGGCGGCCTACCATGATTTCGTCGGCTACAAGAACCAGCTCAAGACCATCGCCGACCTCTATAAAGCGGGATCGACGCAAGAAATCGAAGAACGGGTCAAACTGAGTGTCGATGAGAACTCCAACCTGCGTAAAGAACTGGTCCTTTCAAACCAGAAACTTGCTATACTAGAAGCCGAAGACCAACTCAAGAACATCGTCGTGATGAACGGGATGGACGTGTTGATCATCCAACGCGACGGCGACGGCGACCGGTTGAAGACGATGGCCGAGCATCTTAAGAAGAAAGTGGCCGAAGGATTGGTGGTCGTCGCGGGAATCTGCGATGAAAAAGCCATGTTCGTCGTCGCATCCGGAAAGAAAGCGCAGGAGCGCGGTTTCAAAGCCGGCGACGTTGCCAAGCAACTCGCCCTGCATACCCAGGGGAACGGAGGCGGTCGTCCCGATTTCGCCCAATCCGGCGGGAAAGACATCGCGAAACTGCCCGAAGCCCTGGACATCCTACGCTCAAAACTCGCTTGATGCTTTCAATTTGAATCAAAGTAAAGTAAAATAGAACCATGAGAAGGAGGGAATGTGTATGAGTAAACAAGCGACCGAGACGATGTCGTTCAAATCCGACGAACTCCGCCGATCCAACATCAAAGAAATCCTGAAAACCGTGAAGGAAGCGTTGGAAGAGCGCGGTTACAATTCGGTGAACCAATTGTCGGGATACTTGATTTCCAACGACCCGGCCTATATCTCCAGTTATCATAATGCACGTTCCATCATCCAATCGGTCGAACGTTATGAAATCATTGAAGAATTGGTTCGATCCTATTTGGACGAGAAAGAATAATGCGCGTCCTTGGATTGGATCTGGGGACGGTGACCCTGGGGGTCGCGGTTTCCGATGCCTTGGGCATGATCGCCCGGCCTTTGGTTACCTTGCGTTTCGAGCATGAGGATTTCCAGCATGCGATTTCTCAACTGCTACCCATCATCAAGGAACAGGGAGCGAAGACGCTCGTGCTGGGCTTGCCGAAACACATGAACGGATCCCTGGGGGTCTCGGCGCTCCGTTCGCAGGAGTTCAAGCGTCTGGTGGAAGAAGCCGCGGACGTGGAAGTCGTCCTGGTGGATGAGCGTTTATCGACCGTCGCCGCGCAGCGGATGATGATCGAATCCGATTTAAGCCGTAAAAAAAGAAAACAGGTCATCGACCAGATGGCCGCGGTACAGATCCTTCAGGGATACCTGGACCGGAAATAATCTTGGAGGAACCATGGAAGAAAACACGATCATTGTGACGGACGAATCAGGCAAAGAACTGACGATGGAGATTCTATTCACCTTCGAGGACGATCGCAACCATAAGAATTACGTTTTATATTACGACCCGACCGATGAAAGCGGCGAAGTGTTCGCTTCTGCTTACGACGAAGAGGGCAATCTGATTCCGGTGACAAGCGAGGAAGAATGGGCGATGATCGAAGAAGTCTTCGAAGCGTTCAACGATGAGCACACCGATGAAGAAGATGAAACCGAAGAAGCGTAGACAAACCAAACAAGTACTGACCTTTTCGGTACTTGTTTTTCTTGCGTTCCTTCTTATCGGCGCAGGATTGGGATATAAATACGTCAGCGAAGCCATGTTGCCGGTGAGCGAGGTCAGCGAAGTCGTGACGATCGAGATCGTCGCCGGTTCAAGTGCGGATGCGACGATGAAAATCCTGCATCAAGCCGACTTGATCCATGACGAGACGGTCGCGAAATACTATGCACGCTATCTGAAACTGACATCCGTCAAAGCCGGGATTTACCGATTGGATCGATCCTGGACGCTAAAGGCGATTCTGGAGAAAATCAACGACCCCGCCGGGGCGGTCTCGAAAGACATCCTCTTGACGGTCGTGCCGGGCGATTGGGCGCGCGATGTCGCCGATAAGATCGAAGCGAAGCTCGGGATCGACGCGGATGAATTGATCGCACTGTGGAACGACGACGCCTACCTGGATGAATTGGACGCCATGTTCGACGTCATCACGCCGGCGATCAAGAAAAGCGGCACCCGGATCAAACTCGAAGGCTATCTGTTTCCCGAAACCTACTTCATCAACCCGGACTGGAGCGCGAAAAAAATCACCGAACGTTTCATCGCCCAAGCCGAGAAAATCTATGATCAACACCAAGCTGAATTCGACGCCTCGGGATTGACGACCGACCAGGTCATGATCTTGGCCTCTGTGGTCCAATTCGAAGCGTCCAAGCCCGAAGACATGAAGAATGTCGCCCAGGTTTTTCTGAACCGGATGGACATCGGGATGATGCTTCAATCGTCGGTGACCATCTGTTACGCCCTGTATGAATACGACAGTTGGAAAGACTGCGAAGCCGAATCCAACCGTCTGATCGATTCACGATACAACACCTACAAATATACCGGCTTACCGATCGGACCGATCACCAACCCGGCCGAGAACGCCATCGACGCCGTGTTGAACCCGACACCCAACGACTATTTCTATTTCATCGCGGATGTCTACGGGGACGGCACGGTCTATTATGCGAAAACCTATGCCCAGCATTTAGCCAACATTGAGAAATATCTAAAGTGAGGTACGTTTTATGCGAAGAAGCGTGATCATCGGCATCGCGGGAGGAAGTGCTTCCGGCAAGACATCGATCGCCAAACGGCTCAAAAAGTCGTTTGAAGAAACCAATTCCGTCTTGATCATCCGCCAGGATGACTACTACAAGGACCAAAGCCATATGCCGATGGAAGAACGCGTGAAAACCAATTACGACCATCCTTTCGCTTTCGACAACGACCTGCTGACCGATCATCTCCATCGTCTCCTTAATGGGGAAGTAGTCGAGAAACCGACCTATGATTTCGTCAACCATACCCGCAGCGACGTAACGGAGTTCATCTCCCCCAGCGACGTCATCGTGTTGGAAGGTCTGTTCGTCCTGGAAGACGAACCGCTGCGCCATTGCCTCGATATCAAGATCTTCGTCGACACTCCGGCGGATGTCCGTTTCATCCGACGTCTGACCCGCGACGTACGCGACCGCGGACGGACGCTCGAGTCCGTCGTCAACCAATACATGAACACGGTCCGTTTGATGCATGAGACCTTCGTCGAACCTTCCAAACGCTTCGCGGATGTCATCATCCCCGAAGGCGGGAAGAACGAAGTCGCCGTCGACTTGTTGGTGACGAAAATCGGAAGCATCATCACCCACAATACCATCTAAGTTCAGAAAACAATGCGCCGACGAGTAAGTCGACGCTTCGTTTATTCTTACTCTTGATGAAAAACCTAAATCGATAACTTCTCGATCGGTTTCATATCGTTTGGTGTACATTCGATTTTGCGATACCGCTTTAACATTCAGTCGGAATATGCTATAATTCACAACAGTTAAAAGGAGTCGTAACCATGCCCCAAGAAAAAGTACTGGTAACCCAGGAAGGTTATCAAGAGCTACTGAAAGAACAAGCAAACCTGATCCATGTCATCCGTAAGGAAGTCATCGAAGACCTACAGGCTGCGCGCGCCCAAGGCGATTTGTCGGAAAACGCCGACTATGATGCCGCCCGGGATCGTCAAGCCCGCGTCGAAGCGAGAATCCGTGAACTTGAAATGATGTTGAACAACATCGAAATCATCGATGACAAGATGAGAGGCTCGAAGGTCGTCAAACTCGGAGCCAAGATCGTCATCCTCGATCTGGAGACCAATGAAGAGGAATCCTACATCATCGTCGGTTCCGTCGAATCGGATCCCCTCAACGGAAAACTGTCCAACGTCACACCGATGGCCGTCGCCTTGATGGAACACCGTGTCGGAGACGAAGTCACGGTCGCGGTCGAGAACCCGTACCGCGTCCGCATTCTTTCCATCGATTAAGGGAAGTCAATCGAATCTACGTAAAAAAGAGCAGGAGGTGTCCATGAAACCGATCCTGCTCTTTGTTTTGTTTCTGCTAACATCATGTACGACTGATTTTCTCCCCGCGGAAAAAGAATCGATCCGGGTATCGGTCAGAGGGGAAGTGAAGAATCCCGGGAATTTCGAGTTGAAACCTTACTCGACCATCGAAGATCTGCTGACGTATCTCAAACTGAACGAGAACAGCGACCTCAGCGCACTGAATCCCAACATCGTCCTCAAAGACGGGGATGTCTTGATCATCGAAGGGAAACAGTCCCTCGCCAAGATATCCATCAACACCGCAAGTAAAGAGGATCTTGAAACCTTACCGGGCATCGGGCCGTCGATGGCACAAAAGATCATCGACCATCGTAATTCGCAGGGCTTGTTTCAACGAATCGAAGACATCATGAAGGTCAAGGGAATCAAGGAAAAACTGTTCGAGAAAATCAAAGACTTGATTCGGATATGAGACAGCGGGTCCTGGCGGTTTCACTGTTGACCCTCATTGCGATGCAGGTTCGACAACCGACGCTGTTCATCTTGATTACAGGGTCGATCGTAAGTTTTCAAACGGATCGACGCAAACGAATCTACGTTTTCATACTGCTTTTTTTCATCATCCTACGCATCAACCTACCCGCGGATCCAAAACGTTTCACCGAAGGGTACGTCGTGGAAATCAATCCTTCGTCCATCGTCGTTCAACATAGGATGGATCGCGTGTTGATCAGCGTCGAAGATCCTTCACTTTATCACGCCTTTGATCGGGTGGTCATCCACGAGGATTTCAAACCCATCGAATCAAGGATCGGCGATTTCGGTTTCAATGCGATACAATGGGCACGCGCCAACCGTATCCAAGGGATCGTCGACGAATCCAACATCGTCAAGTTCTGTCGAAACTCGATCCTGCATTTTCTTTTCTCGGGTGGCGTCGCTCACCAGGATGCATCGTTTGTTTCCGCATGGCGGGACTTGGTCTACGATACGACACAAGACCACTCGATCACGGGTTTCATTTCGCTCGGTCTTCAGTTCTCTCTCTTTTTATCCCTGATGCATCGGTTGACGCAACGTATCCGTCATGAAGGCATCGCGGAACTTGTCACCTTCGTCTCGTTGTGTCTGTTTTCTTCGCTTTTCGCCTTTCCGCTGACGTCCCTTCGTTTCATCTTTTTCTATCTCTCATCCCGATTATGCGAAGATCGCAAGCTGTCTTTCAGTATCAACGTCTTGTTTTTCTTCTTTTATGAGCCCGCGACGCTCACCCAATGGACGCTTCTTATCCCTTTGGTCTATCAATCCACGACGCTTCTGGTCCCCAAACCACGGCGGTTACTTGTCCGTACTGTTGTCATCGCCATGGTTTTCATGCGGTCCAACGCGATCGTCTATCCGTTCGCCTTGCTTCTTTTCCCCATTTTCCGTTCTCTTTTCATGCTTGTTTCTAGTGTGTTCTGGCTCTCGCTTCTCATACCGAACCTAAGCTATTTCAGCACGTTTGCCTATCGGATCGTCGAGTCTCTTCTGATTCGACTTCCGATCGAGTCCTATTCGATCACCGGTACGATCCCGGATTTCTTCCTCTTCTTATCGGTATTTCTCTTGATCACCTTGTCGTTTCATAAACGGCTCCGTTATCTATTCTTACTGATTCTGCTGATCGCCCCGTTCCGGGTGTATCTTACTCCGTTCCCCAGTGTTGTCTTTCTGAATGCGGGGCAGGGGGATTCGATGTTGGTTCGAAGTTCGTTCGCCCGATGCACGATCATCCTCGATACCGGTCCCCCTTACGAAGAGAGAAATTTGCTTGCCACGCTTCGATCCAAATCGATACTCAACGTCGATGCGATGATCATCACCCATGCGGACGCGGATCATAGCGGAAACATGGACATGTTTAGCCAAGCGTTCGATGTCGGAAGCATCGTGACCGAGCGAAGGGATGTGGAATGCGAAGGATTGTTTCTGAAGAATCTGGATCCAGGGGTGGTCTTCGACGACGAGAACGCCGATTCCTTGGTTTATGCGACATCGCTGAACGGCGTCCGCTTCCTTTTCATGGCGGATGCGGACATCCACACCGAAGAAAAGATCATGAATCGCTATGATCTGACCACCGACATCGTAAAACTGGGTCATCATGGAAGCCTAACCTCGAGTTCGCAGGACTTCATCGGGCGACTCCAGGCGAAATTCGCGCTCATCAGCGTCGGTAAGAACAACTACGGCCATCCCAGTCAAGTCGTCCTTCAACGGTTGGATGCGTTCCGGCTGGATTTTTTGACGACCCGCGACGAAGGGGACATCACCTTCACGCTGATCGGCGGTTATGCGCTGATCACAAGCAGTGACGGAATCATCCAACTTCGAAAGATCGTTGAATAAAATCCAAATCCAGGCGGTAAAAGGGGACTTCATTTGGTATAATGTCAATGGTGATAACGTGAACTATTTGCTTTATGGAAGCGAGGCGTATCTTGTCCAAAAGAAACTTGATCTCTTGATCAAGGATCATGTGAAGGTGCAGGATACCATGAATACCATCGTCTATGATGCGTCGGAGAATGATTTTTCGATCCGTAAGGTCGTCGAGGAAGCATCCACATTCGCTTTTTTCAGCGAACACAAAGTCATCATCGTCAATAACAGCGTCTTTCTTACCCGGGGGACCACGCTTAGTGAACCGGAGTTGAAAGAACTGGAATCCTATTTATCGAAACCCAGCGATTTTTGTTCGATCGTATTCATCCATCACGAAGAAAACATCGATACCAATAAAAAAGTGTACAAGATCATCAAGAAATACTGCCGTGAAATCCATGAGAAGAAGCTGGATGGCAACGAGTTCAAATCGTTTCTGCGCGACCAGGCCAAGCAACGGGGGCTTCAGTTCGATAACGAAGCCTTTAATGAATTGGCTGCACGCTTGGACAACCAAATGGTCAACGCGATCCGGGAATTGGATAAACTGAAACTCTTCGGGGACAAGATCAAGACGGAGGATGTCCGGGCTTTGGTTTCCAGACCGCTGGATAGCGAAACCTTCCATTTGATCAACGCGCTGATGGATAAGGATTTAACCCGCAGCCTGCATATTTGGAACGACATGGTCGTATTGAACGTCGAACCGCTCTCGTTCATGGGGCTGATCGCCAGTCAGATCCGCCTGATGTATCAGGTGTTATCCCTGCACCAACAAGGGTATCACCGCCAAGACATCGTGAACACGCTGTTGAACTCCAACACGAAAGTGGATGTCTACCGGGTCAGCCGCTTGCTGAATCTCGCCCAGGCGGCGGACAGTGCGCGACTCCTTTATATCCTGAATGTTTTAGCCCAGCTCGACCAAAAGAGCAAATCGGGCTTGGTGGATAAGAAATTCGGCTTCGAACTCTTTTTGATCGAAGCGACGAGGTGAGTATGGAATCACTTAAGGAACTCTATAAAACCGGACCCGGTCCTTCAAGCAGCCATACCGTCGCACCGTGGCGGGCGGCGATTCTGTTCAAGGATCGTTTTCCCGACGCCGTCAGTTATGACGCCGAACTGTATGGTTCGCTGTCGTTGACCGGCAGGGGACACTTCACCGACCGGATCATCATCGATACGTTCAAACCCAAACTCTGCAAAGTGAGTTTTAAGTTGCATTGGGAGTACGATTTCGACAGCGGGGTACGCTATCGTGCCTACAATTGGAAGAACGAAGTCATCGGCGAATGGAACGTCTTTTCGCTGGGTGGCGGAAGCATCAAGGTAGTCGAAGAGGATTTCGATTTCCAGCGTACCGTCTATCCATTTAAAAGCATGAAGGAAATCCTCGCTTATTGCGAGGAGAAGAGTCTTTCGATTCCGATGTTGGTCAAGGAATTCGAACCCGACATCGAGAATCACATGGTGAGTGTCCTAGCGAATATGCTGAAAGCGGTCGACCGGGGCTTGAATACGACCGGTATCCTGCCTGGCAAACTCATGATGCCGCGGGTCGCCAAATCATTGAATCTGAGTGCCGAAAGGATGGACGACCCCGGGGAAAAAGACCGGATGCGCTTGGTCTCCTACGCCTATGCCAACAATGAGGAAAACGCTTCGTGCGGGATGGTCGTCACGGCGCCCACTTTGGGTGCCAGCGGGATCATGGCGTCGATCATGTACCACTATTACCATAACATCGGGGTTTCCAAAGCGAAACTGATCCAGGCGTTGATGGTCGGTGGGATGTTTGGCAACATCATCAAGAAAAACGCGACGATTTCCGGCGCGCAGGGGGGTTGTCAGGCGGAGATCGGTGCGGCATGCTGCATGGCGGCGGCCGCGGTCGCATATCTGGATGATTTAGGGTTGAAACAGATCGAATACGCCGCCGAAATCGCGATGGAACACCATTTAGGGCTGACCTGTGATCCGGTCGGCGGCTATGTCATCATTCCGTGCATCGAACGCAACGGCGCCGCGGTGCTTCGTGCGATGGATGCGGCGATGATGGCGAAATACATCGGGAACGTCAAGCCGAACCGCGTTTCCTTCGACATGGTCGTACGTACGATGAATTATACGGGAAAGAAAATCCCGATGGAATTGAGGGAAACTTCCCTTGGCGGGTTGGCGACGGAAATCGTCGTCAGACCGGATGAAGATTGATTCAAAGGATTCCCATGGAAACCAAAACAATAAGAAACGGGAAGACAATCCTCTTGCGGAAAGCCGTTCCCGAAGATGCGGTGATGATCGTCGATTATCTGAAAAAAGTGTGCGTCGAAACGGACAACCTTTCGTTTGGCTTGGATGACATGCCGATCACGGTCGAATCCGAAATCGAATATCTCAAAGGTATCCAGACGTCGACCACTTCCGTCCATTTCGTCGTACTCTGCGACGATGAAGTCATCGCCACCTCCAACATCTCCACCAAGTCCAGACCGCGCATGGCCCATGTCGCATCCCTGGGGATCAGCGTCCTGCGCGACTACTGGCATTTCGGAGTCGGATCGATGCTTATGGAAGCGATGATCGATTGGGCGAAAGCGGGCGGTGTCATCAAGAAAATCAACTTAAGCGTCCGAAGCGACAATCAAACCGCGATCGGGCTTTATCGCAAGTTCGGGTTTCGCTATGTCGGGACCTTGCATGATGAGATGAGGGTCGACGGACAATCCGTCGACTTGGATGAAATGGAGCTCCTGTTTTAACCATGGATTCGTCGAACCTAGTAAAGATTGCGCGTGCCTTCAATCAGGCGGGGGTCGGTTGGTGTGTCGGCGGTTCGCTTATGCTTCATTGCGCCGGAATCGAAATCCGACCCAAGGACATCGATCTTTTCGTTTTGCCTCGGGATTTCGATCGCGCCTTGACCTTACTCAACCAAGTCGGCAAGATGACTGAATTCGGACCGACGTCCGTCTTTGGATCAGAACGGTTCGCACGCGGCGTTGTTTTCGACGAAGAGGTCGATCTGATCGCCGGCATGAAAATCCTGGGTGAGAACGGTTGGGTCGAATACGATATGGACCCGACAACGGTTTCGAATAGCTGGATCGAAGGGGAGAGGGTCCCGTATGGGAATCTTGAGGAGTGGATCGGACTCTATGCGGCGATGAACCGCCTGGATAAGGTCCGGTTGATTCAATCCCATCTGAAAAACAAAGGAGAATCCAAATGAACATCCTTCATACAAACAAAGAAAGCTTGGTTGCGGTCCACAAAAACGAACACGAGCCCTATGAATACATCAAACATCAGGTGACACCGCGCAAACTCGGCATGAAAACGATGGTCGCTTTCTATGAAATCCCGCCCAACAAAGCGAACTACCCCATGCACAGCCATCTTGTCAGTGAAGAAGTTTTCTATGTTTTGGAAGGTTGCGGAACCCTTGAGACCCTTGAAGGAAGCTTCTTGATCCAAGCGGGCGATGTCATCGTTTGTCCCTGCGGCGAAGGGAACGCCCACCGCATCGTCAATACAGGGGATCAACCCTTGCGGTATCTGGATGTGGATACGGTGTCGGATCTGGATCTCGTCGCGTATCCCGAATCGCAAAAAATCGGGGTCATCCGTAACGGATCCCCGAGTCTGTTCTATCGCAAAGATGACGACGTCGACTACTATCTCGGTGAATGACCGGGATTTTTTGTATAAAAAAATCAATCTTTCGATTGATCGTTTCGACTAGACGGAAGCTACGATCTTGGCCAGACGTGATTTCTGACGGGAAGCGTAGTTTTTATGATGGATACCGCCGGTAACGGCTTTGTCCAACTTTGAATTCACGAGATCCAAAGCAGTTTTCGCAGCGTCGGCATCTTTCAACTCGACAGCTTTCAAAACGGTTTTGATCGCGGTTTTCAGAGCGGATTTTTCAGATGTTACCGCGGCGCTACGCTTTAGATTCGTCAATGCGCGTTTCTTTTGGGATTTGATTTGTGGCATGCGTGCACCTCCTTGTTCTTTGTACCGTCTGATTATAGCAAACCCGCTTTTAAAAAGCAAGGAACAATGCTGACAAAGGTGAGAGGGGGACGAAGACAAAGCCTGAAAATATGCTATAATATCCGACGGGAGGCAAAAACATGGAAAAAAAGCGGATTATCTTTATGGGAACGCCGGATTTCGCCGTCGAAATACTGTCGGTCCTTCTGCAGGAAAACATGGATGTCGTCGCCGTGGTGACCCAACCGGACAAACCGGTCGGCCGCAAGCACGAAATCAAGCCGACCCCGGTCAAGGCGAAAGCCCTTGAAAACGGGATTTTCGTGATGCAACCGGAAAAGATCGGAACCATCGCCGAAGAAATCGAAACTTTGAAACCGGATCTGATCGTGACCTGCGCCTACGGGCAATTCATTCCGCAAAGGATCTTGGATATGCCGTTGTTTGGAAGTATCAACGTCCATGCCTCGCTTCTGCCGGAGTACCGCGGAGGCGCCCCGATCCACAAGTCGATCATTGACGGAAACAAGAAGACCGGCATCTCGATCATGCGCATGGTCAAACGGATGGATGCGGGCGACGTGATGTCGCAAATCGAAGTGGACATCAGCGACGACGATACCGTCGGTACGCTACACGATAAATTGCAGCGTGCAGGAGCGGATTTACTCAGGGAAAGCCTGGAGCTTCTCTTTAATGGAAACGCACGTTGGCAGCCCCAGGACGAGTCCAAGGCGACCTTCGCCTACAATATCACAAAAGAACAAGAATTCGTTTCATTCAACCGTGATGTCAAGACGGTATATGATCACATACGCGGCTTGATTCCCTGGCCGGTCGGTTACGGCGTGGTCAACGGGAAGAAAATCAAGTTCCACCGCGTCGGCTATCAACAAGGAAGATCGCAAGGGAAACCCGGTGAAATCCTCGGACTTGAAGAGGAGGCGCTTGTCGTCCAAGCGCTCGATGGCGTCCTCATGCTTTATGAAGTGCAGTTGGAAGGAAAAGGAAAGAGTAACGCAAGCGACTTCTTTAACGGGATCGGGAAAACCATGGTCCACGCTTGCTTTGAGGAAAATCATGAAAGTTAGAACGTTAACCATCACCGCGCTATTGATGGCGATGGTCACGATCGTTACGATGTACATCGCCTTTCCCATCTTCCAAGGGTATCTGAACCTGGGGGATGTCATGGTCATGGGCATGGCGGTTTTATTGCCTCTTCCCCTGACACCGCTCGCCGGTGTCGCATCGATGTTGGCGGACTTGCTTCTGGGATACGGCGTCTATGCCCCCTTCACCCTGGTCATCAAAGCCGTCGAAGCCTTGTTGATCGGACTCTGGGTCCACAACCACAAAAACAAAGCCGTGCCGCTCTATGTCTACATGATCGGCGGTCTCTGGATGGCGCTTGCCTACGGGTTGACCGATGTCATCCTTGCCGATAATCCCGGCGTCTTCTTTCTATCCTTCGGCTACAATGCATTGCAAGGGATCGTCTGTTCTCTGATCGCTTTCCCGCTCTTTCGTAAACTGCGGATGTTCCGCGATAAAATCTAGCTTATTCAACGCTTCGCCGACTCGCAGTTCAGTCGTCGAAGAACGTATCTCCTAAGGAGGAAACTAAATGGATCAATCGAAAATTCGAAATTTCTCGATCATCGCACATATCGACCACGGGAAGTCCACACTGGCCGACCGGATTCTTGAAATGACCCAGACGGTCGCTTCGCGCGACATGGTCGAACAAATCCTCGACAGCATGTCGTTGGAACGCGAACGCGGGATCACGATCAAACTGAACGCCGTCCAGTTGAAATACACCGCCAAGAACGGGGAAGAGTATCTTTTCCATCTCATCGACACCCCGGGTCACGTCGACTTCACCTATGAAGTATCCCGCTCCCTGGCGGCCTGCGAAGGGGCGGTTTTGGTCGTCGACGCATCGCAGGGCATCGAGGCGCAAACCTTGGCCAACGTCTATCTCGCCCTCGACAACAACCTTGAAATCATCCCGGTCATCAATAAGATCGACCTGCCTTCCGCCATGCCCGACATGGTCATCGACGAAATCGAAAACATCATCGGATTGGAGGCGAAGAATGCGCCACGCATCTCGGCGAAAAGCGGGCTGAATGTCGACCAAGTGCTCGAAGCCATCGTCGAACGCGTCCCCGCGCCTGCCGGAAGCCCCGACCATCCTCTCCAAGCCCTTGTCTTCGACTCGATCTTCGATACGTACCGCGGGGTCATTTCCTATGTCCGCATCAAAGAAGGACAGGTCAAGGTGGGGGATAAGATCCGCTTTATGCAGACCAATTCCGAATACGAAGTCACGGAACTCGGGATCCGTACCCCCAAGGAAGTGAAGAAAGACATGCTTCAATGCGGGGAAGTCGGTTGGATCGCAGCGCAAGTACGTTCGGTCAAAGACGTCCACGTCGGGGATACGATCACCGCGGTCGAAAATCCCGCACCTTCTCCCTTACCCGGTTACCGTCAACTCAATTCGATGGTGTTCTGCGGACTCTATCCCGTCGATACCAACCGCTACAACGACCTACGCGACGCCCTGGAAAAACTCCAGCTCAACGACGCCGCCTTGCGCTTTGAAGCCGAATCCTCCCAAGCCTTGGGTTTCGGTTTCCGTTGCGGATTCCTCGGACTTCTGCATATGGATGTCATCCAGGAGCGGCTCGAGCGTGAATACAACCTGAACCTCATCGCCACCGCGCCTTCCGTCGTCTACCATGCGTTCTTGACGGACGGGACGATGATGGAAATCGACAACCCTTCCTTCCTCCCGGATGTCCAACGCATCGAACACATGGAAGAACCCTATGTCAAAGCGACGATCATGGTCCCCAAGGACTATATCGGACCGGTCATGGAACTGAGCCAGAAGAAGCGCGGCATCTATAAAGACATGCATTACATCGATCCGACCCGCAACACCTTGGTCTATGAACTTCCGTTGGCGGAAATCGTCTTCGACTACTTCGATAAACTCAAATCGGCCACCAAAGGCTATGCTTCCTTGGATTATGAATTGATCGGATACCAAGCCTCCAACCTGGTCAAGATGGACATCATGCTGAACACGGAAGTCATCGACGCCCTATCGACGATCGTGCATCGCGACTTCGCCTATGGACGCGGGAAAGTCATCACGGAGAAACTCCGCAAACTCATCCCGAGGCAACAATTCGAAATCCCCATCCAGGCCGCCATCAACCACAAGATCATCGCACGCAGCGACATCAAAGCCTTGCGTAAGAACGTCTTGGCGAAATGTTACGGCGGGGATATCTCGCGTAAGAAGAAACTGTTGGAGAAACAGAAGGAAGGGAAGAAGCGCATGAAGATGGTCGGATCCGTCGAAGTGCCGCAGGAAGCCTTCATGGCCGTCCTTTCCATGGATGATGAATAAAATGGAAGAACTACTCGCTAAAATACAGAAGATGCGTGAAGACAAAGGTTGGGATAAAAGCGACACGCCGGAAATCCTGGCGAAGTCCGTTTTCGTCGAAGCCGGGGAGTTGCTGGAATGCTATCTCGGCGAACCCCGATTGGATCATGTCAAATCGGAACTGGCGGATGTGCTGATGTACGCTCTTTCCCTATGCGTCGACCTCGGGTTGGACCCCGTCGACGTCGTCGTTTCCAAGTTCATCGACATCGACGCCCGTTATCCCTCGAAAACCCATGATTGAATCCCTCTACCTCCATGTCCCGTTCTGCGAGGACATCTGTTCCTACTGCGATTTCACACGGGTGAAGATCCATCCGATCTTGGTCGAGAAATACCTGCTGACCTTATTTGAAGAAATCAAAGCGATCCCCAATCATCCGATGAAAACACTTTATCTGGGCGGAGGGACGCCGAGCGCGTTGGCGGATGAAGAACTGGAAGCGCTGCTGGCAGCGCTTGAGGGATATCATGATTCATCGAGTGAATTCACGATGGAAGCCAATCCGGATTCGCTGACACACGATAAAGTCGAACTGATGGTCCGCTACGGGGTCAACCGCGTCAGCATGGGGGTTCAAACCTTCGATGCGGAAGAACTATCATTACTTAATCGGACACATACGGCACAGGACATCGAAAACGCGATCTCCTTGCTGCATCGTCACGGGATCCATAACCTTTCGATCGACTTGATCTACGGTCTTCCCAAACAAACGCTAAAGAGTTGGGAAACCACGCTGCGTCATGCGGTCTCCCTGGACATTTCACACATTTCGCTCTACAGTCTGACCATCGAAGAACACTCCGAGTTCGGACGCAAGGGGATAAAACAATGCGATAGCGACCTTGAAGCCGCGATGTATTTCAAAGCCGTCCAGGTTCTTGGCGAACACGGGTTCAATCGCTATGAAATCAGCAGTTTCACCAAAGATCAACCCTCGCGCCACAATCTTGCCTATTGGCACTACGACGAATTCTACGGACTCGGTCCGGGTGCGACGGAAATGACGAACCATCGCCGCATCGTCAAAACCACCAATCTGGATCACTACGCCAAAGGGAAGACCCTCGGCGAAACCACGGAACTGAGTGTCGACGACGAACAGTTCGAATTCATCATGATGGGATTACGATTGACGGAAGGGATCGATCTGGATCGCTTCGAAACCCGCTTCCATCTTCGGGCGGAAGATCGGTTCGCCGATGCGATCCGTGAGAACATCGCGAAAAAAAGGCTCGTCATGACGACGAACCGATTGTACTGCAGCGATGAAGGACTCGCGATGCTGAACGACGTCCTGCTTAGTTTTCTTCCCGATACGCCTTGATCAATGCCTGCGTACCCAACATACCGTGTCCTTCGTCAAGAAGCGTACGGTATTTTTTCAAGACTTCGTTCAATATCGGAAGTTCGATCTGAAACCCCTTGGCTTCTTCCGTCACCAAATCCATGTCCTTGACGAAATGATGGATATAGAAGCCGGGTGCCGTATCGTTCTTCAGAATCTTGGGACCGTTGTTTGAGAGTTGCCAACTCCCGGCGGCCCCGGTCGAAATAGCCTGAAGCATCTTGTCCGCATCCAATCCCGACGCTTGCGCATACAGGATCGCTTCCGTCGTCGCGGCGATCGCTCCGGCGACCGCGATCTGGTTGGCCATCTTGGTATGCTGACCGAAAGAAGCCATTCCCATATGGCGAATGTTCTTACCCAGTTTCTCAAACAAAGGGAAGACTTCGTCGAACGCATCACTGTCCCCGCCGACCATGATCGCCAAGGTCGCGTTTCGCGCCCCCACATCGCCCCCTGAAACCGGTGCGTCCAATACGCTGATTCCCCGTGTTTTTCCTTCTTGATAGAGTCGTTGCGCGAGCTTGGGCGACGAAGTGGTCATATCGACGCAGATCGTACCCTCTGACGCATGACGCAGGATCCCGTTTTCGCCCAAATACACTTCCTCGACATCCTTGGGATAGCCGACCATCGTGAACACGACGTCGACCCCTTCGACACACGCCGCCACCGAATCGAACCAGAGTGCCCCGGCATCGATCAGGTTTTGCGCTTTTTGCGGACTGCGTGTGAACACATGGACCGGATACCCCGCGTCCATCAGATGCTTCGCCATCGCATTCCCCATCACTCCCGTACCGATCCACGCTATTTTTTTCATTTTATGTACCTCGAAGCCATTATATCACGGGGAAATCATGCCGGTCACTTGCCAAAGGGCGGGTTGTATGATATTCTGTTCATGCTTTTGTACTGGGTCTTTGGATTTCCTCATCCATCCACGCGGTATAGAAGGACTCAACAAGGAGGAGTACACATGTTATTGAAAGCTGAAAAGACCGCCATCATCCAAGCGTATGCCCGATTCGAAGGGGATACCGGTTCGGTCGAAGTCCAAGTCGCCGTTCTGACCGCTCAAATCAACCGTTTGACCGATCACTTGAAAGAACACAAGAAAGACTACCATTCGCTTCGCGGTCTGATGAAGATGGTCGGACGTCGCCGTAGCCTGATGGTCTATCTGCGCAACGAAGATGTCAACCGTTACCGTGATTTGGTACAACGTTTAGGTCTCCGTAAGTAAGTCGAAAAAGCAACCGCAAGGTTGCTTTTCTCTTGGATCAGGGCAAAATCAAGCAGAAAACATTCGTGGCGTTTAGGAAAAGGATATGCTAAAATGAATAAGTTAAAACAAAGAGGAGAAAACATGGCAAAACAAGTATTTAGTTTAGATTTCTGTGGAAGAAATCTAACCGTCGAAACGGGAGAAATTGCCAAACAAGCAGGCGGATCCGTATTGATCCGCTACGAGGATACGGTCGTACTATCGGCCGCAACCGCAGCGAAAAGTCCGAAGGACATCGATTTCTTTCCGTTGACCGTCTTATATGAAGAAAAACTCTACTCCGTCGGGAAGATCCCGGGCGGATTCCTTCGTCGTGAAGGACGTCCGAGCGAACATGCGACCTTAACCTCGCGCATGATCGACCGTCCGATCCGTCCTCTGTTCGCGGATGGGTTCCGTAACGAAGTCCAGGTCGTCAACACCGTGCTTTCGGTCGACTACGACCGCTCGCCCGAGATGACGGCGATGTTGGGCGCTTCGTTGGCCTTGTGCGTCAGCGACGTCCCGTTCAACGGACCGATCGCGGGTGTCCAGGTCGGACGCGTGAACGGCGAATACATCATCAATCCTACCCTTGAAGAATTCGAAAAATCCGACATCAACCTGATCGTCGCGGGAACCAAGGACGCCATCAACATGGTCGAAGCGGGTGCCAGGGAAGTCAGTGAAGAAGCGATGTTGGAAGCGATGTTGTTCGGGCATGAGTTCATTGCGAAACTCTGCGATTTCCAACTTGAAATCGCAGCTAAAGTCGGGAAACCGAAAATGGAAATCAAACTCTATGAAGTCAGCGCCGAACTGAACGCGGAAGTCCGCGGGTTCTGCCAGACACGTTTGGAAGAAGCCGTACGCATCCATGATAAACTCGAGCGATACGGAAAGATCGACGAAATCGAAGCCGAAGCCGTGGCGATGTTTGAAGCCCGTGCCTATGTCAGCGAATCGTTGAAATCCAAGACGTTGAAACAAGTCAAGGAAGTCACGCACACGATCGTCGCGGATGAAGTCCGTCGTCTGATCACCGTCGAAAAAATCCGTCCGGACGGACGCGGCATCGCCGAATTACGCCCGCTCAACAGTCAGATCGACTTGTTGCCGCGCGTCCACGGCAGTGCGATGTTCACCCGCGGTGAAACGCAAGTCCTTTCGGTCTGTACCTTGGGACCCTTGGGCGACAACCAGATCATCGACGATTTGACCGAAGTCGAATCGAAACGTTTTATGCACCATTACAACTTCCCGCCGTATTCGGTCGGGGAAACCGGTCGCATGGGTTCTCCGGGACGCCGTGAAATCGGACATGGGGCGCTGGGGGAACGCGCTTTACTGCAAGTCCTTCCCAATGAAATCGAATTCCCGTATGCGATCCGCTTGGTCGCCGAAACGCTGGAATCCAACGGATCCAGTTCGCAGGCTTCCATTTGCGCGGGCACCATGGCCTTGATGGCTTCCGGTGTTCCGATCAAAGCGCCGGTCGCAGGCATCGCGATGGGTCTTGTCACCTGGGGCGACCATTACACCGTCTTGACCGACATCCAAGGGATGGAAGATCATTTCGGCGACATGGACTTCAAGGTCGCGGGAACCAAAGACGGTATCACCGCCATGCAGATGGATATCAAAATCGCGGGCTTGAACCGTGAAATCCTTAAAGAAGCGTTGGAACAAGCCAAGATCGGCCGTCACCAAATCATGGAAAACATGATGGCGGTCATCAGCGAACCGCGCGCCAACGTCGGAACCTACGCGCCGAAGATCGCCATGTTGACGATCCCGACCGATAAGATCCGCGAAGTCATCGGAGCCGGCGGCAAGATCATCAACCAGATCATCGCCGATTGCAATAACGTGAAGATCGACATCGAAGACGACGGAAGAGTCATGATCTATCATCAGGACCAAGCTTCCATCGACAAAGCGCGCTTGAAGATCGAAAGCATTTGCCGCACCGCGAAGGTCGGCGAAATCTACGATGGCAAAGTCGTACGCTTGGAAGCTTTCGGAGCGTTCGTCGAACTGTTCCCGGGCACCGACGGCATGATCCATGTCTCCAAGATCGCCTACGAACGAGTCGAAAAACCTTCCGACGTCCTGAAGATGGGTGAAGTCGTCAAGGTCATCGTCACGGAAGTCGACGAAAAGGGACGCGTCAACGTTTCCCGTAAAGATTTGCTTCCCAAACCTGAAGGTTATGTCGAAAAACCGCGCGAACCGCGTGGCGATCGTCCCGACCGCGGCGAACGCCGTCCGTATCAAGGAAATAAAGACAGAAAGTAAAACGGCGCAAGCCGTTTTCTTTTCATCGTACGCATGGAATATGGTAAAATAACCTATATGAAAAGGAGAATCACAATGGATTTCTATCAATTGACAAAAAAATACGAAGCGGATCTGGTGAGCGATCTGCAGGAAATCGTGCGGATTCCCAGCCTATACGATGAAAAAACGATCACGGAGAACGCTCCGTTCGGGAATGAACTCAGACGGGCGTTGGACTGGTTTTTGGATAAGGGGAAAAACGTCGGATTCGAAGCGAAGGACTACCAAGGGTATGCAGGTTATCTGTCTTGGGGCGAGGGCGAGAAGTCCTTGGGGATCCTGGGGCATTTGGACATCGTTCCGATCGGTGTCGGTTGGTCGAAGGACCCTTTCGGCGCGGAAGTGATCGACGGCGTCATGTACGGACGCGGGACGGGCGACGACAAAGGACCGACCATCGCGGCATTTACCGCATTGAGGCTGTTGAAAGACGCCGGGTTCACCCCCAAGAAGAAGATCTACCTGATCGCCGGCTGTGACGAAGAGTCCGGCATGGCGTGCATGAAACATTATAAGGAACATGGTCCGATCCCTGATTTCGGCTTCGTCCCCGACGCGTCGTTCCCGGTCATCTATGGGGAAAAGGGGATCATGAACGTCAAAGTATCCGCGACCGCAAATAGCGTAGTCTTGAAGCTGGAAGCCGGCGAGCGTCCCAACATCGTCATCGGCGAAGCGGAAGTCACGGTCGCCGGACTTCCCAAAGAGAAAGACTTCGACTTCTATCTTGCGACCCAGGATGTGAAAGGGTCGTATCGGATCGAAGACGGAAACACCGTCTATCATTTCGACGGTATTTTCAGTCATGGTTCCGTCCCGCAGGAAGGCATCAACGCCGCATGGCATGCTTTGAACTTCGTCGGCGGCGCTTATCAAGATAAGGTATCGCATACGATCGCGACCTTGCTTGCGGATTATCGCGGGAAACAACTCAACATCAAGAAGAAGGGAAGCCACATGGGCGACTTAACGGTCAACCTGGGCATCGTCCGCATGCATGAAACCGATGTATCCTTCGTGTTGGACATCCGCTATCCGCAAGAATGCGACGGAAACGAACTCTTCCAGACGATTCAGAAGACATTCTCCTCGAGTGGTCTTGGATTCGAGGTGCAATGCCTCATCGACAAAGGACCCTTATTCGTGGATCCCAAGAGCGAACTGGTCAGCACCCTGGAAAAAATCTATCGGAAACACAGTCAGGATAACACGACCCCCTTGTTGACGATGGGGGGCGGGACCTATGCCCGCACGCTTCCGAATTTCGTCGCATTCGGGGCGGAGTTCCCGCAACGACCCGTGATCCAAGGGGTCGGCGACGCCCACCAAAAAGACGAAGGCATCGAAGTCGAAGCTTTGGTCCTGGCCACCGCGATCTATGCGGAAGCCATCTATGAATTGACGAGGTGACATGATGCGCATGCGTAAAAAACCTTGGGCGAAAGAGTATCTCGAAACGCTTCCCCAAGTGATTTTCCAACCGGAAACCCATCAGGGCGACTGGGCGAAACTTTTGAACCGTACGAAAATCCATGTGGAGATCGGTAGCGGGAAAGGGGATTATTGTACGAAGATGGCGGCGATGTACCCTGAAGTCGGGTGGGTCGCGATCGAACGCGATGCTTCCGTCTCCGCGGTCGCACTCAGAAAGTGTAACGGAATCCTTCCGGAAAACATGGTCTGGATCGTCGCGGAAGCTTCTGAAATCAGCACTTGGTTCGCCCAAGGGGAGATATCGGTCCTGCATTTGAACTTCAGCGACCCCTGGCCGAAGAAACGCTATGCGAAACGCCGCTTGACTTCCCCCAACTTCCTGCCGTCCTATTTGACGCTGCTTGAAGACGAAGGGGAAATCCGTCTGAAAACGGATAACTCGGGTTTCTTCGAATATTCCGTGCTACAATGTGAGGGGTATCCTTTGATGATGAACGAGTTTTCCGTCGACTTCCGGCGCATCGAACAAAACGAGGATGCCATCAGCGAATACGAAGCGAAATTCATGGAATTGTGGCAACCCATTTACCGTGCCGTTTGGAGGAAAAAATGAACTTAAGCGATAGAACCCTTCGCACCATGGACGAATTGACCCAGCTTTTCGGGATCAGCGGACAAGAGAGTGAAGTCCGCTCCTATTTGGCGAATAAATACAAAGAATACGGATTCGAGGTGATCTACGATACCTTGGGTTCGGTTTTCGCCGTGAAGAAGTCGAAGAAAGAAAACGCGAAGACCGTACTTCTCGCAGGTCATATGGACGAGGTCGGTTTCGTCGTACGCGACGTCACCTCGACCGGTTGTCTTTCCTTGACCGCCATCGGCGGGTGGTGGAACCAAACCTTGTTGGGTCAACGCGTCCTTGTGAAGAACCGTGCAGGTAAAACCTTCAAAGGTGTGATTGGCAGTATCCCGCCTCATCTGCTCAGTGAAGCCGACCGTGCCAAACCGATGGAAATCAAGAACATGTTGGTGGACATCGGGGCGAAAGATAAAGAAGAAGCCGAACGCTGGGGCATCCTGCCCGGTGACGGCATCGTCGTCGAAGGTCCGTTCGTCTTGATGGAAGGCGGGAAACGTTTGTTGGCGAAAGCCTGGGACAACCGTTATGGCTGCATCATGGGCTTGGAAGTGTTGGATGCCTTGAAAGACGTCGATCTCGACGTCGACCTGGTGGTCGGTGCGACCGTCCAGGAAGAAGTGGGACTACGCGGTGCGACGACGGCGGGTTACCTTGTGAATCCGGATGTGGCGATCGTCTTCGACTGTTCGCCTGCCAACGACACCAACGGGAAAAAAGATGAATTCGGACAACTCGGAAGCGGTCCGCTCGTCCGCTTCATCGATGCGAACTATCTACCCCACAGAGGGTTTTTGAACCATTATATCGACGTATTGGAAGAAAACAAACTTCCGTATCAATATTACCAATCAATGGGAGGCACCGATGCCGGGGCGTTCCACAAAGCCTACGAAGGGGTATTGACGTTGACGATGTGCATCTGCGCCCGCAACATCCATACCAATAGTTCCGTCATCGACCAAGACGATTTCCTCAACGCCAGGACGGCGGCCATCGCGATGGTCAAGTCGCTGACACCGGAGAAAATCGAAACGCTAAAGACATCCAATCGTTAGAAAGGAGGGATCTTGATGAGAAAGATCGGGCTGATCCTCTTCGTTGTCTTGCTTAGCGGATGCAGTCTCGGGACGAATTCCATCAAAGCAAGGATCGCCGTCGCCTTGGACCGTGCTTCCGAAGTACGGTTGACCATGAACCAGAACCAAAACAAATCGACCTTCGATTATTACCTTGCACCGGATATCGGACGACGCGAATCCTCTCCCTCTTCAAGCGTCCTCTTCGCGCATAACGCCAACATCCTGATGAATCTGGACATCGTATCCGTGCTTTCCGACCGATTCTATGAAACCGAAGGCTCCGATCCGCTACGAAAGTTCATCCTGAACACGACGCCGGTCTATCAGCGCAGCGACGATGTCATCACCATCGATAAACGCCTGATGACCTACGTGGCGACGATTTCCCCCGTCGAAAACAACATCGTCCTGATTAGTCTGCAGACGCGCTACTTCCTGTTTACGGCGATCGCGCCGTTCGCATCGGCACCGGACTTGCTTTATGACATGTTGGTCGTCTGCCGTACCGCGACGATTTCCGAAGATCAGATCATCCTTCTTTATTCGAACCGGGAAACCATCAACTACCAAAAAGAGACATTGGATATCTTCAGCCAACTCGCACCTGAAAGCGGAAAAGTCATCGATATGATCTCCGTCGACAGCGATCAGCCGAGCAATGAATAATCACCGTTGAGAAAGGGGAAACACCATGCTTAAAAGACTAGCCTCCTTGTTTTTCGAGGAAGAGGAAGAAGAAGTCGTCGAAGAGGAAGTCAAAGAAACCAAAAAGGTCGAACTTCCTCCGATCGCCGTCAATGTCGAAAAGAAATCCGTAAGGATCGACCTCGAGACGACAACGAAACCCTATGAACCCGTGAAAAGCGGGATGACGGGGGAGATCCCCGTCATCAAAGAAACGCCGAAAACATCGTCTCGGATCGACCTATCCCCCGAACCCCAGATCAAACAACGCAGAAGCGTGAATGAGAACAGCGTCGTCTATGAATTCCAACCGGTCATCAGCCCGATTTTCGGTGTGAGCGAAAAAGACAAAAAAACGATCGTCGTCCAAAACGTCGCGCCTCAGCAACCGGTACGGCATAGTTCGCTTCAAACCATCATTTCACCGATTTACGGCATAGCGAAAAAAGACGAGAAACATGAACCGGTCCTTGAGCCGGAGTTCGTCGTCGCACCGTCGAACCCGACCATCGAAATCAAAAACCTTTCACTCGACGAACTGCTTCACGAAGAAACCATCGAGAAAGAAAAAACCCTTGAACAGTTTTCCTTATTCGAAGAGTCTACCCCGCAAGAATGAAAGGAGGGCGCGACATGATCTTTTTTATCGGGATCAAAGGGTCCGGAATGGCTTCGTTAGCCTGCATGCTGAAAGAAATCGGGCATGAAGTCACCGGCAGCGACATCGAAAAGCATCTCTTTACCGAAGAACAACTCCATCTCCATCACATCCCCATCCTACCTTTCGGAGCAATCATCCCCGACCACAGCACCGTGATCATCGGCAACGCGTTCAAAGAGGATTTTCCCGACGTGGTTTCTGCGAGACAGAACCCGACCTTGACCTGTTTCAGATACCATGAATACCTCGGACATCTGATGGAAGGCTATGTTTCCGTCTCCATCGCCGGATCCCACGGAAAAACGACCACCAGCACGATGATGGCCGCGATGCTAAAGGAACATGACAAGACCGCCTATCTCATCGGCGACGGTCATGGCCACTTGGAGAAAGACAGCAAGTTCATGGTGGTCGAATCCTGCGAGTATCGCCGTCATTTCTTGGCGTATTACCCCGATTATGCGATCATCACCAATGTCGACCTCGACCATGTGGACTATTTCAAGGACGAAAAGGATTATAAGTTTGCCTATGAACAGTTCAGTAAGAACGTCAAAAAAGAAGTGATTTGTTTCGGGGACGACCCGCAAGTCCGTGGCTTGAACATCGCCCGCCCCGTCCTTTTTTACGGAGTAAACGAGGGGAACGATCTTCAAGCGAAAGAGATCGTCGAATCGACCCGCGACATGGCGTTCAACGTCGTTTTCCATGGAAAAGACCTCGGACGGATCCGTCTGCCTTTCGTCGGACGCCATTTGCTTTGGAACAGTCTCTCATGCATCGCCGTCGGTTTATTGGAAGGCATGGATCTCGAGTCGATCGAATCGGGACTGAGCGACTTCAAAGGGGCTTCGCGCCGTTTCGTCGTCGAAGAAATCAAAGACAACGTATTCATCGATGATTACGCCCATCATCCGACGGAAGTCGCCATCACGATCGCCGCGGCTCGCCTGCGTTATCCCGACAAGAAACTCGTCGCCGTCTTCAAACCGCACCGCGTCTCACGCGTACTGCGTTTCGCGGACGAATTCGCCCAGGCACTCTTAAAAGCCGATTTCGTCGCCCTTTGTCCGTTCACCAGCATCGACGATAAAGAAGAGGGGATCGACATCGACATCACCTATCTTCAAGATCGGATCCCGGGATCCATCGTCGTGGAAGAAAATGAAACCGATGCCAAAGAATTGGCCCGTCTTCAACCTGCCGTTTATCTCTTTATGAGTTCAAAAGACATTTATGGCTTAAGCGACCTCGTTAAGCGCTATCAATAATCTTGAAAATATTTACATCCTCGGTTATAATAGAACCGAGGTGAGAACCATGGACGAATTAATCCTTAAACTCAGTGAGTTATCAGCGCTCTTACTCCCGATCCTGGGGGTCGTTGTGCTGGTTTTTCTTATCCTACTTCTGCGCCAAACCCTAAACATCCTCAAACAAGTTTCCGGTACCGTCACAAAAGTGGATTCCACCATCCAAACCGTCGAAAACAGCCTCATCGAATTGAAAGGACCGCTTCACACGCTCAACAGGATATCGGGGAGTGTCGACTTGGTCCAAGACGCTACGGAAAATGCCATTAAATCGCTTATCGTCGCCGTCTCATCGAATTTCGACCTTATCAAAGATTGGATTACAGCTTTTTTCGACAAGAAGAAAACGAAAAACCAAGAGTTCCAAGAACCTCTTGAGTAAGGAGAAACCATGACCCAAAGAAACGACGATCCTTTGAACGAAGAGAAAATCATCGACGCGGTTGAAGAAGCCGAGGTGAAGGAAGAAGAAGTCATCGGGGACAAAGTGAAGACGGAAAAACGTTCCGGGTTCAACAAGTTCCTAAGTTCCGCGAAGGAATTCGTACAAGACGCGAAACTTCAGGAAAAATTCGAAACACTGAAGGAAAAAACGGGTGAAGCCGTCGAAATCGCATCCAAGAAGATCGATGAGATCCGCCATGACGAAGAATTGAAGGAAAAGTTGAATTCGATGAAAGAGAACGTCGTCAACGCGACCGAAAAAGTCGTCGAAAAAGTGAAGGAAAACGAAGAACTGAACAAGGCCTTGAATCAAGTCAAGGACGTGACGGTCGACGCGGCGAAAAAGAGCGCCGAATTCGTTTCAAACAAGGTGGAAGAAATCCGTGAAAACCCGGATGTGCAGAAAAAAGTCGGACAAGCCAAAGACAAGACCATCGAGGTCGCTGAGAAAGCGGTCGACGGGTTGAAGAAATGGTTGAGACCGGAAGATCATGTTGAAAACGAAGAAGAAGTTCCGGTCGAAGCGCCGGTTGAAGAAAACGAAGTAAAGGAAGAGTAACGAATCATGAAAAGAGTCACCATCTATGACGTCGCCAACGAGGCGAAAGTATCCCTGGCCACGGTCAGCCGGGTAATCAACGGGTTGGAAATCGTCCGTGAAGACACGCGTCTGCGTGTCGAAGCCGCGATCGAGAAACTCGGTTATAAACCAAACGCCATCGCGCAAGGATTGGCGCTGCAGAAAACGACGACGATCGCTCTGGTCATCCCTGAAGCGAGTTTCACCTACACCGGACAGATCATCAACGGACTGCTGGATGTGGCGAAAATCTACAAATACAGCATCATGCTGCATACGACCACCGAAGGGATCGTGGACATCGGCGAAATCGTCGAGACCATCATCAAATCGCGCGTCGACGGCGTCGTCATCTACAACGACAAACTGATGGTCGACGAATTGGCTTCTCTGACGAAGTACAATTTCCCCATCGTGTTGATCGGAAACAAGATGTCCACCGACAATATCTGTTCCGTCTATGTCGATTTGGAGAAAGCCGTCTATGAATTGGTGACCCAATACATTGAAAAAGGCCGTAAGAACATCGCGATCATCCAAGACCGCAAGAACAAGTTCGCCGTCGAACAGCTGATCAAAGGCGCCCAGCGCGCATTCGAACGCAAAGGCATGGTTTTCGACAAGTTCATCGAAATCCCGCGCGAATACCGTTCTTCCTATGTCTTCCTCAAAGACTACTTCCGTACCAATACGCATGACTTGATCATCGCGCATCGCGATTCCCAAGCCCTAGCGGTCGCCAACGCGGCGAGCGAGAACGGCATCAAAGTCCCTCAAGACCTCGAAGTCGTCTGTGTCATCGATACGAAGTACAACGCCATGGTTCGTCCCCAACTATCCAGTTTCGCGATCCCATCCTATGACCTGGGCGCGGTAGCGATGCGTGTGATGACCAAGATGTTGCATATGGAAGAAATCGACGATCGTGAGATCGAACTGAGTTACCTGTTCACCCCGCGTCAGTCCACGAAATAATTGACGATAAGGTTGGATTTGGTATAATTGAAAGGCATTGAAGAGGAAAAGTAGTGGAAGAAGCATCCCAAGAGAGAGGGTGGCCGGTGTAAACCCTCGTTGCGGATTCCATGAATACACCTTGGAGCTTCCCCGTTGAAAGCGGGGACGTCCATCCGCGTTACGGATTCGAGGCCGAAAGGCAACTAAGGTGGTACCGTGCAGATCCTGCGCCCTTGGACGAGGGCGCTTTTTATTTGAAAAGGAGAGAAACCATGAACTTTTTGGAAGAATTACAATGGCGTGGATTAGTCAAGGATGTTACCGACCTGGAAGGATTGAAGGAAAGGTTGAAGAAACCGATCACGCTCTATTGCGGGTTTGATCCGACCGCCGACTCGTTGCATATCGGCAGTCTCCAACAAATCCTGCTGTTAAAGCGTTACCAACAGCAAGGTCATACGCCCATCGCCTTGTGTGGCGGAGCGACCGGCATGATCGGCGATCCGCGTCCGACCACCGAGCGGAAGCTCATTTCACTGGAAGAAGTATTGAACAACGCCAAATCGATTGAAAAACAATTGGCGCTCTTCTTAAGCAACGAAGGGGACAACGCCCTCATCGCCGTCAACAACTACGATTGGCTCAGCAAAATCAGCATCCTGGATTTCCTGCGTGACTTCGGAAAGCACTTCAATATCAACTACATGATCGCGAAAGACACGATTTCATCGCGTCTGGACAGCGGGATTTCATTCACCGAATTCACCTATACGATCCTTCAGGCGGTCGACTGGCTCTACCTCTATGAAACCTACCACTGCGAAATGCAGATCGGCGGGAGCGACCAATGGGGCAATCTGACCAGCGGCACCGAACTCATCCGTAAGAAAATGGGGGATCAATCCAAGGTGTTCGGCGTAACCTCACCCTTGATCACCAATTCCGACGGGTCGAAGTTCGGGAAATCGGAAGGCGCGAACATCTGGTTGGATCCCAAACGGACCGATGCCTACCATTTCTACCAATACTGGCTCAATGTCGCGGATGCGGACATCATCGACTTCATGAAACGTCTGAGTTTCTGTACGGTCGATGAAATCCAACAGTTTGCTTTGTCCGTGGCGAGCGAGCCCCATCTCCGTAAAGCGCAGAAAGCGCTGGCCGAAGAACTGACGAGACTCGTCCATGGCGAAGAAGGATATGAAACCGCACTGCGGATCAGTGAAGTCCTCTTCAGCGGCGAATGGCGTAAACTCGGTGTCTCCGAACTACAACTCGCACTGGCCGATGCACCCCATATCGCACTGAGCGAAGACCGTCTGTTGGTGGATGTGTTGGTCGAAGGGAAGATCGCTTCGTCGAAGCGCGAAGCGCGTGAATGGATCGTCAACGGATCCATCACGGTCAACGGCGTCAAGATGACGTCGATCGAAGACGTCCTCAAAAAGGAAGACGCGATCGGTCGGCAACTCAGCGTCATCCGTAAAGGGAAAAAGAATTATTTCGTCATCGAACATGACGCGGGAGAATAACCATGGATACGATCTATTTAACGATATTCGCCGGAGCGATCGGCGCCTTGGTCTTGGGTATGCGGATCTTCGAATGGAACAATCAACGTAAAATCCTGGTGAAAGCCGCCGAGGCGGGACATCCTCTGAAGCGCGAGAAAGTCTCGACCAAACGGGTTTGGATCTATGTCGGTTTGCTTGGGTTCGCCTTGGTCATGATTTTCTTCATGGAAGAAGAACTACTGACCAAAGTCGCCCTGGGGATCTTGTTTGCGTTGATGCTGATGTCCGAAATCATCGGGATGTATACGTCCTACGCGCTCTATGCCAACGAGCGGGAGTTCATGTACGGGACCGAAGTCATGCGCTATAAAAGCATCCGGACCATGAAACAGAAGAATAAGAAAAACATGGAAATCCATGGCATGAACGGCGTCGTGATCACGGTTCCCAATGCCATCGCCGATGTCATCAAAGCGAAGAAAGATGCTAAAAAAACGCAACCGGTTTAATTCCGGTTGCTTTTTCTAAATAGAAGCAGGATGCCAATCACGATCAAGAGAAACGGCCAGGGAAAAAGGGCGTTGGTCAATTGTGTCAAGATCGGGAAGAAACGACCTACAAGCCAGTAGATCCCGATCAATACCAACACGAGTCCAAAGCGGCTACGAGCGTCCATCGGTTCACCTCAAGAACCATTTTAGCATCCTCGACGCACATTGTGAACACGCAATTCACTGTGGTATAATACACGGGAGGTGAATTATGAAAAAGATCGTTGCGGCTGTTTTAGTCCTCTTACTCGCGGTCGGATGCCAATCCGCCACCGATAAGCAATATGAAGCCAACCTTCAGCGGTATGATGCGTACTATACCGCGATTTTAAACAACGACAAATTCCAGGGAAGTTCGGAGTATTTCGACATTTTCGCCGTCATGAACAAACTCTCGGATACGGAATACCGCTATGACGTCATCATCGACAGTCCGCGCGTCGCCATGTACGACGTGGAAGTCTTGGTCATCGAGAACGGCAAGTCGTTGGAGATCGCGGATGAAATCATGCCCTGCATCGGATTGTTCGAAGAACATGATTTCAATCTCGTACCGTTTCAAATCAATCTGGACGCGGGATTCGCCGAAGGGTTTGGACTCAATGGATTGGTCGAGAATCCGATCGTCAACCTGAAAGTCATGGTCGTTTGGAAAGACTACGCCAAGGTGCAACAAAAACGGGAATATTTCGATTTGACCGTTCAATACAGCGAGCAGGTGCAAGAGTGATGGATAACGTGTCCCGTCGAAAACAATCGATCGTCGCCGGAGGGCTGACCAGTTCCGCCGGCATTTTCTTGTCGAAAGTGATGGGGATTCTTTACGTCGTGCCGTTCGCCGCGATCGCGGGTGAACATAACCTGACCTATTATGCCCGTGCCTATTCGATCTATGATATCGTCTTGAACGTGACGATCGCAGGCATCCCGTATGCCATCGCGACCATGATCGCGAAATACGTCGTCCGCGACGACTATAAAACCGTGGTTCTGATTCGAAAACTGTCGACCGGCATCCTGTTGGTGACCGGGTTCATCGCGATGCTGACGGTTTTCATCTTCGCCGGACCGATCGCGGGGTTCACGGTGAAAGCCGCTCCCGGCACCGAAATTTACGAGCGGACGCGCATCGTGTTCATGATCATTTCCGCCAGTATGTTTTTCGCCCCGTTCCTCAGCAGTTTCCGCGGTTTCCATCAAGGCTTGAAAAACTTGAAATCCTATGCGTTTTCCCAAGTGCTCGAGCAGTTCATCCGCATCCTTTTCCTACTGGGCATGGGCATCCTAGCCGTCTATTTCTTCAACCGTGATTCCATCTGGGCGGTCTATTTCGCCATCGGTGCGTCCTCGGTCAGCGCGATCGCCGCGATCTTCTATTTCATGGTTGTCGACCGCCGTGATTATCCGGTCATCCTCGACAAAGCGAAGCGTCAGTCCTCGCCCCCGATCAAGACCAATGATCTTCTGCGCGAGTTGTTCGCGATTTCGATCCCCTATGTCATCATCTCGTTCTTGGGAAGCAATGCGAACATCGCGAATTTCATCTTCTTCAACCAAGCGATGATCGCCCATGGGGAAACGATCGAACAAACCAATCTCCTTTTCTCGCTCCTTTCTTTCACCTGCTTGAAACTCGTCAGCATCCCGGTCGTCGTCTCGATGGGTTTCTCCATCGCGATCATCCCGTACCTGACCACCGCCGTCGAACGGCAGGATTTCAAACTCGCGCGAAAATACATCGAAGATGCCTTGGATACCGTCTTGTATCTCGGCGTCCCCTTATGTTTTTATCTCTATGCCATCAGCGAAGAAATCTATTATACGATGTACGGCAGCGCGAATTACGTGCTCGGCGGCTATGTGTTATCGCTGAGCGCCTTTATCGCCTTGTTTGGGACCTTCAATCCGGTCGTCAGCCAATTGATGATGAACCTGCGTCTGCGCAAGATCAACATCCGCAATCTCTTGATCGGCTTCCTGATCGCCGTCGCGACGATCTACCCGTACACCTATGTTCTGGGTTTCCCCGGCATTATCCTTTCCAGCATCACGTCTTCACTCTATATCACGATTTCCAATCTCTATGCCATCCACAAGTCGTCGAATTTCGGGTTTCGCATGATGATCAAACGCTTGTTGGTGATCCTCATGGGCATCGGTTCGATGCAGATCGTCTTCATGCTGCTGCGCTTATTCGGGCTCGAGGTCGTACAACCCAACCGTCTGGTCAGCCTGTTCAATCTGGGGATCTACGGCTTGCTTGGGTTGATCGCCTATCTCGGAATGACCGGGATGTTCTCGCTTCCCCAAATCTTGTTCTCGCTTGATCTTACAAAACTGAAAGCCAAGGTACTTCGTAAATGAGATTGGATAAAATACTGGCTCATCTGGGCTACGGTTCGCGAAAAGACGTGAAAAAAATCATACGTGCGGGTCACGTGCTGGTGAATGGCGAGATCCTTCGCGACGACGACGCCCATGTGGACCCCGACATCGATGAAATCATCGTCGGCGACGATACGCTTGAGTACGCCGAAAAAGTCTATTGGCTGATGAACAAGCCGCAAGACGTGGTAAGCGCGACCGTCGATCCGCGCTATCCCACCGTCATCGACCTGCTACCGTCCAATGCCGGCCACGGATTGTTTCCGATCGGTCGCTTGGATATCGACACCGAAGGCTTGCTGGTGGTTTCAAACGACGGGGCGCTCGCCCATCGTCTGCTCTCGCCCAAGAAACATGTGGATAAAGAGTATGAAGTCGACTTGGCGAAGGATTGGGATCCTCGATATGAAATGGATCTATCCAACGGGATACTGATCCAGGACCCCGAATACCAATGCAAACCCGCCGGCGTGATCGTGATCGACTCCAAGAAAATCCACATTGTCATCAGCGAAGGGAAGTATCATCAGGTAAAACGCATGATGGCCGCCTGCGACAACGAAGTGGTGCACCTACGCCGCATCCGTATGGGTGGACTGACCCTGGATCCGCAATTGCATCCCGGTGAATTCCGTCCCCTAACCCCGCTTGAACTTGAACAACTACAAAAAACACACGGATGATTCCGTGTGTTTTCTCTCTTCGTTGAATTTTAGCGGTTGTAGTATTCGACGACCAACGCTTCGTTGACGTCGGTGTTCAGTTCGTTGCGTTCCGGCAAACGGACATAAACGCCTTTTTTCGCTTCTTTGTCGAAGGTGACATAACCGGCGAGATTCAAGGTCGCTTGCAGCGCATCGGCGATCGCCGGCATGTTGCGTGAGTTTTCCTTGACTTCGATGGTCGATCCCGGCGCTACGATGTAGGAAGGGATGTCGACTTTGCGGCCGTTCACCAAGATGTGGCCATGGTTGACCAACTGGCGGGCGGCACGACGGGTTCTGCCCAATCCCATGCGATAGACGACGTTGTCCAAGCGGGATTCAAGCAGGAACAGGAAGTTGTGGCCGGTAACGCCTTTCATGTGGGAAGCCTTCAGGAAAGTGTTGTAGAATTGACGTTCGTTGACGCCGTACATAAAGCGGATACGTTGTTTTTCGCGAAGTTGCTGACCATAGTTGGACAGCTTCGAGCGACGGTTTGCTCCGTGTTGACCCGGGGCGGATTGACGGCGTTTTAGTTCTTCACCGGTTTCTAAAACCGAGAACTCCAAGCGGCGGGCAACCTTCCAGACAGGTCCGTTAATGCGTGCCATAGAAATATTCCTCCTTGTGTTTTCTGGCTCAAAACTACAGGCGCAAGTTATCTTGCCTTGTGTCATCCTAGGTATTTCGCTTTTTGCAGCAAAGTTACTTTACTCCGGTAAAACGTGGATGACGCTCGTTGCACGACCTTACGTGCTGCGCTATTTTGATGCTTGATTAGTTTATCAGAGATTTACCGCTTTGTCAATTTATGCGGAAGAAGACCGATAAGTGTCCAAAAAATCCTCAACAAAGTTCGATTTATGATACAATAACAACGATGAGGTGGTCAAGTATGGACATGCAACTCGTTCTAGACATCCTAGCCCAACCCACGACCGTCATGACGGTCGGCGGTCTGTTTTCAATCGCGCTTATTTTTCTGATCGCGCGGCGGGTCCGTAAGGGGAATCTTAAAAAGAAGTTGAAGGAACTGGAGATCCGCTACAATAATGTGCGCAGCATCCCTTTGCCTTTCAAGTTGAACAAAGCGGTCGCCTTGGCCCGTGTCAACGCCGAAGTCGCTTCGATGACGGAGAAGGCGAAGGTGTCTTTCGAGGCGGTGCAGAATGAACTGAAACAGATCGCGAATCTTTTGGCGGAAACCGAAGACGCGATTCTGATGGGGAAACTGAAAGCCGCGAAACTGACGATCGGCGATATTTCCGGGATGATCGAACGGACGACCTTGTCCGTCGAGGATCTCGAAAAGAAATTGGACGGGGTGTTGGAGGAAGAGACGCAACAGCGCTCCAAGATCACCGACCTGAAGGATCAATTCAGATCGCTGAAAGGTGATTATAGCGAGAAGAGCGCATCGCTCAGCCTGTGCATCGAGACCTTGGATCAACGCATGGCGGAGATCGAAAAGAGTTTCTCGATGTTCGAAGAATGGATGTATGCTTCCGAATTCGGTAAAGCCAAAGAAAAGATGGAAGAAATCGCAACCCAGCTCGAGGACGCGGAAAGTCTGGTGACCAGACTCCCGGAGTTGATCGCGCTGGCTAAAGGTGTGATACCGAAGCAGATGGATGAGATCGCCCAGCTTTACAGCCAGCTAAAGCAAAAAGGGGTTTTCCTCCAACATCTGGAAGTTCCGAAGAATCTGGAACTTGTTTCTGACACCTTGAAAGAAGACATTACCAACCTGCGTCGCGGGGTCGTCGAACAAGTGGAAGTCCACCTCGCCGATAACCGCAAGCGCTTGGAGCAACTGATGGCTCAATTGGATCGGGAAGACAGGGCGCATTTCGAACTGTACGAGGCCATACGCACCTGCGTGAAGAACGTCAAGGAATGTTCGGAATTGTACCAGAACCTAAAAATCACGTTCCAGAAAGTTTCCGTCCGTTTCGGATGGGACGATTTGAAAGATGTCTTGAAGACCAGTGAAGGGAAGTTGTTGGCGGTCGACGAGAACGTCCAACACTTACGCAAGTTGAGTGAGGAACACTCGATCCCGGCGACGACACTGTTGATCAGCGTGAAAGAAACCCTGCAGGACGTGAATACGTTGGGCGGGGAATTGCAGAACGCGATGAACCGGGTCAACGGTGCCCGTAGCGATGAAGAACGCGCGAACAAACAACTGTTGAAGTTGCATATCATCATGAATGAAATCCAGGTCAAGATCCGCAAACACCGTCTGCCGAGCATTTCCTCGGCATATGAAGAAGACATGCGGAAATCCTATCAGTTCGTCAACAGCATCGAGAAACTGTTGGAAGAGAATCCCCTCAACATCAACCTGCTGAACGCAACCGTCACGGACGCGATCGATACGATCTACAAATTATATAACAACGTCAATAACATCGTAGGGACGGTCGAAATGGTGGAAAACGCCATCGTCTTTGGGAATAAGTATCGTAGTTTCTATCCCGAGATCGATGACCAACTGACACGTTCGGAACTTCTGTTCCACAACGGCGATTACACCGAAGCGATCAAGGTCGCCATCGGGGCGATCGAGAAGGTTCATCCGATATCTTACGAAAAACTAATCAAGGAGAATTCGAAGAGTGCAACCAGCTGAAGAAATATACTTGGACCATGTGAGCAGTACGCCGGTCCATCCGGAAGTTCTGAAGACTTTGGGCGAACTGCTCCCCATCCATTATGCCAATAGCGACGCGATCCATAGCGCCGGTACCCGCATCAACCAATTGATCCAACGCAGCCGCTCGGTCATAGCGGCTGCTTTTGGCGTTTCTGCGGAAGAAATCGTATTCACATCCGGGGCGACGGAAGCAAACAACGCCATCATCAAGGGCATCGCGTTCGCCAACGCCCACAAAGGGAAGCACATCATCACGTCCAGCGTCGAACATGCTTCGGTCTACGGTTCCTTCGAGTTTTTGGAAAATGAATTCGGATTCGACGTGACCTATCTTCCGGTCGACCAAGACGGAAGAATCTTACCTGAAATACTTAAGAATGCACTTCGACCGGACACGATCCTTGTGTCGATCATGTATGTCAACAACGAGATTGGGACGATCATGCCGATAAATGAACTCGCCAAAATCGTCAAAGAGAATTCACGTGCCTATTTCCATGCGGATTGCGTCCAAGCCTTGGGTAAGATCCCGTTGAATCTTGAGAACGTGGACGCGGCGAGTTTCTCCGCCCACAAAATCAACGGCGTGAAAGGGAGCGGCGTGATGCTGAAACGGGCGAACGTGCCGTTTCTTCCCTTGATTTCCGGCGGTCAGCAGGAAATGGGGATGCGCGGGGGAACACCCAACGCCATCGTCAACATCCTTTTCGCCAAGACGTTGCGTCTTGCGCTTGAGGGTGAAATCGAACACATCCACCATGTCCGAGCTTTGAAACAACGTTTGATCGATCGTCTTTCGATGCTCGATGCCATCGTCTTCAACAGCCCGAAAGAAAGATGTTCGGATTTCATCCTGAACATCTCGTGTTTAAGCGTCCCTTCGGAAGTCATGATGAACTGGCTGAACCAGCACAACATTTTCGTATCCGCCCAAAGCACTTGTTCATCCAAAACCAAACAACCCTCCCATACCCTTAGCGCGATGCGTCTTAACCAAAAACGGTTGGAAGGCAGCTTGCGCATCGGATTGGGCTACACCAACACGACAACGGAAATCGATCGGTTTCTGGATGTGTTAGAAGAAGGAATCACCACCTATGGCAAACTATAGCGCAGAATACATCCTCGTCCGCTACGGCGAACTTTCCACCAAAGGGAAGAACCGTAAGCTCTTTGTCGCCAAACTGATCGAACGGATCCGTCAACGACTCATCGATCATCCCGCATTGAAAATCAGATACGACTACAACCGCATCTATATCTTGCTGAACGGGGAAGATGAAACCAAAGTCTGCGAAGGATTGTCGCAAGTCTTCGGGATTTCTTCCTTTTCCGTCGCGGTCAAATGCGACAACGCGATCGAAAAGGTCTGCGAAGCCGCGGTCGAATTGATGTCGCAAGAAGAACCCTCGACCTTCAAGGTCGATTCGCGCCGTCAGGTGAAAACCTATCCCATGCTTTCCACCGCCATTAGCGCGAAAGTCGGGGAAGCGGTCTTCAACGCGGGACGGCATACCGTCGACTTGCACCATCCCCAAATCCTCGTCCGGGTCGAAATCCAGGAAAACGACGCCTACATCACCGTCAAAACCTATCGCGGCGCGGGCGGTTATCCGGTCGGCATCGGCGGGAAAGCGATGCTGATGCTGTCGGGTGGCATCGATTCACCGGTCGCAGGCTATCAGACGATGAAGCGCGGGGTTGAAATCGAAGCGATCCACTTCGCGGCGCCCCCGTACACTTCCGACCAAGCCAAGCAAAAAGTGATGGACCTGGCGAAGAAACTCAGCATCCACCAAGGGCGGATCACGGTCCACGTCGTTCCGTTCACCGAACTTCAGCTTGAAATCTACAAGAAAGCGGACAATACCTACGCCGTGACCTTGATGCGCCGGATGATGTACCGCATCGCCGAACAGATCGCCCAACAAAGACGCTGCCAAGCCATCGTGAGCGGCGATAGCCTGGGTCAGGTCGCAAGCCAGACCCTTTACAGTATGCAAGTCATCCAAGATGCCATACGCATGCTGGTGCTGCGTCCTTTGGTCACGCTGGATAAACTGGAAATCATCGAAATGGCGAACAAGATCGGTACCTATGAAACCTCGATCTTGCCCTTTGAAGATTGCTGCACGATCTTCAGCGTCCAAAACCCGGTTACCAAACCTCGTTTGGAGTATGTCGTGAAAGAAGAGAACCGGATCGATTTCTATCCCTTGATCGCCGAAGCGATCGCCAACACCCAAACCGTGACGTTGACGTTGAAATCCGACGAAGACGCGCTTTTCTAGGAGGTTCCCCATGGCATTCGACGCCCTGACGCAACGCTTCACCGAAGCGTTCAAACACATTACCAAGACCGACCGACTCACCGAAAAGAACATGGATGACCTGCTGAAAGACGTGCGGCTCGCACTGCTTGAAGCCGATGTCAACGTCCAAGTCGTTCGCAGTTTCCTCGAACAAATCAAATCGAAGGCGCTCGGCACCAAGGTTCTGACCTCGATGAATCCGCAGGAAGCCCTCATCAAGATCATCTACGACCAATTGGTCGAACTTTTAGGCGCGCAAGGCACCGAAATCGCCTATCCCCAAGGCAAGACCGTCGTCATCATGATGGTCGGTCTGCAAGGGACGGGGAAGACCACGTCCGCCGCGAAACTCGCCAACCTCGCACTGAAGAAACAGGGACGCAAACCTGTCCTTATCGCCGCCGACCTGGTTCGCCCGGCCGCCATCGACCAACTGGAAATCCTGGGGAAATCCATCGGGATCCAGGTCTATGCGGAAAAAGGCAGTACCAACGCCCTGAACGTCGTACGTAACGGGATGGCTTTCGCACGGATGCAGAACGCGGACACCGTCATCATCGATACCGCCGGCCGATTGCACATCGACGAAGCCATGATGGGCGAACTCAGTGACATCAAACACCTGGTCAAACCGGATGAAATCCTCTTGACGGTCGATGCGATGACCGGCCAGGACATCCTCAACGTCGCCAAATCCTTCCATGAACAATTGGATGTCACCGGTCTGGTCGTCACGAAGTTCGACGGCGACGCCCGCGGAGGAGCCGTATTATCCGTCCGCTCCGTTGCCCAAGTCCCGGTCAAATTCGTCGGCACCGGCGAAAAGATCGACGACTGCGACCTGTTCTATCCCGACCGCATGGCCAACCGTTTGCTTGGCATGGGGGATTTGTTGACCTTGGTCGAAAAAGCCGAGGAAAAACTCGACATCGAAGCCAGCGCACGCGGGATGGAACGTATGATGAGCGGTCAGTTCACTTTCGACGACATGCTTGAACAATTCAACCAGATCTCGAAAATGGGATCGCTCAAGAACCTGATGAAAATGATCCCGGGAGCCAACCAACTCGCCGGTCAGATCAACGACGAAGACACCGAAGCATCCATGAAACGCAGTAAGGCGATCATCCTCAGCATGACCAAGGAAGAACGCTCCAACCCGTCGGTGTTGCGCGCTTCACGCAAAGCGCGGATCGCCAAGGGAAGCGGGACGTCGGTCACCGATGTCAACCGCTTGGTCAGTCAGTTCGAAAAGACCAAGGAACAGATGCGTTTGTTTTCACGCATGGCCAATAAATCCGGGATGAACTTCAAACGATAGACAGATGAAAATCAAGAACAATTGATTTTGATTAAAGTCATTGAACAACGACTGTACAGGTTTTCCCCTTGACAGGCTGGTTCAATATGGTATACTGAGACAGTAAAAACCAAGGAGGTGTATTTATGGCAGTAAAACTACGTTTAAAGAGAATGGGTGCCAAGAAGGATCCGTTCTACCGTATCGTCGCCGCTGATTCCCGCAGTCCTCGTGACGGCCGTTTCATCGAATCGATCGGCTACTACAACCCGACTTCCACTCCGGCTGAAATCAAAGTCGATTCCGAAGCCGCTCTGAAATGGCTTCGTACCGGTGCGCAACCGTCCGATACCGTTCGCAACCTGCTTTCGCAAGCCGGTGTCATGAAGGCGTTCCACGAAGAAAGAAACAAGTAATCATGGTTTCGATGGAACAAGCGCTGCATAACCTTGTCGAACCGATGGTCGATGACAAAGCCAGTCTGAGTGTTAAAACGATGGCGAGTTTGGACGACAAGGAAATCTTGCTTTATGTGTATGCCAAGAGCGAAGACATCGCTCGTTTGATCGGTCGTCAAGGCCAGATGGCATCCGCGCTCCGCAACATGATGAGTGTCGCTTCCCGATTGGAAAACAGACGCATCACAATTAAATTCGAATCGTATTAGGATGCCTACGCATCCTTTTTTTGAGGGACCATGGAAAAACTGAAAATCGGAACGATCGTCCGCGGTTTCGGGATCAAAGGGGAAGTGAAAATCAAGATCCTCACCGACCTTCCCGAGGACCGCTTCAAAGTGAATCGCAAACTTATCGCCATCCTGGACGGAAAGGAAAAAAACCTGACCGTGCTTTCGTTGCGGTTTCATCAGAACCACGCCTTGGTGACCTTCGAGGGGTATCCCGACTTGAGTGCCGTCGAACCCTTGGTAAGATCGGACCTCTATCTGCCAATCACTGAAATCGACGTTGAGAAAGAAGAAGGGTTCTATCCGTTCCAACTGGTCGGATTAACCGCCGTCGATCTGGAATCAAACGTGCTCGGGGTCGTGAGCGAAGTGCTTCCGACCAATGCCAACGACGTGTTACGCATCAAGACGCAGGGGAAGGATATCCTGGTTCCCTATGTCCCGGTGTTTATCAAGAACGTCGATTTGAAAAAGAAAACCATCCAGGTCGTGCTTTTGGAGGGGATGCGATGAAAATCACCATCCTTACCTTGTTCGAGGAGATGTTTCAGGGGTTCATGACCACATCGATCATCAAGAAGGCGATCTTGAAAGAACTGGTCGAGATCGAGACGATCGATATGAGATCGTTCACGAAAAACAAACATACGAGGGTCGACGATTATCCCTTCGGGGGCGGGCAGGGCTTGGTGTTGATGGTCCAACCGGTCGCCGATGCCCTGGCCAGCGTGAAAACGCCGGAAAGCTATGTCATCCTGACCAGTCCGACGGGAAACCGTTTCACGCAGAAAACGGCGCGTAAACTCAAAGAGAATCATGAACACATCATCATCATCTGCGGGCACTACGAGGGCTTCGATGAAAGAATCCTCAGTCTGGTGGATGAAGAGATGTCGATCGGGGATTTCGTGCTCACGGGCGGGGAATTGGCCGCTATGGTCATGACGGACGCGATCGTCCGCTTGGTGGAAGGCGTCATCACCGAAGCCTCCCATCTGGATGAATCCTTCGAGAACGACTTGCTTGAATACCCCCAGTACACCCGTCCCGCGGTCTATGAAGGGGAAGCCATCCCCGACGTCCTGCTTTCGGGTCATCACGACAACGTCCGGAAGTGGCGCTTGAAAGAGTCGCTGCGCAAAACCTGGCGCGTCCGTCCGGATTTGTTCCATGGCCGTAAACTCACCAAGGAAGAAGCGGAACTGTTGGGTGAAGTGTTGAAAGAAGAGGCGCTTCCGAAAGAGAAGAAGAAAGAAGCTGCCTTAAAGGAAGAAACCAAAAAAGATTGATTTTATCCGATGGATAGTGTATATTAATTAAGCCTATGGCAATAAGCCTACGGCTATGCGGTTCCGCTTTCCCACTGAGGATAAGAGCCGTGAGAAACAAGGAGCGTGAAAAACATGAAATTGAACTTAGTGCAAGAAGTCACCAAGTCCCAGCTTCGCAACGATCTCCCGGATATTCGTCCCGGTTACACGGTACGAATCGACGTCCTCATCACTGAAGGCGAGAAAACCCGGATCCAGGCGTTCGAAGGGGTCGTCATCGGTCGTTCAGGCCGTGGCGTCGCGGAAACGATCATCGTCCGCAAAATGTCTTCCCAAATCGGAGTAGAACGGACTTTCCCTCTACATTCGCCGATCATCCAATCGATCACCGTCGTCCGTCGTGGTAAAGTTCGCAGAAGCAAACTGTTCTACCTGCGTGGCCGTTCCGGTAAGGCTTCCCGCCTCGTCGAAATCCGTTAGTAAAAGCCGGGCAACCGGCTTTTAACCTATTCAGGGGGTAACATGGACACCAATGAAACCATCACTCCGGTAACGCCGGAAATCAAACCGCCGAAAAAAGAAGAGAAATTCGGGATCCTCGACTTCGGGAAATCGCTGATTTTCAGCATCGTCTTCGTGGTCTTGTTTACGACCTTCGTGGCGAAGCCGATCCGTGTCAACGGATCCTCGATGTATCCCACCTTGGTCGATAAGGAACTCGGCTTTTCCAACGTCTTCACCTTGAAAACCTTCGGGATCCAACGTTTCGACGTGGTCATCGTCTATGTCGACCAATTGCAGGAATACTTGGTGAAACGGGTCGTTGCCCTACCCGGCGAGACCGTCGAGTACCATGATGAAACCCTGTACATCGACTATCAAGCCGTCGAGGAGAATTTCTTCGATGAAAACTACGTTGCCCAGATCAAACAACAGACCGGGATGGACTTCACCCAGTCGTTCGGTCCGTATACATTAAAGGAAGGCGAAGTGTGGCTGCTTGGCGACAATCGTCCCTATTCCAGCGATTCACGGCGTTTCGGCCCCTTTACCATCGACAAGATCGTCAGTAAAGACGCCTACATCCTGTTTCCGCTGGACAAAATCCGCATCATTACGAAGTAAGGAGGGAAGTTATGACCATCCAATGGTTTCCCGGTCACATGACCCGGGCGAAAAGGGAAATCGAAGAACGGTTGAAAGTGGTGGACATGGTCATCGAGTGCCGTGACAGCCGCATCCCCGAATCCTCCGTCAATCCCTTATTGAAATCGCTGACGATCAATAAACCGCGTCTGATCATCCTGACCAAACGCGATAAGGCCGACCCCGACATCACGGCAGCCTGGATCAAGGCGCTAAGCGATGAGAATACCCAGGTCCTGGCGTTGGACCTTTTCAACGACGATGTCCGCACGAAAGTCGTCGACGGATGCAAACGCGTGATGAAACCGAAGTTCGACCGCTGGTTGGCCAAAGGGGTTCGCCCGCGCAAGATCAGAGCCATGGTGTTAGGGATCCCCAACGTCGGGAAATCGACCCTGATCAACCAACTCGGCAAGAAGAAAGTCATGGTGACCGCGGATCGTCCGGGCGTCACGATGGCCTTGAAATGGGCGAGCGTCCACCCCGAACTGGATCTTTTGGATACGCCGGGTGTGTTGTGGCCGAAATTCGACGACAAAACCGTGGCGATGAATTTGGCGCTGACCGGCGCCATCAAGGACGATGTCCTCCCGTTGGAAGAAGTCGCATTCACCGCCTATCATTTCCTACGGAACTTTTATCCCGGGCGCCTGGAAAAACGCTATGAACTTGAGGTCGTGGAAGACCCGATCGTTTTCTTCAACGAACTAGCCGCAAAGCGCTCGTATTTAAAAAGCGGGGAAGCCGACCTCCAACGGTCCATGGCCACCTTGGTTCGCGAAATGCGTCAGGACGAATTCGGCGCGATCACCCTGGAGCGTCCCGTATGATCCACGAACTTGAAACAAGACAATGGAACTTAGGCGAACCGATCGCCGGGATCGATGAAGCGGGAAGAGGCCCTCTGTCCGGACCCTGCGTGGTCGCCTGCGTCATCCTCCCTTTGAATTATGCGCACCCCGTCATCAACGATTCCAAGCAACTGAGCGAAAAACAACGCGAAGCCTGCTACCTCGATATCCTACGGGATGCAATCCATATCGGCGTCATCGCCGTCAGCGAAGAAACCATCGACCGCGATAACATCTACCAAGCCACCAAGAACGCCATGATCCGATTGGCGAACAACGCCCCGGCATCCTTGATCCTGAGCGATGCCATGCCCTTCAGCATCGAAGGGAAGGAAATCGTCGACCTCATCAAAGGCGATGCAATCAGTATTTCCATCGCCGCCGCCAGCATCGTCGCCAAAGTCACCCGCGACCGGGTCATGGTCGGCTACGACCTGTTCTATCCCGGTTATGGTTTCAGCCAACATAAAGGCTATCCGACCCCGGCCCATCTGGAAGCGATCCGTACCCACGGCATCCTTCCGATCCATCGTCAATCCTATGCCCCGATCCGCGAAATGAACCAACTCCGCCTCTTTTAGTCGGAGTTTTCTTTTTTTCGGCGTATGAGGAAGGGGAGGTGTGTTATGCTAAGGGAAACCTTGATCGCCTATAGTCTTAAGTATGACGGCGATCCCTACAAGATCGCCCGCGCGATCAAAGCGGATGAACCCGTCATGATCCCGTCGAAACTGCCTCAATGCGTCTGTCTGTTGGATGATACGTATCCTGCTTTATTGCGATGTCTGCGCCATCCTCCGTTTGTGCTCTATTATATCGGCGATCTACGTCTTTTCGACCAACCTTCCATCGGCATCGTCGGCAGCCGCGATGCCACAAGTGACGCGTTGCGCGTCACCGCTTCGATTTCATCCGCATTGTCTTCCCGCTACGTCGTCATCAGCGGAATGGCGCGCGGCATCGATGCGGCCGCCCATGAAGCAGCTTTGATGAATGGCAAAACCATCGCCATCCTGGGATGCGGAATCGACGCGCCCTATCCAAGCGAGAACCTCGACCTTTATCGGCGGATTTGCAGGCAGGGACTGGTCGTATCGGAATATCCCGGTAAAACCAAGCCCTTGCGCCATCATTTTCCCTATCGCAACCGCATGATCGCGCTCGCGACGAAAGGCTTGGTCGTCACGCAGGCGAAGTGCAAGAGCGGAACGATGCTGACGGTTAAGGAAGCGCTGGAACTCGGACGGGAGGTCTATTGCGTCCCATACCCTTTTAATAGTCAAGAAGGGGCGGGATGCAACCTTTTACTTCAGCAAGGGGCGACGATGTTGACAAACCTGGCTGATTTAGACATCATATAAAAAGTTAGGGTTGACAAAGGTTGTGTTCTGTTTCAAACTATAACCCGATAGTAAAGGAGTCTCGCTATGAAAAAACTCGTGATTGTGGAATCACCTTCCAAATCCAAAACGATTGAGAAATACTTGGGGGCCGACTTCGAAGTCGTCTCTTCCAAGGGACATATCCGTGATCTTGCGACCCGTGGAAAAGGCGGCTTGGGGGTCGATGTGGAAAACGACTTCAAACCGACCTACACCATCAGTAAAGACAAGACCGACGTGGTCAAATCGCTCAAAGCCAAGGCAAAAAAGAGCGACGGCGTCTATCTCGCCACCGACCCCGACCGCGAAGGGGAAGCGATCTCCTGGCACTTGGCGGATGAACTCGGCTTGGATACCAATCTGGTCAACCGTGTCGTTTTCAATGAAATCACGAAGAACGCCGTCCTTGAAGCCTTCCATCAACCGCGTAAATTGGATATGGACCTCGTCCATTCCCAAGAGACGCGCCGGATCCTTGACAGGATCATCGGGTTTAAACTTTCTAAGCTCCTCTATAATAAAATCAAGTCGAAATCCGCCGGACGGGTCCAGTCGGTCGCATTGAAACTGATCGTACTGCGTGAAAAAGAAATCGCGGCGTTTAAGGCGGAAGAATACTGGACGATCCACGCCGTTTTCGAAAAGGACAGTCAGGAATTCGATGCGGTCCTTGAGAAAATCGACGGGGTGAAGGCGCATCTTGGAAACAAAGCGGAAACGGATTTGATCCTTGAACGTCTTAACGACGGGTTCCTCATCAAATCGATCCGCAAACAAACCCGCAATAAAGACCCCAAACTGGCGTTCATCACTTCCACGCTTCAGCAAGAAGCCGCCAACAAACTGAATTTCAGCGCGAAGAAGACGATGCGTACGGCGCAGAAACTCTATGAAGGGGTTGTTTTGAAGGATGGTCAGGAAGGGATGATTACCTACATGCGTACCGATTCGACGCGTTTGAGCGGCGGGTTCGTGGAGAGCGTCAAGTCCTATATCCTCAATGAATACGGAAAAGAGTATGTGGGGAATTATCGCGTCAAAAACGACGAGAGTTCGCAGGACGCCCACGAAGCCATACGTCCGACCAACATCGAATATACCCCCGAGAGCGTCAAGAACTATTTGACCAGCGATGAATACAAACTCTATAAACTGATCTATGCCCGTGCCTTGGCTTCCTTGATGAGCCCAGCGGCCAGCGATGTCGTCAGCGTCACGTTGACACAGAACGGCCTGGATTTCGCCGCGACCGGATCCCATCTGAAGTTCGACGGGTATCTGAAGGCTTATGGCGAGTATGAACAGACGAAAGAAAGAATGTTGCCGCTGTTGGATGAAGGGGAGAATCTCGACAGTAAATCGATCGAAGGGAAACAGCATTTCACCGAACCTCCGCTTCGTTACAGCGAAGCTCGATTGATCAAGGCGATGGAAGAAAAGGGCATCGGACGTCCGTCCACCTATGCGACCATCATCGATACCCTCCAGCAGCGTCTTTATGTGACCTTGGAAAAGACCGGGACCTCGAAAATGAAGTTTTTCGTGCCGACACCGCAAGGCGTTTTGACCGACGAACAACTCGAACAGCATTTCTCCACCATCATCAACGTCGACTACACGGCCGAGATGGAAAACGAACTCGATGAAATCGCCGAGGGAAAACGGGATTCCGTACTCGCGTTGCGAACCTTCTACGATAATTTCATCCCCTTGGTCGAGAAAGCCGATACCACGATGGAAAAGATCGCCCCTGAACTGACGGGCGACGATTGTCCGCTGTGCACGAAGCCTTTGGTTTTCCGCAACGGTCGCTTCGGACGTTTCATTTCCTGCAGCACCTATCCGGAATGCAAATACACCGCCAAGATCCCTAGCGATAAACCCGAAGTCGAACTCACGGACAAGATTTGTCCGGAATGCGGCAGTTTCCTGGTGAAACGCAAAAGCCGCTACGGCCGCTTCTTTTACGGCTGTTCGACCTTCCCGAAATGCAAACACATCGAAAACATCCCCTACGTGAAGAAATCCGATCAGGAAAAAGCGGAGGAAGCATGAAACCCGTCCATGTGATCGGTGCCGGTTTAGCCGGTAGCGAAGCCGCATGGCAACTCGCGAAACGCGATATCCCGGTCATCCTGCATGAGATGCGCCCCGTCAAATCGACGCCGGCACATACGAGCGAAGATTTCGCCGAACTGGTCTGTTCCAATTCGCTGCGATCCAACAGTATCACCAACGGCGTCGGACTTCTGAAGGAAGAAATGCGCCGTTTAGGTTCCTTGATCATGGAATCCGCGGATGCGACTTCCTTACCGGCGGGTATCGCATTGGCGGTCGACCGCCACGCGTTCTCCCGCTACATTACGGAAAAGGTATCCAATCATCCTTTGATTACGGTCATCAAGGAAGAAGTGACCGAAATCCCCGATGAACCGACCATCATCGCAAGCGGTCCGCTGACTTCCGATGCCTTGGCGAGTGCGATCCAGACAATCATCCACAATGAATCGTTGTATTTCTACGATGCGGCGGCTCCGATCATCGAAAAAGATTCGATCGACTTCAGCATCGCGTATTCAAAATCAAGATACGACGAAGGGGACGGGGATTACGTCAACTGTCCGATGACCAAAGCCGAGTTCGACGCTTTTTACGATGCGGTTCTGCGTAGCGAGAAAGTGCCGCTTCGTCAATTCGAGAAAGAAATCTATTTCGAAGGGTGCATGCCGTTTGAAGAAATGGCGCGCAGGGGACCTCAGACATTATTGTTCGGACCGATGAAACCGGTCGGACTGGAGAAGGACGGAGTCCGTCCCTATGCGGTCGTCCAACTGCGTCAGGACGACGCCGCGGCTTCACTCTACAACATCGTGGGTTTTCAGACGCATCTGACCTGGGGTGAGCAAAAACGCATCCTACGCATGATCCCGGGCTTACAGAACGCCGAGTTCGCGCGTTTCGGCGTCATGCACCGCAACACCTATCTCAAGTCGCCAGTACTATTGAAACAAAGCTATCAATTCAAGGACAATCCGAATTGGTTCTTCGCCGGACAGATGACCGGGGTCGAAGGGTATGTGGAGTCCGCCGCCAGCGGTTTGATGGCGGGTATCAACATGGCGCATTGGCTTGTCGAAGGAAAGACCTTCGAGTTTGGCGCCACCTGCATGATCGGCGCCATGGCGCAATACATCGCGACCGCCAACCCCGCATCCTTTCAACCGATGAACGCGAATTTTGGTATAATGGTTTTGAAAGAAAAAACAGACAAAGCCGACCGGAAAGAAGCGCTCGTCAGACAAGCACTGAAACAGGTCGAATCGTTTGTGGAAACCGAAACCCAGTGGAACAAGAAATCGAACGCTTTCTAACCTATATCTTAAACAAGAACACCGGATCGAGCCATACCGCGGATGCCTATCGCCGTGATCTGAGTCGTTTTCTGGTGTTTTTGCATGAAATCGAACTTCAAGACTGGAACCAAGTCGATAAGGCCGTCGCGAAACGCTACATCGCCTATCTTTCCGGTGAACAGAAGACGGTGCTGAAGAGCAGCACCCTTAACCGGAATTTGTCCGGATTGAGGTCGTTCTTCAATTATCTGGTGCTCAACGGAAAAGCGGCGGCGAATCCGTTCAACCGGATCCGCGCGCCCCGGGGAGCGAAGATGCTCCCGGATTTCCTCTTGTTTGAAGAAATCGAACGCCTGTTCAGTGCGATCGACACCGCGACGCCTGAAGGGAAACGCGATCGCGCCATGCTGGAACTGATGTATGCTTCCGGTCTTCGTGTCGGCGAGACTTCGCAATTGAAAATGCAGAATGTCGATCTGAACCAACGGATTCTACGGATCAAAGGGAAAGGATCAAAGGAACGCATCGTTCCGTTTTATCCCTATGCCGGTCAACTTCTGAAAGAATACATCAACCAGGCACGACCTTTCCTGCTGGATGGCTTGAAGAGCGATTTCGTCTTCATCAACCATACCCATAAGGCGCTCTCGCCCCGGGGAATCCAGTACCTGCTCGACAAATACGCCCTACAATCCGGTCTCAACAAGACCGTGCATCCGCATATGCTGCGCCATTCCTTCGCGACCCATCTGCTCGACAACGGCGCCGATCTGCGCATCGTGCAGGAACTCTTGGGACACGCCCACCTCAGTACGACCCAGATCTACACGCATGTCACGGTCGACCGCTTGAAAAGCGCCTATTTGAGCGCACATCCAAGGGCGAAGGATAAGTAACGAGACCGAAGCAAACAAACAGGGTCAATGTTAAGAGTAAATGCACAGATTTTCAAACTGAAGTAAAATGAATGAAGACAAACGAAATCATCGAAGAAATTCGGTGATTTTTTTGATCGAAGGAAGGGAAAAGGACTATAATGGAAACAGATCCAGT